>NZ_CP076039.1:3377083-4052500 GCF_014529625.1 Candidatus Pelagisphaera phototrophica
AATTCACTACAACTCATACTGCCACAGTCTCAATGGGCCTTCGGCTTGATCATAGGCGGAATTATCGGAAATCTCATAGACCGATTTCGTTTAGGGCACGTAACTGACTTCCTGGACTTCCATATTAAGGACTGGTACTGGCCCAGCTTCAATGTCGCCGATTCTGCCATAACCATTGGTGTCGGCCTCTACATCCTGTTTTCCTTTCTCCAGCCAAAAGACGAGCCTTCCAAAGAAGTACCGTAACTGCCGACTCAGGAGACTTTATTTTGATCGAATAACAGAATCGGACACCGACTTGGCCAGGACGGCAAGATTTAGCCCCTATTCTACATTAGCTACTTGTTCACGAATCCGCTCGAGTTCGTTCTTCAAAGACAATGCGGATTTGGAAACATCTATGGAACTCGACTTGCCTCCGATCGTGTTTATCTCCCGGGCAATTTCCTGAATAAGAAATTCTATGGATCGCCCCACCGGCTCGTCTTTATCAAGCAAGTCAGAGAACTGGCCCAAATGGCTGTATAGCCGCGTAATTTCTTCGGAAACGTCACACCGATCTGCAAACAAGGCAATTTCCCTAAGAACCCGCTCATCCTCAACATCGATCTTCAGTCCAGCCTGTTCCAAACGGCCCAACAGATTTTCGCGATGCTTCTTGACCATCTCCGGTGCCAATCTTCCAACCTCATTCAGTGTATTCTTCATCACGATACACCGGTTTCCTAAGTCCTCACGCAGCACTGTTCCCTCATTTTCACGCATCGACACCAATTCTTCCAAGGCGGCGTCCGCGCATTTCATCAATAGCCGCTCCACGACTTCCACCGGCAAGGCAATCGCCTCTGACTCTAGCAGCCTAGCTAGATCGACGACGACCTGAGGAGTTATTTCTATCGAACCACCATGGCGTTCAGTGATTCTCTTCAATCGCGCAATTCCTGCGTCGATTTGATCGTCGGACGGTAGCCCTGCCGACTCATTTCGCTCGTCCTTAATCTCGATTGAAAACTGTATCCTTCCCCTTCCGATCCGGTTCCTCGCTTTTTCGACAACTTGTCTTTCCAGTCGCTGAAACTCTTTTGGAAGAATGCACATGATATCCAGACTTTTCCGGTTAACTGAAGATATCTGTACCGAGACAGTCACGCCCTCCTCAATTAGTTCCGACCTGCCAAACCCAGTCATGCTCTTCATACGGTTTGTCCCAAGAATTTTGCTACCTGGTTAACATCTTTGTCTCCGCGTCCACTCAGGTTCATAACGATAACCTTGTCCTTGGACAGTTGCGGCGCTCGTTTGAGCGTATAGGCTAGAGCATGAGTCGATTCAAGAGCCGGTATAATTCCTTCCGTGCGGCAAAGCATCTGGAAAGCGGATAGCACTTCGTCATCCGTTGCATAAGCATATTCAATACGACCAATATCTCGATAGTAGGCGTGCTCTGGCCCGATGGCGGCATAGTCAAGTCCTGCTGAGATCGAATGGGTCAGCTCTATTTGACCGTCAGTGTTTTGTAGAATGTAGGTCTTGCACCCCTGCAAGACTCCCAAGCGACCTCCTTCAAAGCGAGCAGCGTGTTCACCGAGCTTAATTCCTCTTCCTCCCGCCTCTACGCCAACAAGACTAATATCGGGCTCATCCAAAAACTCATAAAAAAGCCCGATAGCATTGGATCCCCCGCCAACACAAGCAATCATCTCGTCTGGAAGCCGTCCTTCTTTCTCCAAAATTTGCTCCCTAGTCTCCCGTCCGATTACACGGTGAAAATCGCGAACCATCATGGGATAAGGATGTGCCCCTAATGCCGACCCAAGAATGTAGTGAGTGTCGCGAACATTGGTCACCCAATCGCGCATTGCCTCGTTAACCGCGTCTTTCAGGGTTCTCTGTCCTGAATCAACCCCTCTGACTTCCGCTCCGCACAACTCCATTCGGAAAACATTGAGCTTCTGCCGCTCCATATCCACCGCACCCATGTAGACGACACACTCTAATCCCATCTTGGCACAGACAGCAGCTGTGGCGACCCCATGCTGACCCGCACCGGTTTCCGCGATAATACGACGTTTTCCCATACGCTTTGCCAGCAATGCCTGGCCAATCGCGTTGTTGATTTTATGGGCGCCTGTATGCAAAAGATCTTCCCGTTTGAAATAGATTTTTGCCCCACCAAGCTTTTCCGTCAGCCGTTCGGCAAAATACAGTCCCGTTGGACGTCCGGCAAACTCCTTCAACTGGTAAGCCAACTCCCCCTGAAAGGCCGGGTCAACCTTAGCTCGATCATACTCTTCGCCGAGCTTTTTCAAGGCAGTCATCAGGGTCTCCGGCACATAGCAACCGCCGAAGTCTCCGAAGCGCCCTTTGCTATTCGGCAGCGATTCCTTGTCGATCATTTCAGTAGTGATACCGCTCATATGGTTCAGAATCATTCAGCACGCGATCGGTGGAAGCAATCGAAAAGCCGTGGGCAAAAGACTCCTATGGGTAAACGAACAAAAAAAGCACAACTATCCTTCTGTAATCCGGTTCTTCAAATAGCTTATCACATCCTGAAACTTCGTCTCATTGCCACCATCGGTTTCCACCAAATTTTCGTGCGCCTCAAGGCACAGTCGGGTGCTATCCAACTCGTCAAGTCGCCCGGCATCCAATGATTCTGTCACAGCCGAGGCATCGATCGCCTGATCGCCCAGATCCAACGTTGCGATGCGGTGAAGTCCTAAACCGCGGACAAGCGTCGTATTACGCTCACTCAGACGCGAGAGAACCAGAGATCCTTTGGGCTCAAGTTTACGCAATTCTAGAGCACATCCCGCCAGCACACCTAAAACCGTGCTGTCCATGCCCGTGCAACAAGAGAAATCGAAAACGTAGCTGCGACTTCCCGTTTTCGTCGCATCTTTCAGGAAGTCCTGAAGAGGCATCACGTTCTGAAACGAAGCCCTGCCGACAATCTTTACGGCAACAGGGGTCGAATTCGGATCGACTAAAAAAACCGGTTTTTCTTCGGCCATAACAAGCTTTCGGCAATTCAGGACATCAAAGCACGACTAACTCCTCTAATTTGGCGTCTTCAGAATCCGCCTCAAGACAAATGGTAAACTACCAAGGCAGCCAGCTTATTCAACCGAGTCCGATATATCATTGAGAATATTCCGAAAGCTTTAGCTCGTCATGAATAACCCACTACCACTTACACCTTTAAAGAATCAGCTTATTTCTCATTAACTACTGTTCATTATATATTTGCAAAAAGCGAACTCAAGTAACGAGGTCTCAATCAGGAGAGGATTCTATCAATCGCGGCCCTACAAATCAGAATCCATGTTCGCAATCATTACATACGCCTAATTTACATGGACTTAACAAAATTCAATTAACTCTTCTGGGGTTTGGCTAAAACCGATCGATTCACCAAACATTAAGGCGAGGATATCTGCAAATTCTTCTTGAAACCACCCCACATCAGACGACATTTCTGAGAAAGCCATGAGTTTCTATTCCCAATACTTAAAAGAGATCGACAAACGAAAAGATCAAGGGTTGAACCCAAAGCCAATCGACAGCAGCGATTTGTTGTCCGAAATCATTGCACAAATCAAAGATCTTGAGAGCGAGCACAGAAAAAGCTCCCTCAACCTTTTCATCTACAACACCTTGCCGGGCACCACTAGTGCAGCCGGGGTAAAGGCGATATTTCTTAAGGAGATAATCCTCGGCGAATCCACAGTCGAAGAAATCTCATCGACCTACGCCTTCGAGCTTCTCTCCCACATGAAGGGCGGTCCTTCAGTGGAAGTTCTTCTCGACCTCGCCCTCTCCGACGATGCTTCAATCGCTTCGGATGCCGCTGAAGTTCTCAAAACTCAAGTTTTTCTCTATGAAGCGGACACCGACCGTCTCGAAACGGCTTTCAAAAGCGGTAGTGCAATCGCCAAAGACATCCTCGAAAGTTACGCGAAGGCGGAATTCTTCACCAATCTCCCAGATGTAGATAAGAATATCAACGTCGTCACTTACATTGCTGGCGAGGGCGATATATCCACTGACCTGTTATCTCCAGGCAACCAAGCCCACTCTCGCTCCGATCGTGAGCTTCACGGTAAATGCCTGATTTCCGAATCGGCTCAAGCTGAAATAAAAGCTCTCCAGGAACAGCATTCGGGCAAACGAGTTATGCTCATCGCCGAAAAAGGAACTATGGGCGTCGGCTCTTCCAGAATGTCCGGCGTCAACAACGTCGCTCTTTGGACGGGCAAACAAGCAAGCCCCTACGTTCCCTTCGTCAACATTGCTCCTATCGTTGCAGGTACGAACGGGATCTCGCCGATTTTCCTGACAACCGTCGATGTCACAGGCGGTATCGGCATTGACCTCAAGAACTGGGTCAAGAAGACCGATGAGAATGGCGAGACAGTCCTCGACGACAAAGATGAACCTGTACTTGAGAAGGCCTACTCTGTTGAGACCGGCACTGTTCTAACCATCAACCTCAAGGAGAAGAAGCTCTACAACGGCGAAAAGGAGCTCATCGACATTTCCGAGTCGCTCACCCCGCAAAAGCTGGAGTTCATTAAAGCGGGGGGATCTTACGCTATCGTATTCGGTAAAAAACTACAAAATTTCGCAGCTCAAACGCTCGGCATAGAGTGCGAGCAAGTATTCGCCGCCTCAAAGGAAATCTCTCACGAAGGCCAAGGCCTCACCGCGGTTGAAAAGATCTTCAACAGAAACGCGGTAGGCATAACCGAGGGAAAGACTTTGCACGCTGGTTCTGACGTCCGTGTTAATGTCAACATCGTCGGCTCTCAAGACACCACCGGATTGATGACTTCCCAAGAGTTGGAAGCCTTGGCTGCAACCGTCATCTCTCCTACCGTCGACGGTGCTTACCAGTCCGGCTGTCACACCGCTTCTGTTTGGGACAAGAAGGCTCAGGCCAATATTCCGAAGCTTATGAATTTCATGCACGGTTTCGGTCTCATAACTGGCCGCGACCCTAAGGAGGTTTACCACCCGATGACCGACGTCATCCACAAGGTATTGAACGATCTCACTGTAGACGATTGGGACATTATTATCGGCGGCGACTCCCACACCCGCATGTCAAAGGGCGTGGCTTTTGGAGCTGACTCCGGTACAGTTGCCCTCGCACTGGCCACAGGTGAAGCCAACATGCCAATCCCCGAGTCCGTTAAGGTAACATTCAAAGGCGACCTCAAAGAGCACATGGACTTCCGCGACGTCGTTCACGCTACCCAAGCTCAGATGCTCCAACAATTCGGAGACAACGTCTTCCAGGGCCGCATAATCGAAGTTCACATCGGCACCCTCCCAGCCGACCAAGCCTTCACCTTCACCGACTGGACAGCAGAGATGAAGGCCAAGGCCTCCATCTGTATTTCTCAAAATGAGACGCTTATCAAGTCGCTCGAAATAGCGAAAAGTCGTATCCAAATAATGATTAAAAAGGGTATGGATAATCATACCCAAGTCCTCCAAGGTTTGATCGACAAGGCTAACAATCGCATCGCTGAGATCCGATCAGGCGAAAAGCCAGCTCTCACTCCTGACTCCGACGCCAAGTACTTCGCTGAATTTGTGGTAGACCTGGACCTCATCGTCGAGCCGATGATCGCGGACCCCGACGTAAACAACGAGGACGCATCCAAGCGCTACACGCACGATACGATCAGAGACCTTACCTTCTACAGTGGAGAAAAGAACGTCGACCTCGGCTTCGTCGGTTCCTGCATGGTTCACAAGGGCGACATGAAGATCGTTGCCAAAATGCTCCGAAACCTCGAGGAGCAATACGGCAAGGTCGAATTCCAAGCGCCTCTCGTCGTAACAGCTCCGACCTACAACATCATCGAGGAGCTCAAAGAAGAGGGCGACTGGGAGATTCTCCAAAAGTATTCAGGTTTTGAGTTCAACGATGATGCTCCCAAGAATACAGCTCGCACCGAATACAAGAACATCCTCTATCTTGAGCGTCCCGGCTGCAACCTCTGCATGGGCAACCAAGAAAAGGCGGCCAATGGCGACACTGTTCTAGCAACCTCTACTCGCCTCTTCCAGGGCAGAGTTGTTGCCGATTCCGAACGCAAAAAGGGAGAATCGCTCCTCGCTTCAACGCCGGTAGTCGTCCTCTCCGCAAGCCTCGGCCGCATCCCCACAATAGAGGAATACAAAAAGTCGGTCGAAGGAATCAGCCTAACGAAATTTGCTCCGCCTCGCGAAGCAATGATCAGCTAGAAAAATTCTTAGAAAGGTGCGTGTTAGCGTGCATTTTTTCTATCTGACGCCAATATCGACCAAGCAACGTGATCGATTAATGATTCCGCAAAGCTGATCTGTAGCAATTTCAACTACGAAACTACCTCTTCGACACAGGCGTTGCTGTCCACGCCGAAAGGTAGCCTGAATCCAAAAACAAACGGTCCTTTTCGGAAACTTAAGTTTCATCGAGGAACTCCTGTAGCGGCACCTCGTTTTTAAAACCATCGCCATCAAAGCACCTGACCGCAACGGGGAGAGAATCGGGACCAACTAGAAAAACGGGGGACTTTTCAGGCACATAAACACTCAAAACGCTTTGAAACTTGAATTCGTTTCAAGCTTGTTCGCTGAGGTACAAACAGTAGCCTAATCGCGGGAACCAAGCTTAAACGAGGGCCGCCTTGATAGCGTCGAAGTCAGGCCACTGTCCTAAGTCCTCGCTCGACTCGCTGTAAATGACCTCTCCATCTTTGCTGATAACTACTGCCGATCGTTTGGCCACGCCCTTCATACCTAAAGCCTCTTCGAAAAGCACCTCGTAAGAAGCGCTCGCCTCTTTGTTGCAATCGCTTAGTAGCGGGAAATCAACATTGAGAGAGCTCGCAAAGGCCGCCAAAGCAAAAGGGAAATCAGTACTGATGCCGTAAACTTGAGCATCCAAATTTTTATATTCGCTGATCGAATCTCTGATCGAACACAGTTCCTTTTCGCAAGGACCCGAAAAGGCGAAAGGGAAAAATATCAGAACGGTCGCCGTTTTTCCAAAATTATCACTTAACGTGACATCGGAAAGACCGCTATCGTTTTTGTGTATCAAAGTAAAGTCCGGAGCCTTGGATCCAGTTGCAATTGCCATAATGATTGGTGGGTTGAATTGATTAAAACCGTAATGAAGGCAGAGGATTGCGATTTAGGAATCCGAGGCAAATCGAAAGCGCAAATTTCGGCCGATTTTAGAGCATCGTAAAAATCGTCGAGCAAAAATCAAAATGAGCGGACAAATGACCCGCCAACTTACTAGGAAACTATCTCCTCGCGATCGCCCAAACGTTGTCGTTCGTCGGCAGCCGGTCATAAAGATTCATCCTCCAAAGCTTGAGCCCTGATGTCTCGATCATCCTTGTCAGAGTTCGTGGCGTGAAGTAGTTCACATGATCGGGATACCTGAAACCACACCAATTCTTCTGTCTTATATACCGGTTCCAACAGCCAAAGTTGGGCACTTTGATAATGACGTACCCCCCCTTTTTCAATTTGCTGATAGCGGTTCGCAACACTTCCAACGGCTCTACTTCATGCTCCAGATAGGAACAAAAGATCACTAGGTCCGCACTGTCATCCTCCAACCTCTTCAACCCTTCGAACGCTGAGGAGTGAACGCAAAGCCCACCCAGCTGCGACAATCTCTCGTTAGTCTCTCTCGCTAGCTCAGCGGATATTTCGATACCGACCGGGCTCACAAAAATGCCCGTTTGCTCCTGAAAATAGCTACTGATGCTGCATAGCTTTTCCCCGGTTCCGCAACCCACATCAATCATAGTGATCCTGTCCTTGATCCCTTTTTCTTTCACGAGTCGAATGAGAATGCTAAATGCCACTCGCTCAATCCGCTCTCGCTTCTGCATCTTCTGGCGCACGGACTTACTCAAATGACTGGCAAAAGCGACGACCGGCTCTTTCTTACGGCGCCGAATCCTCTCTTCCTCGAAGGTTTTCTCCCATGCAAACTCCTCAACCAGCTGTGAGTACTCCGGTGGATTCTCCAAGAACACCATCCCTGTTTCGAGGCATTCTACCAAATTCCATTCTCCGCTCGAATACGGCGTTTTTTTGACGGGAGTTTGGTTTCCCGTTAACGGGTTACTTCTAGGCATATTTCCGATTTGAATCGTTTGCATTGAACAAGAGTCGCTTCATTTGTCACTCCTCAATTCTCACAAGATAAAACGAGTAGATGCGCTCAAAGCCGATACCATAGGCCATATTCTTCTATCGGGGCGCCTGAGAGATAACCTGCCATAAGAAGCATGGGCACAAGACCGGTTTGGGTCTTGGTGAACGCTAAAATCAAAGGCAATACGACACCCTGCAAAAAACCGGATCCAACCGAACAACTTATCGAATCATGAAAGTAATCGCCTTTCTAGCTATCACAGCTCTATTCGTCGCTGGCTCTGGCCAAGCCGCTGCCAGCGCCTACCAACCTTGCTCTTGGGAAAAGCAGATCGTAGCCGCATGTCTCGTACTGGAGGCGGCTGAACAGGACGCAATGGGAACGAGAGGCGTTGCTTCCGTTATCCTCAATCGGACCGACGAAAAACCACTCCTAGGTTATGCGGGTCGTCAAAAAACCCTACGCATTCAGCGCCCTCAATACGGCCACTACCGGTCGAACGGGGTCGAAGGGATTCGCCTAGCCACGTACAAAAGGCCTCGCACGACCGCGTGTGGTGATCCGTGCTGCAAATTGTTGATGAACTCTATACTCAGAACTGGCGCGAAGTTACTCAGGGAGCCGACCACTTCATGAGGGCTAATATCCGCCCTTCTTGGGTTAAATCTATGGCCGAGACTACCACCATTGGATCGCACGCCTTTTACCCGACCTACAACTAGCGGATTTGGGGAGTCCGAGGATCCAATCTCCATCCGAGTTGACCCCGACCAAAAGATAAGCGAACACTATTGATCTTCCTTCAGGGAACCCTACGGTCCCGTCCTTTCCACGACTATGACCGAATTCATCCTCACTCATCCAGGCAGCGCCCACAAAGACGAATTCCTCGCATGCTGCGTTCTCATTTCCCAGAATCCGGTCGAGATTCAACGCCGTGAGCCCGAAAAAGCCGATCTGGATAACCCAGCAGTTTGTGTAGTTGACATGGGCGACGACGACGATCCCTCAAAGTCTAACTTTGATCACCATCAATTCCCCCGCGACGCGATTCCCACTTGCTCCCTATCTCTGGTCCTTAAGCATCTCGCACTCTACGACGATGCCCGCGCTTTTTGCGATTGGCTCGAGCCAGCTGAATGGTTCGACTGCCGCGGTGCTAATGGAACCGCTCGCTGGCTTGGCGTCGAACGAGACATCATCGGAAAGCTCAGTTCCCCCATCGATATCACACTGCTTCGGCGGTTCGCCGCTAAAACCCTTCACACTCCCGGAGAAACGCTTTGGGAAGTCATGAAAATGATTGGTGATGACCTCGTCGAATACTTGACGTCCCTGCGCGAGCGACTCGATTTCATTGGGGCAAACGCGGAGACCTGGACGATCGAAAATGGCTCCTCCTCTATTCAAGCCGTATTCCTACCGCGCACCGAACCGCTCCCGGAAGAGCCTTCCATGGGCTTACCCCGCTTCATAGAAGAACAAGGGCTTGCCCAAACCGCTCATGCCATGATTTATCCGGATCGTCGCGGAGACGGGTACGGTCTTTCTCGATACAATGATCATCCAAAAATGGATTTCACGCGAATCAAAGACGAATCCGATGTCCACTTCGCCCACGCAGCAGGGTTCGTGGCTAAGTCTTCTGCCACGAGTCCTGACCGTCTCAAGGAACTCGTTGCCAAGAGCTTCGGTTGAATTTCAATTGACGGTTCTTTACCCTTTTTATCGTTGCGGTAGAGAGCGTAGCCGATTCCAGCAATCACCAATCCACAGAACAGGAAGCTAACGCGACCGCTTAGGTCATTCGGTGTCAGGATTCTCCTCAAGGCAATGAATCCTCCATTATTAGGTATTGGCAAAAAGGGAAATCCACACGCGATGGTTGCTTCGCTCGTCGACCAAAAAATTTGCTGTCGCTATGCAACTTTACCTCAAGGCCGAATCGACCATACCCAAGTAAACCTCGCAAAGGTTGACCCTCAACCCTAGTTTGATTCGATTAAAGCCCAATATGATCCCCTCCTCTTCCCTCTATTTTAGATTCTTTCTACTTCTTATTCTTCATTACCCGAGCGTAAAGGCCCAGGTCTTCGAGGACCCGGCCCCTCCCACCGTCAACCTGATCGAAAAACGGCCCGCACCCGAGCCATTAGTTCAGCCGGGACTCATCTTCTACGTACCCCCAAAGCACCTCTCGCCCGATGCCGTCACCGAAGACTGGATGGATTTCATTGGCCCGACTCACAACGCCATCTCTCGCGAAACCCATTTGCTCAAAACGTTTGGAGACAATGATCCTACTATTGTGTGGGAGGTCGCCAAGGGCGAGGGATACGCCGCTCCAGCGGTGATCGGAAATCGAGTCATTCTATTTCACCGGATCGGGAATGAGGAAACGGTTGAGTGCCTACACAACGAGACGGGCCAACGGCACTGGAAGTACTCCTATCCCACGCAGTACAAGGACCGATACGGATTTAGCAATGGGCCTCGATGCCAGCCCATCAGCGACGGAGAATTCGTCTACACCTATGGAGTGGAAGCCATCCTCAGCTGCCTCGATCTGAAGACGGGACAATTGCTCTGGCAACGAAATCTCAAAACTGAGTTTGGCCGCACCCTAGATTTTTTTGGAGCGACCGCGACACCACTTCTCGAAGACAGTCGAGTTATCGTCAACATCGGAGCACCCGGTGGTCCCTGCGTGGCCGCCTTCGACAAACACACTGGTGCAATGCTGTGGGGTGCCGGAAGCGAATGGGGACCCAGCTACGCGTCTCCTATTCCGGCTGACACAATTGCTGGAAGACGCATCTTCGTTTTCGCCGGAGGCGAGAGTCGACCCGCAACGGGTGGCCTCCTCGTCATTAACCCGGAAAACGGGAATATTGACAGTCGTTTCCCCTGGAGAGGGAATCGCTACGAATCCGTCAACGCCTCGTCACCCGTAGCCGTCGACAACAAGGTTTACATTTCCGAATGCTACGGAGCCGGCGGAGCCTTATTGGGCATCGAAAGAGATGGATCCTGTTCCCCGATCTGGACCAACGAGATACTCAACACCCACTTCATGACTGCTATTCACAAGGACGGTTACTTGTATGGGATTGATGGGCACGGTCCTCAAAATGCTCCTATCGTTTGCATCGAACTCGAAACCGGAGAGGAAATGTGGCGAACCGAACCGGAATGGTTTACACCGGTGACCAACGATGGCCGAGAGAAGGAATACAATCTAGCCCCCGCCTTGGCATCTTTCCTTCTTGTCGACGGGCGATGCCTTGTATTGGGTCAATACGGACACCTCGCCTGGATCGACCTCAACCCCACAGGTTACCGCGAGCTCGACCGGACCCATCTTTTTCTCGCCCGCCAAACCTGGTCCCTCCCCACCCTAAGCAAAGGTCTCCTCTATGTCGGCCAGAATGACAAAGGCGTCGACGGATCGAACACCCGGCTCATCTGCTACGATTTAAGAGCCGAATGACCAGGAATTTGGTCCGCCTCATGGAGAGGCTGCACAAATCAGCGCAGCACACTCAGCAGCCCACTGAAATCGCTGAGACTTCTTCCCAGGTCTCAAAGCTAGCGCTGAGGAGATCCTTGTTCGTACGTTTCAGCTGTCCTTTGAGAATGCCGTTCACACCAAGCTCGTAGAACATGTCCGCTCCGTCGGCAGCAGCCGCCACCATGCAGTCTTCCCAGTAAACGGGTGAAACGAAAGCGGCAACCAGCGACTTGCGTATGTCTTCCGGATCCGAGAGTTTGGCACCCGTTGTGGTTGAAAAGACGGTATACTTGGGTTCTGAAAGCTCGATATCCGCGAGGAAATTTTTAAAGGGCTCGTAGGCAGGGCGCATGAGCCGACTGTGGTAAGCACCGGCGACATTCAATATCATGATCCGCCGAAATCCGTTGTTTTTTCCTGCCTCGACAGCGGCTTCAATTTTTGCAGTTCCGCCAGATATGACGATCTGGCCAGGGCAATTCAAGTTCGCAATCTCCACATCGTGCGCTTCACAGAATGCGGTAACCGTTTCGCGATCGACACCGATAATTGCAGCCATCGAACCGTCGCTCGCCTCACAAGCTTCCTGCATGAGACGGCCCCGCTCGGCCACAATCTTTAGACCCGTATCAAAATCGTACACCCCGGCGGCGGCAAGGGCGGTAACTTCTCCGAGACTCAACCCCATCGCTATGGTGGCGTCACTGAGAAAGCCTTTCTCCTCCAGGAGCTTGTAAACTACGTAGCCATGCGTAAAGAGGGCTGGCTGGCAGATGCCTGTCTTGGTAAGCATCTCCTCGGGTCCTTCAAAGCTGAAGTCCGACAATTTCCAACCTAGCAGTTGGTCCGCACGGTCGTAAATCTCGCGTGCAAGGGGACTATTCTCACTCAAGTCCTTGCCCATGCCAACCTTGTGGGCGCCTTGTCCGGAAAACATTAACGCAATATTCATACCTCGATTTCGCATCCCATTTTCGCGATTTCTGCAAGCCTTTACAATTTAATAACGAGTCAAACCCATAAAATGGCCCCTTCCCTCGGACGGCTCAGCCTACCTCCGAGGCGTACTCGTCGAGACGCTTTTTGAGCGTGTTCCGAGTAATCCCGAGGATTTCTGCCGCGCGAGCCTGATTTCCGCCGGTATCCGAAACCGCCCGCTGAATCATCTGCTTTTCGATGTGGGAAAGGATGCGCTTACCCTCCCGCTCTTTAACCGTTTCATAAATCGTGTCGAGAATTGACTGGAGCGTATCGCCCCTAATAAGCCCAGTTTCCGGTGGATCGATCACGGGCTCAGGCACGCCCGAAACTACGGGCTCACGATTCGCGGTGACCAGATCTTCAGCCGGAAGCGGCTCGGGGGCAGTAACTGGCGCCCCTTCGGGCTTACTCAATGTGTCCGGGAAGTCCTTCATCAGGATGAGGTCTCCCTGGGCGACAACCGCGCTGTGGTAGACAACGTTACCCAATTCTCGAACATTACCTGGCCACGGATATCGAACTAGGGTCGCCATGGCTTCGTCTGACAGGCGAGTCGCTTTCGCCTTTCTCTCTTTGACGAGCTTCTGCAGCATGTAGTCAACGATATCAGGAATATCCTCGATGCGCTCCCTCAAAGAAGGTACCCGAATTCTAAATACATTCAGCCGGTAATATAGATCTTCTCGAAACTCTTTCTCTTCGACCATTTTCTCCAGGTCCTTGTTGGTGGCCGCGATCACACGCACATTGACCTTGATAGTTTCGGAACCCCCGACCCTCTGAATTTCGCCATCCTGGAGAACTCTTAGAATCTTAGTCTGGGTTGCCAGAGCCATGTCTCCGATTTCATCCAGGAATATCGTTCCCCGGTCGCAATGCTCAAACTTGCCAATTCGCTGAGCCGTCGCCCCAGTAAAGCTTCCTTTCTCATGCCCAAACAATTCGCTCTCGATCAGATTATCAGGAATCGCCGCGCAATTAACTGCCGTGAAGGGGCCACCTGATCGAAGGCTGTGCTGGTTGACGCAATACGCGATCAGCTCCTTCCCAGTACCACTTTCGCCAGTAACCAAAACCGTGGCATCGCTAGCCGCTACCTGACCGATAATTTTGAATACCTCCTGCATCGCGACGGAGTTTCCCACAATGCCTTCTTTGTAATCCTCGCTATTTACCTTTTTGCTGGGCTTAGAGGCTGACTTCAAATCTCTCGTAGCGTTGATCGCCGAGGCCGTTAGACTCAAAACCTTCTCCGGATCAAACGGCTTCATTACATAGTCGTGGGCTCCAAATTTCATTGCCTCAATAGCCGTTTGCGCAGTTCCATATGCCGTCATGAGGATTATTTGCAAATTCGAATTGATTGAACGCATGTGCTGCAGGGTTTCCAGACCCGTGATGCCACCCATCCGAATATCCATGAAGATCAAGTCGGGAGTTGGTCCGTTCCTTACTTTTTCGATTCCTGCCTCTCCGCTCGAAGCGGTATCAATCCGATAACCTCGACTTCCCAGGACGCGTCCCAAAGAGTATCGAATCTCATCGTCGTCATCAACGATCAGCACGGTGAATTGACTGTTCTGCTGCTGTGAATCACTCATATCAAATTATCTGCCCGCCCTTTCCGCGATCGGGCTCGGGAATCCAGCGGCAGAACATAGTTCCCTTTTGGAACTAATCTTGCGGCCAGCCGATCAAACGATGTGGAAAGGTCAAAACCGCATTCTTAGTAATTCATTGCCTTGAGGAAGCAATCGGAAACGGTCTTTCTACTATTAAATGCTTTCAATTCCGTTCGAAACAACGACCAAACACCCTACCAAAAGGTCCATCAGGATCTCTATTGCGCTGCTGTGTTCGGTCTGGGCGCTGAGTTTCTCTTGGACTTCCGAAGCAGCGAAACTCGAACCCTACGCAAGAATCTCTGGAATAGGGATTCGGGAGTGTAGCGGAATTGCCAAGAGCCGCCAGACCAACGACATCTACTGGGTTCACAATGATTCATCGAGCGGGTCGCGAATTTTCGCGATCCTAAAAGACGGCTCGCTTGTCGCAGCATTCCCGACTGGACTTACCAATATCGACTGGGAGGACGTCGCCACTGACAACTCAGGCAATCTTTACTTGGGTGACTTTGGAAACTTTCTAAACACGCGGCGCGACCTCGCCATACATTTTCTTGAGGAGCCCCTCAAACCAAAAGTCGGTACTCGAATCAAGGGAACCACCTATCGATTCGAGTATCCTGAGCAAACGGAGTTTCCTCCCAGGCGCCGGATCTATGATTGCGAAGCGATTTTTTGGGCTCAGGAGGAATTGTTTCTCCTAACCAAGAGCCTCGGTGACACCACTACAAGGCTCTACTGCTTTGAATCACTTAAAACGGATAAAATTAACCGCCCCAAACTTGTGGGAGAGTTCGACATCGGTCCTCGAGTCACTGGAGCAGACGCCACTCCCGATGGACAAAGGCTCGCGGTCCTCACGACTTCGAGCGTGTGGGTGTTTGAGCGTCCCGAGAACTCTCGCAACTACCTGGAGGGAATCGCAACTACCCTGCGTATCAGCGCAGGACAATGCGAAGCGATTTGCTGGGACGACCAGGAAACCCTCATCATTGCCAACGAGGACCGGGCATTGTTCGAGGTCAAGGTGGCCGACCTCGTCGACTACTAAAAACGGGACGGCTTCGCGCTACCGTTTTCCCATTCGCCAGAAATCAAGGCTATCACTTTGCCACACTTCTTCCGGCTTCTGTGGACTTCTGTATTCCATAGGCCACAAAGCGGTAATCAGTATCCTAAAATTGGCGACAAAAAACCCTAGGAGTGCAATCCATATCCAACTCCAAACCTCAAATCTAAACAAGCTCATACCTAGACTCGCGGTAACAAATAGGGAAGCGAGAGGACCCCCCGCAACGATCCAGCGTTGAGTTTTCGAAGTCTCCTGAGACCGATCGTAGGTGGTCGAACCATATTGAAAACCCACTATGCCTAGCTCAATCGACATCCGCCCCCAATCTAGCTTAACGGGCTGCTTACTAAGACCGACTTTCAGCTTCACCGACTGACCTGTCAAACTAAGCGCCACCAATGCATGCCCGAGCTCATGAACCAAGACCCCCAAGTATATCCCATCCAAGAGCGCAAAAACAAACAGCAAGACTTTGAGCACCAGAAATTCCATCAGATGCCAGTGTCGCCTCCATCTAGGAATTTGGCAACTCGCGAAACGAAGTCCTCTCGAAACTCGAAATGAGGATTATGCCCACTCTCCTCCATCACTTCGACAACGCTATTGGGAAAATATCGATTCAATCCCGGATAGTCTGATGGCTCCGAGTATTTCGACTCCCCCCCCATTAGAAAAATCGTTTCACCTTCGAACCGATCCTCCGGCCCTAAGGGCGATCCTTCAATCTCTCGCTGATTCGCCTCTAGAGCTTTAATATTGACCACCCAGCAGAAACCGGGACCATCCTTTCTCCGAGACAAATTGGTGAGCAGGAATTGCCGTTTCCCCCAATCAGGAACGGCTTTCTCAAGTAGCTCGTCCGCCTCTTTGCGCGAACCCAGTTTCTCGAGGTCAATCGCATTCATTGCGTCATATTCCGAGTCTTGGGATCCCGGATACCGCTTTGGCACTATGTCTACAAGCACAAGGCGTCGCACTCTTTCTGGATTTTCACAGGCAATCTTCATAGCCAGTTTCCCACCCATGGAATGCCCGAGCAAATGACCGCTTTCGATCCCTCGACCCTTCATCCACTCAATAACGTCATCTCTCATCGCATCGTAGGAATGCGGAAATGCGTGCGACGACTTTCCGTGATTTCTCAAATCCAAACAATGAACATGAAAATACTTCCCTAAATCCGAACCTGCACCCTGCCAATTTCGAGAGGAGCCCAGCAAACCATGCAGCACCAGGAGGGGCGATTTAGTCGAGTCTCCAAACTCACGATGGAATAGAATCATAGCACAATAAGCGGACCAAGTCATTGGCGCCAATCTCAATGAGTCAAGAAGACAGCCATCAGAGGCAAGTGCCACTCCGCTTGGTCGTAAAACTATGCTCGAACTATCCGCCTTTTTTCTTGCGACCGGATAGAGCCAGAGATTGCTTACAAAGTTTCCCTCCGCTCGTCAGAATATGGCTAAAGGCAAGATAACTCCCATGATGCAGCAGTATTTCGAGGTTAAGCGTAACCTGCCCTCGAACACGCTGCTCCTGTTTCGTCTCGGTGACTTCTACGAAATGTTTCACGAGGACGCAGAAATCGGGTCCCAACTGCTGGGAATCACTCTGACCAAACGGAGCGACTACTTCATGGCGGGTATTCCCTACCACGCCGCGGAGCAGTATATCGGAAAAGCTCTCCAGGCCGGAAAGAAAGTGGCCATATGCGATCAGGTGGAAACTCCCCAACCGGGAAAACTCGTCAAACGCTCGCTGACTCGAATCCTCACACCTGGCACCACAATCGAAGACAACCAGATCGAATCGAGTCGAAACCACTACCTGGCCGCATTCGAGCTGGAAAAGTCGGGCGCGTCCCTCTGCTGGCTCGACCTGTCCACAGCCGAATTCCAAATCGCCACCGGTAAATCGGTCGATGACCTCATGCCCGTGCTAACGTCGATCGATCCGGCTGAAATGCTTGTCATGGAAGGCGAGGAAAATCGCTGGAGAGCCATGGCCCATGATGGCTCTACTCACGATGAACTCACTCACTTCCTAGCGACCCGATCCGTCACCGAGCTTCCTGGATACCACTTCAATATCGACGCCGGAGTCCAATCCGTAATGGACACACTTGGAGTTATCAATCTAGAGGGCTTTGGAATCGACAAGGACCATCCTGCGTTGGGATGTGCCGGTGCAGTGCTTCATTATGTGACAGAGAATCTGCGGGCAAAGCCAGCCAACCTGTCTTCCATTCGCGAATACAGTTATGCAGCCTCCCTGCTTCTAGATCCCGCCACCCTGCGAAATCTCGAAATCTTCAAATCAACCCGTGGAACCCGCGAGGGTAGCCTCCTTCAGTCCATCAATAAAACGACCACTGCATCCGGTTCCCGTCAGCTCGAGCAATGGCTCATTTCCCCTGACCGACGACTAGACGAGCTACGACGCCGGCAGGACAGTGTGGAGCAGTTCGTGAAATCCCCGCTGGCCGTAAAGGAAATCCAGGACCTTTTGAAGTCCGTTCGCGACATCAAGCGCATCTTGGGTCGCCTGCAGAACCGGCTTCGCAATCCGCGTGAGCTCGGCGGCATTCGGGACACCCTCAACCAGTTACCAGGAATCCTCGATACACTAGCTCCGTTTACGGGAACTCCAATCGACTCTATATCCTCCCAACTCAACACCCTTCCCCACTTGGCTGAGCTTCTCAACAAGGGACTCAAAGAGGAACTGCCCAACAATCTCTCCGGTGGGGGGTACATTGCCAAAGGCTACGACGATACCCTCGATGGCATGCTTTCACTGACCACGGACAACAAACTATGGTTGTCAAACCTTGAGGCCGAGGAAAGAGAACGCACGGGAATCAAGAACTTGAGAATCAAGTTCAACAACGCGTTCGGCTATTTCATCGAAATCTCCAAGTCAAATCTCACCCTCGTACCCGACGACTACATACGCAAACAAACAATGGTCAACGGTGAGCGGTACGTCACCGAGAGTTTAAAGCAGAAGGAGAAGGAAATATTCCACGCAGAAGAAAACAGTAAACGAAGAGAGGAAGAGCTTTTCGCCGGTTTAGTCGCTGCCGTACTCGAAGAATCTGGGCCGCTAATCCAAACAGCCTCCGCGTTGGCCGAACTCGACGTGTTTTGCGGATGGGCTGAGATCGCTCGCCTGTGGAACTACTGCAAGCCCGAGCTCGACGAGTCCGATACGATTGAAATCTTGCAAGGCCGCCACCCCGTCGTGGAGCAAATGCTTAAACAAAATGCATCGGGACTCGCAAGCAGCCAGGCATTCGTTCCCAATGATTCACAACTCAGCGCATCCGAAAGTCAGATACATTTGATCACAGGGCCGAACATGGCGGGGAAAAGCACCTTTATTCGGCAAGTGGCTCTCATTACTCTCCTCGCCCAAGTCGGATGCTGGACTCCCGCTACTTCCGCAAAGATCGGACTGGTCGACAGAATTTTCTCGCGCGTCGGGGCGAGCGACGATCTCGCCCGCGGAAACTCTACCTTCATGGTAGAGATGAACGAGACGGCTAACATTCTCAATAACGCTACGCGACACAGCCTCATCATACTGGACGAAATTGGCCGCGGCACGAGCACCTATGATGGCCTCAGTATCGCTTGGTCTGTGGTGGAGCATCTGCATCGCGAATTGGATGCAGGACCCAAAACGCTCTTTGCGACCCATTACCAAGAGCTAACCCAACTGGAGACCCATCTGGGTAGACTCGAGAATTTCTCGGTCGCTGTGAAAGAGTGGAATGACGACATCGTGTTCGTTCGGCAGGTCGTAAAAGGAGCTGCTGACAGAAGCTACGGCATCCAAGTAGCCCGACTCGCAGGGCTTCCCCAACCGGTAATCGATCGGGCTAAGGAAATCCTGCAAAAGCTTGAATCCGAAGATGCGATAGTAGCCGTGATTTCACCTATGCCAAGAGCAAAGCCGCACAAAAAAATACGCGTCGAGCAAAACGACGACCAGTTGAACCTGTTCAGCTAGTACAGCCTCTCCGACGGTCCGAATGGGAGTGAACATCCTCTGAACCAGCTTCGCTAGGAGTTTCTATCCTATTGGTTTATAATAACTTAAATAAAATTGAGTTCCGTTACCTCAGCTTCAATCCGAAGCGGCGTTCATTGAACCCTCATACGCTTAAGACTATCATCTCAGAATGTAAACGGAGTGTATTCTTTTTGCCAGGAGAAATATTAATCTACATCAAAAACTAAAATCGATTGAGACGAAATGGGAACGCGAATTACAACATCCCACTTCTAAAATTGTAGATAACTGGGAGAGCCCTCTTCAAGGCAAGGTAACCAAACGTCGCGAGCTGAGGAATTAAAAGAGGTGCCGATCGCTAGACGCGGTCCCTTAGAAATTGGTCTGATTGACCGTAGTGGAGGTTCTAACTCAATCGTCCAACAATCGATTTCTCTGCAAATGCATCGTTTCGAGAAAATTCTCGATTCAGGGATTACCAAGGTAAAGACCGAGCTACTGGAAAACAAGACGCCAGCCCTTTTCTCGATTGAATGCAAAGGCGACTTAGCCTTCCAACTTGAATATCATTGTTGAGCAGGGAGGGAGCGTGAATTCTGCCGACTGGGGAAGCTCGTCAAACGGATCAGCTTCCGACGCTAATCCAGAGCCGTTACCCGAATTGCTTCCTCCATAAAAGCTGGAGTTTGTGTTTAGAATCTCTCTCCAAAAGCCGGGACGCGGCAGCCCAATCCGATAATTCGTACGCTCGATAGGCGTAAAGTGGGCTACAACCAGGACCATGTTGTGCCCGTCAGGAGCGGTTCGCGAATAGCTGATCACGCTCGCCTCGGAATCCCAGCAAGCGACCCATCGAAAGCTGTTTGAGTCAAAATCGGTTTCAGCCAACGCTGGCTCGCTTCGGTAAAGCTTGTTCAAGTCCCGAATCAGATCCGAGATCCCCGAATGGTCTTTGTACTTGAACAGATGCCATTGGAGGCTGCCTGCATAGTTCCATTCTTCGGACTGCCCAAACTCCGAACCCATAAACAGCAGCTTCTTTCCCGGATAGGCCCACATGTGGCCGTAAAGCGCCCGAAGTGTCTGAGACTTCTCCGCTATTGAACCTGCCCCCATCTTTAGCAGCATCGACTTTTTCCCGTGGGTGACCTCGTCATGCGAGAAAACCATAATGAAGTTTTCGGCATACTGATAAAGCATGCCAAAGGTAAGATTTCCTTGATGATACTTTCGATGGATAGGGTCTTTTTCAAAATAAAGCAGATTATCGTGCATCCAGCCCATATTCCACTTAAGATCAAACCCCAGGCCACCTTCTTCCGTCGATTTTGTTACACCTGCGAAGGACGTCGACTCTTCCGCGATCATCAAGACCCCCGGATGGTATTTATGGACCAGGTTGTTCGCTTCCTTAATGAAAGCAATCGCCTCCAAATTTTCATTACCGCCATACTTATTCGGGATCCACTCTCCTTCCTCTCTAGAATAGTCGAGATAGAGCATAGAGGCAACTGCGTCGACCCGGAGCCCGTCTATATGAAAGTATTCTAGCCAAGCTAAAGCGTTAGACACGAGAAAGCATCGCACTTCATGGCGTCCGTAGTTAAAAATCAATGTCCCCCAGTCCTGGTGAGCCCCAAGGCGCGGGTCCTCGTGCTCGTAAAGATGGGTTCCATCAAAGGTTGCTAAAGCGAAAGTGTCTCTCGGAAAGTGAGCGGGAACCCAATCCACTATAACCCCGATCCCTCGCTGGTGCATATAGTCGATAAACGCCTTGAAGTCGTCTGGTGTGCCAAATCGCTGCGTCGGAGCGAAATAACCAGTAACTTGATACCCCCAGCTTCCGTCATAGGGATGCTCCGCAACGGGCATCAGTTCAATATGGGTAAAGCCTCGTTCTAGAATATATTCAGCCAATTCCTTGGCGAGCTCCTCATAAGTTAACGGTCGGTTATCCTCTTCCCATCTACGCTTCCACGAACCCAAATGGACTTCATAAACCGACATGGGTTTGTCCAGGGCTTGCCTTGACTGGCGTTCACCGAGCCACTCTTTGTCACCCCATTCATATTTGCCGTGATCATAAACGATGGTGGCATTATTCGGCGGTGCCTCAAAGTAGGCGCCGTACGGATCCGTTTTTAGGAAGAGTCCTCCTCCCTTACCAACCAGTTCGTACTTGTACATCTCACCGACCCGCAAACCGGGAATGAAGAGTTCCCAAACCCCACTGGAGCCCAAAATCCGCATGGGGTGGTAGCGTCCATCCCAGTTATTGAAGCTCCCCACAACTGAAACGCTAGTCGCATTTGGCGCCCACACGGCAAAGCTAACTCCAGGAACCCCATCAACCAATCTCGGCCGAGACCCTAGCTTTTCGAAAATTCGGTGCTCGTTGCCCTCGTTAAATAAATAGAGGTCCGATTCGCCCATCGTCGGCAGAAAGGAGTAGGGATCATAAAATTGGCGAATCTCCAAATCGCTCGTCTCCACTCTCAAGCGATATTCGAAAACTTCGTCGCTACCCTCGATGAACCCTTCAAAAAATCCGTCCTCGCTCAATCGCTCCATTGGGTAGCAGATCAGGGCCTCATTCTCGATGTCGACCACTTCGCAACTCTTAGCGTCACTCACAAAAGCCCGCACCACGAGGCCTGGCTTCCCTTTAACTTTGGCAGGATGCATTCCAAGCGTCCCATGGGGTGTGCTCATCTGGGCTTTCCGAAAGGCTTCGAGTTCTTTTTTAGCAATGATCATGGGCGATTGTCCCTGCCCGCAGACTATAGTTGAGGACGATTTTAGTTTCCGATGGCACCCCTACACCACTGACTCAAGACAATAAGTTGCAATGCTAGCGACAATTTCCTTGTCCGGCTCAACTTATTCCTGAGCAAGCGTTCAAATCAATTCCCTTCCAATTATCAGCCTTGCGTCGTCAAGACCCCGCCTCTAATCCTTCCAAAGACCATGGCCAGAATCCTGAATCACAACGCTTGGCGCCTTGTCGCGACAGGTCTAATTCTTTCCGCTTTTTGTGTCACAGCGCTTGCTCAATCTGAAGGATTCGACGCTACACTAAGCACTCCGATCGTCATTGATACGAATACCGGGGACCTAGTTGCATCAGAGAACGCCCAGCTTTCCTACGGCGACTGGCTCGTTTCAGCGGATGAAATTCGGCTCAATCGCCAAACAAATCGGGCCATCGCGACCGGAAACGTCATATTTACCCGTTACGACATTCGGCTCGTCGCCGATCTTCTCGACTACAGTTTGAACGATCAGCAGGCCCGCGCAGAAAACTTTCGGGTCGGAAATGGAAAGTACTTCGTCTCCGGCAGCTTGCTGGTTGGAAATCCAAACAACTTCAAATTTGAGAATATCAACTTCCATCCAGGTGAACCTGGCACTTACTTGTTTAAAGCAAGGGCCAATGAGATTGCGATCGTGGATCAAAAGGAAATCCAGGGAAAACGCATCTCATTCAAGCTTGGGGTCGTTCCTTTTTTCATCATCCCCAACGTATCCCAGCCGATCGATGCGGAACGAAATATTTTCAATGCGAATCTCGACTACTCGGGCCATATTGGAGGTTCCATCGGAGGTGAAGCGCGGGTCCCGATCAATTCCAACTTTCGAGCGGGGGGCAACCTGGCTTTAACGACTAAACGGGGAATTCTTGCAGGACCCGCTTTCGAATACAACTTTGGCGAAAGTGAAAACACGAGTTTCGGATCGTTTACTTCTGGATTCATTGACGATTCGCTCGAGGAAATCGCTCCTGATCTAATAACAGGGAATCCAATTGATGATGAACGCTTTTTCGCCGAGTGGCAACACAACCAAAACTGGGGCGAACGCGGAGCATTGACTGCCTATGGACGATGGTGGTCTGACAGCGAGGTCACTAGAGAATTCAACGAAGACTCGTTTGACGAGATGCAAGACCCTGACACGTATATAGAAGCTAACTACAGCGGTGAAAACTGGCAGACGACCCTCTTTTCAAGGATCAGCCCCAACCATTTCCAGAACTTCACGGAGAGACTTCCCGAACTGAGATTCGACTTCTTCCCAACTCAAATTGCCAAAGGGCTCACCCACAGCGGTAGCATTTCCTTCGCCAAACTCCGCAACGACAGGCTCAGTGAGTTCCCGATTAAGAGCGGAGCCGACCGGGTAGACGCTTATTACGGCTTTCGACACACTCGACCGCTAAAATCAGGGGTCACTCTAACCACAAAAGCTGGGGTCAAAGCGATTCACTACTTTGACAACATGGTAGGGACCGAGGCCAGTGACTTTGGTCTATTCTCTCCCTATCGCCTGACGCCCCTATCGATTTTCGACGACTACACGCATGCTCTTCCACGGCCATCAATGAAAGAGGGAACACGTGGATATGGTGATCTAGGATTCGATTTGAAATTCACCGCCTACAGTCAAAGGGAATTCAAGAACGAGGTCTGGAATATCGACGGTATTCGGCATATTTTCGAACCCGTCATTTCCTACCGCTACGCCCCAGATCTCGATAGCAATACTGCGAATGCCACTTTTGACATCCCAGCCTTTTCCAATTACTTGACTCCGATCGATCTGGAGGATCGCCGAGATATCGACTCCATCGGTGAACACCAAATAACGCGGGTAGAATTTCGCAATCGGATCCAGACCAAAGACGAGGAATACGGCTCTCGCGACCTAGCAAGACTCGATTTTGCGATCGACTACCTTGTGGACGACTTCAACCAAGGAAAGGATTTCTCCGACTTTGTGTCCGACATTGAAATCACCCCAGCTCCCTGGCTTGAGCTAGACTTTTTTTCCCGGTACAGCATCGAAGACAGCTTTACCCGGGAATTGAATACAAGCGTCGCCATTACGGATCCCGGCTATTGGAAGGTCGGATTCGGAAACCACTTTCTAAGGAGCCATATCGAACAATATTTTGCTTTCTGCGAATACAGCCTAAACGAGAATTTAAAATTGTATGCCGTCGCAAAATTCGACCAGAAATCGGATACCTACTACGAGCAGCGCATTGGATTTATGCAGCGTGCCCTGGAAAAATACGGAATCAAATACGAACTGCGATTCTACGAAGGAAACCGTCGGGAGAGTGATTTTGGAGTGCGTATCGGAATCGACCTTTTCGACGAATAAGTTGCTAAAACCAGTGACAATACCGGGACCGGATGGACCATAACGATATCCAAACCCGCCGTTCCGCTAATCAGCGACGGATACTGTTCGAACTCATTCAAACGCTTCCGGCCCTGCAAAACCTAGGAAAGAATTTTCCTCGAAACCTCAATCGGTATTTTAGAGATCGCAGCCAATTCGGTTCGAGAGACCGGAGATTGTACCGCGAGTTGATCTACACCTACCTAAGGTATCAGCCTTGGCTGGAAGCTCTAGCGGATTCAGCGAACGAATTTATGGATACACTGATATCGTTGGCTACCTCAACTCCAGATATTGCAAAGCTGTATTCTACAATAGACCCATCCTTACCCGTTGAGTCCTCTGAAACAGCTCGTCATCGAATCATTGGAAGGTCCGACAATGAACTCTCCTCGCTCATTCCAAGCTGGTTTTCAAGGCACTTGTTCCGTGAACTCGACGTCGAAGATTTACTTGCTCTGTTTTCCCGTCCTCCCCTTTGGATACGCGTACAAAAGGGAGACCGCGAGTCCATCGCGACCCATCTGAGTGACGGGCTTCCCCAAAGTGCTCAACATCCTACCGTGCACGAAACAGTTCCTGATGCGATTCGCTGCCCTCCCGACTTTCCGGTCCAAAACTGTGACGACTATAAGAATGGAAATATTGAGATACAGGATATCAGTTCTCAAATACTACTTCACCTCATCGATCCCGAACCCACTGGGGATTGGTTCGACGCCTGCGCGGGTGCAGGTGGAAAATCACTACAATTGGCACAGCTAGTGGGCTCGAAAGGCCGAGTGTTCGCCTACGATCCCCGCCCTAGAGCGCTGGACGAACTGATCCAAAGGTCTAAGCGAGCGGGATTTCACAATATTTCTGTAGTTAGGCAATTACCGACCGGTAGACGCTTCAATAGAGTCCTTGTCGACGCTCCTTGCTCGGGTTCTGGAACCTGGCGCCGCCACCCGTACCTGATGCGCCAGACAAACGAGAAGGATGTCATGGACGCAGCGGAAAAGCAGTTTGCCTTGCTCAGCGAGCATGCGGCACTTGTGAAATCAAACGGCCTACTAGTTTATTGCACTTGTTCGCTTTCCCGATTTGAGAACCAAGAGGTGGCCCGACGATTCCTTGAAAACCATTCCGAATTCGAACACAGCCCAATCGCCGGTAAGTTCGGACTCTCCGAGAATGGACGCGGCGTTACGGTCTTCCCGAAGGACTTTAATGGCGATGGCCTCTACGTCGTTTCTTTCAAACGCTCATCTTCGCCGGGTGTATTCCGGCGAACAAATAAGTGAAATAGCG
This sequence comes from Candidatus Pelagisphaera phototrophica, assembly GCF_014529625.1. Taxonomy (GTDB): domain Bacteria; phylum Verrucomicrobiota; class Verrucomicrobiia; order Opitutales; family Opitutaceae; genus Pelagisphaera; species Pelagisphaera phototrophica. The sequence goes on from NZ_CP076039.1 coordinate 3,402,949, forward strand.
CTCAATCCGCTAACTTATTCACAATTCGACTTTTGTCATTGCTAGTTTGGTTCGATCAAAACTGAACTATTTTCGTGGTCGCAGAGATTGATCCTAGAATAAAGTTGTCCGTTTTTGAAGGTCCCCTAGACCTCTTGCTTTTCTTAATCCGAAAGCACGAGATCGACATCTACGACATCCCAATCGAAATCGTACTCGATCAGTACCTGGATGTGCTCAACAGCCTCCAAGAGGTGAAACTGGAGATCGCCGGTGACTTCTTCGTTATGGCGGCGACACTAATGGAGATCAAAAGCCGCCTCCTCTTGCCAAAACACCAGCGTTCAGTCTCTGACGACGATGATGATGAGAATCTAGATCCTCGTTGGGAACTTGTTCACCAGCTACTCGAGTACAAGAAGTTCAAAGAGGCAGCGGACAAACTTGATGAGCTTTCAGATCATGCCGCACTGCGACTCACCCGAGACTACAGCGCTGTGGGCAAGGCGGAAGGCCCGGTTCGGCCTCTAAAGCCAGAGGACAAGATTTCCGTCTGGAACTCTTACAATATTGTTCTGAGAAGGCTTTCGGAAAAGCTCATTTTAGGAGAGATCCAGGACGACGCTCTCACTGTGGTGGATCAAATGGAGATGCTCATCGAGAAAATGGAATCCGAGCCCTCCTTCGAGTTTTCTGCCCTTTTTCCGGGTAAGTGCAGCCTGAAACTGCTCGTGGTCACCTTCATCGCGATTCTTGAACTGGTTCGACTAAAGCGACTTACAATTGTCCAAAACCAGTCCTTCTCCGATTTCCAAGTGTACCGTGTCCAATCACCGCAGTCCGAGACATCGGCTGATGCCGGATTGGAAAACGAGCTTGAAACGAGCTCCAATTGAATCAGTGTAAAACTGTGCAAAATAAAGATGTACAGCGTGCCCACCTTTTAGGATTCGGATTAGACAACGACGACGGCCATAAAAGAATCACTCAAGCCGAGGAGTTTTCCATCGTTGGAGGTTCGCAGGACACCCACGAACGAATGACCGAAACCGTCATTAAAACCTTCGAGGACATCAAGAACAAGGGAGAGACCCTCCGCACTATTGAACCCCAACACCTTTCGGATCTTATCCAGAAGAACAGTCCTGCCTAGGGCCCGAAAGAAGGTTGATACGATATGTCCGACCCAAACCAACCATCAAATAGCGAAACGACTGAGCGTAAACTCACGCTAGATCACAGCCAGGCAAACGAAACGCTATTCGTTGAGACCGAAGAAGGAAGCGACGAGGTTGTGCTCTCAAGCGGATCCGATGGCAGCTCATTGACATTGCTGGAGGAGTACTCCATAAATAACGCCAGCAAAAGTAAGCTTTCGGCACTACGCGCTTTGTTGTGCGCAGCCATTTCCATCAGTTTTGCTTTAATGATTTTCAAAACGCTATAATACCATGTCAGCAATCACTACACTGAACGAACAGAACTTTAAAGACACGATCAGCTCTGCTGCCGTGCCGGTACTCGTCGATTTTTGGGCGCCATGGTGCGGACCGTGCAAGGCGATCGCTCCCATCCTAGAGGAACTCTCAGGAGAGCTGGATGGAAAAGTTCAAATCACAAAGGTTAATGTCGACGAGAACAGCGCCATTGCAGCCGAGTACAATATTCGCGCAATCCCTACGCTTCTATTGTTCAAGAACGGCTCACTCGCCGACCAGTTTGTCGGCATGGTGGGAAAAGATGATCTCAAGGCTAAGCTCGAAGCTCACGCATAAGCGGTTTTTTCCAGGTTTTCTATTTCAAGCCTTCCTAATTCAGGAAGGCTTTTTTGTATACAGGCTAGTAGAGAATCTCAGTTGCCAATGGCTGAAATAAAGATCCCTCCTGCTAGAAGAATACTAAATAAAAGCAACAATCTGGCGGTTTTTCCCAAAAGCTGATTCAATGCGACTCCTTCTGTCTTTCGTAAGGCAACCACCAATCCTGCTCCAACTGGAATCATCAAGAAAACAAGGGCTGCCCAAAAATTCTGTGTCATACCCAGATAGATACTAACACAGAGAAATGCAGCCACAAGCTGCCACAGATACTGTCTTCGCGCGAAACTTCTACCGAATCGCACTGCGAGCGTACGCTTACCCGCAGTTTCATCCGTTTCTAAGTCCCGGTAGTTATTAACAACAAGAATGTTGTTGGCCAGTAACCCCAAAGGCAGTCCCAAGAGAAAAGCAGAAGACGTAACATCTCCCACAATCACGTAATAGGTTCCAACCGTTGCCACGATTCCGAAAAAGAGCACAACAAACACGTCACCCAGACCATGGTATGCAAGCGGATAGGGACCACCAGTATAACCGTACCCAAATACAATTGCAAGAATGCCAACAATCAGCATTTCACCGCCTCGGTAGCTAACCATGGTAAGACCTACGAAAAACGCTAGGGCAAACAATCCAACCGCTACCCTAATCATCGCTTTGGGCAGGATTCTGCCACTCGAAACAAGCCTTTCCGGTCCTATCCTTTCTTCTGTATCCGCTCCTCGGATATAGTCAAAATAGTCGTTCGCCATATTGGTGGCTATTTGGATCAGCAACGCAAAGACGAGGCAAGTAAACACAGGCCAAGTCTCAATGTCGTTCTGGCGAGCGGCCTCCGCCGAACCAACCAACACCGGAGCAATTGCGGCCGGAAGCGTCTTCGGTCGTGATGCTGCGATCCAATTAGCTAATGGCCCCATATTGAGATTTCTGGAATCCTATATTGTGCGACGCTACTGTATCCGACGGGCTTCGAGATAGTAACGTTTCTCGTCCGCCTCTCCCATAGAGAAGGTCTTCCGCGGCAGAGCGCCGTCCAGAACCACCGTTTTAAACAAAGCGCTTTTACCGATCGTCGGCAGAAAAAAGCCAATATTGCCGGGCTTGGACCCAAGATCGATAACTACGTCGTCACCATGAATATAATCCAAAACGGATTCTTTGCCTTCGACATACTTGTCGATGAAGGCCTGTAGACTACCCACTTCTAAATTTCGCTTTGGATTGCTCAGCCGAATGAGGCCAAACCCCGACCTCGCCACAAAAGCAATTCGATGCTCTTCATCCGATTCGCCCAAGTTCGCAATCCGGTCCTGCACGGCTTCGAAGGTCTCGAATTTTTCCAAAGCCATGGAGGATCCTTCCTCGCTGAAAAAGGCCTCCAACTCTTTCAGCAAATCTTCGATATCAATATTGAAAATTACGCGATGGATCGGCTCGAATTCCAATCCTTCATCGTGTACGTTCACTAGTTCGACTAGAGCGTAACGAGCAGGGTGGTCCATTACGTCAGACGGATCGTCCGCCTGAGATTTTAAGTCTTCCCAAATATTCTTCGCCGTGGCTAAGGAGTGATTTCCGTCTCCCATCGCAAAAAGCATCACTCCTTTTCCCGATACGCCATACTTCTGGTCGAAAACAGTTTGCTCGCTCAGTAATCCCAACGACTCGTACACCGAATCGATATCTTCTTTGGAATCCACTCGCCAGCCTTTAAGGTGCCCTCCTCCACTGTTGAGCTCAAAATCGTAAAGAGATTCCAGCTCCTTTCCAAAAAGAGGCTCGATCACCGTCCGATCCGGATCGTCAATGAGGACCATAATGTGAGGCAGCTCGATCTTGGCGTTTTTGCGAATCTTGACCCGTGGCGGGAGTCGATCCTCGATCGTTCCCTCAGTTGCCCTAATCAGGCTTTGCGAACCAACCTTGTAGTGGTATTTCTCCAAATCCAAGGCAACCACGAGACCCTTACGGGATGCGACATGGCTTGTCCTACGATCTAACAGCACAAAACCAGGACCCAAATCTTCTAGCACACCCTCTTCTAAGTAGGCATCCATTGTTCCATTGATGCTTTCAATACGCTCCTGCCCATCACCCACTTCCAGATAAACCTCTGGAAAGACCGCGTTCAACGTAGAGGGACCCCCCTCCACCAGGTTTTTGAGGCTTTCCCAATACTTCGGCTGCGAGGTGTATTGGTCACAGGCAACCACCGCCCACTTACTTAAGTCGACTCCCTTGGCCGGGAGTAAGATGTTCGGCACCTTGAGACCGATGTCTTCATTTTCCATCGCTAACCCTGATAATGAAATTCTGTAGTTGTAAATAAAAAGGGCAAAACGAGTCAGTTGTACTCATTTTGCCCTGAAATTTATCCCATTCGAATATCTCCGATATTCAATGTCACCTGACGTAGCTTGTTAAAAGCATTACGCCCGGCGGCGACGAAACTTGTTTTGGAACTTCTCTACGCGACCCGCAGTATCAACGAAGCGCTTTTCACCCGTATACACTGGGTGTGAGTCCATGGTCACATCGCGAATCACTTTGACGTGCTCGACGCCGTCGATCGTTTCGGTTTGCCCAGTCTTGATAGTCGAACGAGTCAGGAATTTCTTCCCTGTAGATACGTCGATAAAAACAGTTGGGTGATAATCCGGATGTATGTCCTGTTTCACGATTTTGAATAAATTGGATTTAGCCCTGCCGCGCCTTGAAGCGAGGATTCGTTTTGCAGATCACGTAAACGCGGCCCTTGCGACGTACCACTTGGCAGTTCGGATGGCGTGCTTTCGCAGACTTAAGCGATGAGACTACTTTCATAAGGGGCGATAAGAGATACTTCGCCGACACCCCTGTCAACAACACTTTCGCCAAAAAGTCATAAACGTTTGCCCACCAAATCGCCTAAAATCTTCTAATTCTCCTCAGGGCAATCGGGGGCGAGCGACATCAGACCGAGCTCTAAGTTAGTCTTCATGATAACATGACGCCAAAGAGAATCCCCCTCTAGTTCAGAAAGAGCAGCACCATCCATTTCGGAAACAATCCAGGCATTGCCCGAAAGTTCACTCTCCAACTCACCCTCTCCCCAGCCCGCATAACCGCGAAACGCTCGAATGCTCAATAGGGGATCTTCTTCTAGCTTGGCCTTTGCTGACGCTGGATCGAGACCGAAAAACAGCTGAAACCCAACAAAATTTTGATCCGATTTCCATGCTGCCAACAATACTTGGTCACTGGAAACAGGCCCCCCGATGTACAAAGGTACCTGTTCGAGCCCAAAATCCGCAAAGGCCGCGTCAATCTCTCCCAGCACCATACCGGACGCCTTGTTCACAACGACGCCTAGCGAGCCTTCCTCTTCATGGGCTGTCATCAGAATCACGCTTCGCATGAAATTGGGATCTTTCAATTGCGGATGCGCTAACATTAGCGACCCCGCGATACTACTCGCCGACTTGTCTGAACCTTCAGGCAACATGATTTCTTTTAAAACCTTCTTAAGATTGGTTAAACTTCAATCCCAGATTGGCTAAAAGATCGACTATTGGCAATTCGCCAAAATTATTTCTCTTATGGCTCAGCTCCAAGAGATTGTATCGTTTTGCGATCAACGTGCCCGAACGCATGAAGTGGTCGACTTCCGAGAAGCCCTAAACGGCCTTCAGTTTACGAACAACGGCACCGTATCGAAAATCGGGGCTGCGGTAGACTCAGGACTTCTTCCCTTTCAATCAGCCATAGAAGCGGGGATCGAGTTTCTCATAGTCCACCACGGGATGTTCTGGAACGGGTCATGCCGGATCGTTGGCCCAGAGTACGAAAAGTACAAATCGCTCATCGAGGGAAACCTTGCCGTCTACGCCTGCCACCTGCCTCTCGACGCTCATCTCGAAATTGGAAATGCTGCAGGACTGGCCCATGCGATTGGAGCCACTCAGCAGGGCACCTTTCTTCCCTACGAGGGAACTGATTTGGGGTTGGTCTGCGATTGGTCCAAAGATCGCGAAGCGCTGCGTAATTCGCTTGAAAGAACTTTTGGAGATCACATCGCATCCATTGAATACGGCTCCGCCAATCCAGAAAAAATCTGTATTGTGACGGGTAGCGGAAGTAGTGTGGTTGACCAAGTTAAAGCTACGGGCGCTGACACCTTGATCACGGGCGAACTCAAGCAACACTTTTTCACCATTGCCCAAGAAGCGAAACTCAACCTTTACGTGTGCGGTCATTACGCGACCGAAACCTTTGGCGTTGAATCGCTCGCCAAAGAGGCCGCCGCGAAATTCGACCTCCCCTATCAGTTCATAAAAACCGACTGCCCCCTCTAACTCGCTACCGACTTTGACACCCAACCCAACCCGACCCTGTGAAAATTCGTGCAATTCGCGAGCAACTAGCTAATAAGTAAATCTATGAAACGAATCGCTGTTTTGAATGGCCCGAATCTCGATCGCCTCGGAAAACGAGATCCCGAGATTTATGGCACCGATACATTGGACGACTTGGCTAATAGCCTGAGGGATGCGTTTTCAGACGTTGAATTCGAATTTTATCAATCCAACCATGAGGGAGACCTCGTCGACAAGATTTCCACCCTGGCTGAAAGCGGTAGCGATGGAATCGTTTTCAATCCGGGCGCGTACTCGCATACAAGTATCGCCCTACGCGACGCCATTAGCGGCTCCAAGATTCCAACCATCGAAGTTCACATCAGCAACATCCACGCTCGCGAGCGCTTTCGCCACCATTCCCATACAGGCGCGGTTTCGAAAGGTGTAATCGCTGGGCTTGGCCTGAGAGGCTACCATCTAGCCACTCAATCACTAACTGACTAATCCGCTATAAGATTTAGGTCACTTCGCGATACGGAATCGCTCCCTGAAGGCCAAGAGCAGCCTCGATTCATTCGCGAAGTCTCGTCCCTCTTTACTAAGGGAAAAGGCAGCCGTTTCGCCGCCCTTTGACGCTTTCACCTCCTGGATAGCCTACCGAGTAAAGATAGGCACCGCACCTTAACAGCCCGCAACCCCAACTCGACGAAAGCCCGTTCCAAGGTCAACCCCGATTGATAAGAAACGTCACTTAAAATCAATTATTTTGAGCCTTATAAGGTTCATGATTATGCCGCTAGGAGATACGCTGACAAGCTTATGAACCGGCCGACTTTTCCAGTCTTTTCCCGCTACAAAATCGTGGATTCTCTCCGAGCGTCGGGTCCAGAAACGACGAAGACCCGGCGGTCCCACATCCGCCAGGCCCAGCAACGACTCAGTTTTAGAACTAAAGTCAAATTGTGTTTTTCTCGCTTTGCCTGAAATTTGTTTGTCGTTTTCTTGCGATCTCGACTGTGCCCATAGTTTATCAAACGCGGCGGTTAAAAACAATCCGTGATGCATACCGAATTTCACGCGGATCTCCGCAAACTTCATGCGTGAAACACCCCATTCGGGCCTGGTTCAGTAAAATAGATGCGAACGGCGAAAGCAACTTGGAGGTTTTCCTCGAAAATTGGTTCGACAGAAGCTGACAAACGCCTAGAAACCGCACGTAATGTCAAAACTTGATAGCGGATACAAAGTAACTGCCCAATCTACCATCATTGATGCCGGGCTCACCTTCATCGCATGGTTTCTCTTCACCATCTGGTTTCGCCCTCATGTAATGAGCTACGAACCAGGGACGGTATTCTTCTGGGCTGGCTTTACAGCCCTACCCGCGGCCGCTACCTTCTGGCTTTGCTTGCAGATGTTCAAGGTGACGCTCGCACACCAGAAAAAACTGAAGCAAGAAAAGGAAGAGAATAGCTAGCTCATACTTCCTAAACCCATTTTCCACCTTCCCTCAGCCTAACCGCTCGAGAGTTTTTTACTACCCAAACCCAAGCACACCTTTCATTCTATAAGGCCAAAAAGCTTTAGAAGACTCTAAAGCTTTTTGGCCCTATTGAAAAAGCAAATCCAATGGGAGGTGGGACTCTATCCGAAACCAAATTCACTTTGGTCGTCATTTGGATCTTCCTCGAGGATCTTGCGCAGAAAGAGCGAACGGTGGATCGGTGTGGGGCCTAGGCTTTTAATCGCCTCCCGGTGCAACGGGGTCGCATAGCCTTTACTAGATCCAAAATCATAGTGAGGGTATTCACAATCCAATGCCAGCATGGTTCGGTCTCTAGCCACTTTAGCGATAATAGAGGCCATGGCGATACAGAGAGATCTCGAATCCCCTTGCACAAATGCCCGATGGGGGTAGCCCATCTTTTTCATCGGCTTACCATCCACAAATATCTGCCAGTGCGCCAACGTGCTTTCGTTTGTCTCGGCAACGGTAGTCGCCTCAAAAAGCGGATCGGGCTCATGCGGTGAGATTCGAGCACTTGAAAAAACTTGCTCAACCGCTCGGCGCATCGCCACTTGAGTCGCCCCGAGAATGTTGAGATCCTCAATTTCCTCCACTGTACCCCAGCCTACACCGATCCAAACGCGCTGGCTTCGCTCTAGCCAACGTAATTTCTCATAGAGAGCCTCTCGGTCCTCTTTACTTAACAGCTTGGAGTCGTTGATACGCGAAGCATTCCGCTTACACCATTCTGTATCGTAAAAATCGCTACGGGCCGCAACCGCAGCCGCCACTACCGGCCCCGCAAGCGCACCGCGTCCCGCTTCATCAACTCCAATCAAACCAGACAGCCCTTTCATTCGAGCTCTATCGAATGCTCTCAGCCTCTTCGATTTCATTGCCCTATCTGCCCTTCGCCGCAGCACATACCTTGAGCTATTTTCTCATTAAGCGTCCCATAAGCCAGTAGAGGAGCGGGTTTGTCCCGCCATGGAGTAGACCTGAACCAGATAGAAAAGAAATGTCCCCCCGATATGTCGGGACTCCTACGATCAACTAAAAACAGAAATATCGAATTACTAGGCACTCTCTAAGATTTTAAAAGTACGGCTATCCATCATTACTTTCGCCATTCCTTTTTAGCCGGCGGAGGTTTCAATGGCAACTTGTCTAACATCCCCGCATCAGATACCACTTCGTAAGCCGTGCGGAAATGGAGCTTAGCAAATTCGCAAAAAGAATCTGGACCAAACCGCTCGAGAATTTGGGTAGCCTGTTTTTTCGTTTCCCCACTAGCTCCTTTGATCAGATTCTCTCCAAATCGCTTGGAAAGGGAACCCATGTAACGAACGTACTCCGCACGAGCGACGACAGAAGCCGCCGCGACCACGGGGTCCTCTTCCGCCTTAGTCTGCATGCGCAGATCAAATTTCGAGTCCTTAAAATAACGACCCACCAGATCCTGCTTGCTGAACTGGTCGAGCATACCCCAAGGGGCCCGTTTTCTTTTGAGAGCGGCGGTCAGGCTTTTCGCATGCTGCCAGGCGAGAAGCAGGTTGAGGTTGGCCCGCGGCTTACTCATGAGCTCATTGTACTTCCGCATTCCGCAAAAGCAGGTTTCGACGGCGATGCCTTTGGTTTCCCGGATAATCTTATCCAATTTGAGGATACGACCGTCCGTGATTTTCTTGGAGTCCCGGATTCCATCTTTCACCCATTCGTCGATTTGCGGCTTATCCGCGATGACACAAGCGGTAATGACCGGTCCGAACAAGTCCCCCTTGCCGCTCTCGTCCATCCCCGCGTGCAGTTCGAACCATTCCGGATGATATATCTCGTCATATCCGTACCGGGCTTCTCCGAGTACCTCAGGCTCGAGAATGTTGATGACAAAATCCTCCATCTCCTTGCCCTGCACCACCAGCTTTCCGCTGTTGTAGGCGACCACGTTCACTTTTTCACCCTTAAACGCGAAACGGGCATACTCCACCTCATACGCCTCCCAGTTCTTCATTGCGCAAACGCCTTCCAGTTTTTCCATTTGCTCATCAGAGAGCTTTTTCGTGTAGAGCGTCTTTTTTTTCGGCTCTTCGGGAATATCGATTTTCTTTTTGCGTTTAGCCAAGGTGCCTCAAACGCTAGCTTCCCCGTCCTTCCTATCAACCAAAATAAAGACCCATCCTCATTTGGCTAGATTCCCTCGAAAGCTCTGTTTCCCCAGCAAATCGACATCCGCATGAACGACTCCTCCCTCGTAGCCAAAGCCGCAGACTTTCGGGCTCAACTAATCGATTGGTACGATCAAAGCGCTCGCGACCTGCCCTGGCGCTCGCGTCCGAGCCTCTACAAAACGGTGGTTTCCGAGTTCATGCTCCAGCAAACTCAGGTGAAAACGGTTTTGCCCTACTTCCACAACTGGCTCCAAGTCTTCCCCGGTTTCGAAGCGCTCGCATCCACCAGCGAAGAGGCCGTTGTTAAGCAGTGGGAGGGTCTCGGCTACTACTCGCGAGCCCGAAACCTTCACAAACTGGCCAGGATCGTTTCGGATCTCGATTCGATTCCGACCGACGCCAAAAGCTGGCTCGCCCTCCCCGGCATCGGCCCCTACGCCGCTGCCGCAGTTTGCAGCATCGCCTTTTCCGATCCTAGTGCCGTGGTCGATGGCAACGTGGTCCGGATTCTATCGCGTTTGATTGGGGATCGCTCCGAATACAGGACCACCACCGACGCTGCCAAAACCTACCAGTCGCTGGCCACCGCCCTTCTCAATCACGCTCGGCCGGGCGACCATAATCAAGCCATGATGGAACTCGGGGCTACACTCTGCCAAAATCAAAAGCCACAGTGCCTTCTCTGCCCCGTACGGTCACTCTGCCAAGCCAGAGCCCAGGGCATCGAAACCAAAATTCCTCGCTTCAACAAAACAAAGGCCGTTAAACAAACCGTTGAGCGTGCTTGGATCGTAAGTCCCAAAGGAGTTCTCGTATACCGAATTCCACAAACCGCGAGCCGCATGAAGGGCCTGCACGAGATACCCTCGCTCGAAGTGCTCAATCTAAAAACCCCGAAAACGAGCCCACTAATCGTACGCCAACGCTCCATCACCAAATACCGAATAACCGAGCGTTTCCACGAAATTTCCGCGGAAAAGGCCTTCAATGGCGACCTGCCCGATCACTTGCTTTGGGCCACTCCCGATTCAATCGCTTCACTTACCTTCACCGGCCCCCATCGCAAGTGGATCACCGAGCTAATAGATATTGTTTCAGAAAAGTAGCAGGGATCAAATACCCATGCCAACTCCCCTCCAGACACAAATAACTCCCTCAATTTCAGAGGAAGTTAGAATCGCAAGGAGAGGTGATTTTCAGCCTTACTCCTTAAACCATGAGCCTTGGCAGCTTAGTTGTCCCACTTGTGGCGAAGCATGTCGTTAAACTTCGCAACCTTGGTCTGGCGACGTTTCGTCGCCGAAGGCTTTTCAAAATAGCGGTTGCCTCGCACGTCTTTAATGACGCCTTCACGGTCAAGCTTTTTCTTAAGTCGACGCAGCGCACGTTCTACGGGCTCGCCTTTGCGGATTTTAACTTCGATTGCCATCTGTTTTCAGAGAAAAACGCGTAAGAAGACGCCTATTTCCCTCTTCGTCAACTGTTTTCTGGCGCCCTTTTACGTATCGAAGCCTAAGCACACTCCCCTCCGAATCGGGACTATTCTATACAAGCATCATCCTCTAACATAACCAACTGAACTCTCGCCCTACTCCGGTCGGAGAACTTGGCTCGGATCTTCCAGTGACGTCACGTACTGGGCATCCGCTTCTTCCAGAGCCTTTCCCATTGCTCGCACCATCAACTGAAGCCGGTTCGGATCGCTGAACGCTCGGTTATCCGATTCGTCCAAGTCATCTTCGAGGTTGAACAGCTCATAACGCTCCTCCCCTATTTTGTGATAATGGTAAACCAGTTTCCAGTCTCCCAAACGATACGAGGTGAAATAGCTACTCCGGTGCTTATGCGGAAAGTGCATCAGAAACTCAGGTAATCGTCTGGATCGTTTTCCTCTAAGCATTGAGGAGAGATCCACGCCATCCACGCGCGAACCCTGCCTGATTCCGGCAACACTGAGAATCGTTGGGAATAGATCGTAGACCGTTCCTACTTGGTCGGAAAGCTTATCATTCGGAATCGCCAACTGCTTTTGCAACTTCGATTCAGAATTCCGCTTCGCCCAGGATGCGATAAAAGGAACCCGCATCCCTCCTTCGTAGTGCGTGGCTTTCTTTCCCCGAAGCGGCGCCGCACTCGAAACGGCATGAGCATCTCCTCTTGGCGCATCCGACCCATTGTCTCCCAGAAATAGAACGAGAGTGCTCTCGGCTACCCCTAAATTTTCCAGCTGATCGAGAATATCCCCCAACGACTTGTCCATCCCTTCAATCATTGTGGCAAACGCTTTCGCGGGAGCTTTCAAACCCGAGTCCTCGTAATACGCCGCGAACCGATCGTCTGACTGAAACGGACCATGAACCGCGTAGTGGGACATGTAGGCGAAAAACGGCTCTTCGTCTTCGACTGCCCCACTAATCGCCTCATTCATCTCCAAAGTCAGTACCTCCGTTAAATGAATCTCCTCTCCATGATACTTTTCTAATCCTGGAACCGCTCGCGTGCCGTTCCCATTTTTGCCTCCAAAGTGATCCTTTCCATAGTAACTGCCTGGGCGACCATACGCACAGCCGGCGATGTTAACATCAAACCCGAAATTCTCGGGCAACGAGCCAAACGAATCTACAGGGCCGAAATGTGCTTTTCCAACATGGATCGTCCGGTAGCCCCCTTCCTGGAGCAAGGCCGGAAGCGTTGTCGCACCCGGAACGATACCCTCCCACTGCCAGCCCTTGGGTCCATACTCACCGGCATTGTTGGCGGTTGGACTTATGAATTGAGTCGAACGATGTTTGGCCGAAGTTTGACCCGTCATCAGAGAAACCCGCGAAGGCGAGCAAACGCTGTTGGCGTAAAACTGGCGAAACCGAATCCCCTGCCTCGCCAGGCGTTCCATGTTCGGCGTCCGGTAGAAATCGTTGAAAGGATGCCGCTCTGGCCGCCCCTTTTCATCCGCCAGAAATGCTACAGACGTATCCATAACACCCATATCGTCCACGAGGAAAACCAAAATGTTGGGTTGCTCCGAAGCGTCGACTCGAGAAAAAAGCAAAATGGTAAACAGGAACCGATAGAAAAAGGTCGATTTCACCCCAATCACACTGGATTCCTTCCTTCGAAATGCAAGGGTTGAATCGGATGACTCCAACATAAAGGCACTGCCAAAAACCGTGTTGCTACCAATGCTTTAGACCCTGCACATCGCAATCGAAAATTATTCTTTTCATTTTTAACGATTGCAAGTCCACCTATGTGAACAACCGTCGAATAACCCTTCAACAACTTGCGAGCAAATCAGCACTTCTTTGCTTTGAATTGATGAGGAACCTGTCTTGACTGTCTTCCCATGTCTGCGTCCGGTCCGTTTGTTCATCTTCACAATCACACGCACTACTCTCTCCTTGACGGGTGCGCGAAGCCCGCTCGGGCGGCGGCTCGAGCGAAGGAGCTGGGCATGCCGGCCTTGGCCATGACCGACCACGGCAACCTTTTCGGGGCTATCGACTTCTACCGCTCCTGCAAGAAGGGGGATATCAAGCCGCTCATCGGATGCGAACTCTACTACGTCAACGACCACAAGCAAAACGAGCGGCCGCGTCGAGAACGTAAACGGACCGACGACATTGGCGACATCCCCGAGGACTACGTCCCCTCCCCTGAGGATTTTCCCAAATTCCAGATCCACCACAAAGGGGTCATCGCCAAGGATTTCGAAGGTTATCAAAACCTCTGCAACCTCGTCTCGGATGCCCACCTCAATGGCGTGTACTACAAGCCGCGTACTGATATTGAAAAGCTTGCTCAATACTCGAAAGGTCTGATCGGCTTCAGCGGCTGCATCAATGGAGTCGCGGCCCAGTATCTGATTTATGGCGACGAAGCGAATGCGCGCCGCGTTACGGCTGACTTCGTCGATATTTTCGGGAAGGAGAACTATTTCATCGAGCTGCAGGACCACGGCATGCCGGTCCAGCGGCGTATTATTCCAGGACTTCTGAAACTCGCCAAAGAGTTCGACTTGAAAGCCATCTGCGCCAACGACTCTCACTACGTTTACAAGGAAGACTCGGACCCGCACGACGCCTTGCTCTGTATCCAGACTGGAAAGATGATTTCCGATCCCAACCGGATGAAGTATCCCTCTCAGGAATTCTACATGAAGAGCCGGGAGGAGATGTACGAAATTTTCAAGGAAGTGCCTGAGACGCTCGACAATACGGTCTACGTGGCCGAGATGTGCGATCTCAAGATACCCTTCGACGAGAACCACTATCCGGTCTTCGAAGCACCAGTCGAACTGAGGTCATTCAAGCAAGACCCCGACACGTTTGACCGCATACTCGACATTTACGAAGTCGAAAAGACGAAGGTCAATCAGCAGGACGGAAAAGACGAAGTCTGCAAGCTCGACAAGGAGCAGCGGAAGGAGCTCAAAGCAAACGGCACCCTCCTGTTGGAACTCTGCAAGCGTGGCCTCCTCGAACGCTACGGCGTCGACTACGACAATCGCACTGCCTACACGCCCAAGGAGGGTCTAAGGGAAGATTTCGCCGACTTCCTTTGTAATCAGCTCGAATACCAGATCGCAATCATCGCCGGTACCGGCTTCATCGACTACTTTTTGATTGTCTGGGACTTCATCAACTTCGCCCGTAACGAGGGCATTCCCGTAGGACCGGGCCGCGGATCGGGCGCAGGTTGCATCGTTGCCTACGTATTGAAAATTACTGACATCGATCCGTTGAGGTTCGGGCTTCTCTTCGAGCGCATGCTCAATCTGGAACGGGTATCCCCTCCCGACTTCGACATCGACTTCTGCATGCGTCGCCGCGAAGACGTGGTTAATTTCGTGCGAGAAAAGTACGGGGCCGAAAGCGTTGCGAATATCATTACCTACGGAACGTTCGGGGCCAAAATGGTCATTCGCGACATGGCCCGGGTGAACGACGTTCCTTTCGCCGAAGCCGACAAGCTCGCCAAGATGATCCCCGACGAGCTCAACATTTCTCTCGAAGATTCCGTCAAGAAATCGAAGGAGCTTCGCGACGAGATCGGCCGAAACCCAGTCGCCAAGAAGATCGTCGAACAAGGCTACGTTATCGAGGGAATGGTCCGCAACACGGGCAAACACGCTTGCGGTATCATCATCGGCGACCAGCCCATCCACAACCTCGTCCCCGTCACCCTGCAAGAAGGCGACCTCACCACGCAATACGCTAAGGGACCGGCGGAAGATCTCGGTCTGCTCAAGATGGACTTCCTCGGTCTCAAAACGCTTACCGTTATTTCAGATGCCGAGACCAGTGTCCGGCGACTGGACGAGATGGCCGATTTCGACATCGAGAAGATCACTCTCGAAGACGAAAAGACCTTCGAGATTTTGAATCAGGGTAAAACGGTCGGAGTCTTCCAGTTGGAGTCCACTGGCATGCAATCTTTGTGCAAACAGATTGGATTGTCGTCCTTCGAAGAGATTATCGCTCTCGTGGCCCTCTATCGTCCCGGTCCCATGCAATTCATCCCTCAGTTCATTCGCGGCAAGAAAGACGCGAGCACGATCGAGATTCCACACCCGCTACTCAAAGAACTGGTCGGCGAAACGTACGGCGTGATGGTCTACCAGGAACAGGTTATGGAAGCCGCCCGTATCATCGCAGGCTATACACTGGGGGGCGCAGATATTTTGCGACGAGCGATGGGTAAAAAGATCGCTTCGGTCATGGAAGCCCAAAAAGAAGTCTTCGTGGAGGGTGCTGAAAAAACGCACGGAATGAGCCGCAAGATGGCACTCGGCATTTTCACTATCCTTGAGAAATTCGCGGCCTACGGATTCAACAAATCCCACTCCGCGGCCTACGCCATGTTGTCTTATCGGACGGCGTATCTAAAGGCGAATTACCCAGTAGAGTTCATGGCGGCGGTCCTTTCCAGCGAGCAAGGAAATGCTGACAAAGTCGCCCACTTCATCGACGAATCCGAGGCGATGGACATTCGCGTGCTTTCGCCCGACATCAACACCTCACTCCGATCGTTCACCCCCGTGGTGAACGATCCCGTAGATGCAGCGGAGGGACGGCCCGGTTCGATCCGCTTCGGACTGGGGGCCATCAAAGGAGTGGGCGATGCCGCCGCGATCAAAATCATTGAAGAGCGGGAAGCCAACGGCAGCTTCCAGGACTTCGATGAATTCCTTGAACGCATGGATTCGAAAGCAGTCAATCGCCGCGTACTGGAATGCCTCGTAAAAACCGGAGCCTTTGACTTTTCGCTCGAGCCTCGCGGAGCCATCTTCCATCGGCTGGAAGAGGCGATCAACTACGCCGCCGCCCGCCAACGGGACAAAGAGGCCGGACAAAACTCGTTTTTCGATATCTTGCAGGAAGACACCACGCAAAACGGAAATAGGGATGCCGATGGACCACGCGAAATCGACATAAGCAAACAGTTTCCGCAGCACGAGATGCTCACATACGAAAAGGAACTGCTCGGGTTCTACGTTTCCGGGCATCCACTCGACGACTACAAAGGAATCGCGGAAGCGCTTACCAATTTCGAGATCGACAAGATGGACCAACTCGGCGACCGGGTTGAGTTTCAAATCTGCGGGGTGGCATCGGGCGTAACCAAAAAACTGGCCCGAAAGGACAATCGGCCTTGGGCCTTTTTCAATGTGGGAACCCTCAAAGGCACCGTCCTGATGAATTGCTACGCGGACGCATTCGGCGAGTACGGGCACAACCTCGAGAATGAAAAACTCGTGCTCGTTAAGGGGAGCGTGTTTCACAACGAAGAAGGCGTTCGCTTAAGCGTGTCGGAAATCTACCCGCTGGAAACCAGCCTAGCTGACCAGGTAAAGCATATCACTTGGATTCTCGACCCAAAGGGTGACACCGAACGATTTTTCTACGACTATCGGGAGGCTCTAGACGCAACTCGAGGCAGCACAACGAGTGATATCGCTTTCCGAATGGATTCGGAGTCGATCGTCACTGCGCCCACCGCTTCCTCTCTTCGCTGGAAGGTTAATCCGGAAGGGTGGAGTAAACTTCGCAGTTCAACTGCTGTCGTTGGCTGCGTAATACAAACCGGGCCTGTCGAGCTAAAGAAAAAGGAAAGACGCTGGAAGCGGTGACCATGAAGCATCGCGGGGCTCTCCGAATTGAGTTAGCGGGCTATCACCGAACACGCACAACAAAATCGTAAAACATGCAGGATGCCTGTTCTATTTTAGAGGGGCACTCGGTTTGTGCCGCCGTAGCTTCAGCGAATGAGTGAGATCGCCCGCTACCTCAAAATACGTTGGAGCTTTTGACTTGGCGACGCTCGATTTACCCGGCTTGCCGGGCCGTGGAGCCCTACCTTTGCGACTTTTCAAAAAATGCGTTAGCTGATTTTGAGTTGCCTACGCGGCATAGGGCAAGCACCAGCCCTACCGACTTAGGGGCAAACCAAAACGATCTAACTGTACGCCTCAATTAGTTATCGCCGTCCATCTTACCTTTGAGCCCTTTCAACAATCCTCCCAAAACCTTTTGAGAGCCCTCACCAATGTTCTTCAGCTGATCACCAATCACGCTCACTGACTGGCCGACAGAGGAGACGATCCCCTCATTAATCGCCTGGAAGACAATCTTCATCGTCTCACCAAACGTATTCCCATCATCATCCGCTCCGATATCTTTTAATTCGATATCCGGCAAGGGAATCATAAGCGCCTGTCCTCCGAGTAACTTGTTCGACACCTTAAACTTGCCACCGGTGATGCGAAGCATGTCAATCTGCACATTTTTGGAGGAAACTCCCTCTTCAATTTCAGCTTCCGCTTCCGCTTCGCTTTCGCCCGCGAAAGCTTCGATATTCGCGAGAATCGCGCTGATGTTGCTATTTGTTGGGTTCAGTCCTGATTCAAATATGAACTCAGGTGCGTCGATGATAATCTCGTTAATGACAATCTTGTCTGACAAAACCGAAATGGGCTGCAATTTCATGCTAAAACTATCGAGTTTGATCGCGTGCGGAGTATTAAAGCCTTCAGGATTTCCCACCACGAGGCCTTTTATCGAACCGGCTCCCGAAAACGCAGACAACTCGACGGAATCCAGATTTATTGTTGTCTGAGTCACTTCCGGACCAAAGGTCTCAACCCCCGCCTTAATACCGGAACCAATGATTTTGGAGGAAACGAAAAGCAGAACAACTACCACAACCACCAACACTGCAAAAATAGAAACGAGCTTTTTCATGAAGACTTGGATTTGAATGTTGGCACTTATCTTGCACATACATCCCTAGGTGGCCACATTAATTTACAACCTTTTCCAATCCCATTTATTGATAATTGCGCAGGGAAGCCCTGAGACGGTTTGGGACTACCTTGAAGCAGAAACCCGTTTCTCTTGGTCACGGCAATGAGAGGCACGAAGCCGAGGATCCCGAACCTCCTCCATATCAGGAAAAAGTCTTTAAGCCAACGTATCCTAGCTCTAGTTACAATTGACCATTTCCAAACTGGAAAGCCTATTCGCCCGCTACCAACGACCGTCAAGAAGGCGTCCAATGAGCCTTAATCCCCTTACCACACGCTTTGATTATTCATTTTAGGTCGTCTCTTCGGAGACCCCGACAAGTCGGTGGATAAACAAGTAGCGGATTAGTCCTTCGACATAGCTCAGGATTTTCGACAGCCCGCCTTACCGCTTTATTCAATGAACACAATTGAATTCATTGGATATTTTCCCAGAAACCAACAATCAAAAGCGAAGCGTTTTATAGACAGGAAACGCGTACTCATTTATACGATACATACGATTTAACACAAAGAAAAATGATTCAAAAAAAGCATTCACATAGGATAATCACTTCTTAAGCTTCAAAAATTCGATTCCCGGCCAAATCTCGATATCAAAGTTTATTTGGCCTATTGTAGTTGAAATCTAATTATATTAAGAGAGTTGCTCTCGACCAAAACCGGGGTATCAAAAAGGAGAAAAAGATTTTGCCGTATTCAACCCCATGGAAAAGAGCCAGATTGTACTAATGACCGGATGCAGCTCCGGCATCGGCAGAGAACTGTTCACAATCTTCAACCGTAGCCCGTTTAAAATCGTCGCCACTACCTTTCCAGAGCCTTTCGCCGAACTAAAAAAGAGACCCGATTACAGAGAGCGAACGCTTATGGATTCGGCATCTAGATTTAGTCGACTACCCGAAGGCCTGGCTAATCGTAGCGGAAACGACGGAGAAATGGGGAGCGGTAGACATTCTCATAAACAACGCGGGTATATCCTATCGTTCGGTAGTAGAAGACATGACGGTCGACGACGAACAAACCCAAATGCAGATCAACTACTTCGGGCCCATGCATCTCATTCGAGAGTGGATTCCTGCTATGCGGGAACGGAGATCGGGTCGAATAATCAACATCTCTTCGGCAGGAGGCATGATGGCCATGCCAACGATGGCTTCGGATTCCGCCTCTAAGTTTGCCCTCGAAGGAGCCAACGAGTCACTCTGGTACGAGCTCAAGCCTTGGAATATAAAGGTCACTCTCGTTCGACTCGGATTCATCAACTCGCTCGCGTTTCACAAAGTCTTCTATTCATCAAAGCGAAAAGAAACCCAAGGTTCGTCTCCCTATGATTCTCACTATGAGAACATGACCCAATTCGTCGAAAAGCTAATACAAAGAAGCCCTTGCAATTCAGAAAGCTTAGCGAAGGCAATATTCAAAGTCGCCCGGGCAAAGCGTCCTCTGCTTAGAGTTCCCGGAACCACGGAGCCCCGAATCTTCTGCTTCGCAAGACGCCTTCTCCCTCGATTTCTATACCGTAGGTTGCTTTGCCACTTTCTGCCAGGAATTCGCCAATGAGGAAAGTACAACTCATCAATCAGGACTTCTCAGACCTACTCTTCGGAGTTCTGTTCTGCCTCACCTTCATCGCTCTCGGTGGCGAGTATCTCGTAAAGGATGATCTAATACAGAAACTCATGCCTAGCTGGTTTCCCCTCCCTAAAATCGTCTCCATTGGCTGCGGACTTATCTTGCTCTTAGGCGGCGGGCTGATTGCTCTCGGCTACAACCTGAGGCTCGCCGCTATTCTGCTTGGCGCCTTTCTTTTAATCGTCACCACGATCGTTCATGGTCCCGCGATCCTAAGTAATCCTAATTTCATCAATCCATAAAGCGAATGGCTCTGGCAGATTCTACAGTGCAGCAACTATGTGAGGAATATTTGCCTTCTCGACGTCTGCCTCCTCCTCAATTACAAACCAGGAAAACGGAGCCTGGAAGCGTCGCTGAGGCGAAAGGAATAGTGGCGATTAACCGAGGCGGACTGCGCCCCCCAAATCTAAACACTCATGGAAAAATGCCCTAGGATCCGTCAAATTTCGAAATACGGATCTGCCTGGCTTTAAAACCTGAGCTACGATGATGGGCTTGGCACCGGACGCCTTTTCCACCAAAGAGCAGCTAGCGAATCGTCGTCAAACAACACCGACTCAATACCTAGTCTTTCAGCGGTTCTAATATTCTCCCGCTTGTCATCAAAGTAGATCGCTTGCGAAGCCTCTGCATCATGGGCGCTCAGAACGTGTTCGAAAACCCTAGGTTCCGGTTTTCTCATTCCGATTTCATTTGATAAATAAAGATGGTCAAATGACTCTATAAGCTCATCGTACCGGCCTTTCCAGGACTCCACGTGAGTCGCATTGGTATTCGAAAGAGCGACTACAGTAACGCCAGCCTCCTGCATCAACTTGATGGTTTTTCGGCTTGGCTCGATTATTTCTCCAAACATCGAATTCCAGCCCTCTTTCCATTCCTCAAAGTCCAATGAAAGTTCGTTCAGCATACAGAAGTACTCCCCGTATGAACGCCCCGACATCGTGCCCCTCTCGTAGTCTTCATACTGGTCGTCTAGAGGAAAATCTCGGGAAACCGAACCCGGCCGGATCCCTGCCATGTCTTCCCATTCTAAATAGCATCGCTCTAAGTGAGTTCTAAAACAAACCTGTCCGAGATCGAAAATTGCTAGTTTGAGGTCGTTGCTCATCTATTGTCTTCTTTTCTTATTGTGGGAGTCTCCAAACCTCTGTTCTATTTCTAATCTACGCTCCACTCCAAGGAAACAGGTACAACACTCTACTTATTGTTACGGCTCTCAGTCCGGTTTCTTTACTAGGTTGTCAGGAAAGTGCCCCTAATTGGCCTTTAAATAAGTTTTGGAAAACCAATCCAGAAACTGCCTCATCGCCTTTCCCCGGTGGCTAATGGCCGCTTTTTCCGAGGAACTCATCTCCGCGGTCGTTCGGTTCCTCCCCGACGGCAAAAATACAGGATCATAGCCAAACCCAGCACTACCCCGTGAATGTCGAAGAATTTCACCCAAGATCTCGCCTTCAAAGACATTTTCTTCTCCGTGAGGCGACACCACTGCCAAATAGCAAGTAAAACGCCCTCCCCGACTGCCCTCAGGAACGGGCTCCATTTCCCGAATGAGCTTATCCAGATTGTCCTGGTCACTCGCCCCTTCTCCCGCATAGCGGGCTGAATATACGCCAGGAGCTCCATAGAAAGCGTCTATGCAAATTCCACTGTCATCCGCCAAAGCGAGCCCATCATCGGGCAAAAACGCAGCCAAGGCTCTAGCCTTTTTGAGGGCGTTACCCGAAAACGTATCCTGATCCTCAATCACTTCGGGCATACCGCCGACCGCCAGAGGCGTATGTACTTCGGCATCAATTTTGGCCTCTCGGAGCATCTCGTTCAGCTCCTCGATTTTATGGAGATTAGTCGTTGCCAAATACAGTTTCATCGACTTCCAAACGAGATGGATAAGAGACGTGGCCCCTCATCATTTGATCATCCCCAAAGGTCTCATGCCGCACATTCTCTAACCGAATGGCGTGGGATAGTTTTTCAATTCTCATTCCTCTGTAAACCGGCACTGCCTTGTCGTCACCAAGCAATAGCGGAGCCCGATAATTGAAGTGATAGTCCAGTTCCCTAATCTGGAGCATCTCGCTCGTCAATTTGCTGCCACCTTCAAAGTAGATCCCCGTAATGCCGACATCATAACACTTTTTCCGGAAGTCAGGAAAGGGAACCTTCATATTTG
This sequence comes from Candidatus Pelagisphaera phototrophica, assembly GCF_014529625.1. GTDB lineage: Bacteria > Verrucomicrobiota > Verrucomicrobiia > Opitutales > Opitutaceae > Pelagisphaera > Pelagisphaera phototrophica. Next base: position 3,424,879 of record NZ_CP076039.1, read on the forward strand.
CGGTTGGAAGGACCCAAACATTGACCCCTTCCGTTTCCAAGCGGCGGATATAGCCAGTCCCGGCAGCATCCGTGGTGACAACAATGGTGTTGTCGCGAAAGTCGTCCGTATAAATAGACGGAAGAAATCGCTCCATCGCTGTGCGCAGAAGTCCGTCCATCACGAATCGAACCCCGCACCACTCTTCCTCACCATCGATTCGACTCGTCAAACGAGGGTCGTCTTCGATTAGCGTGCCCGCTCCCACTCCAATCGCTGGAAAAAGACGCCGCCAATGCATGACATTTTGACGTGACGCTTCACCTGTAATCCATTTGGATTCGCCCGTTCGACAAGCGATCTTCCCATCCATTGTCGTGGCAGACTTCGCTGCCAAAACAGGAGTCTGGTGTTTAACCCAGTGATTGAAAATCAGGTTCAAGTCTGTGCAATCCTCTATCAAAATGCGGCGCTCGACCTTTAGACCTGCTTCTTTCAAGGCGTCCGCTCCCTTGTTTTCCTGCTCCAAAACCGGATCGCCCGCTCCGATGAAAACGTTCTTCAGTCCGGACTCGAGAATCGCTTTGACACCTGATTCTAAGCGATTGGAAGACGGACCTGGTTCCAAGGTAAGAAACAGGTTGGCTGTCTTTGACGGCAGGCGGCCAAGATTTTCTAAGAGTCTCGCTTCAGGGCTTCGTGCGCCTGATCGGCCGACGTATTCGCTCGCCACTATCTTCCCTTTTTCGACTAGGACCGCTCCGATCATCGGTTGGGGATGTGTCTTACCCCAACCTTTGCGGGCCTCGTCCAAGGCGGCTCTCATGAAGAATTCTTTTTCAGTTCGGGTCATATGTACTCGTAACATGTTCGATTAGAACAGGTCTTGCTTAGCATACAATCCTCAAAAAAGAGCCTATAGAAAGCGGTTTTCAATCTCTTCTAAGCCTGAACAAATGGGTTGGTCCCCCTTTCTTGGCCCACTGTTGTTTGTGGTCCATGCCCCGGGTAGACAACTGTGTCGTGATCCAGCGTGTATATCTGATCTTTAATAGACTTCTCTAACGTGGGGAAATCGCCTCGGGGCAGGTCGGTTCGACCAATGCTTCCTGCAAACAGAGCGTCGCCCACGAATGACGCCTTCAAATTTTTAAAGTAGAACAGAATGTTTCCCGGACAATGGCCGGGTATGTGCCTAATCTCAACGGGCTCCCCGAGCATTGGTACCACGTCACCCTGATCAACCCAATGATCGATCATCACAGGCTCGAGCGTCATGTCGGGAGGATACGAGTAGGATCGCATCACCTCTGGGGTCTCATAGAAAATCTTGTCGTCCTTATGTCCATAAACGGGGACCCCCATCTTCTGAATACGAGCGGCGTCACCGATGTGATCATAGTGCCCATGAGTCAGGAAAAGAGCTTTGAGAGTACACCCATTTTCCGATAATACAGGGTCTAAATCGTCCCAGACGGAGTGCGGGGCGTCGATGAGCACCGACTCTTTCGTATCTAGGTTGGATAGCAAATACGCGTTCGTTTGAATATAGCCAGCCGGGAAAATCTTTAGTTCGAAGGACACGGCACCACAGTTGGAAAGGAGCCAATCAAGGCAAATGCAAAGTGGCATTCTGAGTTTTTGCTTTAAATCACCCACAAATCCGCCTCAACTCCTCAGTTCGATGCAAACGCTAAAATTCGCAGTTCTCCCCGGTGACGGAATCGGTCCCGAAGTAATGAAAGTCGCACTCGAAGTGCTCGAGGCCGCTACTGAACCCGCGGGCCTTGCTCTCGATTTCGAGGAGGCCGATGTGGGTGGAATCGCCATCGACAAACAAGGGTCCGCCCTTCCTGAGTCCACCATCGGTGTTTGCGAAAAGTCAGACGCCATCCTTTTTGGCTCGGTAGGAGGGCCCAAATGGGAATCGCTACCTCCCGCTGAACAGCCAGAACGTGCCGCCCTGCTCCCAATTCGCAAACATTTTTCCCTCTTCGCCAACCTCCGCCCGGGACTGCTCTACAAAGAGCTCACCGACGCGTCTCCCTTGAAGACTGAGAGAATCCCTGAGGGGATTGACATCGTCTGTGTCCGCGAACTCACCGGTGGCATCTACTTCGGGCCCAAGGAAACCCATACGCTCGATGACGGCGACGTCGTCGCCAGCGACACAATGGTCTACAAACGCAGCGAAATAGAAAGGATCCTCGATGTAGCGATCGCCTCCGCTAAGTCTCGGTCGGGCAAGATTTGCTCAGTTGACAAAGCCAATGTCCTCACGACTTCAGTCCTTTGGCGTAAGACGGCGACGGAGTATATCGCCAAAAACGCACCCGAACTAGAGCTCAGCCATCTGTACGTCGACAACGCTGCCATGCAGATGGCCCGCGACCCAAACCAATTTGATGTTCTCGTTACCGAGAACATGTTCGGCGACATCCTTTCGGATGAAATGGGGATTGTTTGCGGCAGTCTTGGCATGCTTTCCTCCGCAAGCCTGGGAACCCAGAACAACCAGCATGGCCATCCCTTCGGGCTTTATGAACCCTCAGGGGGAACCGCTCCTGACATCGCTGGACAACGAATCGCCAATCCCTGTGCTCAAATTCTCAGTGCAGCTCTCATGCTGCGATACAGCTTTGGCCTGAACGATATCGCTGAAAAAATCGAATCCGCGGTAAAGCAAGCGGTCATGGACGGACATCGTACCGGAGACATCGCCTTCGGAACCGACCCAATCGGCACAGATGCCATGGCCCAAGCTATCAAAGCAAGAATCTAGAGTTTGGACCCACGGATGAGCACGGATGCACAAAGATTTCTTGGGAAATTCAGTGATCTGACACACAAAGCTCTCGGTGCAGCGTTCGAGGTGTCCAATGAACTAGGAATCGGCTTTCTCGGGAAATCCTATGACAACACCTTGGTTTTCGATCTTTCCTCGCACGGCATTAAAGTAGATCAGCAAAAACAGTTTTAAATCCTCTATAAAACCAAAGAAGTGGGTTTATACATTCCCCAACTAATTTCGATCAACAATCCATCCGTGATCACCTACGTCCATCCGTGTTTCCCATTCGCACATGACCTCTGAACAAATTCGCCAGTCCTTCCTCGATTTTTTCGAGTCGAAGAAGCACTCTATCGTTCCTTCCGCTCCCTTGATGCCGGATGCTCCAAACTTGCTATTCACCAACGCAGGAATGAACCAGTTTGTCCCCTACTTTCTCGGGGAACGCGAAGCGCCGTATCCGCGAGCCACGGACACCCAGAAGTGTATTCGAGCCGGAGGAAAACACAATGACCTCGAAGACGTTGGTTTGGATACCTACCACCACACGTTCTTCGAGATGCTAGGCAACTGGTCATTCGGCGACTACTTTAAGCAAGAGGCGATCGAATGGGCATGGGAACTCATCACCGAAGTATGGAAGTTCCCCAAGGAGCGACTGTACGCCTCCGTCTACAAACCCGGCGACGGCGAACCAGCCAACTTCGACCAGGAAGCCTACGACTTCTGGAAAGCCATTTTCGAAAAGGCCGGTCTCGATCCGGACATCCATATCGTTTACGGCAATAAGCAGGACAACTTCTGGATGATGGGTGACACTGGTCCCTGCGGCCCCTGCTCCGAACTGCACGTCGACCTCACTCCTGAGGGAAATACCAAAGGCAGCCTCGTCAATGCCGACTCGCCTTACTGCATCGAAATCTGGAACCTCGTCTTCATTCAGTTCAACGCTACCCCGGACGGTGATTTTGTACCTCTAAAATCCAAGCACGTTGACACTGGCATGGGCTTCGAACGCGTCGCTGGCATCATCGCTACCTCGAAGAATTTCACCGACTTCTCAACTCCACCTAGCAACTACAACTCGGACCTTTTTACTTCCTTCTTTGACCAGCTCACCTCGCTTTCCGGTCACGAGTATCAGCGCACGCTGCCTGAAGATCTGGACAATATCAGCGAGATCGAGATGAAGGATGTCATCTTCCGTGTCCTCGCCGACCACGCACGCTGCCTCTCCTGTTCAATCGCTGACGGCATCCTGCCCGGCAACGAAGGTCGCAACTATGTCCTGCGCCGCATTCTTCGTCGCGCCGTTATGTACGGTCGCAGGCTAGGGCTCGAGAACGGCTTTTTCGCTCAACTCGTTCCTACTGCAGTGAAGCAACTAGGACAGGTATTTCCAGAGTTGGAGAAACAGCAGGGTATTATTCAAAAGATAATCCAGTCGGAAGAGGACAGTTTTTCGAGGACGCTTGACCGGGGGATCCAACTGTTCGAGAACACTCTAACTAAGGACGGAAATATTTCAGGCGAAGAAGCGTTTCGCCTATTCGACACCTTCGGATTCCCCATCGATTTGACTCAGTTACTTGCCAAACAAAAAGGCATTTACGTAGATACTGAGGCATTTAATGTCGAAATGGAGAAACAACGTGATCGAGCTCGCGCATCCCAGAAAAAGACCGATATACTTGTCGCCGATTCGAATGGCGATACCGAAGCCACGACCTTCCTTGGATTTGACACGCTGGCCGACGAAGCAGAGCTCATCGATATCGTCAAAGCAGAAGATTCCTCGTATCTCGTTTTCAACCACACACCCTTCTATGCCGAAATGGGTGGTCAGGTCGGGGACACGGGGGCGATCGAATTCGACGGGGCTCATTTCGATGTAATCGACACCATCAAGGATGACCATGGGCGATTCCTCCACAAGGTTTCTGGTGATCTCGCGAGTATTTCCTCCGGGATCGAAGCGAATCTCATCGTAGACCACGATCGTCGTCGCTCCATCGAGCGCCATCACTCAGCGACCCATGTTCTACACTGGGCTTTACGAAAAGTGCTCGGCACCCATGTACGCCAAGCCGGATCGTACGTAGACAGTGAGCGGCTACGCTTCGACTTCGCACACTTCGAAGCGATCAAGCCAGAAGAACTCGCCGAGATTGAGAAACTCTGTAACGAGCACTTGCTCGACAACAGTATAGTCAGATGGTTTGAAACTCCCTTCGACCAAAAGCCCAACGACGTCATCGCCTTCTTCGGCGAGAAGTATGGCGATGTCGTACGCGTGGTCGACATCGGCGGCTTTTCCAAGGAACTCTGTGGCGGTACACACGTCCGGGCTACGGGGGAAATCGGCTTGATTAAAATTTCCAGTGAATCCGCAATCGCGGCGGGTACGCGCCGAATAGAAGCAATCGTTGGCAATAGTCTATATTCCCACATAAACGAAATTGAACAATTAATCGCTACCGCTTCTCAGAGCCTTTCCACTGCACCCGCGGATCTGCTCAAAAAGATCGACTCTCTCCTTACCCGAAATTCCGAGCTCGAAAAGCGGCTCAAGAAATTCCAGCAAAAAGCGAGCGGTAATCTAGCGAATGACCTCGTCAAAACCGCGACGGAATCGGACGGTCTAAAAATCGTGAGAGCCGAGGTTCAAGCTTCCGACCCCAACGCTCTTCGTCAATTGGGAGCCAACGTCCTCGGCAAGCTAGGTGAAGGCATCGTGGTGCTCGGAGCCAAAGTGAAAGGCAAAGCCAGTATCGTCGCTTTCTGTAGCAAAGGTGCCATTGGCGCAGGCCACAAAGCCGGAGACATCGTCAGAGAACTTACTATCAGACTGGACGGAAAAGGCGGCGGCAAACCCGACTTCGCAATGGGGGGTGGAACCAATGTCACCAAGCTAGAAGAAGTGATAAACACTTTCCAAAGGTAGGGCGTGACCGCCCAGTCCGAGTACCCTACCCTTCGCGTTCCGAGTTTAAAAAACTCGATGGGACGAAACTGTCTGCGAGAAAGTCGAGAGCCCCTTTCGCATCCCCCAAAACGTATTCTATTTCCTGATCCAGCGGGTTTTTCCAACCACTCTTGTCAGCCAATCGAGTAATGACCTCTGGCAGGACCTCCATTGTATCCGAATCCATCGGACTTTCTATAATGTCATTTTTCGTTATGTTAAAAATGGGTTTGGCTTAACCGGATTCCAATTAGGCTTCTACTCCAATTCACGTGTGAACTCGCGTTCCTCATCCAGCTCCAGACCCAATAAAATATACTTGTCGCAAGTTCGCTCCAGCCAAATCGGCAATGGCTTATCATGGTCTCATACCAACGAACGAGGAAAAGTGGTATTTGTTTTTTAATGATATTAACCTCAATTTTTATGGACCTTCTTTTGTTGGTTGCGTGCCCGAAAAAGAAGTATCTTTATATTGGACGGCATTTTTCCGAGAACATTCTCGATTTCCAGAATCGAAGGATCTTCAATGTATTTTAATAAGAGAACTTCTCTGAACTCCTTCTTCAGCTTCTTCGCTGATTACCATACCGAATTCAGACTGTCCTGCCGCTCCAAAGCTCCATCGGGACGCTCGCTTTCATCGGTAATATCAAACTCCATGGGCTCAGTTCGCCGAGCGCTGCGGTAGTGGTTGTAAACCGTTCTGCAGCCGATGGTGTATAGCCAGGAAGCAAACGGATACTTGCCATCGTATCGATGGAAGTTTTTGAAAGCCTTGACTAACGTGTCCTGTGTCAAGTCTTCCGCATCCTGACGGTTTCTCGTATACCGGTAAATGAAATTGTAGAGCTCGGTCTGGCGTTGCTGAAGAGGAGGGTAAACGACGTCTTCTCGTTCGCAGAGTCATCCGAGTCGTAAGAGTCAACTCTTAACGCTTCCATCGTATTTGGCATTACTACGCTTTCTAAATGCACGTGAAAATCCTTAACCTTCTTCGTTATCTCCGTTCATCGCCTTTCTGCCTTCATCCGCAAGTGAACCCAAAATGTTGATAAGACTCTCTACAGGATACTCAAGTCCTATCGACACAAAGCTTTCCTCCTCTTCAACAACAAAATTATCCATGAGGGTATTCAATTGTTCATCACCCAATTCGGCGAATGAAGCCAACGCTATCATGCCTTGAACGATTCGAGACAAATGGCTGGATGTTTCCGCATCTGGGGTTGAAAGGGTAATTTTGGCTTAAAACATGTCACCTTGCTCTCCCAAAGCAAACCGCCCTCCTTGGGCTTTCTGCAGTACCCGGGCCTGGGCCGTCATATCCGCGATTGCATCGAATCCCTCAACGGTCGCCAAGAAGAAGAATCCCGGCTCGTCGGCCCGCATCAACCTTGAGTCGCTGTCTTCAATATTCTTGATTCCTCCCTCAATGACTCGTTGCGCCTTTTCAATCTGTTCGTACGACTTGCTCGATACCCACACATCATCTTCTAAAAACGTAGCGTACACCTCGTTTCCAACCAAGTACGTATCGTGAGCTTTGTCATCGAGACGTTTTACCTCCGACTTCCCATTTGTCTTCATTTCCAAAGTGGCGAGGTAGCCATCAATGATGGACCGGGCTCGATCACCCGTTTTCACGATCAATACGCTATTTTTTTGCGGATCTTCGGAAATACCTGAACCATATGCCGTTAGCGAATATAGTTTCTCTGCAACGAGACCAACGTCGATCGAGATCGACGAATCGTTGTTTTCGGCGATTTCCTCGCGCAGCCTGGCCAAGAGAAACGTGCCCATTTTAGTTTCCTTAAGATTCTCAAAATCCATGTGGGCCAACCATTGGGCATCACCTGCTACGTTTTTCTTGTCCAGCGGAGCCCCAAAGCTCGTGAATCCCATTGCCGCTGCGGTAAAAATAAAAATCAGTTTGTTCATAATCAATAATTCCCTCCGAGCTGCTCTACACCATGACATTGATTTAGGTTACAGTTTGCTCGGTGAAAATTCACGTTCTGACCCATTCCAAGCATTGGCCAAACTCTCGGCTTCAGTTGACCGGAGTTTTTATCGCTTCGCCGCGAGTCTCGATGGGCTTCGATAACTCGAGCGGGTCTATTCTTTCCCATTCCCCTGCCAAGTACTCAGTTGGGGAAATCGGCTCACTCCTTAGTCGCTTCTCCTCGATTTCGGCAACTACTTGCCGCATCGCCTCTATCCGTTCCCTGGTAACTCGATCCATCACATTCTTTTCCTTCAACAGCTTCTCTTCCCAGAAGTCCGGATACCCACTAATGTCTACCCCCGCGTTTGCCAACGCGTAAAGGGCAAGTATATCCGACTCAATTTGAAATCCAGCCTTGTGAGCATTGCGGCCCATGCTCCCGAAAATTCCGCCTGTGTTTACACCTGAGACCGCTGCCGCTAGATCTAGAACACTGCCGATAAACTCATTCTGAACCTTCATTCGGGCGTGCTTCATCACGTTTTGAACTAATGCATAAGCACAAATGTAATCCAGCTCTTCCTCCTCCAGACCTTCCATGCTCTCGAGCGGGAAGTAGATCGCTTTGCCTTCCGCATACACTGATTCCCGAATGAAGGGCGTCACAATCACACTGTACGAAACCGATCGATTGGCTTCGATCTCGAGCGTAATCTCTTCTCCGTTACGATCGACAACCAGTAAATTCGACTCATCGACAAGCCAGAGCTTCCCCATCTTTTCCACAACAAAAGTCGACGCCCTTTCCCCTTTCGGCAACTTGACTCCATTTAGCCGAAGCAGCTGGTCGCCTAGCAAAAGCCCTCCCGCATCGGCGGGCGAGCCCTCAACGATATACCGCACGGTTACAAAATCGCCCATTCCCTGCCTCGCGACTGCTTCCTCCAAATCGATCGGGTAAAATCGTCCAGTCGCAAAGATCGCTCCTGAATACCCGGTAGCCTCGTTTTCGTTGTATTCGACTACCGTTGGCCCTAGCGCACCGAGCACTTCGTAGCAGGACGCTTCCACTGACTGGATCCGCTTAAGGTAACGCTCTTTCATATCCGCTTCCTTTTGGGCCAAGCGGGCTTTTTCTTCCGGCGTCAGCGGAGTCGTGGTCTCACAGCTGGCGCAAAGCAGTGCACAGCAAACGACGACAAATTCAGGAAGCTTCCTCAACACGAAAGAGCATAATGCTTCGAATTATTCGATTTTCAATGAGGAATCCTCTTCTTGCGATAGATTTAGTCGCATTCTTTACAATGAAATATATATCATTAAAATGCTGAATAAAAGGGACTTAAGAATCACAAAAGTCCAAATCAGATCGGTTACTTAGGGACCTAAGGTCCCATCCGATACCCTGTAAGTGAAGAAATCTTCAACGAATCTTCGAACTTAGGTCGCACGAATCGTCCTGTTCGGTATAGTTTATCCTTTTGTCAGTTTCAATTTGCAGGCCGAAATATGGCTAGGGATGCCAAAGGGTGAACTCTTCAAAGAGCTCGGAGCTCCAATCTTAACTCTAGCCGCGGGCCCCAAGGAGCTGCACAACTTCAGCGATGGAAGAAAAGATGAGGTTCTCAACGAAAGAGTCGCGGCCTTCTCCGGCTTCCCCCAAGAATCCATAATCGAAGTTAAGCAACCGGCCAAAGAGGAAGCGCCAAAAGCGTCGACAGCCTAATCTCGCAAGGGAGCAAAAGCCAAAAGGGCCTCTGAGTTTAACGACTTCAAGGCGATCGAGAACACGCCTAAAGAAACCTTTACCCTTTCAAATAACCCTAAGAACACGAACGTTGCGAATAAGCTCCACGATTTTCTGGAATCCAACAAAGCGACCACCTTCTATATTCTTGGAGAGGGAATCGCGGCATGCTTGATCGTCGCAATCTCATTCTCTAGATCACGAAAGCTCATTCCTTTGGATTCGGAATAAGAACCATCGTTCAATCGTGAAATCCCTCCTTTTCCTCAGTCCACACCACAAGCACGACCCTTGATGGGCGATTCTCATGGAGAAACAACGGAATTGCGAGAAGAACGGCTCGCCATGCGGGAAGACCCGAATTCTCTCGGTCTTTCCATTCGGGCTACACCGTACCAGGACTTTGACTCAACAGAGCTTTGAAACCCTCTCATTCAACAAGCGAAGGAGTCAGGAGTCAAAGCTGCCTATTCAAGCGCGGGCAATGTCACTACTAATTATCTAACAAACCAACCCGAAAAACACGGGACAACACCCCCTAAGGTGGACCACCAGTAGCAAAACGCAGTTCCTCACTGAAGCTGGAATCCCATTAGACTCCGGATTCTAATTCCAATCCAAACTTGCCCTAGGTCGCGCGGACATAGTAAATGATAGCCTTCCAACATGAAGGCTCTCCTCACTTACACCATCCCGCTTTTGCTTTTAACCGCCTCGCTTGGCCAGATGGGCTTCTCTGCTGAGAACGGCCCGAAGCGCATCCTTTTTATCGCTGGCGAACCCAGCCACGGATGGAACAAGCACGAATTCCCTGCGGGATGTGAGCTTCTCGCCAAATGCCTGGATGAAAGCGGTCTCAATGTTCAAGCGCAGGTAAGCCTAGGATGGCCAGAGGATGATAGCCTTATCAAAAATGCGGATACAATTGTCATCTACTCGGACGGGAACGAACTGCACGTTGCTCTAGGCAAAGACGGAATATTGCAAGAGGCCTACCAAAACGGGTCAGGTATCGTTATTCTCCACTACGCTCTCGAACCGGGAAACGAGCCGCTCAACGAGTTTTTGACCGACGCCATCGGAGGTTATTTTGAGGTCGATTGGTCTGTTAATCCTGTCTGGACTCTCGAAAACTCGGAAATCCATACCCACGAGATCACTCAAGGTGTAGAGCCTTTTAATCTCGAAGACGAATGGTACTACCACATGCGGTTTCAGAATAATGGTGGCCAAATCGCGTCCCTAATCGAGGCCGTCCCGCCAGAATCTTCGCTAGGAGAAGACGGTCCCCGCACCGGAAATCCAGCGGTTCGAGACGCGCTCAAGAAGAAACGGCCCCAGTCTCTCGCATGGGCTAAAGTGGACTCGAATGAGCGACGCGGATTCGGATTCACGGGGGGACACTTCCACTACAACTGGAGCAACGAAAGCGTCCGTAAGCTGGTACTCAACGCCATCGCTTGGACCGCTGGGTTATATATCCCAGAAAAAGGCATCGAGTCCGAGATTCTTCCGATCGTTAAGTACCAATCCATCGAGCAGGCCATCGCGCTTGGCGATCTTGAGGACCTTCAGCGGCATATAGCAAACGATCCTGAAATCATAAATCGGCCCGGCCGAGGCAGCTATACTCCCCTCCACCAAGCCATACTTCGCAGGAAAGGTGACATCGTATCGAGTCTCATAAAACAGGGAGCCGACCCAAATGTCACCACGAAGAGTAAACAAACCGCCCTGCACGTCGCTGTGAGCCGAAGTGACGTAGCCTCCTGTCTTGCGGTTATCGCTGCGGGGGTGGATCTAAGTTTGAAAGACGGAAATGGCTGGACCCCCCTTCACTTAGCAGCGGCAAAAAACAAGATCGATCTAGTAACCTTACTGCTCGAAAACGGAGCTGATATTTCTATACTCAGCGACGCCGGAGGCACTCCCCTGCACGAGGCGTCCGTCAGCGGCAGCAAAGAGCTCATCGAATTGCTCCTCAGCGAAGGAGTCGATCCGAGCGTAGTATCGAAAACGGGGAAGACTGCCCTAGACCACGCGATCGAGTTCAAGAACGAAGCAGGAATAGGATCACTAACCGATCTCAAATAACTGGTCTGGCTTATAAAAATTCATGTTTGTTTCCATTTGTATCAATGTCTGCCCGCTCAATCCTTGGGCAAATACTATTAAAGTTCATTAATGAAGGTCGTCCTAGCCGAGAAACCTTCTGTCGCTCGCGACATTGCCAAGCACCTCAATGCGACATCTCGCCGAGACGGGTATTTGGAAGGCGGCGTCTGGGCAGTAACCTGGGCCTTTGGACACCTGGTCGAACTTCAGGAGCCAGAAGAATACAAGCCGGAATGGAAGTCGTGGCGCATCGATTCGCTCCCCATGATCCCCGAGAATTTTAAGTTGCGTGCTCGAGCGGAAAAATCGGTACAGGATCAATTGAATACAATCGTACGGCTTTTTAAAGAGGCCGACGAAATCATTTGCGCTACGGATGCTGGCCGTGAAGGAGAGCTCATTTTTCGATATATTCTGACATGGGCCAAATGTGAAAACAAGCCGTTCAAGCGCCTTTGGATCAGTTCGCTCACTAAAGAGGCCATCGCTAAGGGCTTCGAGAAACTGGAGGATGGTCACAAATTCGACCCCCTGTATCATGCAGCGAAATGCCGTAGTGAAGCAGATTGGATCGTCGGCCTCAATTCCACGCGCTTTTTCACGGTCGAATACGGCAAGCGAAACCTGCTTCTCAGTATCGGTCGCGTTCAGACTCCTATTCTCGCAATGATCGTAGAACGAGACCGTGAAATCGAAACCTTCGACTCAATTGACTACTGGGAAATTCATACACTCGCCCAAGGTGCCAGGTTTCGCCATACCAAGGGTAAGCTCAAAGAGTTTAAAGAGGCGGAAACCATCATATCAAAAGTCGAGGGCCAGGATTTAATCATCGATTCAGTTGAGAAAAAAGACGAGCTCTCGAACCCCCCTTTGCTATACGATTTGACCGAGCTGCAACGCGACCTCAATAAGCGTTTCGGATTTACCGCTGACCAGACTTTGCGAATCGCCCAGAATCTTTACGAAAACAAACACATCACCTACCCAAGAACGGATAGCCGATACCTAACCTCCGATCTGAAACCTACAATCGCGCCCTTACTAGAGCAATTTCGGCCATTCCGGAAAAAGGAAATCGGACAGCTGGATCTTCAAAATCTCAAATTCACCAAACGCATCGTAGACGATAAAAAGGTCTCGGACCACCACGCCATCATCCCCACCAATGACATTCCTTCGAAACTCAATGACGATGAGAAGAAACTCTACAACGCAGTACTCACCCGTCTAATTGCTGCCTTCTACCCTACCTGTATCAAAGCCGTAACCACAGTAGAAGCAAATGCTGCGAAAGAGCTTTTTCGAGCGAGAGGGACTCTTCTCGTCGAAGCGGGCTGGCAGGTTCTCTACCCGATTGAAAACAAAAAGCCGGCTGCAAAAAAAAAGGCGTCCACCAAGACCGAAAGAGCCGACCAGTCCCTACCGGACTTTCAAGCAGGCGAACGCTCTCTCCATACTCCCAGTATCGAAAAATTTAAGACATCCCCTCCAAAACGATTTACTGAGGCAAGCCTGCTTCAGTTAATGGAAACCGCTGGAAAGATAGTGGATGACGAAGAGTTGAAAGAGGCCTTGAAGGAAAAAGGCGTCGGGACCCCTGCCACACGTGCGTCGATTATCGAGGTCCTTATCAATCGGGGATACATCGGACGTAAGCGGAAGAACCTTCTCAGCACCCCCAATGGGCGACAACTGATAGCTCTGGTACAAGACGATAGGCTAAAGTCGCCAGAACTTACTGGAGACTGGGAGTTTCGCCTTAAGCAAATGGAGCGTGGCAAATACGATTCCAGCAAGTTCATAAGGGAAGTGGAAGCATACACTCGTGAAATTATTTCCGCGACTTCCGAAAAGACCATCGATCTAAAAAACCTGGGACCCTGCCCCCTATGCACCTCGTCTGTCATCCGCGGAAAGACCGGGTATGGGTGCTCCCAATGGCGTTCGGGCTGCAAATTCGCCATAAAGGAGGGTTCGCTTGGAATGCGGATCACACCAGTTCTCATGCGCGAACTTCTCCTCAACAAACGCAGTCTAACCGCTCACGGTATCCAAGACGGATCCAATCGCGTGCTCGCCACCTTATCCCTAGACAAAAAGGGGGAAATTGGATACAAGGTCGCAGAAATAGAACCCAAGCCAACCCGAAAAGACACTATTGGCCGGTGTCCATCCTGTGGCGGGGACATCCTCGAAGGACCCAAGAACTACGGATGCTCGAACTGGCGCGAAGGCTGCAAATTCGTTATTTGGAAGACGATCGCCCAAAAGGATATCTCGAAAGAAATCGCGCAAACCCTTCTAAAGAATGGAGAAACCGAATCGCTGGTTGGATTTCTCTCGAGAGCTGGCAAACCCTTTTCCGCTCAACTCGCTGTAACGAATAGAGAGGTGAAATTCAAATTCGAAGGCTAAAGAGTTCCAAAACAAGGAGGTCCGTTTCTAAACGTAAAAATACTCTTGGAATCGGGTTACATCGAGTGCCCATTTCCAATTAAAACGATGCCTTTTACACCCATTTTCTAGTCAGGTGATGAAACACTTGATTACTCCGTACGGCTAGTGCTACGCCGCGTTTCCGATCATACATCATTCTAAACCCGTGCGGCACAGTGCAAGCGCTAGCCCTACGGGTTTCAATTGAACCCTCCACCCATTCGACTTTGAATTCCCTCAAACATGCCATTCAATAACTCGGATCGACTAGCTGCCGTCATCCCTACCTATAATCGCGGTCGGTCGATTCGCCGCTGTCTCGATTCCGTCTATTCCCAGACTCGAATCCCAGAGGAGATCATCGTAGTCGACGACGGATCAACGGATGGATCGACATCTCACCTCGAGAGACGATATCCGGGAATTCGCGTCCTCTTCCAAAAAAACCAAGGAGTGAGTGCGGCTCGAAATACTGGAATTCGAGAAGCCAAATCGGAATGGATTGCCCTCCTCGACTCAGATGACGTATGGCTCAAATCAAAGTGCGACAAGCAACTTAAAGCGCTGCAGAATCATCCAAACTACCATATTTGCCACACACAGGAGAAATGGATCTACAAGGGCCGAGAAAAACAAATACCCAAAAACTACCACAAGAAGAGTGGATGGATATTCTCCGACTGCCTTCCGGTATGCGCCATCTCGCCTTCCACCGCAATAGTCAGTCGCGAGCTGCTAATCTCGATTGGCCTCTTTGACCAAACTCTGCCGGCCTGTGAAGACTATGATCTATGGTTGAGGATCGCTTCCCGCTATCCCGTTCTCCTAGTTGACGAGGCTCTCATCGAAAAGCACGGCGGCCACAGTGATCAACTCTCAGATCAACGCGGGCTGGACCTTTACCGAATTCAAGCGTTGGAAAAATTCCTAAATAACTCCAATTCAAAAACTGAATACAAGAAGATGGCGAGAGAGACTTTCATCAAGAAGTGCAATATCGTCATCCAAGGAGCAGAGAAAAGCAGAAACAGCGAAGTAGAGAATAGAATAAGCGCGATACGAGACCGCGTTCTCCTCCAGGCACAGACGTCAAAGGGTAGCGGGTAACCTACGAGCACCCATCGATAGCCATCTCATCTGTGAAAGCTCCGAAATCACCCTCTAGAAATATTTCCTGTTCAATCCAATCGCGTTAGCCGAATGTCCCTATACCAAGCTTCCATGGGACCGCCACTGTGCACTTGAAGAGCAATAATGCCCGAGCGTTCCACCGACGGATCCTCTTCTGCGTAGTCCACGGTCTTAATTCCATTTAACCATAGCTGAATGTGATCGCCCTTGGCCCGGACCACATACTCATTCCAGTCCTGGTGATTCACTACTTTCATGACCTTTTCCAGATCGGGGCCGGCAAGAACAGTCTTCCTGCGCTGCTCATCGTAGAGAGCCCCCCAGTATTTTCCACCCATGTCCGCTTGGTAGCCAATTACTTCGTGATGATCCGGAATTCTCTTGGTTCGAAACTGGACCCCGGCATTCACCTTCTCCCCGATCATCTTAAATTTAAATCTCAGTTCAAAGTCATCGAAAATCTCCTTAGTGCTCAAAAACTGGTTCTTGGGAATCGGAGCACTCAAGGTACCCGCCACGATCGACCCATTTTCAATGCGGAAGGACTCAAACGGACCTTCCCAACCCTCGAATGACTTGCCATCGAAAAGAACAATTTCCGACGACTGGGTTGAGCATCCAGCAAGGAGCCCGAGCATAATTAGCAAACTAGAAAGGGTTTTTAACGAGATCATGGGAGCACTTTCAACCGCCTGAAGCTATCTGCCAACACAAAATCCATCGGACCAGAAGCTCGCATCGCCAATCAACATGCCCCCGGCCGTAAAGAGCTTCCGGGGCCGCGCAACGTTACCTCGGTTTTGAAGATTAAAGGCCCTCTTAGAAACCATATATCAAGGATTTCTCAATTCCAAATAGATCGCACATTCTTTTCCTTTGTCTTGTTGTTCAACGAGTGATGGAAGGATTGTGGGACAGGGCAGTGGTCTGGTTTTTTGCACTGGGTGATCAATACGGTGTAGACCCGATTGTTTTCGGCAGTATTTACGTGGGCGCAATCCCCTTGTTCGCAATATCAGTCGCCTGGCTAATCAAGGCGAAACGGAGCCAAACATCAATTTCCATAAAAAAACGATTGGGATCACTATACTGCTATTCGTAACCATCGCCCAACAAGGTTTGGCCGCCCGTAAAATCGTGCTCGACGCCCGAATCGACGAGGCGATTGAAGAATTCTACGCCAAAACGAGTACCGGCAAGAAGCTCGCGCAAAAGTCGAAAGGGATACTTGTATTTCCTTCAGTCGGGAAAGCCGGAATTGGAATCGGCGGTGAGTACGGCGAAGGGGCTCTAATCATTAACGGCAAAAAAGTTCAGTACTATGCCACAGCAGCAGCATCGTTCGGTCTCCAGCTTGGGGTGCAAACGAAACGCCAGATTATTCTCTTTATGGAAAATGCGGATCTAAACAGCTTCCGCAATAGGAAAGGCTGGGAGTTTGGCGTCGATGGCAGTGTCGCCATCGCTACCCTAGGAGCAGGAGGAGAAGTCGACACGAAGTCTCTAAACCAACCCGTCATCGGCTTTATCTATGGCAACAAGGGCCTCATGGCGAATCTATCGCTGGAAGGAACCAAGTTGACTAGGATCGATAAGAAGAAGTAGCCAATCAGCCACTGCCCCGTTTGATAATTCTCTGGCCTATCGCTCGAGCTTTCTGATAATCCCAACCATTGATGAATCGCGAAAAGGGCCTCGATAGACTCGCATCAGAAAAAGACTGGGACATCCTAATAATCGGAGGGGGAGCGACCGGTCTTGGAGCCGCACTCGACGCGGCCTCGCGAGGGCACCGCACCGTTCTTCTCGAGCGCGGCGACTTTGCCCAAGGAACATCGAGCCGAAGCACAAAGCTCGTTCACGGCGGAGTACGCTACCTTAAGCAAGGCAATATCTCTTTGGTGAAAGGCGCTCTTCGAGAACGAGGTCTTCTCTTTCAAAATGCGCCGCATCTGGTCAATCCCCTTCCATTCATCATTCCCAGCCATCATTGGTGGGAAGGACCCTATTTTGCAACAGGATTGAAGCTCTATGACTGGCTTGCCGGAGACTTGGGAATCGAGGATACAAAGCTCTTAGGTAAAGAATCCACGCTAGAGGAAATCCCCAAGCTGCGAAGCGAAAAACTTAAGGGAGGGGTTAAGTATTGGGACGGACAATTCGATGACGCCCGCTTGGCCGTTGATTTCGCTACCACAATTTGGAAGCAGGACGGTCTTGCCTTGAACTATGTCGAGGTGAAAGAGCTTTTTAAGGAAAACGGAAGGATATCGGGTGCCATCAGCGTAGATTCCCGAAACGGGAAGACCTACCAAATCAACGCCAAGTGCGTCATCAATGCCACCGGTGTATTTAGCGATTCCATACGCAAGCTCGACAATCAGGAAGCTCAGAATATCATAAAGGCCAGTCAGGGAGCCCATATCGTTCTTGATCGGGACCAACTCCCTATGAACTCGGCGCTCATCGTTCCGAAAACGACTGATGGTCGAGTGCTCTTTGCCATCCCTTGGCACAACCGGATCATCGTCGGGACGACCGATACACCCGTAGATTCGATCGAACAGAACCCCCAGCCATTCCCTGAAGAAATCGGATTCATCGTAGAAAATGCCCAAAATTATTTAGACGTAAATTTAAAACAGGATGACATAAAAAGCGTATATGCCGGTCTGCGGCCGCTCGTTAGTCTCAAGTCAGGAAAAGGGTCTACGGCCCAACTCTCCCGTGACCACTACATCGAGATTTCCGAGTCCGGTCTCGTCTCTATCGCGGGTGGCAAATGGACCACCTACCGCAAAATGGGGGAAGATGTCGTCAATCGTGCGGAGATCTCTGCTAACCTCGATTCTCGACCTTGCGTCACCAAGAATCTTCCGATCAATACGAGCCAACCCAAACCCCAGGATAAGTCATTACATCCAGCTCTTCCTTACAGCAAAAACCAAATTGAAGCGAGTATCGAGTCAGAGATGCCCCTTACCCTTGAGGACGTTTTGTCCCGTCGGACAAGGGCGCAAGTACTCGACTTGGCGGCTGCTAAAGAAATAGCCCCATTCATCGCAGATCTAATGGTGGGAAAAGGTGTCTTAGCAGAATCCGAAAAAGCCGCTCATTTAGCGGAGTTCGACAAAAAAGCAGGCATCATTCCAATTATATAATTCTCCCAAGTAACGAGATAAACGTAACCGCTTCCTTGAATTCATCTTGAGAGAGATGCCCACTCTTTCGCCTCTCCCGCTTGACTCTACCAAGACGCGCGCAATCGATCCATCCATGAGGAAATCTCTCGGCGTCATAACGATACAGCTACTGGTCATTGACTTCCTACCGCTTTCCCCGACCATTGACGCCCAAGAAGACAAGCCCAACGTCCTTATGTTGATAGTCGACGTCATGAATGACTACGGCTTCTACAAAACTGACCCATAAGAGAACATAAACCTGTCTCGCAACCCAGAGTTTAAACGCGTGATTGAACGACTTAAAAAGTGGAGACCTGGCACATGGGCTAGATCACTCTGGGGCAGGAAAGGTTGAGGGTCCCTTTCATGAACTCGAATCGCACTCTTCTTTTTCTGCTCTTATCCCCTGCACGATAAGCCAAATCAGGAGGCAGGCGAAAAAGAGCACGACCAGGGTGCCCATGTTCGCCCCTAACCCGTTCATAAAAAGCAATCCCAAGCCACCCGCAAACAGAGAGTAACCCATCATGGGTAGAAGCGTCTTGCGAATCACGCTGCCCTCTTTTCCTAGCAAACCTACCGTTGCCGAAGCGAAAACCACGTTGTGCACGCAAATCATGTTTCCGGCTGCGCCGCCGACTGCTTGAAGCGCGACTACGACCGACTCGGTCGCTCCGATCTTCTGCGCCATACTAAACTGGAAGAAAGAGAATAGCATGTTACTGATCGTATTGCTTCCAGCGATGAACGCGCCGATCCCTCCTACCATAGGGGCCACGAGTGGCCACATAGAACCGAACAAAGCCGATATTCCATCTGCTAAGACAATCGGCATTTGAGCTAATTGGTCTGACTTTGAATTAATGAAAACCTGCACCATCGGAACCGCAAAGACCAATGCGGTAGCCGCACCCAGAAGCGTATTCCCAGACTCTTTCAGAGAGCGCTTTATCTGGTCTCCGCTCATTCTAAAAATGGCATAGCACAAAACGACTGTAACGAGGAAGATGAACCCCGGTAAATAAAGCGGTTGGGATTTCGTCGAAATTCCACTTCCAAAAATATCAGACCAACGCAAGGTCACAGCATTGGAAGTGATGAATGCCTTCACGGGGGCTACGGTACGTGTGACAACGAGGAGACAGGCTACGATCAAATAGGGAGACCATGCCTTGAACAAATGGGCCCCAGAGACCCTGCTCTTATGATCGTGCGAATCAACTTCCAGCTCGCCCTTCCACTCTAAATCCCAGTCTTTCTCATCTGGGAAACTCCAGGTTCGCTTTGGCTGAAACAGTCCTGCCTTAGTAGCGGGAACGACAATACAAAGCCCGACCAGCGCCCCAAGGAGACTGGGAAACTCAGGCCCAAGCAAACGAGCCAATATATTGGACGGAATCGTGAACGCCAATCCTGCGAACAACGCGTACTTCCAAATCGCTAACCCTTCCCCAAACGATCTTCTTTTCCCAAAGTATTTCGTCAACAGCGCCACCATCACTAAAGGTACAAAGGTTCCGACGATACCGTGAAAAGTGGCGACCGTAACACCTATTAGTTTAAGATAGGCTTCGTAGGAAATGCCAAGGGACTCAACCAGAGCCAAAACCTCTGTCTGACCCGATAATCCTGTATTCACTCCTACTAAAATCGGAGTTCCCACTGCACCAAACGAGACTGATGTACTCTGTATTACTAGAGCCACGACGACAGCTGCCATCGCAGGAAAACCAATGGCTACTAGTAAAGGCGCCGCAATCGCTGCCGGCGCTCCAAAACCCGCCGCTCCTTCTATAAAGGACCCAAAGAGCCAAGCGATTATTACCGCTTGAACACGCCGATCTGGCGATATGTCCACAAATCCCTGTCGTATCGCGTGGATATCTCCGCAGGCCTTGAGTGTGTTCAAAAGAAGAACCGCTCCAAAAACGATGAACAGTAAATTGACCGCTGTAACAAGGCCATGAATACTTGCCGCGGCTATTTGCGTGATAGGCGTACTCCAAACCGCAAAGGCGATCACTACGGCCACAACATAGGCGAGCGGCATCGCCTTTTTTGCCGGCCACCGAAGGACCACAAGAAAGAGCATAACGATCGCGATCGGAATCAATGCGATGAGAGAAAGAGCAGGGAGAGGTAGGCTGGGCATAGAGTAAGGGGGCTTTACTTCAACAACCTCGTTAGGAAAACATCAAAAGTACGACGAAAAACCCTCCCCAAGTAAGTACCTGTAGTACCTGCACGCAAGCATGAAGACAAAATCGCAAGAAAAATGGGTGTGCGCCTCCAAGCACACCCATAACATGAAGACGACTTTCGTCGCTCTCTAATATAAGTTCAGCACGCCTCAGCCGTTATTGCGCAACGAAGTTCTAGCGGAAAGCTCCCTAAAAGTCGCCACTTCCTGAGGTGTCAAGGGCTTGAGTCCACGCGAATTGCTCATCGCCACCTGCTCCCCGTCTCCAGTGAACAAGTGCATCTGGAATTCCGCAGTTTCCTTGTTGAACTCACTCGTGGAAACGCGAACACGTAATTCGACGATTTCTTCCGCTAATAGGTCGCCAATGTACTTCGCCCGAGCAAATCGGCCTCGCCCTTCCATCTCGCCTGTTTCCAAATTATGAATGTCATAGTCGACAACGATAACGCAATAGGCTCCTGGCATATCCGTCTTCGGGATAATCGTCCCTTTAACATGGACCGTATCCGCCAGCTCTTCAGCCTCGAAAGTACCCATGTCTAGGCTGTCTTGCATGCTAGATTGAAAGTCCGAGTTGTTCTGCTGAACATCTTCGATTTGAGACTGGATAGCCATGTCGCCGGGGCTCGCATCGACCGAGAGTGGATCACCTTCCAACTGGGAGCTCAACATAGAAACTGCGATTTCCGACTGAACCGCAGAAAACTGCATGTCCGAGACCGCTTGCGCGGAGCGCTGCAAATTCGTCATCGACGTGGTCGAAAACTTCATCTCGAGCACATCTGCAAAACTTTCCGACAGCATCAGTTCGGCCCTCACGCGGCAAGGCGCTCGCAGCGAGACTTTTTTTACGTCAATGCCCGCGTCGACAAAAATATTCTTCTTATCCACGCTTACGATTGGGAAATGGGATTCACCAGCCTCTGCGCTGACACTAGTCCCGAAGAAGAGATAGCCTCCAGGCTCCGACTCTTCCTGCCCGCTCATCCAAGGAATGGCTATTAAGGCTAGAGCAGTCGAAACGGCGAGGCATTCGGAAGAAAGGAAAGTTTTCATAATAATAATTGGGATCGCGGTCTGAACTTATAACGCATATTGCAGCATTTCGGTTTCGATTTTCAATCTTTCTCGTCAAAATGGAGGTAAGTCTTATCGGCAACGGCCTGCAAACTCCTTATTTTCGATGCGTCGAAAACCCGGCTCGTCACATACGTCAATGACGCCTTCCTTGTTTGGCACAATACAGAGAAACTCGAATCCCTCTTTCTCGTCCGCTTCATACCAATGGGGAGCCCCCTCCGGAATCAGAACGGCATCCCCAATGTTTACCTCAAAAACCTTCTCCCCAATTCCCACACGCGCCTTTCCTTTCAGAACGTATTGTTCGTGCTCTTCAGCATTCGTATGCTCCGGAATTCCTCCGCCCGGCTCCATGATGAAGCGCCTCAGAGCGAAATTCGGGCCTTCCTCGTCATTTATTAGAACTTGCAGCTTCGTTCCAGTTCCGGCTTCCACAACTTCCGCAGCAACGGATTCAGATGATTTTACAAATAGCCTAATCGACATGTTTCGAACTAAAAAGCCAGCCCCTAAAAGACTAATCTCAGTTTGCCAAAAAAGGTCCGATCGGCCTCGACGGACCCGCAATCGACCCTCAATGCGAATTATTGCGTTGCCAGACGCAGAACTTTCTATACGCGCGTATGGTTTCCTTGAGAGTAGTCTTTGGATAGCAATCAAAATTAAGCACAATGGCAACAGACCTAACACTTTACAGAAATATCGGAATCTTCGCCCACGTGGACGCGGGTAAGACGACCACAACTGAGCGTATTCTAAAGCTCACTGGCAAGATCCACAAGATCGGCGAGGTTCACGATGGAGCGGCAACAACAGACTTCATGGAGCAAGAGCAGGAAAGAGGCATCACGATCCAATCGGCTGCCACGACCTGTTTTTGGAACAACCATCGTTTTAACATTATCGATACGCCAGGCCACGTTGACTTCACAATCGAAGTTTATCGTTCCCTGAAGGTACTCGATGGAGGCGTCGGCGTTTTCTGCGGCTCTGGAGGCGTTGAGCCCCAGTCCGAGACCAATTGGAGATACGCCAATGACTCCGAGGTTGCTCGCATTATTTACGTAAACAAGCTAGACCGCATCGGCGCCGACTTCCTACGCGTCGTCAACCAAGTGGAAACCGTGCTCGGAGCCAATGCACTTGTAATGGTTCTGCCTATCGGTCGCGAAAGTGAGCTCAAAGGCTGCGTCGACCTGCTGACGCGCAAGGCTTGGATCTGGGACGATTCTGGAGACCCATTGAACTTCACGATCGAGGATGTTCCTGAGGACATGAAGGACGACGTTGAGGAATGGCGCGAAAAACTCATCGAAACAGCAGTCGAGCAAAACGACGAGCTAATGGAAAAATACCTCGAGGGCGAGGAACCCGCCATTGATGATATCAAGGCCTGCGTCCGCAAAGGAACGATCAATTTGGACTTTTTCCCAACTTACTGCGGCTCTTCTTTTAAGAACAAAGGGGTACAACTCATTTTGGATGCGGTAGTCGACTACTTGCCCTCTCCAACTGAGGTAAAGCCACAGCCAGAAATCGATCTGGAGGGCAACGAGACCGGAGATGTTGCCACGGTTGATATCGACAAACCATTGCGAGCACTCGCGTTCAAGATTATGGACGATAAGTATGGCGCACTCACCTTTACCCGTATCTATTCGGGCAAGCTGGCAAAAGGCACCAGCGTTCTCAATACCTTTACGGGTAAGACAGAGCGTATTGGCCGTATCGTGGAAATGCACGCCGACTCTCGTGAGGAGGTTGATTCTGCCCAGGCGGGTGACATCGTAGCCCTTCTTGGGATGAAAAACACCCAAACAGGTCACACACTCTGCGATCCTGACAATCCGGCAACTCTCGAGCCAATGGTCTTCCCAGATCCCGTTATCTCAATCGCCATCGCGACTCGCGACAAGGCGAATGCTGAAAAGCTCTCCACTGCCATTGGAAAAATGATCAAGGAGGATCCTTCCTTCCGCGTCGAAACTGACGAGGATTCTGGAGAAACGATTATCAAAGGAATGGGTGAGCTTCACTTGGATATCAAAGTAGACATCCTCAAACGCACCTACGGCGTTGAAGTAGACGTCGGTAAGCCGCAGGTCGCCTACCGCGAGTCTATCACTCAGCGCATCGAAGACAGCTACACACACAAAAAGCAGTCTGGTGGTTCCGGTCAGTTCGGTAAGATCGATTACATCATCGAACCACTTGAGTCCGGCGAGGGTTTCCAGTTCGAGTCGAAGGTTGTTGGCGGCAACGTTCCTAAGGAGTTCTGGCCAGCCATTGAAAAGGGCTTTGCAAAGTCGATCGATAGAGGAGTCCTTGCGGGCTATCCCACAGTCGATTTCAAGGTTACGCTTACCGACGGGTCCTACCACCCGGTCGACTCATCAGCGGTTGCGTTCGAAACAGCTGCTCGCGCTGGCTATCGCCAAACGATGCCAAAGGCGGGAGCACAAATACTGGAGCCGATCATGAAACTCGACGTGTTCGTTGGCGAAGATAATATCGGGGATGTCATTGGCGACCTCAATCGCCGTCGCGGTATGATCAAGTCTCAAGAGCCTACCGCTACTTCAATTCAGATCAAAGCGGACGCTCCTCTTGCTGAAATGTTCGGCTACATTGGCTCGCTCCGTACGATGACCTCGGGTCGCGGACAATTCTCAATGGAGTTCTCGCATTACGCACCTTGTCCGAAGAACGTGGCTGAGCAGGTAATCAAAGAAGCCCTCGAACGCGAAGAGGCGAAGAAGAAGTAGACTCCTTTCCGCTTCCCCTAATTGCAACGCTCGCACCCAAAAATGGGGCGAGCGTTTTTTTGGCTCTCTTTGCGGGAGCAAATTGATCTATCAAATGGCGATCCAGGCCCCTCATTGTCTCACCACTAAGTTGGCGCAATTTCAGCTAGTCTAAGATTCTTGCCAAATTGGAAATATTGATGAATATAAATCAACGGACACGTTTCCAAGAGCGTTGGACTTAATACCTCCTCAGAACAACTAAGAGAACCATGATCCGACGATCCGAAATGAAAACCATGCGGACGGTCCTTCTTTTCGTTGGAGCCACGATTTATTGCCTTTCGATAAACGCTCAGGAAGGCACAACCGAACCTGAGGAAAACATCACGCCGAGTATTCTGAATCCAGAAAACATCTTTTCTGAAGAGCGTAAAATGCTCCGGCGACTCACTTCCGGCGACTATCCTTTCCGTCGAGGTATTTTTAAGAACGATATCCAGATTAAATCCAAACAGGTTCGTCTTGAATCGGGTAAGAAAATCAGCCTAGTGTGGGGGCGGCCGAAGAGGGCAAAAATCGCCCCAGCTGTCTTTGTTATCGATGTGGAATCTGCCTCACTGAGCAACCAGCCCAGCCGACGTTTTTTTGGGAGATCCAAAAGTCGCCGTGCTCAAAAGGAGAATGAAGCACGCTACCTTCTCACCTCTCCATTCGGTAGTAACTTGCTCGGCCAAGGATTCGTGGTTGCCTATGCTGTCGCAAAAGATTTGGCATCGCTTCGATCGGCTCGAACCTCTGACTGGGTCGAGATGTTCGACGAAATTCGTGACCAAAAAGAAGTCGATGAAAGCAGCTTCTTCCTGATGTCGACCAAGGAATATGCCAACTTGTCTATCTATCTCGCGAGTACGTATTCGTTTAGTGGATTTATCCTTGAGGAACCCCACTACATGCTTTTCACAAGGCAGACTCACAAAGACGTTATCGAAGAGAGCAAATGGCTGACCTCTGAACAGATTTGGAGACGCACCGATCCTTCTCGCAGGGAATTTTACCACAAGATTTTCAGCAATATCTACTCGCCCATAATTATCATTCGTGCAGAGGATTCACCGGCGTATGACTTTAACGAGAAGACGTTGCTTGATTCCCTAAGAGAATCTAACACTTACTTCGAAACAATCACACTCAATCAGATTCCTCGTCGGCTAATGCCTTTGGGCGATGCAGACGGAGTTCTAAATACTGAACCGAGGGTGAGCTACAATCCTAACTCCGTTTCAACCTGGCTAGAGGGAATGATCAACTACTTGAAGGTCAATTCCGACACGATGCCGACTGAATTGCAAAAACGGGCGATCATATATTAGAGCTGCAAGTACGTCGGTCAAAAAGGCCCACGAGTCGGCGTTGCATGAAGGGCGAAGACGCTTGCCCTTTTTCCCTACACGCTCCCTATTTGAGACATGAACCGGGCCGTCTCATTGTTATCCATTCTAATGCTGTCAAGCGCATCGTTCGCGGCTGACGTCGAACAAGCGACCCTGGGTCAAGTTCTCGCCGAGATCAAATCGCTCAACGAGAAGGTCTCTGCGTTGGAAGCGCGTCTCGCCAAATACGAAGAAGTTTCTGAAGTCCCCAACGTCGTTTCCCAGGCAGCCGTCGCGTACGCCGCCTCCAATCCTCCGCCTAAAGGCGATAAAAACAAGTGGTACGAGAACTTGAGAATCGAGCTACGCAAAGCAGAAGTTCGAGCGAGTGGAGACTGGGTAAATCCCGATGCCTGGGACAAGCTTGCCTTGAAGATGAAACCTGAAGAAGTCGTGGCTATTCTCGGCGAACCGATGGACAAGAAATTCTCCATTCGCAAAGACACGGACGAAATTTTAATCTACCGAGGTGATCTCGATGGGCAAGGTAACACGGTCAAAGGCGAAGTGAGAATCTACAAAGGTAAGGTTAACAAAATCCTCGTCCCGGATTTCTAAGAATTCATTGAGACCAGTTCGAGTCCTTTATTTTTCAAAATTCAGCCTTAAGTCTGCAACCTTCAGCCTTAATCTCGACACATCTCTCAATTCTCTCCAAAACCTTCCCCCTTATGACGATTTTGGAAGATCTGCATTGGAGAGGACTACTGAACGACTGCACAGCTGAAGAGGCTTTAGCTGATCGACTTGCCGACGGGCCCATATCATTGTATAGTGGCTTTGACCCTACTGCAGATAGCCTCCATGTCGGCAATCTCGTGCCTCTCATAGCTCTTAGGCGTTTCCAGAACTATGGTCACAGACCAATCGCTCTTGCCGGCGGAGCTACTGGAAGCATTGGTGACCCATCGGGCAAAAAGTCTGAGCGCCAGTTACTCACTAAAGAAGTGCTCGACCACAATATCGAGTCAGTCAAAACGCAGCTCGCCAGTATACTCGATTTCAACGAAGCCATCGTAAATACCGCCCGACTTGTCGACAATGCAACTTGGATGGCCCCAATCAGCTTTCTCGATTTTCTAAGAGATGTTGGCAAATATTTCACCGTAAACTCCATGGTTGCCAAAGAAAGCGTACGTGCTCGCATGGAAGACCGTGATGTAGGCATCAGCTACACAGAATTTTCCTACATGCTGCTGCAAGGGTACGACTTCTACCATCTCTACCAGTCAGAAAATTGCGAACTCCAAATCGGCGGCAGCGATCAATGGGGAAACATCACCATCGGTACCGAGCTGACACGCAAAAAGGCGGGGGGCACTGTCTACGGCCTCACCCTACCCCTCATCACTAACGCTGACGGGACCAAATTCGGCAAGAGTGAATCAGGCGCCATTTGGCTAGACCCTGCTCGCACCAGCGTGTATCGCTTCTACCAGTACTTCATCAATGTCGATGATCGTGACGTCATTCGCTACTTGAAATACTTTACTTTTCTCGACCAGGATGAAATCGCGGTACTCGAAAAACAGCACGAAGAAAATCCTGGCACAAGATTAGCCCATCGAGCTCTCGCCCAAGAAATGACGCAGCTCATCCACGGCGAAGAGGCCACCGACGATGCCATCAAAGCCAGCCAGATTCTTTTTGGGGGTGGTCTCGAAGACATTTCGGAGAACGCTTTGCGAGCAGTGGCCAACGAAATACCGGACGCAACGGTATCCAGTGATACCCTTTCCGGTGAAGGACTCTCTCTACTGGACGCTCTCGTCGAATCAGGCCTGTCCCCATCTCGTGGCCAGGCCAAAAAAGATATCCAAGGCGGAGGTGTAAACGTGAACAATAAACGGATACAAGATCTTCAATCAAAGCTCACCTCGCCCGACGTCCATTTCGACAAATATATCCTCCTCCGCCGTGGAAAGAAGAACTACGCAGCTCTGATTGTGGAGTAGCTCAGTGCTCAACCTGAGCACACATTCTCGTACAATGCTCAGGCTGAAGCACTGAGCTACTAGTGAAAATCATACGAGTTCGCAGCCGGCAGCGCCCCCACTACCAGCGGTTCTATTTTCTCGGCTTTCACGTGGATTACGTTTTGCAAGTTCTGCAGCGTTCCTGAAATCAGGAGGAATCTTTCCTGTGTAATCACAAGCCGACTACGCTCGAACATCTGCGGCATCACTACAATGTTGGATATCCCCGTCTCATCTTCTAGCGAAATAAACAAAAAACCCTTCGCCGTTCCCGGCCGTTGACGGCAAATTACCTGTCCCGCCACTCTAACCCGGTTTCCATGCGGCGTGTGATCCAAGTCCACTGACGTCCAGACCTGCGACAGTCGATCCCGAACTGCAGCCATGGGGTGCGAGCCCACCGTCACGCCTACACCCCGATAATCCGCCTGCAGACGCTCTACGTGCGTCATTACCTCCAACGGACTCAGTCCACGATTATCCTCCACCTCTGCATCCGCAAACAAGTCCTCTGGATCGTAGCTCGACTCCACCGACCACAAGGCATGCCGCCGGCTCTTCTCGAAACAATTCAAAGCTCCGATTGAAGCCAGCGTTCGCAATTCGTCCCGGTCGAAACGAGTCCGCTTTCTAAAGTCCCGCAAATCAGTAAACCCATACTCCTCCCTAGCTCTCAGCATAGCTTCCGCATGAAAACGGCTCACTCCATTTACCATGGTCAGACCCAGTCGGATCGACTGTTCGCTCTCCACGATGCACCGCCATCCAGAAACCGAAACATCCACCGCTCGAACCCGAATACCATGCCGCTTAGCGTCTTGGATCAAGGTCGCCGGTGAATAGAAACCCATCGGCTGATTGTTCAATAATGCCACATAAAACTCCGCAGGGTAGTGAGCCTTTAAGTAAGTACTAGCGTAAGCCAGCAACCCAAACGAAATCGCATGACTCTCTGGAAAACCATAATGGGCAAAACTGGAGACCGACCTAACTACCTGTTCAATTTTCTCTTCCGGAACCTTTCGTTCGCGCATCGCTTTCACCAAGTCCTGCGTCACCTGGTTAATCCGGTCATCTATTCGATAGAAACTCACCGCCCGTCGTAGTTCCTCGGCCTGAGCGCCAGAGAAATCAGCCATAACCATCGCCACTTTCAGAATTTGCTCCTGAAAAAGGGCCACCCCCAATGTCCGTTCCAACATCGGTTTAAGGCGATCGTCAATATACTCAATCTTTTGCCGACCTGCCCGTCGCTCCAAATAAGGATTCACCATGTTTCCCTGAATGGGACCGGGTCGGATGATTCCCACCTCGATAACAACGTCGTAGAACTCATTCGGTTTCATCCGCGGCAGAGTCGCCATCTGAGCTCGACTCTCAATCTGGAAAACCCCGATCGTATCGGCCTTCTGCATCATCTCATAGGTTGCCTTGTCGTCTTTGGGAATACTCGCGAGGTCGATACTCTTCCCCTTAGCCCTCACCGCTTCGAAAGCATCTTGCATTACCGCCATCATTCCTAGACCCAACAAGTCCACCTTCACCATCCCCATATCCTCACAGTCCTCCTTGTCCCACTGAACCACGGTTCGCCCCGGCATGCTCGCTGGCTCTAACGGCACCACTGAGTCTAGCTCACCTTCACAAATAATCATGCCTCCTGAATGCTGGCCCAAGTGCCGCGGTAGGCCCAAAATCATAGGAAACAACCGAGCCAAGGCAGACGCTCTCGGATGACTAGAAGCGATTCCCGACTTCTCGAATTGCTCAGAAATCGAGATCTCATGCGAGTAGTTATGGCTTCCATACAACGAGGAAAAACGTCCTAAAACCTCATCAGAAAAGCCAAAGACCTTGCCAATTTCCCGAGCCGCGCTCCGCCCACGGTAGGTAATCACATTCGCAGTCATAGCTGCCCCATTTCGACCATAACGCCGGTACACTTCCTGGATTACCTGTTCCCGTCGGTCCCCGCTAGGCAAATCGATGTCTATATCCGGCCAACTCCTTCGCTCCTCATTCAAGAAGCGCTCGAAGAGCAATCGCCCTTCCACGGGATCCACCGGCGTAATCCCCAAGCTATAGCAAACCGCGCTATTGGCCGCACTTCCTCGTCCTTGAGCCATGATATTGTGCTCTCGGCAGTAGTTCACCAAATCCCAGACAATCAGAAAATAGCCGGAAAAGCCTAAACGGGCAATGATGCTAAGCTCATGACGCAGTTGACGCTTCACCACCAGACTCAGACTCCGATACCGCTGTTCCGCCCCAAACCAGACAATCTTCTCCAAAAAAGAATCCATAGATTCCCCTCGAGGTACAGGAAAACGAGGAAACTCGTATCCAAGATTCTCCAACGAGAATTCACAACGTTCCGCAATGCCAAGTGTGTTTTTAATAGCCTCGGGCATATCCCGAAACAAATACCCCATCTCTTTCGCTGGCTTGACAAAGCGCTGGGCATTCCGACTTAGCAACATTCCTGCCTTGTCCAAATGCGTCTTCTCTCTCAAGCAGGTAAAGACGTCCTGAGTCAGCCGGCCCGCTGGCGTCGCATAACAGACTCCATTAGTCGCCACAAGCGGCAGACCCGAAGCGACTGCCAAGTCACGCATCGTCGCCACCCAGCGCTCCTCTCCTCGAATCAAATGCCGCTGAACTTCGAGCCCCAAATCTTCGTCGGCAAAAATCTCTCGAAGACGCTTTAAACTTCTATCTAGACCCGAAACTCCGTCCTGTCGCCACGCTTGGTAAAGCGGCCCATCCTCATCCCCTGTCAAAGCGACCATTCCTTCTGCAAACTCTGGCAGTTCGTCCCAAGCCACCTGCCCCTCACCCTTCTCCGACCGCAGCTGGGCCCGAGTCAGAAGCTTACACAAATTTCGATATCCCTGTCGCGATTTAATCAATAACGGTAAAGCGCTCCCATCTTCCATCGCCAGTTCACAGCCCACGATGGGACGCACTCCCTGTGCACGCGCTTCCTTATAAAAACGTGGCGTCCCATAAACACCCCCTCGATCACAAACCGCCATCGCATCCAGCTCCGCATCCGCACAAGCCACCGCCAACTCCTTAGGCCGCGACGCCCCTCGCAAGAAGCTAAACGCCGTCCGTGCATGCAGTTCGATGTAGCGATTAGCCATTGCGTTTCAGCCTTTCGAAAACATTCCATACCCAACCAACCAGCCTTAAGCCTAGCCCTGAGCGTTTCCAATAAGTCGCTTTCGAGCGGACGACGTAGGATTCGAAACACAAATTCCGGCTTTCGACTTGAGGCATACCCGGAGGGTATTTCGAAATGAGAAAACGAAACTTGGGCTCGAATCCTGCTAGAACGCCCAGGAATTGGATTGATTGGATACGCTCAAAATCAGTCATACATCCCCTCGACCATCCACTGTGTCCGCTCCTTCACGAGGCGGTACACTCCGCCAGCCTTCAGTTCCACATCCCATTCCAGCCGGTTCCATCCTCCGGACTCCCACCATTGCCCCGAGTGGGCCCAAGGGCCTCGGCACTGGGCCACCATCCCGCCTGCCCGGGAACAGCGAAACCAAATGGGACGCCTTTCCCCTACCCTGACTTCCGCCTTCAACGGGGGACGAAAACGGCGCAGGACCAATCCGAACTGCGCTTTCGTCCCCAGTCCTTTCATCGGAGGCGTTGTCGTTGGCAAACGCTCGAGCGTCATTCCCTCAGGCCGCCCACTCAGTTCCAGGCTGGGCCGGCCCACATTGTCCGCCCCGACAATCCCCGCCACCTGAGCCAAGGTTTGGGTAAACCGATGCGAATCTTTCAGGCTCGTTTCGAACAAGCCTAGCTGGCTTTCGTTTCGATCAATCGGATCGACTTTAAGACGGAGACCCACCACTGCCGAATCAGTATCCATTTTCTCCAGCCGAGTCGACAGCATCATGAACAATGCCTCCGAATCGCTAGTAGGGTCTGGGATTTTGAGCGATATCTCCATCGCTTCGATCCGCTCTCCATCCTCCAAACGAATATCCGCCAGCTCTAGCTTCAAGTGGATGGACTCGACCACCAGGGCGGATACCCGCAGTCGCAGACAAAGTTGATCCAGAAAACGGCGAATGAGAAACAGCAAGGGCTCCAGCGTATCGACTTCGTATTCGAATTCTAGCGACTCTTCGTAAACTTCGGGCAGTTCCGAAATTCGCAATGGCCGCTCCTCCCGACCTGAAATCCGATCCCAGAAGGCCAAGCCCTCCGCGCCCAGTCGCTTGCCCACCTCCTCTCGAGACAGCTGGGCAAAGGCCCCCGCCCAATGAATCCCCCATTGATCCAAAATCGCCTCCAGCTCCTCCGAGGGTTCCACGGCCTCTATCGGAAGGGAGTTCAAGAATTCCTTTAACGAACGGTGAGGAAGACCGGTCCTTTCCGGCTCTGCGACCATCGCCGGCCACCCATCCTCCACCGCACCGGCTGACTGAGGACAGTCAGCCCTACCTTGTAAAGAGAGCTCCCCCACAACCGTAACACCCTTTGATTTGCGGGCGACGAATAAGGCGATATCTGGCGTGGCCCCAACTCCTATGCGTCCTCTCAAGCCAAGTCCCCTCAAAACAGATACGATTTCCTGACAAGAATCTACAAGCGTCTTCCAATTAACCCCGACCAGGCCAATCGAACACACCCCAGGATAGGTCTCCTCCACTCGAGGCGACAGCGAATAGGCGCAATCGAACAGGGCTCGCCCCGCCAAGGCTTCCGCTTTCTCCGAACAGTAGCGAACGACGACCTCCTCGCAGCGGGCGATCGCCTGTGGCAAGCTCAAGCCAGGAAGTGCCCCTGCCCTTTCCGCCGCTCGCGTACAGTCGATCACCAGTGGCTTAGCCAGCGATTCGTCCACCAGAACAACCGGCCTCCCCCGAAGCCCTTCTTCCAGCCGCAGGACCGCCTGCAAGGGAAAACGCGGAATATCAATCACCGTGTACATGGTATCTTGCCTTTCATCCCGCTTGTATCAGTTGAGGGAAATCTCCCATTTCCTGTTTGCGAAGGCGGAGCACGTCGAACACGAGGCCCTTCGAGACATCGGCCAAATTCGCATCGCACTGTGCCACCGTCAGGCGCCCGGCTAGGGCTACCCGGATCTGGGCGCTCGGGATCATGGGACTCGGCGTGAAAACGACTAAAGTCCCCTCCCATCGGCCCACTAATCGCTGTAGGCGATACCAGGCCGTCGAACGCGTCCGCTTCAAAGCCCACCCAGCGCAATCACGCAAATCCACAATCACCATTCCTAGGTTTTCGTCGCGCAGCAGTATATCCGCCGCCCGCAAAGCCTGCTCCACCGACCCACACCGCACCCACATAAGATGCTCGATCAAAGCAGGCGGCGCCGTTTGCGGGTCAAAGGCGTTCGCCCCATCGACCAACGCCGCAAAACGGCGTTCCTTACGAGCCCCTTCCAACAAGTGGAGGAGCACAGTTTGCCCGCCCGAACTTGGAGTGGAAGCGACGAACTCGCACAAAACGCCAGTCGACAGTCCTCCCCCCAAAGCCCGGTCGAAATGATCGATGCCAGTCCCTAAAGTGTCCCGATCAGTTCCAGCCGCCCAACGGACGCCTTCCCCTACGATTTCCCTAAGGCTAACTGGCTCCAGTTGAACTGCTCGAGCAAGCGCCACATGCCTAGAAAAGCGCCTCGATCCGAAACCTGTCAATCGTTTTGGTGTTCATGAACACTATTAATCTAACATTACTAAATCGAGTTCTTCGAAATTTCGAAAACCCTTGTCTAGAGTAACGAAGGAGTGCCCGCCTGCTAAGGCAAATCCAGCGAGATAGGCATCCGCCACACGCTCCGTCGCCTTACCGAAAGCCATGCTGAATTTGAGCCAAATTGCCTGCAAACCGCTCGGCTCATCAAGAAAGCATACGCTAGGCTCTTGAAGGAATCGCCCGTAGAACGTCCATGCCTCACACATTGTCAACGCGTTCCCTTGCATCACCACATCCGAGGTGATTAGCCTGATCAAACCCAACTGAGCTACTCCGCATACGAGCAAGTTTGAGCCTCAGGAAGCAGATCGAACCAATGACAGACCTTGCGATGCGACTTGTGCTGAGTATCAGCTAAAGCCAACAGACATTAACGTCAGCAAGAACGCCCATACCGCTTCGCGTCCTCAGCCATCAGCAGGGATTCAATCTCCTCATTGCTTAAATCGTAAGCCTTTCTCCCCCTTTGGGGAAGTTTCGGTAATCGGGAGGCGTCCGGCTTTTCCGCCGCTTCGCTCAGAACCTGCCTGAGCCCCTGCATAACCAACTCCCTAAAAGTCGATCCTCTCTCTGTCGCAGCCATTTTAGCCGAGCGGGCAATTCATCCGGTAATTCAATTGTCGTGTGCATATTACACATATATGCCCATAGTGTGCCTCTCAATCTTGAGATCCAAGACTCCTTATTATCATTAGGCTTGTCCGGCATGAGCTGCCTCAACTAAATTCCAACTATTATAGTCAGTTTGTTCAAAATACAGCTGCAGCCAACCCATGAGCAATTGGCAGACCAACCTAAGGCAGAAATCGTATAGCCAATCCTTTATCTGGAAGTCGGCTATCACTATTCTGCTGTGCGGGTTATCCATCGGGGCTCTGGTCGATTTGCTTACTGATTCAAAAGCAGGCCAGCTCCGCCAGCATATTGCCCTCGAATTCTCGAATCCAAATTTTCCCTACTCGGACAACTCCCTCGTTAAAAGCAGCATCGCTCCGACCGCCTTGATTACCCAATTGGAAAACGAAGGCATTACGATAGAGGAGTTCTTTATTATCGGGCCCTATCTTTACCCGTACTATCAAGGCGAATTGGCAAAGCGTATCGATGGACTATTGGGCGGTCAATTCGACACAGAGCTGGCATCGATGCTAGGAGACTATCTAGCCTCCTTTGCAGGCCCGGAAGATCCTCGGAGAGAAAATCTGGAATCGAAAGCCTCTCAGGAATTCCCACCGCGATACGCGAACCGACTTCTTGGAGAGATTGAAGCGCGAAATGGCTATTACCACAGAGCCTACCCCTACTTTAAGCGAGAAGGCCAATTCCCCGATGCCCGACAATCCCGCGAACGCGCTGTCAACATGCTGCTTCGCAATGACAAATTCGACGAGCTGCAAGCGCTTCTCAACGACCCAGCTTATGAGGAGCTCATCAGTTTCCGCGTTCGACTCGATATTGCCACCCACCAGAAGGATTGGCTGGAGGTCGCTAAGCTACTCCCCTTTGAGCGTTTCTCAAATTTCGATGTGCCGATGGCCATCATCGCAGGAATCACCGCGATTGTTTGGGCGGCCCTCCTGTTCCGACTCGGCCAGATAAGTCCTTGGCTAAGTCGAACCAGCTCCTTGTGCTTACTCGCGCTTTTCGCTGGAGCGCTAAGCACGATCCCAACTGTTTTCCTTGTCATCGTCGAGGATACTTACGTTGGGTATCAGCCAGATGGAGACCTCATCCGGATGCTTGCTTTCTTCATCGGAGGAGTTGGTTTGAGAGAAGAGTTTTGCAAGCTGCTTTTCTTTCTGCCTTTTGCGATCTACTTCGCCAAACAAGGCGAAGAGCGCGACGCATTCATCGTTGCCAGCTTCGTAGGCCTTGGCTTCGCAGCGGAAGAGAATATTGGTTACTTTTCACAATCGCTCGCACTCGCAGCTCCAGGGCGGTTTCTGACCGCAAACTTCTTCCATATCGCTCTGACCGGGATGGGAGGGCTGTATCTTTGCCGAGCTTTACGGCGTTCGAACTACAACGATTTTTTCTACATCTTCGGGATCATGATCGTCGTGCACGGTCTCTACAACACTCTGCTATCCTTGCCTCAATCGGATGTCGGACCATTCTTCGCGATGACCGTCTTCATCCTACTTTCAATGCACTATTTTCGAGAACTCTACTCGATGAGCGTGCGGACGGTTCCAACCTACAGTCTAAGCTTTCTCTTCGTATCGGGTCTCTGCCTGATTCTCTCCGGTCTCATCATTTTTCAAGCTTCCCAAATTGGCCTATCCACAGGACTTTTACTGATTACCCCAGAAGTGATTGGAAGCGTCGTAATCGTCTTCATGTTCTTTCGAGAATTCAACGAAGCCTTAGGGGCTTGAGACGACTGACGACCCATTCGCAAGAATGCGAAAACGGACAGACTATGGATGGTGAGGTAACCACCTCTTTTTAAGGGATGACGACAACGTGTTTGGGGCAGCCCCAATGTTATCAGGACGCTGATTTCACCTGACACCTTCAATCACTACCCGCTTGTGGTCGCAGTGAAGACGAAAACGAGCGCCAAGCACTTCCAAGTACAGACTGACTCTGGCGTCTTCGTCATTGATGGTCTCAAAATGAATTAATCGAATCGGGTTGAAAGAACGAGTCAGCATATGCCGAATAGGCTCCGAGGCACGCTCAACAACTGGATTCTCCGGTGGAATATGAAAGATCACTGCTTTCCCTCTAAGCAGAACTTCTAAAATGAGCTCCTCTCCACGATAAGCAAGTCTCGTAGACGCCAGTCGTTTAGGAAGTTTGGCTTTCAATGCCTCTAGTCCCAGTCCGCATAACGAAGCAGGATCGATGGCACTGAGCCAGTAGATCGCTTTTTTCCCGGGCTGTTGACAATATGGTCCAACAGCGCGGGTAAACTGTTGATAGCGGCATTATAGGCAGGGTGGACCGGTCGAAGAGCCTGAGCCCAGTCGAAGGACCGAGACGGTCCTTCCTACCAAGCCACAAGACTGGCAACGAAAGTCCCGCTTTGCATAGGAGCGGATTTCCCAACCAAATTGAGACCGAAAAATAGCCCTAGCCAAAGAATAGCGACTCAGCCAAGGCATCATCCGGATTGAGCAAATGGATCGCAGCGTTCATAGCGTGGTCGTCTCCACTAATATTTGCCCTCAAGTGCGCCACTCCTGATTTGAAATCCAGCATGCATTCGGCGGAGCTGCCATTGCCGTATGAAAATCTCAGCGTTGGAACAGACTGTGGATCGACAGATAAACTACAGGATACGCTTTCTGCTGGTTTGGTTTTATCGACGCAGTTTCCGCAATCCCCCAGAACACTTTGTATCCAATTACCTAAAGCGACCATTTCCGCTTCGTGATCCGCGGAGGTCACGATTTCAATCCTATTCAATCTATCCACGATGTCCTCTGCAGAAAATACACTGAAGAATTGCCCAATACTCTGTCTCGCTGAGAGTGTCCGGGCGAATGCCAAGTCATACACCTTTTCAGGCTCTGCGATATCCAGCATATGCGGCTGATACGTCTCAGAGGCGGTATCGACCACGACACGATTTACGTTTTTGAAAAAAGACTGGTAGTCCGAGAGATTTTCCGGAGAATCGAATCGATAGGGCCAGTAGTACGTTGGGAGGTCGCTTTCTAGGAATATGGAAATTTGATCCTCAAGATACTGTTTCTGCTTGAGGGTGTAACCAAATATGATCGCTTCACAGCAACTCATATCCCCTTGACCTTCTCCAATGTAGCACTCCGAGAAAATCTTGCAGACAATCCCCTGCCCTGTAGCATTCTTATCGCGAGAGGGGCACAGGGCAATGATTCGACAAGGGTACCGCCGGGAAAAACTAATTACTGACTGAAAGAGTTCCTCAGACTCCTCGGTGGAGGCTTCAAAACCAAAGTGAAGAATGAAATTCATTCTGGATGCTCTGAACTCCGATGGAGCACGGCTTCCCTCCGAAGACGCAGGAGCATCCCACATATTTGAGAGTGAGACCAAGGCTTCGCCTACGGGAACCTCCAATCCCGGAAGACCCCGATAGATCTCGTTATGTTCTGTTGCTAGGCATTCAACCATATATCAAACCGGTTAAGGCCTCCGCCATTCATGCGTATTATCCCAAGGAAGTCGGTCCGCTGCCAGCGGTCCCCAGGATCCTGATACATAATTTTCCATGCCCCTCTGACCTTCACTAGCCCAAAAATCATGCAGGGGAGTAATTAGATTCCAAGACGCTTCTGTTTCATCACCCCGAATAAACAACGTTCCATCGCCGAGCATAGCATCTAGTACTAGTCTTTCGTACGCCTCTGGCGTGTTGGAACCAAAAGTCGCACTATATTTGAAGTGCATCTTAACGGGCTGAGTGCGAGTCTGCAATCCTGGTATTTTCGCGTTCAACAAAACGGTTGAACCTTCATCTGGCTGAATTTGAAACACGAGGGAATTGGCTGCCAAATTAAACATTTCGTTTTCGCTGAACAGCGTTGATGGCGGGCGCTTGAACTGTATCGATATTTCCGTGACTCTACGAGGCATCCGTTTTCCAGACCGCAAATAAAAGGGGACCCCTTCCCATCGCCAATTGCTAATATTCAACCGCAACGCCGCATAAGTTTCAGTTTCCGAATCAGCCGAAACGCCCTCCTCTTGACGGTACCCTTGGACCTTCGCTCCATCGACAAGGCCTTCTTTGTATTGGGCTCGAACAACGTCGCTGTGAGCATAGTCCAGGTTGAGCGGCTTGATCGCCTTCAGCAGTTTCACCTTTTCATCACGAATCGCTTCCGGATCCAGTGAGACGGGGGGCTCCATAGCGGTCAGGGCAAGGAGCTGCATGGTGTGATTCTGGATCATGTCCCGTGTAGCCCCGCTCTGCTCGTAATACCCGCCTCGCGTTCCGACACCCAGTGATTCGGATACCGTGATTTGCACATTATCCACATACTGGCGATTCCAGAGGGGCTCAAAAATCGAATTTGCAAAACGCTGTACCAGCAAGTCTTGTACTGTTTCCTTACCTAAGTAGTGGTCTATTCGATACACCTGTCGCTCCTGAAGCACGCCTTGGATCACCTTATTCAAATGTCGAGCCGACTCAAGGTCCTTGCCAAATGGCTTTTCGATCACCACCTTGGTATGACTGCCCGAGTCCTGGTACCGGGTCGCCAAACCACTGGCCCCAAGGTTAACAATAATCGGTTCGAAGACCGATGGGGGTGTCGATATGTAAATGACGCTTTGGGCCTCACGACCCATTTCTTTCTCGATGGACTCAATCTTCGCTTCAAGAGCCTTGAACGCGTCGAGTTCATCATAGCCGCCACTACAATAGTAAGTGTTATCCTCGATCCGTTTCCAAATTTCTTCGTTCAGCGATCGGCGCGAGAACTCTTTAATCGAATCGTGGGCTAGCTTACGAAACTCTTCATCCGGAATAGGTTTACGGCCGTAGCCAATAAGCGAGAATTCGGGTGGAAGGAGATTGTCCACCGCAAGATTGTAAATAGCGGGTACGAGTTTTCGCGCGCACAAGTCTCCAGAAGCGCCAAAAATGGTGATGATCGTGGGCTGTGCTCCTCTGTGCTTACTGAGACCTTTCAAAAAGGGATGGCGCGAATCTTGTGACATAGAGAATCAGTGGTAGTCAGTTGATGTGGGAAGGCCGAAACTGTCCCGTCCACAGAATCTTGTAAAGCCGATAGACACCGTTCTTTGCATTGCTCCAATGAAGAAGCGAATAGTGGATCGCGCTAGTGACCTCTTCCGGCTTCCTTGCCAAAAAGAACCGCGTTTTCAAAATGCCGGGTCGCCAGAATCTCTCCCTCTTCATGTTCAATTTCAACCACATCGAGACGGAAGGAACTCGGATGAGGCTTGAGCTTCGCAATGTAAGCGCAGCACACACGATTTAAGGCCTTTCTTTTGCGTGCGTCAATAGAGTCAAAGCCGCCGACCAGTGCCCCGGTCCGACGCGTTCGTGTTTCAACAAACACAAGAATCTCATCATCCTTACAAATGAGATCAATCTCGTCCTTGCCCGCTCGCCAATTGCGGGCTAGTATCTTGAATCCTTTTGCTCTGAGGAAACGCTCCGATTCTTGCTCGCCCCTCCTTCCGATCGATGACTTTGAGGTGCGATCCTCCACAGCAAAAAATTGTCTCAACCACGATATCACTAACCAAGATTGATTCATTGAGCCTCTCGCATCAAGATTACAAATATCCTCCTTCCATACGCTATCCAAAAAAGGCCCAAAAACTTTGGCTGTTTAAAGACGCTGTCGGTTTGACTAAACAGAAAAAGATTTCTTTCATGAACGAAACAAAAGCCAACGACCCTGCATTCAGCATCTCAATACTACGGGTTTTGAGTTTCTTGTATAAAATCACCGAAGCCAAGCCTACGCTCACGCCTTCGGATTCATGGGCAACCGATAAGATGCGGCCGACGCTTATTAAGATACTTTTAGAAAATATATTGTATCCATAGTTCAATTAAAGTTCCTGGATCATTTCTATGCCGTTTTGCTTGGCTCCCTTTAGTCACTCCCCGAACTATCCTCATCACAATAGCGGGTTACCCGCTCTTTTTCAACAGCGGTCCTTTCCGACTAAATGCGAAAACCATCATGACCGCTTTGCTTTTAGGATTCAGCATTCTACTCGTGCTCGTCATCAGCGGTCGGGCCTCCACCTAGTCAAAAGATCCCTACAAATGCATCGATAAATAATCATATGCACAACTGACCAAGTCCCCAACAAGAAAATCGTCGCCATTTACGGTCTCCTCCGCGGCAACCAAATCCGTGCCCGCCAAATCGGTACGGATATCATGGCTGTAATCGAGGGAGGAGAAATCCATGAATATACCAAATTCATGGCGAAGTGTGCGAACGATCGATAGACCGCCGAGGCGAAACGTATGAGAGCAAACTCGCTTGTGAAAACCTGCCTCACCGCTTCAATGGTTATGGCCGAAGCCGCGGAACTAGTTGATTAAGGCGCTGCGTTCAAAGTGGAAAACGTTGAAGGGAAACCAGCTTAAGTCCGTCAAGGAATCGTATTACGCCGGCACCGCCTCTTTTTCCAACTGCAGGCTTACGATATCTGGATCGTCGTGTTCGGAATTGAACTTCATCGATACCACCTTCGAAACGCCCTTTTCTTCCATCGTCACTCCGTATATCGCTTTGGCTGCTTGGATCGTGCGTTTGTTATGAGTTATAATGATGAACTGTGACTGGGACGTGAACTGCTTAAGCAGACCCGTAAAGCGCCCGATGTTCGATTCATCTAGCGGAGCGTCCAGCTCGTCCAGTAGGCAGAAGGGGCTGGGCTTCACCATGTAGATGGCAAAGAGCAATCCGACCGCAGTCATCGTCCTCTGTCCACCAGAAAGGAGGGTAATGTTCTTCAAACGAGTACCCGGGGGTTGGGCTACGATATCAATACCGCTCTCCAATACATCCTCAGCCTCAATCAGCTTTAGATCCGCTTTTCCTCCTCCAAAAAGGGTTTCGAACGTGTGCTTAAAATTGGCCTGAATCTGGCTGAATGTTTCGGAGAACTGCTCTCGTGATTTCAGGTTGATTTCCTCAATTGCCGCAACCAGTTTGTCGCGTGATGTGATTAGATCATCACACTGCGTTTTAAGGAACAGGTGACGCTCACGCAGCTCCCCATATTCCTCAATCGCATCCGTATTCACCGCTCCCATACCTTGGACACGTTTACGCAGCAACTTAATCTCTGCCTTCACCTTGCTCCAATTCGTCGCATTCAGTTCTTCCAGCTCTTCCTCAGACGGCACTTTATGAACCGCAGCACCAGGCCCCGAAGCAGGCTCCGCCTCGACGTCTTCCGATACCTCTACTTCTACGCTATCATTGCTTACCTCAGTCTCCTGTGCCAGCTCGGTATCACCACCCTTGCTCTCTAGGTCTTCGTCCGCCTCAGATTCTGAAGCATCCAGATCCAATTTAGGCAGGTTCTCAACTGGCTGCCTCGCTTTCCAAACCTCAAACTTCCAGTCAACCAAGCGAAGATCAATTCCATACTCCCGCTCAATTTCCTCGTGGACGAACTCCAGTCGGGACCGTTTTTCCGCGATTTGAATATGCTGGTTGTTCAGATTCGAACGAAGTCCCTCTACCTTCTCACGGGTATAAGACTGTTCCTTCTCCAGAATTCCAACCTTGTCCTCGATCGAAACCAGCGCTTCCCGGGTTTCCTCAACAACCTGCTTGGATTCCTCTAGCTCGCCATCTAAGGATTCACTACGCTCAATTGCGTTCCCCTTGACTTGCTGCTGCTCTAAAATTTGAGTTTCCCACTGGGCAATGTCCGAGGTCTTGGATTCCGTCAATCGAGTCAGCTCAGATCGACGTTGCTCAATTTCAACAAAACCCTGCTCGAGCATATCCAGCCTTTGCTTCTTTTCCTGCAAATCGAATTTCGCCTGGGAAAGCGCTTCACGCTTTTCATCCCGTTCCGCCCAAATGGCTGCTAGACTGGTTTCCACCTTTTCGAGCTTCTCCCGGGATTCAGCAAGCTGCTCCTGTCCACTCGTTGATCGTGAACGGGCCGTTTCCAGTTTTTCCAAAGCGCGAAAAAGCGTTTCATCCAAGAGCGACTTCTCTCGCTCAAGGCGCTCCGCCTTCTGCTTCTGATCGTTGAGCGTTTTTTCCGCGTTACGAACTTCTGCCTGCAGTCGCGAAAGCTCCTGGCTTGTTTCACTCAAATCTTTGCGATACGACTCAACCGCCTCCTCGGATTTCTCCAAAACTTTGTTGATCTTTTCCGCTTCGTCACGGGACTTCTGCAGGGATTTCTGATCCGCCTCGAGCTCCTTCGACGTTTGCTTCAGCTCGATCTCTCGCTGGAGAATACTCGAGTTCTTAGCGTTCTTAAAGCCGCCGGTGACGAGACCTCGACTATCTACTGACTCACCCTTTTTAGAAGCGATTTGCAGAAACCGAAAATCGGGATGCGACTCCCACCACTTAAGGAACTTCGCGATATCTGCTACCACGTAACTCGCCGACAAGACGGATTTAAGAGCGTCGTTTTCATCTCCAATGGAAATGAAATCCAAAGCGGGCGCTATCCATTCGGGTAAGTCGGAACCATCTCCTGTCGATCCTCCAACATTAAGCAGCTTCATACAAACCCGCCCAATTTTCCGCTCCTTTAGTTGACGGAAAATTTCAATAACAGTATCCGCATTGCCAACCGCGACCGCCTCTACCGCAGACCCGAGAAGCGCTTCAACCGCTTGTCCATATCCATTCTTTACTGACAACTTGGACGCAATAGGCAAAAAGGATTGCCCTCCCAAATCGCCTCCCATCTTTCCCTTCAAAAGAGCTTTGGCTCCTTCTCCATAGCCTTCCAGCTTCTCCTGCAACTGCTGTAGCAGTTTTACGCGGGCAGTCTTTTGGGCAACCGTGCGATCCAGCTCCTGAATCCCGACTTGAGCTGCTCGGAACGCATCCCTTGATTCGGACACCTTTTCTCTGGCGACCTCCATAGCCGTTTCCAATTCGGAGCGCTTCGTCTCTGTTTCTAAAACTCCTTGATTGAACGTATCCAAAGACTCCTGAGCCTGAGATTGTCCCTCACTTTGCTCAGCGAGCTCTTTCTTGAGCTGCTCTAGACGGCTGGTGCTGGTTCCCGTTTCAACTTCGAGGCTGGATGTCTCGTCACGACTCTGATGCAAGATCTGCTCCGCCTCCTGAGCTTGAGATCTCAGCGCTTGGATTTCTCGCTCAGAAGATTCGAGCTTAGCCTCAATGCCCGCCAGTTCGCGATTACGCTCTTGGAAGATTTCATCCGAATTTCCAAGCACATCCAAATGAAGCTGTTTGTCGACCGAGTGTTCATTTAGCCGTGTCGCAAACTCCCCTATCTGAGTCTCAAAAGACTTAATTTCCTCTTGGGCCTGTTCGATTCGCTCCTTCATGGAAGTGATCCGAATGTCCGCCATGTGGGACTCGTTCGCAATTTGCTCCTTCATGGTACGAAGATCAAAAACCGCCTGCTGCGCATCTTGAATCTTCTGGATCGCGGACTGGCGATCCTCTTTGTAGACAGTCAGACTGGAATCCTTGTTTTCCAAGTCCTTCTGAAGCTCGTCAACCTCTCCTTGCAGACTCCCAGCGCTCTTGTCGATGTCGTCCAAAGTGGAGTTCAATGTGCCATATTGGTAAGCGCTGTATCCAACATCTAGATGACGCAGCTTGTAGCTAAGCTTCTTGTAGCGAATCGCCTTAGTCGCTTGCCGTCGGAGACTCCCGATCTGGCGATTGATTTCGGATATTACGTCCGTGACGCGATCCAAATTCGTTTCTACATGGGCAAGCTTGTTGAGGGCCTCTTTTCGTTGGGCTTTGTACTTCGATATTCCCGCCGCCTCTTCAAATACCGCTCGGCGTTCCTCAGGTTTGGACGAAAGAATTTGGTCAATCTGACCTTGGGCCATGATCGAATAGGAAGTCCGACCAACACCCGTATCCATGAAAAGCCGCTGAATGTCCTTTAACCGACAAGCCTTGCCGTTGATGTAGTAGTTGCTTCCTCCATCGCGATGCACCCGTCGCGTGAGCTCGACCTCATTGAAATCCTGCCCCAACTCTTTCTCACAGTCCGTAAGAATGATCGAGACCTCGCAAATATTCAGTGGTTTGCGTCTGTCCGTTCCTTCGAAAATGACGTCCTGCATCTTCCCTCCTCGCAATGCCTTGGCGCTTTGCTCACCCAAAACCCAACGGATTGCGTCCGCAATATTGCTTTTGCCACATCCATTGGGTCCGACCACAGCGGTCACGCCCGGTTCAAAATGAAGATGGGTAGAGTCGGCAAAACTTTTGAAGCCGTTTGCTTTTAGGGAGCTCAGATACATGTAAGGGGCCGAAAATGAACGTCCAAATGGAAACCTGACAACTCCAAATACTCATTTGTGAATAAGTCGAAGAACAACCTGGGAATAACCTTCGACCTAATCCATCACAGAACACGGTAGCATCGCCGCATCTTCCATCCCATGGATGATTTTCTTGTCGGGCGGACAAAAGGTTGCCAAGGCTCCCACTAGTTCGACCTTGTCCCCATTGACAAAATAATAGGGATTCAATCTTAACCTGCCCGAAGCTTCGTATACCTCTCCGTCCAGGGAATAAAGCGGATGGCTCAAGCGAATTGACTTTCGAAACTCCTGAATAACATGGAGATGCGAATCGGCTCCATCGCAGGCTTCCGTCAAGCTACTGGCCCACTCTTCTTTAGAAACATCATTTCCAATCACGACGCTACGCGAACCCCAGGCCGTTTCGTGGAATCCGGAGATCTTTAATACGAGATTGCGCTCTTTCTGACTCGCCTCTGCCAAGTCCATCCAACTATGCA
The DNA here is from genome assembly GCF_014529625.1 of Candidatus Pelagisphaera phototrophica. Taxonomy (GTDB): domain Bacteria; phylum Verrucomicrobiota; class Verrucomicrobiia; order Opitutales; family Opitutaceae; genus Pelagisphaera; species Pelagisphaera phototrophica. The sequence goes on from NZ_CP076039.1 coordinate 3,469,799, forward strand.
GTTGTCTCCCTTGGGCCAGGGGTCCATCGATCGCCGCTCCGGGAGGAAGCGGTGATGGGTCGACGATCCATGACTTAGGAATCAGACTATCCAAAATCTTCCGCGACTTTTTTGAAATGCTCTCCCGCCAAAACTCTCTCAACAAGTGATGATGGTAGAGCGCAAGAGTCGACTTTTCCTCGAAAAAGGGTCGTAAGGGCGGGTCGAGGGCAATCTCCCCATTTTCCCAAGCTTCTATGATAAACTGGGAGGTCTTTATGTTCGCCAAATCGAACAATTCGAAGAAACGGTAGACGACATCAATTTTCTCAGGATTGCCCTCGATATCAAAGTAGAGCCCCCCTCCGAGAGGGAAAACCTCATCTGTGTGCAAACTGAAAACTCGGTGCCCCATCAGTTGCAGCCGATCCGCCAACCAGTCCATCTCTGGCTTGTAAGTCGCTGACTCTTCACTCACCGCGATCACAATAACAGGATTGCCCTTTTCGGGAGACAAGGAAGCGAGCCGACGGTAGAAGGCCTTTTCCATCGCCTTCTCTTCGCCGAGAATCGGAAATCGAGAATCCCCCTCGTACAAGGCATTCAAATAGGCGGTCAACCCGATACCCCCCGGAACAGAGTCGAGTTCAGTAATGGAGAAACCTTCTGCCGTTACGAGCAGGTCGGGTCGAATCACGGGGGGGATCCTCCCTTTGCAAGCTTTGCTGCGACTGATAGCGACTAACTCTGAGGGCTTGCCTCGATCCAAATACTCAGCGACCCAGGGAGCGTAGACTTCCTTGTTTCGCAAAAGCTTTTTTCCGTCCGCAGAACGCGAATACAAAACCTCAAGAGCCTTGTAGAAATCCAAACTCACCTGACCTATCCCCTCTAGGGCAGACACAATTTCAGCACTTAGCTTCCAAGGTTCAGGCGATGTCCGCCAAGTTTTCCCTTCAAACAATTCCTGTCGGGCAAACGCTTCCTGTAGGTCCGTGAAATCCATCTATTCTAATAACAACTGCAATTTGGTTTCGATTTCATCGACGATGCGCATTCAGCAATTTCGTTCGATCGGCTAATGCGGGCCGGAAAGTAGAAATCTCAATCCTCAATTTGTATATCCTTGTTCCGGTGCCTTGGAGAACCGGCCCGAAGCCAGGCATTTATGAACTTATCGATGTCGCCATCCATCACGCCTTGCACGTTTCCCGTATCCACTCCGGTGCGCAGATCTTTTACCATTTGGTAGGGCTGAAAAACGTAGCTTCGGATCTGGTTGCCCCAACCGATCTCCCCTTTTTCCCCATAGACTTTTTCGAGCTCAGACCGTTTTTCGTCTTCTCGCTTCTCGTAAATGCGAGCTTTCAGCATCTTCATGGCCGTCGCCCGGTTTTTGTGCTGAGATCGCTCAGTCTGGCACGCGGCGACGATTCCCGTTGTGATGTGGGTCAATCGAACCGCTGAGTCAGTCTTATTTACGTGCTGCCCGCCTTTGCCACTAGCGCGGTAAGTGTCTTCCCGAAGATCTTTGTCCTCGATCCCAATTTCGACATCATCCTCGATTTCAGCGACCACGTCCACCGCGCAAAACGAAGTATGGCGTCGTGCATTGGAATCGAAAGGACTGATACGAACCAGTCGATGAACCCCTCGTTCCGCGTTCGCGTAACCGTACGCATTGGTTCCTTCAATACGGAGCGTAACTTTTGACAGGCCTGCTTCTTCACCTGGCAGGATGTCGATTATCTCCGTTTTGAATTCCCGGCGTTCAGCCCATCGAGTGTACATTCTGAAGAGCATGTCCGCCCAATCGCACGATTCCGTGCCACCCGCACCCGCATTCACGCTCAGGATCGCATTACAATGATCGTGAGGCCCTTTCAAGTAGCTCTGAATCTCTAACTCATCCAAGGCCACTTTTAATAGCTCAGCCGATTGTTGGAGCACGACTGCTTCCTCCGAATTTTCATCAACGCCTTCCTCCTCAAGCAACTCCTCCATTGCTTTTGAATCCTCGAACTTGGCTTTAAACTCGGTCAATCCATTAACCACTCGTTTCAGCTTGTTTGACTCGCTGATAATTTCCTGAGCTGCCTTCTGGTCATTCCAGAATCCCTCGGCAACCATCTTTTCCTCAAACGCTGCGATTTCCTTACGCTTGCCGTCGACGTCAAAGATACCTCCACAGGTAACCGGCTCGTTTTTCGATCTCTTCGTGCAAAGCTTTCGTCTCTGGCTTAATCATAAGCACAGAATATTGGGAATATCTCTTGGGGAGATCAAGTGCGGACGTTAACAGATTTTGTCCGGCTTTAATGGAGCGGCGTCGAGCTACTCCTTCACGTTTGTCTTGTGGTACTCTTCCGAGAAAAGTCGGATCATGCGATCCACCGTTTGGAGGATTGCTTCGGGACGATTGGCAACCCCGATCGACTCACGCTCCCAAGTGCTCAACGCCATTGAAACCTTTGTGTCTTTGGGGCGTTCCAGCATCGCCATCTCACGCAGCTTCAAGGTGACCGAGTAGACGTGACTAGGACCTTGAGCACGAGCAATATGAACACCGACCTCAAGGAAAGGTCGACCGGGAATCTTATCCAGCTCCGAGGAAGACAGTACTTCAACCTGCAGTTCGTCCAGCCTGTGATAGGCATATTCCCTCAGTCTAGACTGATCCAGATCGAGCCGATTCGAACGAATACTCATAGGCGCGACCTCCAGACCGACTCCTTTGATTCCCTGGAGCAGGTCTTCACTAAAATCCATCCCTGCACTGGAAAACCCGCTTAATAGCGCAAGTGAGACTGTTACGATCCATTTCATCCCAATCGTGTTAAACGGCTAGAATACTCTAATATTAAGCGTAGCACTACCGATCCAAAGCTACCTAAGATCAATTCGCCGCCAGCGGGGCTTGATATTCAGGGTCAGCCCGACCAGCGTTTCATCGATGGAAATCGACTCTGATTTAAAAGTAGCTACTATTAGTGTTGGCGAGTTCGCCCGATTTTCACCGTTTACTCAAAGGAACGATCCCCTTGGATTTGGCAATTGGCGTGCCGCAGCGGGTCAGCAGTGGCATAAGGAAATTCAGAACCGAGCAGACTCTGAGGGGTTCTCCAATGAACAGTCCATCAAAGGAGATGTGGAATGGCGGGGCTGGACGTTAAGGCTCAACGGCCGGATCGATCAAATTCGCTCCCAGAAAGATCGAACCCATCTACGCGAGATTAAAACCGTAACCACCCCCCTCCCTCTGAGACCCGAGGAGGTTTCCTCTCGATTCAAAAGCTATTGCATTCAGTTGCTGACCTATCGCGAGCTCTTGAATCGGATCGAGGCGCAGCCGACCGGTAGCGTTGACCTCGACCTCTTCTTGATCGAACTCGGTTCCGGCATCACCCAAAGCCTCTTGCTGGACGAGCGCTTTGACACCCTAGTCGTCGATCAACTGGACGTCTTGGCCGACTATCTCGACCGAAAGCTCGAACGCTTGTCTAGGCTCCGGGCACTCCGATTTAAACCCGCCTACGAAACACCCCGACCGGGACAGGAAACCATCCAAGAGGATCTCAATCAGGCGTTTGAACGTTCACCCATCGGTTGCCTTGAAGCTCCAACTGGCTATGGGAAAACGGGAGTCGCCTGGGAATTCGCGTTGAATCGTCTCGCCACCGGACAGGTTGAGCGAATCGTATATCTGACGAGCAAATCGACCGGGCAAATCGAAGCCGCAGAAAGGCTCGACGCCCTTCTGACCGATCAGTCAGCCGCTTCATATTGGCAAATCCGAAACAAGGCAGAACACTGTGTGAACGTGGAATTTCGATGCTCCACCAAAACCTGTTCCTACCTATCGGACCTTGAAGAGAAATGGGGGCGGTCTGCGTTAGAGCCTATGTTCCTCTCTACCGCCAAACCGATTTCAATCGATGTGCTCAAAGAAACAAGTGCTGCTGCCGGAATCTGCCCCTACGAAACCATGCGTACCGCCTTGGGCTACCGAGATATCTGGATAGGCGACTACAACTATCTCTTTTCAGCTAACAGCAGCCGACTTCTCGCCGATCAGCCCGACTTCGATCCAGCCCGCACTTTCCTGATTATCGACGAGGCCCACAACCTTCCCTCCCGGATTGAATCCAATTTAAGCAAAGAGCTTAGCGCACTATCCTTGAACGGACTTATCGAAGAGCTCTCCGAAATCGGAGCGGGCCACAAGATCCACAAATCCCTCACCAATCTCGTTAACGAGTGCTTGGCCTATCGGAAGGGAGATGTTCTCACACTGAGGCAACTCGACGACTTGACGGATCTATTGCTCGAACTGATCAACATGCTCTCCACGGACCCCCTGCCCTACGAGTCGATCACTCCCGAAGCTCTCGATACGCTTTGGTCGCTGTCTTCTGGATCTACCGCGCTCAAAGAAAGTGCGAGTCGGTACATCGCCTGGATCCCGCAGAACGGACTGATAAGGATCACCTGCATTGATCCATCACAGGAAATCCGTGAAACGCTGACCCAGTTTAAAGAATGTCTCATGCTTTCAGCCACTTTCCAGCCGATCGACGGATTTTTAGAGCAATGCGGACTCGCCGATCAACTCACTCCTCCTCAACAAGTCGCTCCACCCGCGCAATGGCTCGAGGGTGCCTACAACATAGCGATCGACACACGCATAGATACCCGATTCAAGAGTCGAAAAAATGGGGAGGCTCTAACGGCGGCGACCATTGCTAAATTAGCTGAGAGGCATTCCCCCATCGTCGTCTTTTTCCCTTCCTATGCGTATGCGCAATCTCTCTATGAGGCGATCGCGATTGACTATCCGTTTTACCGGATCGCTATGCAAAGCAGAGGAAAGGGGGAAAGCCTTTCAAGCCGTGCTGAGTTCATCGACGAAGCCATGCGCTTCCATGATATTATCTTTCTAACACTAGGCTCTAGCTTCGCAGAAGGGATAGACATGATTGGCGGAAAAATCGACGCTGCCATCGTAGTCAGCCCAGCCCTTCCGGAAGTGAATGCCATTCAGCAGGCTAAGCGCGACTACTATCAAAGCAAAAAGCTTGACGGATTTGAGCGAGCCTATTTACAACCTGGTATCCAAAAAGTGAATCAAGCTCTTGGCCGTCTCGTCAGAGCTCCTGGACAAAAGGTAAAGGTTCTTCTGCATTGCCAGCGCTATGCGGAACGGAGAACAAAATCACTACTGGCTGATCAATATCAAAACTGTCAATACATCTTCAAAGATGAAGACCTGGAGAGATGGATCGAGGAAGAGCCCATTTTGAAAACCTAGCATTCGCTACCCATTCAAGCAGAAATCGCGTAACATCATCAACTGCCAGTTGCGCATTCCATATCAGTCCCAAGAGGAAAATCTTGGGACACGCGTGAACCAATGCCTTGCCAAAGAAGAAAAATGGCTGCTGCAATGCCTATTCTAATTTTTTGGACACTCTCTAAGCAAAGAATCCGACATCTTTCATTTCATTTTCATTCGCCAAATTTCATTAGTTCACACATCGCCGACCCCCTTTGCAGTCACTTTCAGAAATGCGAATTATCTCAAAAGTCACCCTCACTTCCCTCGTTTTTACCGGCAGCCTCTTCGGTGCCCTGAATTATCAGGAATCGAATGATCTGGCTTCCGTGGAAGCAGAGGACTGCGCTTCTCAAGCGCTCGACTCGGTTAGGCACTGGTAAGTCATCCACGAAGGCTATGCGGGCCCCAGCGCTCAGGTCCGCGACCGAAATCATGCCAGCTCCGCAAACAGCAAAGCCTACTTGGAGATTTTGCCTTACACACGGACAACTCATTCGGACCAGTTGATTTCCGGATTCAATTTTTCAAATACTCCCGGCAAAATGGGTATTTCGTCGTACAACGTCTTTTTCCATTCTCCCGGCAAATATACAGTCTGGGTTCGGGTGTTTAGCACCAGAGCCGAGGAAAATGGCCTCCACATGGGGATTGATGGCACCTGGCCCAGAAGCGGGCAACGCATTCAGCTTTGACCGAGCAAGTACCAGTGGACCTGGTCCTCAGCCCAGAGAGTTCCTGAAAATCACTGCAGCACAAATGGCACTGGATAAATCATCAATCCGGAGGCCGGAATGCACACGATACATTGCTCGATGCGGGAAGATGGATTCGAACTCGACAAGTTCATCTTGGCCTTAGATGAAAACTACCAACCGCATGGGGAAGAGCTGTTGGCTACTTTTACGGAACCCGAGTCATATGCTTAACCCAATGAACATTCAGAGGGAACCTTCCACCCAATGTTCCTGAAGGCTAAAGTCGTATTCAAAATAACCGCCGTCGACGGATTCGTCCCCTACTACGTCGACAAGGTTTGAGGAGCATTGGCAATCAATGCAGCGAACGAGGCCTACCGAGCGAAGTTCGCCGCCACTCAGCATAAATTTTCAGGCGAGAAAAGGACCTACATTCTAACCTTATACACGATGCAAGATACTGATGGGAAAACTGAATACATTGTAACGATCAATGGCGAAAAAGTTCCTAAGACAACGAATATCCCCAGCAAAATCGACTACTCCATACATGAACGGCACGCCGCAAAGGACGTAGAGCTAAGACACGACGACATCATCCAAGTAGCCTTCCATGCCCCACCAACGGATTGATTTCAGAAGGCGACCCTACCGCCTACGCTCGCGGGCGCTGGAGGCGAAATCATGCTGATCAAGGCAAAGCCGCACTGAGAATCTCACGGTCAATCGCATTAGATTTACCGAAGAGCAGATTGGCCGAGATCGTCTCTTTTCACTTTTTCCAATCCTTTTGCTTTACCTGCGACCGTCCTAGCTCCTATCAAGAAGGCCGTGACGGTACGTAAAACCATCTCTTTCCAGGAAGTAGACGCGGCAATCGCCAAGATTGCTTCAGAAATCGCGGCGACTCACAAGCGGACGGACAACCTCGTTCTCGCGGCAATCGCCAATGGCGGCATCGAATTGACCGAGATCCTCCATGATCGCCTCTCTGCCGATCACAATATCCAAACCTTCAAAGCCGTAGTCGATATTTCGTTCTATCGCGACGACATCGGGGCCAATCCAATCGCAAAAGAGGTCGAAGCGACTGAGCTCGCCCAAAACCCAGAGGATGCGACCATCATTCTGGTCGACGATGTCCTCTTCACCGGTAGAAGTGTTCGGGCCGCCCTTTCTGAGATTCATGCTCTCGGACGGCCCAAAAAAATCGAGCTGACTACCTTGGTGGATCGAGGCAATCGAATTCTTCCCATACAGTCAGACTACATCGGTCTCATGGAGCCGACCACGCTCGATGAGAAGGTGGTGGTTCAACTAACACCCAACAATCTTGCGAAGTCGCATATTGACATTCTCAATTCATAGCGCTGGATGGCCACTTCAGGTATGCCTTGGTTTCGCAAAGACCTGATCTCAACCGAAGAACTCTCCCCAGAAGAGATCCAAACGGTATTTAAAACCACCGCGGCGTTTAAGAAAATTCTCGGCAGAAAGACGGCTAAAACGCCGCCGCTCCGAGGAAAAACCGTCGTCAACCTCTTCTTCGAGAACAGCACTCGCACCCGAGTCGCGTTCGAAATGGCCGCCACTAAACTCAGCGCGGACGTCATGTCGCTAGACATGAAGACCAGCAGCACCTCCAAAGGGGAAACACTGCGGGACACGGTGGAGAACATTCATGCGCTCGCCGCAGACATGATAGTGATCCGCCATTCCGCCCCCGGATCCGCTGCCTACATTTCTAAAGTGCTCGACATTCCGGTGCTCAACGCCGGCGACGGCGCCCATGAGCATCCGACTCAAGCCCTGCTCGACTGTTTTACGCTACACGAGAAGTTTGGATCACTGAAAGGACTGAAAATCGCCATTCTGGGTGACATTCTCTACAGTCGCGTCGCTCGATCCAACCTATGGGCCATGACTAAACTGGGAGCAGAAGTCACCCTCGTCGGGCCCGCTACTCTTGTGCCACGGGAGTTTGAGCAGTTTGGCGTCACGGTTTCGCACGACTTGAAGTCAGCGCTGGCTGACAAAGATGCCGTCATGCTCCTTCGTATACAGCATGAACGACAAAATGCATCCGCATTTCCCTCTATAAACGAGTACACTCGAATGTTTGGCCTCAACAAAACCCGTCTTTCCTGGCTCAAGGAAAACGCTGTCATCATGCATCCGGGTCCTATCAACCGCGGGGTCGAAATCGATTCTGAGCTAGCCGACTCGCCCCAATCAGTAATCCTCGGACAGGTCACCAATGGGCTCGCTACCCGCATGGCATGCCTCTATCTCTGTTCGGGAGGCAAGGCGGAGACCTTGACGGGATAGTAATGAAATATCCGCTTCCTAAAGTTAAACAATGAGCCAGGTCACATGGATAAAAGGGGGCCGTGTCATCGACCCGAAAATCGAACGCGATGAAATTTCCGACATTTTCATATCGAATGGCAAAATCATCGACCGGCCTTCCCGTGAGACCCTAGCCAAGGCGGACACGATTGACGCGACTGGATTGGTGGCTTCTCCTGGACTGGTCGATCTTCATGTTCATTTTCGCGTCCCTGGCGAAACTCACAAGGAAACCATTTTCTCGGGTACTAGCTCTGCCGCAACTGGCGGTTTTACAAGCGTCGTGTGCATGCCTAACACCAGTCCGCCGGCTGATACGGCAGGTACTATCCAATACATAAAGGACGCCGTTGGCCGCGAGTCGATCGTCCACGTCTTCCCTACAGCCTGTATCACGGTCGGATCAGAGGGCGAACGCCTCGCTCCCACCGGATCGCTCCGCGATGCGGGAGCCGTCGCCATTTCTGACGGCGGAAAATGCCTGCAAAATAGTGGACTCATGCGCCGTGCCGTTGAATACGCCAATATGTTCAACATGCCAGTCATCGACCATTGCGAAGACTATTCTCTTTCGGCCAATGGGGTCATGAACGAAGGCCTTGTATCCACGAAGTTGGGACTTAGAGGGAACCCAGCTGAAGCCGAGGACATCATGGTTTCCAGAGATGTCATATTGTCGGCCAAGACGGGAGCCCACATTCACATTCAACACGTGAGTTCAAGAAATGCGATAGACATCATTCGGAGGGCCAAATCGCGTGGAGTAAACATTTCCGCAGAGGCCACGCCTCACCATATGTGTTTTTCCGAACTCGAAGTTAGCGACTTCAACACGAACTTCAAAATGAACCCTCCTCTGCGCTCAGAGGAGGATCGGCTTGCGATTCTCGAAGGTCTCGAAGACGGAACCATTGACTGCATCGCCAGTGGCCACGCCCCTCACACCGATTACGAAAAGGACGTCGAATTTGACTATGCTCCTAATGGCGTGATTGGCCTCGAGACGGCATTGGGTGCGACTTTGAACCAACTTTATCATAGCAAACGCCTGGACCTACCGAGAACCCTTTCCCTTCTTACTTATCAACCTGCTCAAATATTAAATTTGAATAAGGGGACTTTGGAAATCGGGGCCGATGCGGATGTCACGCTCTTCGATCCCGAATGCGAATGGACACCCCAATCCAATAGCTTCCAAAGTAAATCAAGCAATTCGCCCTGGATTAACCGGACCTTAAAAGGGAAAGTAATCCAAACCTTTGTATCCGGAAAATTGGTATTCGATAAGGGAAAGATCCTAAGCTCTTAGCGATTTAACGTCCGCGACCACCACCGCCCGGTCCTCCGCGACCACCGCCTTGAAATCCGCCAAAGCCGCCCCGATTAAACCCAACTCGACCGTCCGTCGGCATAGGATTCTCAAGCACCTGTTGAGCCTGCCGGTAATCGCGTTCGCGTTCGGAGACTTGCTGTGCCGCCAGACTCGCCAACTGTGCCTCGTTAAGCACTTTTGAAGCCTGCTCCAAAAGCATCGCATCATAGATTTTCCGCTCCTGGTAGTAAGTATCGACAACTTCTTTTGTGAGCTGGATATCGTTGTCTCCACGCCCCCGCCCTCGGTTTTCCTTGATATCTACCGTGTATTCAAAATCTTTATCCACGTTTGCAAACGCGTTGACTAGGCGTTCAGCTTGTCGCTCGTTAAGCGGTGTGTCCGTATAACTCAATGAACGCTCGAAATTCTCCACATCTCCCCGATATTCGAGCGTATTCGTATATTGGGCCAGTTTTTTAGCATCTTCTTCTCCCAACAACCCATTGATATCGCCTGATAAAAGGACCATTTGATTGGAATAATCCTCCCTAAGCGCTTTTCGCTCCTCATCGCTAGCCGCTGAAGCCCGTAGTCCCGCCTCCATGCGTAGCAAAGTGCGCTCAGCCATCAACGTTTTGAGGGCATCAAGCTCCTCGGGGGGAAGATTCAGTTGCTTGAAAAAGTCGGCATACCCTCGGTCAAGGCGCTGCATTTGCCTTTCAATCATATCCATTCTCAACTCAGGATCTTCAAAGGCTTCCAGCGCGCGAGCCAGCTGGGCGGCTCTCACCTCTCGCCGACGCTCCATGATTTCTTCCCGAGTCAGGTTTTCAAATTCCTCAAACCGACCTCCTCTCTCCCGAGCTTCGGGCGTGGGTACCTCCACTGCCGCAACCGTTTCAGTCTCTTTACCTTCCGCAACTTTCATTGGGGCTTCCAGCATGCTTGAAGCATCGGCGAGCTGGCGCTTAAGCCTTTGGTTCTCCATATTTAAGAAGCCGGAGTAACCCGCTAATGCGATTGCGAGAACGGACAGAAATGCGATAGGCAGACGCTTCATTTTGTTTAAAATAATTCGGATAGTTTGAAAAGCGGGGTTTGGACGAGTCACCCTCCCTCGCGCTGAAAACGAATACAATTAGGAAATAGTTACACATCAACCGGTCTGACTATCTAGCGATAAACCCTTGCAATATCCAGAGAGGCTTAAGATTCTTCCCTCTTTCTGAAATTGGCGACTATTCCATGACCGAAAACGCGTCGAAGTACAACGGCCCCGACCACATTGGCATCATTATGGATGGAAATGGCCGCTGGGCCCAGTCCCAGGGACTTTCTCGGATTAAGGGTCATCGGCAAGGCGTTGAAACGTGCCCGCGGATAATTGAAGCCTGCCAAGAACTGGATATCCACTATCTGACACTTTACGCGTTTTCCGCTGAAAACTGGAAACGCCCCGAATCCGAAGTAAACGCTCTCATGGAATTGCTGGAGCTCTTCCTCATGAACGAGACGGAAACGCTGGTGAAGCAACGAGTACGCTTGCACGCAATTGGCCGGGTAGAAGACCTTCCCGCTCGGCCGCGAGCCGTGCTCAAGAAGGCGATGGACGTCACCCGAAAATTCGACGAATGGCATTTAACCCTAGCCCTAAACTACAGTTCTCGCAACGAGATCGTGGACGCCACCAAATCGATTGCCGCCAAAGTAGCTGCCGGGAAACTCGATCCAAAAGACTTGGACTGGGAAACGATTTCAAATCACCTCTACACTAAGGAGATGCCGGATCCAGATTTGATTGTTCGCACTTCAGGAGAAACGCGACTGAGCAACTTCCTACTCATGCAAAGCGCCTACGCGGAATTTTATTTTACTGCAACCTGCTGGCCTGACTTCACCAAAACACACCTTGAGGAAGCGATTAGTTACTACAACAATCGTGAAAGACGTTTTGGTCGGACAGGAGAGCAGATAGACGTTGAAGCGAGCCTGTCTTTCTGATCGGACTCGCCCTTTGATACCGTGACGAAGAGAATTATCAGTACGCTTGTCCTTTGGATCGTCACGATCATATGTTTCTTCTATATCGGGCCTGATGCGGCTGTTTGGCTACTGGCGGTGCTCGCGCTTTCATCGCAATACGAGTTTTATAGCCTGTTGGAGAAAATGGGGCGAAGGCCCTTTAAGAAATTCGGAATCTTTCTGGGCGGGGTCATTATTTTTGCCCCCTACTACGCCAATAAGTTAGAGCTCAGCCATGCCGAGGGAGTTCAGTCTGGAATCATCGCAGTCACGATTGTCGCCTGCTGCCTGAGAATCTTTCGCGAGCGCCAAGTCGCTGAGCGAATCGAAACCCTAGGCTCCACCCTCCTCGGACTGATCTACGTACCCTTTATGCTGGGCTTTCTGGTTCGCATGATCGAGCTACCTGGGGACCCGAAGCAAGGTTTGATGCTCGTCGTGTGGCTCGTAGTGACCGCGAAATTTACGGACGTCGGAGCCCTCTTGGTTGGAAAGGCCTTCGGGCGGCATGCCATGTCACCCATCACCAGTCCGAAAAAAACTTGGGAAGGAGCCATTGGCGGCTGCCTTGTCTCTATTGGGCTCGGCTTTTCACTCACCTTTTTCGCCCAAGAATACTATCCTCCATTTTTCACGCCCTTGTGGGGCACTCTTCTTGCGCTGCCAATCGCGGTCATTTCCATCATTTCAGATCTCGTCGAAAGCATGCTCAAACGCATGGCTGATCAAAAAGACTCAGGCTCATCCATTCCGGGCATTGGGGGATCCTTCGATTTGACGGATTCTCTAATTCTCGCTGCTCCTACCGGATATTTGTTTTTCGGGTTCCTCACTTAGTTTCGAAATGGGACAACGCTCGAAAATCGTGCTGCTCGGGGCCACTGGCTCCATCGGCTCCAGCGCCCTGAAAGTAATTCGCAAGCACTCAGATCGCCTTGAATTGGTTGGAATCGCGGCTAACCGAAATGTCGATCAACTTGCCGCGATCGCAAAAGAGTTCGGGGTACCCGAAGTGTGCCTTTTCGATCCCGACGCCTGGAAGCAAGCAGAGGACGCGAACGCCTTTCCAGTAAGTGTCAACCTCACCTGCGGTGAAGAAGGACTCTGCCATCTGGCGACCTTACCCGGTTGCCATACGGTATTGATTGCAGTTGTCGGTACTCGAGGCCTCATGCCAGCTCTCGCCGCTCTCGAGGCCGGCCACACCCTCGCTGTGGCGAGCAAAGAGATCCTTGTGCTCGCAGGAAAGTTCATCGTTGAAGCCGCTCGAAAATCGAAAGTCGAGATACTGCCGGTCGACAGTGAACACAATGCTCTCTTTCAATGCCTTCAAGGGATTCGACCCAGTCACATTTCAAAATTGATACTGACAGGATCTGGGGGAAGTTTCCGCGATCTTCCGATTGAGAGGCTCAATTCAGTGACTCTGGAGAAGGCTCTTCAGCACCCAAATTGGGACATGGGCCCCAAAGTCACGATCGACTCTGCGACTATGGCGAACAAAGGGCTAGAAATGATCGAAGCCAAGTGGCTCTTTGGAATGCAGCCCGAACAAGTCGACGTCGTCATCCACACCCAAAGTATCGTACATTCCATGGTCGAATGCATTGACGGTTCCATAATCGCCCAAATGAGTCCGCCCGATATGACCTTCGCCATACAGCACACGCTTTTGTACCCGGATCGAGGAGAACCTGTTGCGAATAAACTGGATTTTTCCCAAGCCCTCGCACTCGACTTTCGACCTCCCGATATCGGTCGCTACCCTTGCCTCGAACTGGCGAGAGCCTGCATGAAGGCGGATGGGGCGGCTCCAGGAATCTTCAACGCCGCAAACGAGGTCGCAGTGGAAGCATTCACCCGGAAACGTATTAAATTTATTGAAATCGCTAAAATCGTGGCGAAAACGCTGGAAACGATTGATAATAGTGAACCTGTTACGATAGATGAAGTCTTGGAATATGACAGCCAAGCGAGAGTCATCGCCTCTCAACTCGTAGATCAAACACCGTAATGGAAAATCTTTTTAGCATAATATCCGATTGGGCCTGGGCCGCGCTTATGGTCGTACTCTTTTTTGGAGGCTCCATTTTCGTTCATGAACTGGGCCACTTCCTCGCCGCCAAATGGAGAGGACTTCATATTGAACGATTTTCGATTGGGTTTGGCCCCCGTCTGTTTGGCTGGAAAAAGGACGGTATCGACTACCGTGTCTCCCTTCTTCCACTCGGTGGCTACGTGGCGCTCCCTCAACTCGCTGATATGAAAGGGATAGAGGGGGAAAACTCGGTTGATCTTATCGAGCTGCCTCCGATTTCCTACGCCTCCAAAGTTATAGTGTCAGTCGCCGGCGCGGTTTTCAATATTCTTTTCGCCCTCGTACTCGGCCTTATACTCTGGTTCACGGGAGTCGAAAGGGAAGAAGCGACGACGATCGGAGCCATTTCTGATAAAATCGAAATTCGAGAAGGTGAATTCGTAGAGAATCCCGCCATGGCTGCTGGCCTTAGAATCGGCGATAAGATTCTCAGCATCGATGGCGAGGAAATCAGATCTTTTGAAGACATATTCATAAGCATCGCTCTTGGTTCAGGGGTTACAGAAGACGGCAAACGCAAGGCCATAATTACGTATCTAAGAAATGGGGAGGTTTTCACGACAAACGTAAATCCCGTCCTCAACCCTGATCACGAATTGCGCATGATCGGGATCAATCCGAATCGGACGACTTACCTGTCTAGTTTAACCGAGGGCTTTCCCGCCAAGGAAGCCGGACTTTTTCCGGGAGACACCATTAAGAAAATTGATGGCGTAACGATCTACGGTCCCCAGCACTTAACTACAGTTATCCGTGAGTCCCAAGGCACGCCGCTTCGATTCACTATCGAAAGGGAAGGATCTGAAGGAATCGAGACGATGGAGATCGTCGTCACTCCGGTCTTGTCGAAATTCAACCTTTCCGAGGAACAGTTTTATGCAATTGGAGCAGGCCTGGGAGCCATGATCGAACGCTACACCGCTCACATCAACCCTATCGCACTGTCTATCGACGTGGTAAAACGTACCTACCAGACTTTGAGATCACTCATAAGCCAAGGTTCTGATGCCAAGCTAAAGGACATGTCCGGACCTGTTGGAATCACCAACATTATCGTTAAAACTGCAGCGATCGGCATCGTTAGAGTCATGGAGATCGCGCTCATGATCAACATCAGCCTCGCCATATTCAACCTACTCCCAATACCGGTTCTCGACGGTGGGCACATCGCGTTTGCCACAATCGCCAAGATAACCGGAAAACCCATACCGCCCAATTTCGCTGCCACGATCCAAGGAAGCTTCATGATATTGCTTTTCTCGTTCATGCTGTACGTCACATTCCATGACGTCGGCAGACTCTTTACGAGAGAGCCGGAAACCAACAGCCAACCTGTCAGACTGATAAAGGTTGAAGACGCTCCGGCATAGATGGCCGAATCGACGCATTGTATTCAATGAGTTCCTATTGCTCGTCTCGATTCGCTACGATCCGACGACCCAGTCGCGAAGTATCTGTCGGAGAGATCGGAGTTGGGGGAATCAATCCCGTCCGAGTTCAGTCGATGACGACGACAAACACTCAGGACGTCGAGGCTACTGTTAAGCAGGCTATTGATCTCGCCGAAGCGGGATGCGAGATCATCCGCATAACAGCCCCCAACAAGAGTGCGGCTCGAGCCCTAAAAGACATCCACACCCAATTTCGGGCCGCCGGATTCAGCAATCCCCTCGTGGCCGATATTCATTTCCTTCCTTCAGCAGCGATGGAGGCCATTGAGCACGTTGAGAAAGTACGAGTGAACCCCGGTAATTATGCGGACAACAAGAAGTTCGCGGTTAGGGAATATTCAGACAGCCAATACAACGAGGAACTCGACCGTCTCCACGAGGGTTTTTCACCGCTAGTAATCAGGGCAAAGCAACTGGGTAGATCATTGCGCATAGGAACCAACCATGGTTCTCTTTCCGACCGCATCATGAATCGATACGGGGACACCCCTCTTGGAATGGTCGAATCCGCGCTCGAGTTTCTACAAATCGGCGAAACTCACGGGTTCTACGACATGATCCTTTCCATGAAATCGAGCAACCCAAAGGTGATGATCGAAGCCTACCGTCTGCTCGTCGACCGTATGAATGCTGAAAAAATGGATTACCCATTACATCTCGGGGTCACTGAAGCAGGTGACGGTGAGGATGGACGCATCAAAAGCACGATAGGTATTGGTAGCTTACTTACAGATGGACTGGGCGATACTATTCGCGTTTCACTAACTGAAGACCCTGTCTTCGAGATTCCAGTAGCGGAAGCCATAGCCAGAAAAGCAATGGACCATTGGGTCAACGGTAATATCGATTCCCAAGAACCCGATTCTATCGACCCCTATCATTACAAAAGGCGCCACACGAACGCATTCACATTGGGAAAGGACTTAAAAGTGGGTCCTGAAGCGCCACCCACCGTGTTCACCTACAGCACAATTCCCCTCTCCGAGATTGATCAACTGGAGTCCTTCATCAATAAGGAAGCCCCCTTGCTGGCGGACACGCCAATCGAAGGTCTGTGTTTCAAAATTAGCAGCGTGGACGAAATCGTTAACCTTGAAACAGTCCTCAAATCGATCGGAGACCAGATCCAGCTCTTGGTTGTTGAAGTCTCTTGCGAGATCGAGCTTGGGTCACTCTCCAGATCTCTTCCCCAATCCGGCATACCACTCGCTTTGGTTCGGGATTTCGAAGACAGTGCCTTTGACGAATACAAGCGGTTCGTGCGAGTCTGTTACGATTATGGAGCGATTCCAATCGCCGGGCTGAGTCCAAACTCGGTCGACGGAATCTTTTCAGAGTCGGCCGACAATCTAATTGTTACGTTAAGATCGAACCTAGTCGCTGAGAGGCCAAGCCATCACGTAGGATTGTATCGGCAGCTTGCGGAACGATTGAAGCATTGGCGCAACGCCTCACCTGTTTGGATCCGAAATCAGGCTCAATCGAAATTTAATTCTCCTTCCTTTCTGGACCGACTCCTAGATGCGAGCAACCTCACCGGAAGCCTCCTGTGTGACGGAATCGGCGATATCATAAGTATAGAGTCTGAAAAAGATTTCGTTCGATCTACAAAACTTGCCTACAACGTACTACAAGGCGCGGGCGCCCGAATCTCGAAAACGGAATTTGTCGCCTGCCCTAGCTGTGGCCGAACCCTCTTTGATCTGCAGTCTACCACTCAACGTATTAGAGAAAAAACCGGGCACCTGAAAGGAGTCAAAATTGCGATCATGGGCTGTATCGTAAATGGCCCTGGGGAAATGGCAGACGCGGACTTTGGCTATGTGGGTGGAGCGCCGGCAAAGATTAATCTCTACGTAGGGAAGCAATGCGTCCAGTACAACATACCTCAATCCGAAGCAGACGACCGTCTAATCAAGCTGATCAAAAAGCATAATAAATGGGTCGATCCGGAACCGGTCGCAAGTTGACTTGCGCGGGCTCAATCCGGGTTTACAAAGATTCATTCGATGCAGAATCGCATTTGAGAACTGTTCGGACAAAGATTGGCTGCTCCACCGGAAAGAATTGAAATTGCGTTACGCACGTCTCTCGCAATCATTCAGATTTCCCTGATTCTCCATGGAACTGTCCTCACAGGCATTTATTGGCATCGATGGCGGGGGCTCACATACGCGCGCACTCGCGATTGATGCCCAAGCGCGCCCCTTGGAGTCATACACCGTTTCCGGCTGCAACCCTCACAATATAGGTTTCTTGCACGCGGGAGATCGAATTAATGAAGCAGTTTCTCATACGCTGGAATCACTTAATGCTAACGTGACTGAAATTCGATCGGTATTCTGCGGGGTCGCCGGAATTCGAAACAGCGAAGAACAGGCCGAGCTGGCAAAGTCACTCTCTCGATTTCAATGGGCATGCAACGGAGTCTTGAAGATCGATCACGATCTTTCCATAGCCTACGAGGCAGCTTTAGGCGATCTGCCGGGAATCTGCCTTATCGCGGGAACTGGGGCGGCCGGCATCGCCAAAGGCGATACAGGGGAATTCCATTCAGCTAGCAATCGACTTCCCAACGGTTACGAACCAGGAAGTGGATACGGAGTCGGGATGGATGCCATCAATGCAGGGATTGTCGAGGCCACCTCGGATTCACGCGATGAGATCTCAAATATTGCCCAATCCGTTATCAGTCTTTCCCACGAAGGGAATTTGCAAGCTCGCAGAATCATAGATATAAATACCGACTCCCTCATTCAGCTAATAGCCAAAATTCGTGCCCAGTCAGGGCTAGATGAAGATTTTTCGATTGTGATTACCGGTGGCCTCGGAGGCTCCGAAACGCTCTACCGCATGTTGATCGTGGAGAAAATAACCGCTCTATTTCCGCAAGCAAAAATCCACGCCCCTCGCATGGCCCCTGTAGAGGCCGCAGCGGTTTTTGCCCTGCGAAATTCGAAAGCTGAATTCTAGCATCGATTGACCTGCAAAAGAGCGACTATTACTAATCTCTGCTGCCCCCTAACATGCTTAGTAGGTAGATTAAGTAGCTGAGAGAGCTTACAAACGCAGCGACATAGGTCAACGCCGCCGCATTGAGCGTCTTTTCCACTCCGACCATTTCATCATTTCCGAGGATACCCAAGGCAACCAACTCCTTCTTGGCTCTCGCACTAGCGTCATACTCGACCGGCAAAGTAATCAGCTGAAACAAAGTAAGAACCACATAACATAGAATGCCGAGTTTGAGAAGGG
The DNA here is from genome assembly GCF_014529625.1 of Candidatus Pelagisphaera phototrophica. Classification (GTDB taxonomy): domain Bacteria; phylum Verrucomicrobiota; class Verrucomicrobiia; order Opitutales; family Opitutaceae; genus Pelagisphaera; species Pelagisphaera phototrophica. Next base: position 3,488,298 of record NZ_CP076039.1, read on the forward strand.
TAAGGCTGAACGCCCCACCGATGATGAAAAACGAGCCAATCATAACGAAAGGCAGCACGCTCGAGGCAATGTTCGTAATAGGCACTAAGGCCATTCGAGCTTTCAATGCCCCATAGCCAATCTTGTGCTGAACCGCGTGGCCCGCTTCATGGGCAGCCACTCCTAAAGCCGCCAAACTCGAACCGTTATAGTTCTCCTCACTCAGAGCCAGCTTTTTGCCAATTGGGTCGTAATGATCCGTTAAGTGCCCCCGAACTTGAATGATCTTAACATCCGATATTCCGGCGTTTCTCATTACCGCTGCCGCGGCTTCGGCTCCTGTGATTCGGCCACGAGAAGGCACCCTAGCGTACTTGTTGTAAGTTGAGGACACCTTGGATTGCGCCCACATAGCCAAAATGAATGTGGGGACGATGAAAATGAGGTAGCCCATAATCGAGCCTCCTCCTCCGGGATAAATTGCTAAGGTGTCTATGCTCATAAAATTTCTAATCTCCATCCTTCCACAGAAAGCAAAGAGCATTCCAAGTTCCAGCAAAGAGTATCGTCCGAGACGATTTTTACTAACTCATTGAAAATGTACGCCTTAGACCCATTGAATTCGTAATCTAGCCAGTCAGAGAAGCGTCTAAGAAGGAGACAGCCCGTGACAAACAAACAGAAAGCGCCAGTCCTGCAGCCGAAGCCTCTATAGCAAAGTAGCAGAAATTTCAAAATGGATAGCCCAAGGAGAAGTGAAGACCCCATTTTCTGACCGATTGCCAAAACGTTGAAGACCTGTTTTCAAAGTGGATCGCGAAAGAGTGTGGATGGGGAAGGCAGTCCTAGGCGAGTCCGCAACGTTTCAGCAACGCCTCCGGCTCAGGTTCCCGACCCATAAAGCCTTTAAAAAGCTCCATCGGATCGCGTGAATTTCCCTTTGACAAAATGTTTTCCCGAAAGGATCCGCCGGTTTCGCGGTTGAATACACCTTCTTTTTCGAACCGAGTAAACGCGTCCGCATCGAGCACTTCGGCCCATTTGTAAGAATAGTAGCCTGCAGCATAACCAACGGGGCTTGAGAATAAGTGACTAAATCGGCGCACGAGCGTCGGAGGTTGCGTTTTCAGAGGAATGGAATAGGAATCAATCTCCTGCCTGATTTTCCCATCAAGATCGCCCTCGTAATAATTTTCTGGATGCAAGTGCATTTCCAAATCCATTTTACCGAGTGACAATTGGCGCATCGTCATAATGCCTGAATTAAAATTACGGGCGGCGACCATTTTATCGAACAACTCATCTGGAATAGCTAAACCCGTCTCATGGTGTCGTGCGAAAAGATCGAGGCTTTCACGGTTCCAGCACCAGTTTTCCATGATTTGGGATGGAAGCTCTACAAAGTCCCAAGCTACGTTCACTCCTGAAAGCGATTTGATTTCTATGTTTCCCAGCAGGTGGTGAAGCAGATGCCCGAATTCGTGAAAAACGGTTTCGACTTCATCGTGAGTGAGCAACGCGGGCCGGTCACCAATCGGAGCAGTCATGTTACCGCAAATCAATCCAACGTGTGGCTCCCTAGATTTTTCCCCATTACTTGGCAATCCTGTATCAAGAAAATTCATCCAGGCTCCGCCTCGCTTTTCTTCACGAGGATGCCAATCAGCGTAGAAGTAGCCGAGCAACTCCCCCGAATCGTCACGCAGATCGTAAACTTTCACCTCTTTGTGCCATCCGTTTGCTCCCTTGTGGTCTCTAATCTTAACCGCAAAAAGCCTCTCAGCAATTTCGAACATTCCGCTGAGCACTTTATCGATCGGGAAGTAAGGCCGCAACGATTCTTCGTCAAAGTCGTATTTTTGCTGACGGAGTTTCTCTGCCCAGTAGGTCGTATTCCAAGGCTCCAGACGATCTTTGGGCTCACCCGTTTTCTGGGCTACGAAGCTCTCCAGTTCATCGATCTCTTGATCAAAGGCTGCTTTGGCCTTTTTGTGAAGATCCTCTACAAATTGAAGGGCTCGAGATCCCGTCTTGGCCATCCGACGCTGTAGCGTGCTGTCCGCAAAATTGTCTTTGCCGATTAGAGAGGCTTTCTCTGCCCTCAATTTCAGGATATCTCTAATAAGATCAGTATTATCGTGGGGCTCTTTAAGCCCGATTTGCGAGGAGGCCTCTTGGATCTCCTTACGTAAACTCTCGTCGTCTGCGAACTTTAGAATCGGAAGTAATGAAGGAGCATGCAGCGTAAACCGCCAAACCGGTTTCTCTTCCGATCCAAGTTTCTTGGACTGGGCACTTTGCGAGGCTGCCTGTCTTGCGGATTCCGGCAGTCCAGCCAATCTTGCTTCATCTTCTACAAGGAGCTCAAACGCGTTGGTTGCGTCGAGTACGTTTTCGGAGAACTTCTGCGTCTTCTGCGCCAACTCCTTGTTGATCTCCTCTAATCGGCCTTTACTCGCCTTATCCAAGTCCGATCCCGCCTGCACGAAGTCAGCGGTCGTCTCGTCGAAAAATCGCTTCTGGATCCCCGCTAATTCCTTCGCTTCCGGCTTTTCCAAAAACCCTTTGATAGCATTCCACAAGCGAGGGTTTAAGGGAATTCCGCTATTAAATTCGGTCACACTGGGAAGCATCTTGTTATAGGCTTCGCGAAGCTCTTTGGAATCCTTAACGGACGTCATATGATCTACGCGCCCCCAAGCTCTCGACAACATCTGTCCCGCGTTTTCCAAGGCCATGAAGGTGTTTTCAAAGGTCGCTTCGTCCGATTCAACAAGGCAGATGGCCTCAACCTCCGCTTTTGCCAATTCCAGGGCGGACTCGATCTCTGACTCTATCCGGTCGGGTGTTAATTCATCCCAATCGATGAGCTTGGCAGCATTTAGAAGTCCTTTTTCGTTCCCCATAGTCTTTCCCAATGAATCCCTATCGACACCGGATCAACAAGGTTGTTTTTAAAAATTGCGGGATTTTTCTACCTCGCGCCTGCTTCTTTAGTAAAACACGCGACCGCGTTCTCAGATCTCTTGCTTAGATCTTTCGATATATTTACGGCTCCGAACCCAAAGCGAGCCTCCTTTTTCAGCCCATTCATCCGCCAATACTGCCCAACGCTCGTGGTCCCGCCACTCGCCTCCGATGTTCAAGTATTTGGGCGAAACCCCTTCTTTTCTCAAACCAAGACGACGGGCTAACGCGATTGAATTCGTATTCGTAGGCTGGATATTGATCTCTAGCCGATGCAGCCCCAAAGACCCGAATGCCTGGTCGAAACCCAAAGCCAGTCCTTCGGTCAAGTAGCCCCTCCCAGTGCAGCCCTGATACCCCCAGTAGCCGACGAACGCTCCGTTCATTGCTCCACGAATAATTTCACTGAAATTCACAGCTCCGACAATTTCGTCGTCACGCTTCCGGCAAACGAAATACCCTTCGTAGCGATCCTCTCCGAGCCTGTCTAGGTAAGCCTCATACCCAGCTTGAGTTGTCATCGGATAGACCCAAGGGCGGTGCAGCGAAAGACTCTCTCGGTTCTTTTCGATAAATGCTTCCGCGTCGGCAGCTCTGGGTTCACGAACATAAACTCTCATTTTTCTGGCCCATTCCATTCAAGGAACCAATCTTCTCCCACGTACGACTATTGCCTAATACCAGTATACAAAGCAAAGTAATATTGAAACCCAAACCTTAACCCGCCTTTATCCGAAGCCGTGCAACCACCAAGATCCGCCGAAGCGCTACGATACCACAAATTCGGAGATCCATTCGAAACACTTTCACACGAGACAATTGCCCTCGATCCTCCAAAACCGGGATTTGTGACGCTAAAAATATTGGCCGTCCCTATCAATCCTGCCGACTTCGGAAGAATTAATGGCACTTATGGCAAGCTTTCAAATTTACCAGGAACAGGAGGAATCGAGGGCGTGGGGGAAGTGGTCGAAACCGGAAGCAATGACGGTGCCTTTTCAGCCGGTGCACGGGTCCTGTTTGCAGGAAAACCCAGTTCCTGGCAAACCTATGCCCTCGCTAGCGAAGACCAAGTCTACCCGGCCCCTGAGACACTCGACGATCTCCAAGCCTCAATGTTCTGGGTCAATCCCGCGACCGCCTGGAGAATGATGCACGACTTCGCAACACTCGAGCCCGGTGACTGGATAGTCCAGAATGCAGCAACCTCTGCCGTGGGTAAACTTGTGATCCAGTTTGCTTCCCAATTGGGGGTCAAAACAGCGAATATTGTGCGCGATCCTGATACCGCAGAGGGGCTTCGAAATCTAGGAGCGACTCTCGTCCTAAAGGACGACAAGGAGGCGGCAAAGCGAATCCAGAGCCAGACCGAGTCTTCAAAAGTTAAGCTGGGCCTAAATGCAGTGGGCGGAAAAAGCTCCCTCACGATCTGCAAATGCCTTTCAAACAAAGCCACCCTCGTAACGTATGGAGGAATGGACCGACAACCGGCGACTTTCCCCACCCGCTACCTGATATTCAATGACTTGTCACTAAGAGGGTTCTGGGTAAGCGAATGGTATCGAAATGCGAGTCGAGCCACAATCGAGGGAATGCATTCGGAGATCGCTCAGAAAATGGACGCAGGGAACATACGCACGGACATCGAGGCCACTTATTCCCTCAAGGATTGGAAAGCAGCTCTCGAACATTCGCTTCGACCCGGCAAAACCGGCAAAGTGGTTTTCCATATGGGAAAGTCGAAATCTACCGATTCAATCGAACCATAGACCAAGGCCACATTCCCCTCGACACCAATAGGCACAGAGCTATCTAAGATTAGGACATGGCGAACAAGCCGTACAAATTTTCCCGACAGGCTGAAAACCTTATCGCCAACTTGCGGGGCGTCCCGGAAAACTATAGTCCCATCGTTCGTGAAACCGTCGACATGGGCTCGGTTTTCGACAATATCCTAACTCGCTACAAGATTGGAATCGACTCTCTGGAAGACCAGATCCGCGAGAAGTGGACCAAGATCGTCGGGCTGGAAAACGCGGGGCACTGCAACCCCGTTCGAATTGAGCGGGAAAAGACCCTTGTGATTGCAGTATCCAATCCTATTATACGCCAAGAACTTCAATTTAATCAAGCGATCATTCTCAAAAACCTGAAGTCGCTGAAATACGGAGACCAGATCCGCTACCTCGTCTTTCGTTCAGGCTAGAGTTCCAAAGGAGTCTACCATGCTAAACTCGGATCAGTATCCTAGCGATCACTCAGCGAATCCTCGCTAAACGCGATTTCACTCGCAAGCAATTCCAGGATAGGTTTTTGGATAAAGGAACCTCCTTCATGGCAAATCCACAGTTACTCTTAAAGCGCATTCGCTCACATGCCGAAAAAGGTCTCTCCTTCAACGGGAATACCAGCGATGAGGCGAAGCTCAAAGCGTGCCGCGAATTTTACGAGAAGGAAACGGAGTCCGTAAAGAATCTCCATCGAGAGGGAGCCCCGGGGCGGGAAGTCGTTCGGTCGCTCACCGCCATCGTCGATTCAATGATTCAAGCCCTCTCTAAAACGGCCTTCGCGGAGTTTAAAGCTCGGTCAAACGAAGAGAGCCAACTGGCAATTTCAGTCGTAGCAATTGGCGGCTACGGACGCTCAGAGCTATGTCCCTTGAGTGATGTGGACCTCATGTTCCTCTATCCCAGTAAAACCAGCGCCAGCACGCTAAAATCCGCCCAAGAGTTTATCGTGCAAAGAATTCTCTATGTCCTCTGGGACCTAGGTCTTAAAGTGGGCCATTCATCCCGTACCGTCGACGACGCGTTTGCCGAGGCTCGCAAAGACATCCAAACCAAGACGGCGCTCTTGGAATCCAGACTCATTTATGGTTCTCAAACACTCTTCGCGGGGTTTGAGAGCTCCTACAACCTGTTTTACCGCAAAGAGGATCCCAAAGCCTACATTAGACAACGCCTGGTCGATCAACGCGAACGTCGTAGCAGAAATGGGGATTCCGTTTTCGTTCAAGAACCGGACATCAAAAGCGGCGTCGGAGGGCTGCGCTGCTACCACAATACTTTGTGGATGGCGAAGGTCCGTCTGAATGTCACCAAGGTTGAAGGGCTTGGGGAGCAAAATTACCTGAGAAAGAGCGAATTGTCAGAATTCAAGACGGCCTACGATTTTCTCCTTCGAGTACGCAACGAACTCCACTTCCGAAGCAAGCGCCCTACCGATCTCCTGTCGCTCGAGACACAACCCAAAGTGGCCTATCGGCTCGGCTATCGGGAACGGAATCTCCTGGCCCGCGTCGAGCTGTTCATGAGGGACTACTACCGTCACGCAGCCAACATTCATCGACTGTCGAAAACGGTTGAGAATCGCTTGTCGTTGAATTCAGAAGCAGATACTGGAATCAACCCCCTGAAGTCAATGAAGAGCTTTCTCAATGCCCGGAGAAAAGAGCGCGTAAAGCGGGAGGACGGCTTCATTCTCCGCGGTCGCGAAATTAGCTTCGAGGACAAGGAGGTTTTTAAGGAGGATCCCGTAAGGCTTCTGCGGGTTTTCCGAATTGCTCAAAAGCACGAACTAGAACTCGATTTCGAATTGAGCTCCGTGATACGAGACTCCCTGAACCTAATCGACGACAATGTCAGATGTTCAGATAGGGCGAACTCCAGTTTTCTCGCCATTTTGCAGGAGAGCGGAAAGGTCTACAAAATTCTCTCGCTCATGCATGAACACCGCGTTCTGGGAAAGTTTGTGCCGGAATGGGACCGGCTTACCTGCCTCGTTCAGCACGAGTACTACCATCGCTTTACCGCCGATGAGCACACGCTTCACACTATCCGGGAATTCGACTATGCATACACTCACTCCGATCCGATTTACGAGCGGTATCGCAAAGAAATTAGTGAGCTTCGATTTCCAAACCTTCTCTACCTGATTCTCTTTCTCCACGACATCGGGAAAGGCAAATCGATAAAGGGACATGCGGAGATTGGGCTGGAAATCGCGGAACCGATACTCGAGCGAATGGGAATCGCCGAGGAACAGTGCGTCATCATTCGATTCGTCATCAAGAACCACTTGCAAATGGCGCGTTTCTGGCAACGCCACGATATCGATGATCCCGATACAGCCCGCGTTTTTGCCGACCAAATGGAAACGAGCGAAAATCTACGTCTCCTTTTTATCCATACGTTTTGCGATGCACGTGGAACGGCAAAAGGACTTTGGAATCAATACAAAGACAGTCTGCACGCGACTCTCTTCAATGGGGCGATGGCCTCACTGAAAGCGGATGGCAAAATCGAGGAAAGCTATAAGCTGCACAAGAAATCGGTGCGGCAAGCGATTCTCAAAGTCGGAATTGAGGGAATTCCCGATGAAGAGATATCGGCCCATTTCGACAAACTGCCTGATCGGTATTTTCTCATTACTGAACCCAAAGAGATCATGCTACACATTGCGATGATCAATCGGCTATTTCGGGAACTCACGCAAGCGGAATCCCTTGAATCACTCGCTCCCGTAATCAACCTCAAAGAGGATTCCAAAGAACACCTATTGGTCATCAATGTCATAACTTGGGACCGACCGGGCCTCTTCCACAAGCTCGCGGGAGCTCTAAACGTGGCCGGCTACAGCATTTTACGGGTAAAGGCCGCCTCTCGCAAAGACAATATAGCGATCGACACTTTTCTAGTGGTTGAGAATCACACGAAGATGCGTACCGAAGGCGATGCGACAATGATATTCGAGGAGTGCGTCAAAGATGCCCTTATCAGAGGGACGGATTTACACCCTGTCCTCCACAGCATCTTCAATAGATTGACGAAGAACATTCTGCACAAGATTGAAAATCCTCTTGCCGAAGCCTTTCCCACCCATGTTTCAGCCTACAACGATCAGGATCTCGAAAGAATCATTCTAGAGGTCCAAACGTCCGACAGTCTTGGACTGCTGTATGCGATATCTAAATGCGTTTTCGAACAGGGGTTCACAATTGTGTTTGCCCGAATCAATACAGAGCGTGAAATGGCAGTAGACACTTTCTACTTGGAACCAATTGGGTCTGAAAGAACTCCAGATGAGGATGAGCTAAACGCTCTGAAAGAGAAAGTCCTCGGTGTTATTGCAACTGAGCGACAGCCCGCAGAAAATGAAGCATCCACCAGCACCCAATAAGTCTCCCGTTGGAATCTTAATCTATATTTGTATTCTGATCTGCAGTGCATCGATAGAGGCCCGCCCACCCAATATCGTCGTCATTATGACCGATGACCAAGGTTGGGGCGACCTTAGTATCAATGGAAACAAGAATTTGGATACTCCAAATATTGACCGGTTGGCAGATGAGGGGATCACACTGGAGAATTTCTACGTCTGCCAAGTCTGCGCACCAACTAGGGCTGAGTTCCTTACCGGTCGTTACTACCCTAGGACAGGAGTAAGCGGTGTCTCTACTGGACAGGGGCGCCTAAACTACGACGAAACCACCATTGCCGATGTGTTCAAGAAAGCCGGTTACGCCACAGGAGCCTTTGGCAAATGGCACAACGGCACCCAGCCCCCATATCACCCAATCAATCGCGGATTCGACCAGTATTACGGATTCACTTCGGGACACTGGGGCTACTATTTCAGTCCGCCCCTCGACCATAATGGCCAAAGAGTCCGGGGGAAAGGCTACGTTGTCGACGACTTTACCAGTAAGGCCATCGAGTTTATCGAAACGAATAAGGAATCCCCATTCTTCTGCTACGTTCCTTACAACACGCCCCACTCCCCCATGGTGATATCGGACCGGTTCTACGGAAAATTTCGGGACGCAGACCCGGAAATGCGCAACCGTGATCCCGAAGAGGAGGATCTTATGATGACCCGCGCCGCCCTGGCCATGTGCGAGAACATCGATTGGAATGTGGGTAGGATCTTGGCAAAACTGGGAGAACTGGAAATCGACAACAACACCATCGTAATCTTCTTCTCTGACAACGGTCCCAACTCATTGCGATGGAATGGTGACATGAAAGGCCGAAAAGGAGCCATCGACGAAGGAGGTGTGCGTTCACCTTTTTTTATTCGCTGGCCCAATGAAATCCCTGCGGGAGAGTCGATCGAAGAAATCTCTGGGGCTATCGACCTGCTCCCTACTTTGGCTGAACTTGCAAGCATCCCCGCTATCTCAAAGTACCCCCTCGACGGACGAAGCATTCGCCCACTGCTTTTGGGTGAGGCAAGGCAATGGGAGCCGCGACCCATTTTCTCGATTAAGAACAATCAGGTGAGCGTTCGATCGCAGCGCTTCCGGTTAGACAACAATGGGCAGTTGTTCGACATCGAGGCGGATAGAGGGCAACGGCGAAACGTAGCGGACAAGTATCCGGAAATCGTCAAGGAACTTTCCTCCCAGTCCCGACAGCACTTGAAGGATATGCAATCGGAGTTCGATAAGTACCGAGACCGCCCATTTACAGTCGGCTATGCGAAATCAACGACTCTACCCGCTCGTGACGGTACTCCCCACGGTGAAATTAAACGCAGCTCGAAAGCCCCGAACAATTCTTTTTTTACCCATTGGAAGCGTACTGACGATTCAATCACATGGACTGTCGAGATAGGGAAATCCAAGGAGTATGAAGCCATACTCCACTACACTTGCGTATCTGGAAACGAAGGTTCGACCATTCAACTCTCCTCGACCAACGGAGGAGCGACTCAAACGAATATCCTCGAAGCCTTCGATCCTCCTCTTTACGACAAGTCGATCGAGCGTATGGCCCAATCCCACTACTTTGTTAAAGAATTTAAGGCGATCAGCCTCGGAACAATTTCTTTGAGCGAGGGACGAGCCACCCTGGCGTTGAAAGCAACCCAGATCCCTGGCGACACCGCCATCGACGTCCACTCGATTGACCTCATCCAACTGGACTGAGATTAAAAAATTGGAGTTCCCAAAGATGAAACTCCTCAGATTACCCCAAAACTAGCTAAAAAACTGATAATTAGCCAATTGTTGTCACACTTCAATAGATATTATTTGCCAAATTGGATTCGATTTGGAGAACGGATACACTGACCCAATCCATTGGAGAATCTGAAAATATCAACTAAGGCTTTAATCATAAGGGATAACAGTATTCTTGTAGTCAAAAAATCGCCTGAGTGTAGCCAGAAATATTATACACTCCCTGGTGGTACGCAGAAAGCCGAAGAAACGCTACATAGATCGCTTGCGAGGGAGGTTTTCGAGGAAACGGGCGCTACCATCGATATCGAGGAACTGATTTGGACAAGCGAGCGGAGGATCCAGCCAAAAAGTAAACAGGAACGGATCACTCACAAAATTGAGTACATTTTTCGGTGTTTCATTAAAGATGGATACAAGGCGAGAATGGGTCCTATTCCAGATTCTAATCAAACCGGTGTACGCTGGCTGAGCATCGAAAAACTGGAACAATATCGAATCGCGCCCAAGAGACTGCGGGCCACTCTGAACGATTTACTTTTGAAGTTGGACTAATTACTTTCGGTTGGAGTAACGCCAACAATTGTTGGTACGAAAGTTCTCTCGAATACAATTTTGGAGAGATTGGGTAGAAATTAGAGAATCCCCGCTGAACAAGGGAACAATTCCTTATCGCCTAACGACGCCGTACTTCTATCCTACCTACGAGAATGAACTCCAAACGGAAAGGACAGCTATCTCAGATACTCGTTCGTGGAGCGCTCTTTGGCCTCACCTGCTTAGGTGGTGTCGTCCTCGGAGTCTATCTAGCACGAATTCAAATTGCTCACTTTCTGGCAGAGAATGCCCTGACCGAAACGGGTATTGACGAAGCACGCTTTGAATGGGATCGACTCGATTCTAACATTTGCACGCTCACGGATATCTTCATAAAATCCGACTCCTATACTCTAAGCGTTAAGCGGCTCGAGCTCAGCTACAATCTCAAAGATGTCTGGGAAAAAAGGGAGTTGAAATCGATTCAACTTAAAGGGGTTGAACTTTACTACGATCTTACCGGTCCCTCTACGGTGGATCTTCTGGAAATCGATACCCTTATCAAAAATGGCATCCCCTTTCCCCTGCAATCCGTTACGATTGAAGACGCGATGGTCATACTTCGAACGGATCTAGGGGAAACCAAATTCGATCTGCATCTCGCCCTTAGTCAGGCTGGAGGTTCGGATATTCGAGGCGAGGCCAAAGTGGCAACTGAGACCGAATCCATCTCCCTCGATCTTTCTATCTCCGACCGTATTCGCGGTTCGATTCAAGCGACCGTTTTAGATCTCGAATCCACACTGGCTGCAAACGGAATCGAATGGAAAGGTGCTCTGCCATTTTCACAAGAAGACGCTATTCAGCTAACCAGCGCATCAATCGATACCTATATCGTTTTCCACGGCATCACACTTGAATCGGCATCCGTCTCGGCAAACTTGGGCCCTTTATTGGTCCGAGACTTTGATCTGGATGCGGATATCAAAAAAGTACAGGTATCTCTTGACCTGCTCGGAAATGAAGTTCGCAATATTGAGTCGAACATTTTCCTTGGTAGCCTTAGCTATGATCAGTTATTTGTATCTGACACTCAAGTACAGATTTTTTCATTAGACCTTAGTGACCTTCTCATCAAGGTACCCGATACGCAGTGGGAATCTACGAACGGCGAAAATGGAGTATTCTCAATCGTTGCGACTCCCGTTTTAAACGATGAATACTCAATCGAAAGCTATTCTGGTGAATTGTCTTTCAGTGAACTGCATAGCGACTCCTTCAATCTTGCTCCCTTCGACATTGCCTTCAAAGGAGATCTAGAATCGGCCACCGCGTCCCTCGGAAATCTTGTGACCCAGGCGATGCCATGGTTGGTAATTGAAAACTTGAAAACCACGATCGAAGGACTTACCACTGAATCTCCCCAAATCGAAGCCTCCGCCGCAATCGTTTCGAAGGAACTCCCATCTTTTCATCAAAAACCGCCTCTAACGGGCAGGTGGAATCTGCAAGCCAGTCTATCGCACGGGCTCGATAAACAAAAAGCCAGCGTCACCATTACCCCGGAAGAGGTAACCAGAATCGCGAGCCTACCTTTCGCAACTCTATACGGGACCGCCCTACTCCGAGCCGACCTAGACTATTGGCCCACAGACAACCAGGCGACTCTGGCCCTGAATTTGACCGCCGCCGAACTAGCAACGGATTTTGATGACTGGTCAATTCAAGGAGGCAAGGCTTCCCTTTCTATCTCAACCGAACCAGTCGATTTGCTCCTGATGGGGAAACACATCAACAACACCCCCGCACTGATTGAGTACGCGGCTCCCTTGACGAAATACGAATTCAACCTTCAAGGATCCGAACTTAACGGTCCATCGGACCTGGTAGTGCAATGGTTTTCAGCCGGAATCCGTTCATTAGGCCCTCTCCCATCATCACCGATACACTCCCGACTCGAGCTCGGAGCCGGCATTATTCAACTGGGAACCGAAACAGTAAATCAGTTCTCACTAGATTCTGAAATCAAGGGATCCTGTAATTTCTTTGAAACTAATACAAGCGCTGCGCTCCTTCTCGAAAACGAACCGGTTTCAATCAGTCTGGAACAGTCTGTGGAATCGGGTACTAGGGAATTTGTATCCAAAGGAAAATACGAGATTAAGGGAATCCATCTCGTCAGTTCTGATATTCTCGCTCGTCACCTGCCCACACTGAAAGGTTCATCCGTTTCTGCAAAGATCACACTCAATGGCGAGACTCAGGCCAAGGGGAAGTCTTGGGATGCCTCCATGCATATTCAACTGCGGGAGGGAGGGCTCCGATTGCCTTCGCAAGAGCTAACGATCGATTCCGTTCGAACCGATGTCAATTTTCCCTCAATCCTCAGCTCAACTACTTCTCCTTCCCAAACAATCGCGGCGGATCGGATTACGATCGGGGATATTGAAGCCACTCAAATTGAATCGGCTTTCATGATCGCTAACGGGTCCCAACTCTCAGTTGAAAACGCCGGGTTATCGATCTTTGAGGGCCGAGTCACTCTTGATCCCTTCACAATCTCTACCACAGATCCAAAGGCGGACTTACTCATACACTTCGATCGCCTCTCGATAACTCCCGCGATTACGATGCTTGATTTTTTTGATGGATACGTGAGCGGTCGACTAAACGGAACGCTGCCAATCCGCATCGAAGATGGATACCCTATTCTCGGCGAGGGATATCTCAAACTGGATCCTAGTGAGCCGGCTGAGTTATCCTACAACGCCACCGGTCTCTTCACCGATAAAGGCTCTGATCCGCTCGCGAAGAAAACGCTAGGGGACAAGTTGCTCGAACGCCTGGAACTTGAGCCGAACGCTTTGCTAGAAGATGCTTTGGAAAGCCTTACCATCCAAAAACTGCGACTCGATCTGTTCAACAAGAACCTGCCAAATACTCCGATGCGAATACAACTCGAGGGAACCGCTGATACCGGGGATACACAAATTCCGCTAAACATCACTACCAATGTAAACGGAACCCAAGCGGAATTGCTCAATTTCCTCACCCGGCTGGACTCGCTCGGTCTCATCGCCGACCAAGAACCTAACCAATAGGCCATGCTGGAATCTAACAATCTTTAAACAATAATCCCCTCGCAATCCGAACTCTAAAGCAGCATTCTAGTCAAATATTCTGAATACGGTTCTAACGGGAGCCGTCCTACTCGAAAATCATGAAAATCGATACTCGCTCCGTCGCAAAGTTCGCCCTCGCGTCTGCTATACTCCTTGGCCTTTCCGGCTGTATCAGCATAAAGACGCATAGCTCATTCGAGCCGATTTTCATGACGCTCGATGTCAACCTAAAGGTGCAGCTTCAAAAGGAGCTTTCGGACGTGTTCGGCGATATCGACAGTGCATCAACTTCCGTCTCAGATTCCTAATTTCCAACGTTATCAATAAGATGAAAATACCCAGCTGGACCCTTATCTTTACCATTGCCTCAGTCACTATCGGGCTCGTGCCTCAAAACGCAATGGCTCAAAATAACGAAGTGTCGATCAAGCAACGGATGCTTGAAAGAATCGCAAGCGTCGATGCCTTGAAACTCAGCGGTTCGGTCGGGGAGAACAACAAGGGGTTTCTGGAACAAAGAGCGATTCTCAACCCTGCTCAAACAAAAACCATGAATGATGAGAACAGCGACCGCAAGGCGTTGTACACCATTCTCGCAAACCGGCTCGGGCTTTCCGTGGCGGTCGTGGGACAAGGCAGAGCTGAATCGATTCGCGAAAAATCCGCCCCAGGCGTCTGGGCACAGCAACCTAGCGGACAGTGGTCTAAGAAGTAAGGCCCAAATTCGGGTGCTTCACACCATCGGCGACGGAAAAGGCTAATGCTCTTCCAGGAGTGTTTTCACATCGTCGATAATACGTTTCATATCGACGGTCATCACACCGTTGTAGACGCCTCGAATCCTACCGAGTCTATCGATGAGGAAAACTTTTTCAGTATGGAGAAAGCTCTCTCCCACATTTTCTATCGGGGACCCCGCATCGTCAGCAAAATATGAGTCTCTTGCTAAACTGTATATCGATTCCTTCTCTCCTGTTAAAAGGTGCCAAATATCTCCCGATATTCCGTGCTTAGCTTCGTACTCCTTTAGCAAGGAAACCGAATCGTAATCTGGAGTTACCGAATGGGACAGGATCTTAATCTCCTCATTCCCCTTAAACGCGGCCTGAACCCGCTTTAAGTTTCCAGTCATGGTCGAGCAAATACCTGGACACGTAGTGAAGAAGAAATTCGCTAGGTAGAGCTTTCCCCTAAGCGACTCCCGTCCCACTAAATGGCCATTTTGATCAATAAGTTCAAAGTCGGCGATACGGTGAAATCCTTCCGCTCCTCCTTGATCTTCGCCAAGCCATTTTGGAGTTAGGCTAGGTTCGCTAAAGAAGGGAATCGACGATTGAAGATCGGAATCTTCAGCCAAACTGGAGATCGATCCAACTAAAGACAGGACTACGACCCATATTTTCACTCCGAAATTGTTACGCATCGCTTAGAACCAATAATCCCGTACCGGCGTCCATTCTTGACGACGTAATTTGCCCGAACCCGTCCATCCGCCTCCCACATTTGCTGGGACCCCACTTCTTCGCCGTTTTCATAATGTAACAACGAGTAATGGCTCCCATCCGAATACCACTGTTTACAGCTCCCATGGTAGTTGCCATGCGAAAAATTTAATTGAAACCTCAATTTTCCATTCTCAAACCATCCGAGATGCTCTCCCTCTTTTCGGTTTTCGCGGTAGTAGCGCTTTTCTTTTAATTGGCCGTTTTCGTACCAGCTCGAGTAAAGCCCTTCACGTTTTCCGTTATCCCAGAGAGTCTCAGACTGCAAGCTACCCTCGCTATAGTATTCGCGAGTAATTCCAGAATAAGGCACTCCACCTTGCACCATCAATCCATTGGATCTGTAAAATTCAGCGACATTAGAACCCACTAAGTCAGTATCTTCCGAGTGGATACTCAATAAGGCAGCCATAGAAGCGAAACCCAAAACGACAAGACGTAACATCATCCTAGTTGGTTTGCGTTCCAGGATTGCCAAAATACTCTCCACCATTCAAGTAGGGATCTGTATCCGTGAAGTGGTAGTGGTAGATTCCATCAGGAAATTCCTCAGTGGCGTGAAAGTGCCCATGATACTCATCCAATTCGGCATTGGTGACAGCTACACCATTCTCAATTGGACCATACACCGGAAAGCCATCGAGAAGTACACCTACAAGCCCATCCTTCCCTTCCAAACCAGTGAGATAGAGCGGCTCGATATGGTAATGATAAACCCCCGTATTTTGCGGGTGGCCATTAAATTGATCGAAACTGTCGATTTCATTTGTCAATGGCCGGTTCGGACCCGCGTATTGATTGAATAGAGCGACCCCGTTTATAGCGATTCCAATTGAGCCCAAATTGGTGCTGCGCTTGTTCGAGGCTTCTGCCGGATTGAGCGGAATTCTGTAAACAAAACTTTGGGAACCTATTGAATTTGGGTTTAACCGAAAGCTGCCATTCGGGCCATTGTACGCCTCATACCGATCATCTCCTTGAGAAAAGTACGGACTCGGATGGTTGGGTACATTGGAAGATTCGATCACCATAAACTCTCCGTCTACGTACAGAGTCAGTTCCTCCGAAAACAGGTTGTAGGGAGCCGGCAATCTGTTGGCCTTCTCAGAAAGCGTTGCTCGATAAAACTGGGCTTCCGTGGTCAGGGTGACCACAAGCTCTCCTTCCCCAGACCCATCGAGAACTACCAATCCGGCCCCGCCCAATCCCTGCCACAGCTCTAAATCGTTTGAGAATTCCACCGACCAAGTGTCATCTTTTTCCCCTTTTATCAAAAGACGCACTGCTTGGTCTTCAAGGAGCCTTTCTATTGACAATTCTGCATGCAATCCGGTGAGCCAAATTCCCAATGCACAAAGCCCGAAAACCCTGCGGAGCAGACCCAATGTACTGAAAACTCTCAATCTAATCTTCTTACCTTTCCTTTTAATGAATTTGGCTCCAATAGGATCAATCTACACCGGCCGGACACACAAACACAACGGCAACTCATTCGAAAAAATCGCGGTCCCGGATGCAACTCATTGATAGACCGAAAAAAAGGAGCCCTCATCGGAAGGCTCCTGAATTCTTGATCGGCTTCAACGACGAGCTTACTTGGCCGTTATAATGCCCTTCATCAGAGCGTAGTGTCCAGGGAAGGAGCAAATGAATGCGTATTCACCTGGAGCGTCTAGCTTGAATTTGATCGTGTCGGTTTCCTTGGGACCGAGCAACCTCGTGTTAGCGACTACCTGCTCCGCCAAAGGACCTGACTGAGGAACGTATTCAGTCGCGGCTGCTGCGACCGCTCCCGCTCCGAACCCCATAACGTCCGAGCCTGGCTTGAGGATCACCACATTGTGCCCCATCGCCGCCTTGGGCAACGCTCCCTTGTTCGTGAAAACAAGCGTTATCTCTTCCCCGGAAGGAACTTCGAACGATTTGCTATCAAATTGCATCGTGTCATTAGCAGACAACTCTATGGTTGTTTCTGCGAGAGCGACCGAGGATAAACTGATCAGCCCAAATAACGACATTAAGGTTACTGCTAATTTTATTTTCATTTGGATTATGATTTACGTTCCAACGAAACGCGGAACAATGGACACCGCTTCTGATCCTTCAAACAATAAATTGTTCCGAATAAAAACTATCTGCAAGTAATTGATTTCGTGGGATTTAAGATTCGATTCAAAACTGGTTCAACTCCCGATTGAACATTGCCAATCCGTCCCGGCCCTCCTATACCTTTTTTCAGGCTCCTTTAAAATCACCAGACTTTACAAGGTACCCTTTTTCATATATTTTACAGAATACTGACATGACTACTAAACTTCTGCTGCTAGCTTTCGCCCTGCTCATCGCAGCCCACATCCCCCTCAGAGGAGAAATGATCTACGACATCACCGCCACCGACCTCGACAACGAAACCAGGAAGCTTGAGGAGTTCGCTGGCAAGCTCTTGCTGATTGTGAATGTCGCTTCTAAATGCGGCTTTACCGGACAGTACGAAAACCTCGAATCACTGTATCAAAAGTACAAAGACGACGGCTTGGTTGTTTTAGGATTTCCCTGCAACCAGTTTGGAGGGCAAGAACCGGGGACAAGCGAAGACATTAAGTCTTTTTGCTCGCTCACCTACGGTGTCACTTTCCCTATGTTTGAGAAAGTTGACGTCAACGGACCCAACCAACACCCCCTCTACTCCTTTCTCGCAGGGGAGAGCTCTCCTGTTAAGGGTAGAATAAAGTGGAACTTCAGCAAGTTTTTGGTTGGGCGCGATGGAAAGATCCTCGAGCGGTTCGGCAGCATGACCAATCCCGAATCGAGCAAAATCAAGAAGGCGATCGAGGCTGCGCTTTAAACTCTGGGTTTACGTAGCCTTACTACATAGGACTGGAAGAAATTGTTTCTAAGATCACTTCTAGTCTACCCCGCTTTTAGAAGAGCACTGCTCTTCCTGATTCCAGTAATAACCCTTCAAAACATTGCTGTTTTGGGTTCCGAACGGTTGAACCTCGACTCAAAATACTCTTCACTCGCCGCCGATCCAGGGCTTTTTCATTATGGAAAGATGCGGTGGCCTTGAATGAGGGCAAGATATTCCTTGCCCGCTCACACGCTCACAATCGAATACCTTATCTCACCCTAACCGCTATTCCCGGAAGTTACCATACATACCACGCCTCGGGACCTCGAATCATGATTACAGACAAGTTAACGTTAGAGCGAGATCTCAACCAAGCCGAGCAGAAAACCCAGGCAATCACTCTGGAAGAAAGGGCCATTAAGGCAGGATATGATGCTCGAATTGACAGAATTCCAATGAGAGAAAATTTCTCTCAAGAAATCGAACGGGTCCTAAAGGAGAACGAGGACTGCCTGAAAGCGATCGAGCCAGTCGATTGAATCCAGTATCCTCACTGATTGTGGCGTCGCGTAATATTAACCCCTAATCCGTTCATTTTTATAGACTTCATTGGATCATTTTAGGAAAACGCACGATCTGCAGCCTCTAAGGTTGCTCCTAACTGATTTCCCTATCACCTGATTTAGACAATATGAACGAAGGCAAAAAACCTGTTCTCCTCGTCATTCGCGACGGCTGGGGAGCGAACCACCACAAAGAGCAAGATGCGTACAACGCAATCAAGCTCGCCGATACACCCGTTTCAGACAATTTGAGCCAAAACTGGCCCCGGACCGAGCTTGCCGCCTGCGGTCTGGACGTCGGGGTCCCCCTAGGCGTAATGGGAAACAGCGAGGTCGGACACCAGAATATCGGAGCCGGACGTATCGTTGACCAGGAGATTGTTCGCATCAACAAAGCATTTGAAACGGGATCCATTCGAGGCAACAAAGTGCTCGAAGGGGCATTCGACAGATCTAAGGATGGCGGGAAACTGCACTATATGGGAATCGTCTCGGATGCGGGGGTCCACGGCCTGCTAGATCATCTCTACGGGCTTTTGGGAGAAGCGAAGAATGCAGGTATTGAGCAAGTCTACATACACGCCTTCACGGATGGCCGTGACACCCCGCCACACAGCGGGAAGGGTTTTATCGAGCAAATCGAAGCCAAGTGCTCTGAACTCGGTATCGGAAAGATCGCCAGTGTATGCGGCCGATTCTGGTGCATGGACCGCGACAACCGCTGGGATCGCGTTTCCAAAGCCTACAATATGCTCGTGGGCAAACGCGCGGCGGGAACCTCAACAAACGCATCCAAAGCCCTATCCGATTACTACGACAGTCCCACCAACGACTCTTCTACTGGCGACGAGTTTGTGCCCCCAACTTCGATTGTAGACGAGACCGGCAAACCGGTTGCGAATATAGGAAATGGGGACGCGGTCGTTTTCTATAACTACAGGGGGGACCGCCCCCGCGAAATCACTCGCGCGTTTATCGAGGACGAATTCAGCGAATTCGAACGAGGCGAGAAACTGGATCTTTACTACGTTGCAATGACCGAGTGGAAAAAGGGGCTTTGCGAAAACGTCATCTTTCTAAAGCCCAAGAAAATGAGCAACATTCTCGGCAACTATCTTTCGAGCCAGGGTCTGACCCAATACCGTTGTGCCGAGACCGAGAAGTATCCGCATGTTACGTTCTTCTTCAACGACTATACCGAGGAACCCTTTGAAGGTGAAGCATGGGGGCTAGCAAATAGTCCAAAAGTGGATACGTACGACGAAACCCCGGAAATGTCCGCCGAGGAAGTCAAAGAGCTCACCAAGAATGCGATTCTGTCCAGGAAGTACGATTTCGTTCTCGTGAATTTTGCCAATCCGGACATGGTCGGACACACTGGCAATATTGAAGCGGTCAAACTGGCTTGCGTGAAAGTGGATCATTGCATAGGGGAATTGCTGGAAGCGATTGACCAGGTCAACGGTGTCGCATTGGTGACCGCAGACCACGGCAACAGCGACCAAATGTGGGACCCCGCCGTCAACGGTCCCCACACGGCTCACACTCTCAATCCCGTCGAGCTCGTCATTTATGGCAAAGATTGCGAAAACCTAAGCCTTTTTCAGGAGGACCGTCGCCTCGCAGACATCGCTCCAACTGTTTTGGAGCTTATGGGATTGGAAAAACCTGCCGAGATGACCGGAATTTCCTTGATCGTAAAATAGCTCCGACAAGCAATCCGCGAGGGCACCGCACGAAACTATAACTCGCGCGTGCCCTCTAAAAAATCCTCCGATTCGATTTCTCCTTTAAGGACCGTAGACGCTATACGCGTGCTCGGGAATCACCACTTCGTTCCGAGCCTGTAGAAACTCTGTAATATCGGTCCTTTGCCGCACCGTCATCGCTTCGGAAAAGTCCGGCATCAAGGAATTGCCTTCGCTATCCGTATTGTTGGCTGCCGGCTTCCCGCTAATAACGTGTGACGGATTGATGATCTTGGTAAGGAGTTGACCATAAGTCTTGACCCGATTCACTTCACCACCGAGCACGACATTAACTTTTCGCGGTGTCGTGAGTTCTGGCGCAAGTCCTCATCAACCACAGATTGACATTGGATACACCCAAGCTAAACGCTGTCTTACCTTTCCAGATACTGCCTTCCGGCAACCGGAACCTTAGGGGAATTTTTCTACTTATCGGACAACCGAAAAGGAGAAATACCGCCACAAGGCATATCAACCCATGCCACGCCTGGATATTGCGGTCGCAGCAAAAAAGCTGACCACATTTTTTGAAAGTCCAGTCGAGCTTATGCAGGTGATAGCTCAAGCCTGTAGCCACAATCATCTCAACTAATTTGAGAAAAGCGACCTAGCAAGTTGGCATGAGTCGCCAGCGAGCTTATCCGGTGCCGCCTATTCCGGTTAGGACCTCGATCGCTGACTACGGTTTAGTGAGAACAAACAGAATAACCACTCCGATCAAAAGCGCTATCGCCAAGACGAGCCTTTTGGTCGTGGACTTGCCTTTCGTCACCGCATTTTCCGACTCCCCAAAAGATTCTGCAGGCAAGTCCAGCCCGTCATAGACAGCATCCTCGCTCCAACCCGACTGCGGACAACTGCCACAGCTCTGGCAGGAGGCAGAACCTTCCTCCACATGTTCGCCACAGACCGGGCAATCTCCAGGAGGAACAAAGTTCTCCACTCTAGTCGAGCTCCTTTACCGAAAGTCGACGAAACCGGAAGACATGCTGAGGACCATGGGCCGCAAACCCGAGGTGCCCTTTCTTTAGCATTTTTCCCGGATGTTCACGATCATCCATATAGTCGCTTATCTTGCTGAGATCTGTATCCAGAATTCGTACACCATTTAGCTCTACCTGAATTGTGGAGCCTTTAACAATGACTTCTTGGTAATTCCATTCCCCGGCAGTTCTCAGGTAGCCGCGATAAGCTCCCGCCATACCATAGGCGCTACCATGAGCCTGCCTTGGTTTTACCCCTGCATAGCGTTCGTGACCGTCATCGAGAATTTGAAGCTCACACATGGCGTCATAGGCAGGATTGCCTTCTCCTGTCGAACGAATCGCCAAGCCGTTGTTGCCTCCGGGGGTCATAACGAACTCGAAACGGAAGACAAAGTCGGCGAATTCGCGCTCCGTGTAAATATGCCCACCGTCGCTCCATAGTAACTCGCCGTTGGCGACAAGCTTGCCGTTCCTATCACCGAACCAACCCTTGAGGTCGCGTCCATTGAAAATCGGCTCGAAGGCAGTCCCAAACTCCTCCCCACGCAAAATCTCGTTTGCTTCCACATCTCCAATTTCGCGAACATAGATATTCCGCCAACGGATTTCCCCACCATGCGTTTGCAAATGGATGGGCCCCTTACTGGGCATCGGTTTGGTCTTATCGAAATAAGGATGAAAAATGGCTCCGTCAACGACCCTTTGGGCATTCAACCAAACCCAAATGCGATTACCCACGTGACGAATCTTCAGGCTATTCCATTCGCCAAAGGGCTTGTCCGCGTGAACCAAGGGGTGCTTGCCGTTCGTATCCGCGTCTTCTTTCGGATTGTTGTACAGTCCACCCGAACCGCGATCCGCACCGTTGTCCCATTTACCCCCTTCTTTAGTCGTGTCCCAAATCTGAACTTGAGGCGATCCACGCAGGTAGATGCCGCTGTCGGCCAAGGCCACAGTCTTGTATTCAAGCATCAGTTCGATATCTCCGTAGTCGCGAACGGTCGTGGCATACGGCCCCTTTCCGTCATTGACCAATTCGCCGTTCTCCACGGTCCAGTGCTTTTTGAAATCGTCTTGCTGGTCCTTGATCGCAGCTT
The DNA here is from genome assembly GCF_014529625.1 of Candidatus Pelagisphaera phototrophica. Taxonomy (GTDB): domain Bacteria; phylum Verrucomicrobiota; class Verrucomicrobiia; order Opitutales; family Opitutaceae; genus Pelagisphaera; species Pelagisphaera phototrophica. The sequence goes on from NZ_CP076039.1 coordinate 3,510,611, forward strand.
GCCGGTCTTCTACCTTACGAGACTGGTGCGGATTGTCGCCGTACCAGCCGGAAAGATCTTTCCCATTGAAAAGCGGTCGAAAGCCCTCGGGCGGATTAATCTCCGATCCACTCGCGGAAAATAAGCAAAAGAAAATTAATAAAGCGGCTGTGTATCTCATAGCATGTCTATTGTTTTACCCGTTCGGAAACTCTCATCTGCCGCTAGAACGATGCGGCTAGCATTACAAGCAGCCTCTAAAAGTTCGGATACATCCAAATCTTCATTGATAGCCTTAAGAAAATACTCCTGCTCTCGGTGAAAAAGGGCGTCATGATCCGGCTCTAATTCCATAGAAACGAACTCGTCTTCCCGGGCCGAATTACCCTCCGCATCAAGCTCGCTGTGATGCACCTGCAGTCGTTCCGTTCCGGAATGGGCTTCAATCTTGGCGCTTTGCCCTTGAGCCCCGGACTTTTCCGCCACGATGGAAATGCACCCTTTCGGCCCTATGACGTCTTTAATAAAAAATGCGTTTTCGCTCATCATGGGACCCCAGCCGGCTTCGTACCAACCGACTGAGCCGTCTTCAAAGGTCACCTGTAGGTGGGCGTAGTTGATTTTCCCTTCCGGTAATTCATCCGTCAGACGGGCTCCGATGCCTGAAACGCGCACTGGTCTCGATTTTGTCATCTGGCACATCACGTCGACATAGTGGACTCCGCAATCAACCACAGGCGAAATGGAGGAAGCCAAGTTTTTGTGGGTCTCCCACTGAGTGCCTGAAGACTGCTGGTTTAGATTCATCCGCATGACTAGCGGCTTACCTAAAGTGTGCACTTTCTCTACAAACTGAATCCAGCTCGGATGGTGCCGCAAGACATAGCCTACAACCAGTTTGCGATTCACCTTTTTCGCTAGAGCAACCAACGCCTCCGCCTCCTCGATCGTTTCGGCTATTGGCTTTTCCAAGAACACGTGGCAACCCACTTCCAAGGCCAGCTTGGTATATTCGTAGTGTGTATCCGGATATGTGGTAATACATACCACGTCCGGTTTCGTTTCTACCAACCCTTTTTCGTAACTGTCGAATCCCGGATAAGTCGCACCAAGCTCCTCCATGACTTTATTCCGAGATCCAGGACTTCTCGTGCAAATGCCTGCAATCTCAAATCCGTCTAAGCGATGGTACGCCAAAATATGGGATCTCCCCGTATTTCCCGCCCCAACACACAGTACTCGATGTTTTCTTACCTCTGACATTTTTGCTTTCTAGAACGCTCGGTATTCGCGGCTGAGGTATTGATTAGCCTCACTCAAATTCGGTATTTCCATGGAACGGGGATTCCACGTTAGTTTCTTGCCCGGATAACGACTTGCCACCACGCCGAGTTGCAACGCCTCGCAAAGAGGTCCCCCGTAGGAGAAGGGAGATCCCGTCGATCCTTCGCCCAGACAGGCATTAACCCATTGGCCATGGTGGTCGAGCGGATCGAGTTCCGGACGAGGCACACTTCGGATCAATTCTCTCGGAAACGTCTGGGGACCACTCATGTGTGGCATCATCAGAACCCCTTTTTCCCCAATCATCACGCAGCCCTGTTTGGGCAATTGGAACGCACCATCCTCATTGAATCCCTCAATCCAGGAAGGGGGGCCATTCTCGCCATCGTACCACGTCCACTTGAGCGTTTTCGCTGTGTACTGTGTCGAGGGAAACTGGTATTCCGTTTTCACGCTTGTCGGATGAGCGAATCCGTTCGGCTCACGACAGTGGCTTCTCACCCATTTGGGCGAGGTTAATTCCAACGCCCGATATGGAGTATCGAAAATATGGACACCCATATCTCCCAAGGTACCCGTACCAAAGTCCAACAAGCGGCGCCACTGGCCCGGATGAAAAATCTTTTCGCGATAAAGCCGCTCTTCCGCGACTCCAAGCCACAGTCCCCAATCCAAGTTGGCCGGCACCGGATTCGTCGTCACCGGAATCAAATCATTGGACCCCCAAGACTTGTTGGACCAGACATGAACTTCGCTGATCTTTCCAACCAGCCCACTCTTGATATAATCGACCGTCATTCGCTGGCCAATGGACGCGCTGACTTGAATTCCCATTTGCGTCACCACACCCTTTTCCTCAGCTAGGAGTCTGAGCTGGCGGTTCTCCACGACGTTGTGGGCCAGCGGCTTCTCACAATAGACATGCTTTCCCAATTCCATCGCGTGCGACGATATCGGTGCATGCATGTGGTCAGGCGTACAGACCAAAACGGCATCGATCCGGTCTCCCAGCTTGTCGAACAGTTTCCGGTAATCCCGAAACGTCTCCGCCTGAGGCACTTCAGTCGATCGTTCTGCTAAACTGTTACTATCCACGTCACACAAAGCGACGATGTCGACATTGGGCAAACGGAATAGAGAATCGAAATTACCCTTTCCCCGACCGCCAGCGCCAATCTGAGCAATCTGCAACTTGCCGTTGGGCGAACTGGCCCAGGCTACAGTCGGCAGTATCGAGAAAGCGGCGACACCACCTAATGCGTTGAGAAACTGCCTCCGACTCGATTGGGGATTTACTATGCGACTCATATCGTTAAAAGCTTTCTATTCAGTTTCTGCGGGCTTCACGTCGGGCACTTTAAAGAAAATTGCAAACATGACAATTACGATCGCCGCCATTCCGGCCGGCATCAACCAGATCGCTTTCCAATCATGGATAAAAGTGCCGGCCGCGATTTCAGTCTCGTAAGCCTTCACCACATATCCAGATATTTTAGTCCCGATCAGCAGGCCCAATCCATAAGTGATCAAGGCGATAAAGCCTTGGGCACTGGCTCTCAGGTTTTTAGGGGCCACATTATCGACATGGATATGGCCCGCCACGAAAAAGAAATCGTAGCAAATTCCGTGGAGCAAGATTCCGGCGTAAAACATAAAAACGAGGCTGTCCGAATTGCCCATGGCAAAAAGAATGTAGCGGACAAACCAGGCCAGCATCCCAAACAAGAGCATTTTCTTGACCCCTAGACGGGCGAGGAAAAACGGCATGAGGAGCATAAAGCCGATCTCCGACATTTGCCCGAGAGTCATTTTGCCCGCTGCATTCTCAAACCCGGATTCGTTTAAGAACAAATTCGTAAAATTGTAGTAGAAGGCGAGCGGGACGCATATGAAAAGCGAGCCGATGGCGAAAATCGCAAAGGAACGATCCTTCAACATGGACAACGCATCCAAGTTCAGAACATCCCGAACAGTAACTTTCTTATCAGAAGACTGAGGAGGCGTCCACGGCAGAAAGAAGGAAAACAAACCCAGTGCTGCTGATGCCCCTGCGGCAATCTTCATGGGGATCGAAGTGTTCTCGATCCCCAAACTCCCCACCAATAGACCCGCGGCAATCCAACCGATAGTTCCTAAAACCCGAATCGCGGGAAACTGCTTTCCAGTATCTTCCATTTGGGCAAACGATATCATGTTCACCAAGGCCAAGGTGGGATTGTAGGCCAACGCATAGACAAAGAGCATCCAGAACAACGTCGATGGGTCCGTAATCGAAGCACTGAAATAAAGAATCACCGCCCCAACCAGATGGCAAAATCCGAGCACCCGCTCGGCATTGAAAAAGCGGTCCGCAATCATTCCCACAAAGAAGGGGGCGATTAATGCGCCCCATGGCATGGTGGCGTAAGCATCCCCTATCTCAGCGCCGTCGAAGGAAAGACCCTGGCTTAGGTAGGTTCCTAAAGTCACAAACCAAGCTCCCCAAACGAAGAACTGGAGGAACATCATCGCGGACAACTGTATACGTACGGTGGATTTCATATTCTAAGGGGCAGTATTTGGGAGAAAAACCTGAATCGTGCAGCTTTTTGTCCGCCTGTCTACTCAACGTTCGCAACTTTCGTTCAAAATGTTCTAGAACTATTTCATTTTTCAAATCCCTCAATTTGATAGATCAATCGTAAAAGTATACCATTCCGACTTCCATAAAAGCCTAACCGCTCATGAACGTTGCTCCCGTGCACCGGTAGCCCCGTAACTGAGCAGACAAAATTCCGCTTTTCAATCTACGTCGAATCGAGGTGATTCCTGATGACTCTGCCCGTAAACATTATTACTTATTCTGGATACAAAAAAAGAGAATGCGCATTACGCATTTCATGGATCAATACCTTCTTTGAATTGCTCGCTTAAAACAGTCAGATCACTCAGGCGGCACCCAAATTCCCGGGTCAATTCCTCAAATTACGGATACTGCTTTGTCTTCAAGCGAGGACAATGGGAAATCAAAGCGGATCACCATGGTTATGATCAAGGCAATGGGAAATCCAATCAGCAAAACCAGAGTCACCAGTCGCGACGTTCATTCGGGAATCCCCAACTGCGGAAGCACCGCCGCCGAAAACTGGATGGCGATCCACGCCACCACCGCTTAGGTGCTCCCCACCCCCATGACCTTTCGACGCTTCAGCTCCGCCCAGTAGGATCTACCGTTTTGTGGCGAGGCCACCGGGTCGGTTTTTGGGTTATCTAGGGTGGGAAAGTCGGATATGAGCGGATTCAATAGGAGAGTAACGCCAATCGCTAGAGAAAACCCTGTAACTCTTCAAGCCCGTGAGTCTCTGTTTGTAAGGACGAAACCAAGGGACCCCAGAGATGAGGCCGAGGCTCTTCCGGTTTTAGGCGCCAATCGAAATTCCCCACTCCTCAAGCAATCCATCCAAACCCAAGGCCCCAAAGACTGACAAAGGAGCATTATCTATAGGATTAGGAATCACCGTCCAGTCACCCGACTCTCAGGATTGACTGGAAACGGAAATAGATCCTGCTTTGCCGACTAGGCCAGCGCCTTCGCCAGAGCCTGGTCGATATCGACGATGATATCGTCTATGTGCTCGATCCCTACGGAAAGACGCACCAGCTCGGGAGTAATGCCTCCCGCTTTCTGGGCTTCCGCTGAAAGCTGGCTATGGGTGGTAGTCGCAGGATGGATGGCTAGGCTTTTGGCGTCGCCCACATTGGCCAGATGGCTGAACAGCTCGAGCGAATCGATGAACTTCGATCCGGCTGCGGCACCACCATTAATTCCAAATATCACCATGGCACCGCCTTTGCCGTCCAAATACTTATCCGCCAAGGCACCACTCTTATTGTCATTAAGGCCCGGATACCTTACCCATTCGACTCCCTCCTTGTCATCTAAATGGTTAGCCACTGCTTTGGCGTTGGAACAATGACGCTCCATCCGCAACGGGAGGGTTTCTATCCCTTGCAAAAACATCCACGCATTGTCTGGAGAAATACAGGCCCCCAAGTTGCGCAAAGGAACGGTGCGCATCCTAAGGATGAACGCTAGTGGAGCCAAGGGCTCAGGAAGGTCGTGCCCCCAACGCAATCCGTGGTAGGAGGAGTCTGGATTGTCATACAAGGGGAATTTTCCGTTGGCCCAATTGAATTTACCTGAGTCAACGACAACCCCGCCTATCCCGTTGCCATGACCGCCAAACCATTTGGTCAACGAATGCACGACTATATCCGCGCCGAACTCTATCGGGCGTGTCAGATAAGGCGTCGAAAACGTGGAGTCGACAATTAGAGGGATCCCATTGTCATGGGCGATCTTGGCAATCGCCTCGAGGTCGGAAATCTCGATGCCGGGATTACTAACGGTTTCGCAAAACAGCGCCTTGGTGTTCTCATCGATCGCTGAGGCGAAATTTGCGGGATCGGAAGGATCAACAAACTTGGTCGTGATACCCAAATCTGGAAGAATGTCGTTAAATTGTGTATACGTTCCGCCATACAGGTTGTTGGCCGACACGATATTGTCGCCCGCTTTCGCCACGTTGATGATCGAATAGAAAATTGCCGAGGTACCCGAACTGACCGCCAGAGCCGCTGCACCCCCTTCGAGCTGAGCGACCCTCTGCTCCAGCACATCCTGAGTCGGGTTCATAATTCGCGAGTAGATGTTTCCGAGCTCCTTCAGCGCAAAGAGATTAGCAGCGTGCTCGGTGCTATCGAAAACGAAGGAGGAGGTCCGGTAAACCGGGACTCCACGTGAGTGAGTCGTGGGATCCGGTGCCTGACCGGCGTGAAGGCATTGTGTTTCGAGTTTCATTAAGGACTGACTTTTGAGGTTGGTTTTCTGCTTCTATGTACCAATACGAAAATTTGACGACGCACTATGAAAAGAGTTTACAGAGTCGACCAGTCCAAAGTTCACAAACCTTGTTAGGTCCTACTACAATCACACTCTTATTGCTTATTTAGTCTCATTATTGATAATGAGACTTTTTCTCAAAAAGCTACTTGACGGCTTTTTGAGATTTAGTTTCAACTAGATCTTATCAAATGAAAATGGATCTCAACTTTAAGTTCTCAATCGCTCTATTGGGAGGACTTTGCCTTTCCTTCGATGCCGTTGCACAGGAAGATGAACCACTCGACGTTGCCCATCTGGAGCCTCTTTCGATCATTGGCTCGCGTGAAGATCTCTTCAGCACTACTGGATCTGGATATGTCATCGATCATGACTTGATTCAAACCCATGGATACGCAGATATAAACCAAGCTCTCAAACAAGTTCCTGGGGTCTATTTGCGAACTGAGGACGGCCATGGCCTTTTCCCCAATATCAGTCTTCGCGGGGTGGACCCAAGCCGAATGTCCAAACTCACCTACATGGAAGACGGGATACTAGCAGCGCCGTCTTCCTACTCCGCTCCATCCGCGTACTACACGCCCACGGTGGGCCGTATGATTGGTCTGGAAGTCTTGAAAGGCTCAAGTCAAATTCAACACGGACCGCACACTACCGGGGGTGTCATCAACTATCTCTCCACACCCATTCCCCACCATAAATCGAGTTACCTGCGCTTCTCGTATGGAACAGAAAATGACACGCGACTACATCTATGGACGGGCGACCGCGTCGACTCATCCGCCGGTGAATTCGGCTATTTAGTAGAAACCTACTATCGGGAAACCGATGGGTTCAAGTCTATCGATTCGACTGCCGGTTTCGATGGATCTTCCAGAGGCACGGGATTCCAAAATCACGACTCAATGCTTAAGCTGAGCTGGTCACCCAAAACGGAAAACCGCCAGTACTTTGAACTTAAGACCGGGTACATGGACAAGAATGCCGACGAAACCTATCTAGGGCTTTCAACCACGGACTTCCTTAAGAATCGGAATCGACGCTATGCGGCTTCTCGTGACGACAACATCGATACGCAGCATTTCAGGAACTACCTACGCTATTCCGTCGCCCTCAGCGACAACGCTTCTTTATCCGCAACCGCCTACTACAATGCCTTCAATCGGAACTGGTACAAGCTGAAGGAAATTAAAGACATCGATTCCGATGGAGACGGTTTCATCGACAGCACACCCACCGTTCTGCTCTATCAGGCACTCGCAGGCATCGACGACAACAAGCCTCTGGAGGTGCTACAAGGAATACGAGCGGGCCAGTACGAGTATCGCAACAACAACCGCGGCTACATCGCCAAAGGAGTTCAAGCGACGCTTAATGTCGATTTCGACGCAGGGGAAACCGTCCACCATCTCCTCGTCGGAACTCGATTCCATCAAGACCAAGTGAGGCGCTTCCAGGACGACGTCCAATACTTTCAGGATTCTTCTGGAGCAATCACATCGACGGTATCGGACGGACCCGGAAGCGGAGGCAACCGTTTGCAGGAATCTGAAGCTACCGCTCTTTTCATAGAAGACACAATCCGTCTTGGAAGATTCTCCATCATACCAGGGCTCCGATACGAGCGTATCGACTACCGCTATATAGACTTTGAAAATAACGGAGACAATATTCCGACTGGAGATGCTTCACGAACACTAGACATCTTCGCCCCAGGAATCGGATTCAGCTACCAGAGCGACGAGAGCTCGAACCTTTTTGCCGGAATCTACCGCGGCTTCTCCGTCCCAGGTCCCCGGTCCGCTTCCCGTCCCGGCCGGCAACTTGACGAGGAGACCAGCATCAGTTTCGAAACCGGTATCCGCTTCGACAACTCCAAAGGGATCTATGCAGAGCTTGTGGGATTCAATACCCATCTTGACGATCTCGCAACTATCGACAACATCGCAACCGGTACCAGTAATCCTCAAAACATTGGGGAAGCGCGATCTCGCGGCGTAGAAGCCATATTCGGTTGGGACCTAACCGCTAAGGGCACATTCGAATTTAAAGCTCCCATCTCGGTGAGCGCCACTTATACTGATGCCACATTCAAATCCAACTCCACCGACGTCAACGCCGAGTCTATTTTCGCTGGAGCCGTGATCGGAAACGCTTTCCCGTACGTTCCAGAATGGCAGCTCAATCTCGCCGCCAACCTCGAGTTCGATACATTTAGGTTGTCAGCAAATCTCAATTACACTGACAGCACCTTCGGCAGCGGCTCCAATTCCATGCAAGAGCTCGACCCCTCAGGCAGTCCAGATGCCCGCTTTGGACTGATTGAAAGTCAATTCATTGTAGACCTGTCCGTCAATTACTTCATCAACGAACACGCAGAAGCGTTCGTGAACGTAACCAATCTTCTTGATGAGCAGAGCCTCGCGGGACGCCTCACCGATGGCCCTCGTCCCAATGCGCCTCGACAAGCGAGCATCGGTATGGGTCTTCGATTCTAAGCATCGCCTTTTGGGTCGATTTGTGGACTCGCATACTTCGGATTTCGAGTGCCCGCGTACATTTCGTACTCCAGCAGCCGACACTCAATAGGTCCGTTGTAGAATTCGATCTTTCGCCGGGTCTTCAGACCTACTCGTTTGGCCAATCCTCGATTGCCGGTAAACACATACCCCCAATAGCCAGCGCATTTTTGCTTAAAGAAGTCCCCTATTTCCTGATACGTCGGAATTAGTTTCTGCTCCTCGCCCATTCGGTCACCGTACTCGGGATTGAAAATTAAAACTCCCGGACCTTCCGGTACTCGCGTTCGTTTAAAATCGCACACATCGAATTCAATCAGATGTTCGACTCCAGCAAATTCCGCGTTTCTTAGGGCTGCCTCAATCGCAGCCGGATCACGATCCGTCGCAATGATGGGGAAACCCAATCGATCGGATCCTTTGGTCTTCAACTCGGCTCGAATTTTCTCGAAATCGCTTACCCGATAACCCTCTAAATGCATGAAGGCGAAGTTGTCTCGCAACAGTCCCGACGTCTTTCCCAAAGCCCACAAGGCCGCTTCAATCGCAAGGGTACCACTACCGCACATGGGATTCACCAGCGGTGAAGCCCTATCCCATCGCGTCGCCCTCAAAACCGATGCCGCTAAGTTCTCACGCATGGGAGCTTTCCCTGGACTAACCCGGTAGCCACGATTACTGATCGGCACTCCCGACAAATCCAAATAGATGCAAACCTCCTCTTCATGCCAGTACAGAAATATCATCGCCCGGTCCGAGTCATTGCCAGTGTCTGGCCGCCTTCCCCGCTTTTCTCGTATCCGGTCAACCAATGCGTCCTTCAGCCGCAAACCAGCGAAATTGGTATTTCGGATCGTATCGTTCCGAATGGAGGAACCAATTGAGACATATCCATCTGCGGGTATCCACGTCTCCCAAGGTAGACGAACGGATCTTTTATAAAGCTGATCCCCATTGTTCGCTTCAAATTCTGCGACCTGCCATAAAACACGTAAACCAGTCCGTAAGAGCAAATTCAGCCTCATACAGTCTACCATATTCCCTTTAGTAAAGACGCCCGCTGGAGCTTCCCTTATAACGGGAAAGCCAAGCTCTTCAAGTTCGTCCCTCAAATAGGAAGAACACGCTTTCGGACACGTGACGAGTATGGTATTCAAAGATGAAAGCATAGACCTAGTTGGTGAAGAATCCTTGAGCTCTATCGATTTGCAAAATGGAACGCTAGAGAAGATACGGAACGGTTAAAGGGCCTTCCGGCAATAACGCGACTGTAGCATCACTCCCAACTCTATCCAATTCTATCTCTAAAGAATCCTGCAAAGATTTAACGGGTGTCAAATGTGCTTTTCGGACTTCATTGGCTTCCAATTTCGAGAAGATACCTACGCAGGCTTTTGTGCAGATGAGAGCCTGAAGCTGAACTTGCCACTGATCAAACATTGAAAATCCCGGCTGCCGAATCGTATCCAATAAAGCTTCTGGACTCGGGTAATCAAAAAGCAATTTACGATAGCTGCCATGGTCCGGAAATCCGTCTGAACATTCAGATGCAAACAAGATCAGGCCACCCTCCTCTACGATCTGGGCTGCGGCTGACGTACCTTTGACCAACTGATACAGATTTTGGTCCAACGGGTAGCCGTTGTTACTCGTAATCACAATCTGGAATGGCCTTTTGCAACCGATCATCGCACTCTCTTTCACATAATCGCAATTAGCTCCTCAGGCGTATTTCCCCGGTGAGATCCGGTTCCGTTGATAATAACCACATTCTCCTTAGCCACGTGATCGATGGCCTCCATGAGCCAAAGCAAAACGCGGTGACTGGGGAAGGGCCTGGTGGCGTCAGGAATCAGGATGGCTACCCGATCACCTGATTCGATCGATTCCTTCAGTGGGTTTGCCCCAATCGGAGAATCGCAAGCCTGAAAAAAAGCCCCCTTCTCATCATCCAGACCGGCGACGAAGCGAGGCTCTAACACCGTCGTATTGATTCCGCTCAAATCGAGTTCGACCTGGGTTTTTCCAAAAGGGAGACTCACATTCACCTTATCAATCTCGCACCTCTGAAACGTGGATTCAATGCTTTAGCTACAAAAAAACACCTGCCGTAAATGGCAGGCGTTACAAGATTGTTTCAGAGAATGAGCGACGACTAGTCGTCTTCCGGCTTGTACTTTTCGTGGCCGTGCTTGCGAGCGTCATTGATCTTAGCTACAATCTCTTCCGCTCCTGCATTGTCGCCTGATTTCAAGGCAGCTTCGAGCTGGCTAATCAAGCCTGTTGTCCGCTTCATCGCCTTTTGGTAACCTTCCATGAACTTCTTCTTCTCATCGCCGGAAAGATCGCCCGCGAGAATTGGAGTCAGTTTGGCCGATTCTTGAGCCGCTTTCTTTACTTTCGCTACTAAGGCAAGGGTCGACTCGTTCTTTGAGGAATCCTTGATTTGTCTGCGTATCGAGCGCCAGGCCTTGTTCATCGCACTCATTTCGTCTTCGAGAGCGGTGTGGTGATGCTCCCCATCTTCATGGCTATTTGCTTCTACAAAAGGAACATACGCCAAAAGCATCGAGAGAGTTAGAATGAGAGATCTTTTTTTCATAGATTATTATACAACTAGATTTAGAGAGATAACCCTTGAAATGGAGTTCAAGTTACAACCATTTGTCAACGAGGTTTGCCCTCCGATAGCCCATGGATCGACTATTGAGTCGAATTTCTTCTATGAGTTATACAACTTCAGGCTAATTTGGACTTATAAACCGTAAGTTAGTTCCCCTATTTACGCCTTCTCTGGCATGAGAATACCCCGTTCATTCCGAAAGGGAGCACTAAATATTCCCGCAGGGTCTTCGAGCGAGCCGTCTCCTTATCTCGATTGTATCCGGATCTTACTAAGTCCATTTAACCGGCAGGCATCCATAACATCCGTGATCGTCTGCAAAGGAGTCAAATTGTGAGCCTTTATAAGCACCGGGACATCATTTGAAATCTCCGAAACCCTCGAAAGCACAGCCTGAAGATCGTCCATCGGTACCGGCTGGTTTTCCAAAAATATCTGACCACCCTCGTCTATTCCCACCAAAATACGTTCTGGATAGTCATTGCGCCCGGCAGATTCGATCTTCGGGAGGGTTAAATTCAAGGTCGTCATTTCCTTGAACTGCATACTAACGAGAAAAAAGAATATCAATATTGTCAATACATCCATTAAGGGGATGATATTGATATTCGCCTTGTTCCGCCTGCGAGCGAGTAGACTCATGAATCTTCGAGGCCCATTTGCTCGAGCAAAGACTCGAACTGCACGGCATAGGTTTCAACGCGCCGCTGCAAGTAGCCGTTGGCAATTAGACAGGGAATTGCTACGGCGAGTCCAATCACGGTTGTGGTGAGGGCCAAGGCAATCCCCTGCGTGAATGCGGAGGGGTCCGGCATCCCCGTATCCAGAGAAACATTTCCAAAAACTTGGACAAGACCCGTTACTGTTCCCAACAACCCCAGCAAAGGAGCCGCCCCGATAATGATCTCTAAAAAAACGAATCCACGCTCCATACGATTTACTTCCAGACGAGCATATGCTTTTACCGCCCCGCTATCTTGGGAATGACGCTTCCAATAGGCAATCACGCGACCAAGAGACGAGTTTCCGCCGCCATCAGATGGACTTCCTTCCACGATTCCCTCAACGATGTGGTTGGGAATGATCGCCGCACGGCGCAACGCAAACATGCGTTCAAATATAATAAAGCACCCGACAATGGAACACACCATGAGTGGATAGACGAAAATACCGGCTCCTTTGAGAATATCTATCATGCTTTCACTAAGTTACTGAAGTCTGATAAGGGATGATTAAATGACCCATATTACCAATCCTTGTTCAAACGCAAGTTCGCCCTAGACCAAAATACGAATGGATCCCAATTCCCGCCCGTTTATGTGCCAGTAATCTAAACAACTCTTTCTTCCATAAAATACGCGAGACCTAGAACAGGTCCCGCGTTTAAAAATTAACGATGATCTTCAACTACGGAGCCATGTAGGGCAATCCAGCCACTAATTTCGCGACTTCCGGCTCCCCTTCCGTCAACTCGCCGATCATGTCCCACTTGCCCTCACTGAGGGCCTTGCGAGCCGATTCTCTTACCACAGCGGTCAGATTCTGGTCACCAAAACGAATACGTTCGTTCTCAACATCCAGAGTGATTTCCAGGGAAGGATCCGCCTCAATTGCAGCGGCCATCGTCCGAATGTCTTCTTTCGTCACGCAAAAACACGGAATGCCCAGAGTGGCGCAGTTGCCAAAAAAGATCTCTGCATAGCTCTCAGCGACAAGGCCTCGGAAACCGTAACGGTAGAGAGCCTGGGGCGCGTGCTCACGGGAGCTACCGCAACCAAAATTCTCGCCTGAAAGCAGTATAGTCGAGTCGCTGAATCGACTATCGTTTAGCGGGTGATCCTTGTCACTTCCGTCTTCGTTCTTACGCACGTCGTAGAAGAGGTACTCGCCGAGTCCGTCAAATGTAACGCACTTCATGAAACGAGCCGGGATAATTCGGTCCGTGTCGATTTCATTTCCAGCGACATAGACGCCTTTGCCGCTTACTTGTGTGATTTTTTCTAATGCCATCTTATCTTAGTTTTTCCCAATTTAAGCGTTCGCCAGTTCACCGACCCCGAACACCTCGCGAGCATCGGCAATCTCTCCTTTAATCGCAGCTGCGGCTACCATTACCGGACTCATCAATACCGTTCGACCAGTCGGGCTACCTTGGCGCCCCTTGAAATTCCGATTGCTCGAGCTAGCGCTCAACTGGTCACCGATAAGCTTGTCCGGATTCATCGCCAAACACATCGAGCAACCCGCCCCGCGCCATTCGAAACCGGCATTTTCAAACACTGTGTGCAAGCCCTTCTCGCGGCATATTAAGTCCACCACTTGCGAACCGGGTACCGCAATCGCCTTAACGCCCTCGGCCACTTTTTGACCGTCCAAGTATTTCGCCACTTCTTCAAAGTCCGACAGACGCCCATTGGTACAAGAACCTATGAAACAAATATCCACTTTCGTACCATTGATAGGCGCGCCAGCAGGCAACTTCATATACTCTAGGGCTTCCGCAACGAGAGCCTTGTCCTTTTCCGCAGACCCTTCTACGGTAGGTACACTCTCTACTACTGAAATCGCCTGCTCGGGATTGATGCCCCATGTGACGGTTGGAGCAATGTCCGCCGCATCGAATTCCACGACGTCGTCGTATTCACAATCCGGATCGCTCGCAAAAGACCTCCAACGCTCCACCGCAGCATCCCATTCGTCGCCCGACGGCGAATAGGGGCGGCCTTTCAAGTACTCGAACGTTTTCTCGTCCGGATTGACGTATCCTGCACGGGCGCCACCTTCAATAGACATGTTGCAAACCGTCATGCGCTCCTCCATGGAAAAGTTGTCGAATGCCGATCCACCATATTCGTACGCAAAGCCGGTTCCCCCTTTTACTCCTAGCTTTCGGATGATGTGCAAGATGACGTCTTTGGCATAAACGCCGGGGTGTAGCTCACCGTTCACATTGATTCGACGAACCTTGAGTTTAGCTAACGCCATTGTCTGGGTGGCGAGCAAGTCACGAATCTGGGTAGTTCCAATTCCGAAGGCGATCGCCCCAAACGCTCCGTGCGTCGAGGTGTGAGAATCGCCACAAGCAATCGTGGTTCCGGGCTGCGTTATGCCTTGCTCGGGTCCCACCACGTGCACGATCCCTTGCTTTCCGCTCGGCAGGTCAAAGAAAGTCACTCCGTTTTCCTCGCAATTGCGGCGCAACTCCCGGATCATCGCATCGGCCAGCGGATCCGCGAATGGCTCCTGGCGTTGGTCGGTCGGTACGATATGGTCTACCGTAGCGAACGTACGATGCGGATAAGCGACTTTCAAATTGAGATCGCGCAACATGCCAAAGGCCTGCGGACTCGTAACCTCATGGATGAGATGAGTTCCGATAAGCAATTGCGTTTGACCGTTCGACAGCGTTTTGACCGCATGCGCGTCCCATACTTTTTCGAATAATGACTGGCTCATTTTTTAAAACTAAAGATTGATTTTCCTAAACGATCCACCCTGTCGCACTTTCAGGCAAGTTAGATTCTCAGTTCTCCGACATCGACGAACTAGGGCTGCACAGGCTCGGAATTGAGCTCTTTTCGATAGGAACGAGGCGTAACGCCAAGCCTCTTTTTAAACTGCCGATTGAATGCGCTTACGTTTCTAAAACCACTTTCGCTGGCTATTTTAGAAACGGGCATGTGCCGACGCGCCCCTAACAGTGTTGCTGCGTGCCGCACTCGAATCACCGCCAAATAGTCCGCCAGTTTCTGCCCGCTTGCCCTTCGGAAGAACCTTGAAAACGAGTTCGGCTCCATCCCCACCAGCTGGGCGAGAGCGTTTCGTTCAACCCTTGAACTAAAATGATCCTCTAGATAGTGATAAACTCGTTTTAATCGGGCCCGATCCTTAGCACTTCTACCAGCTAGCTTCTCTTCTTCAAAGACTTGCCAGCCATCCACATTTGAAAGAAGGTCGAGCAAGGCGTGGGTTCGAGCGATCCGGAGCATTCCCTTCGCGCCTAGTATTGTCTTCAATCGCGCTTCGATGCGCTGATAAGCTTGAAGGCGAACATGACCCCCTTGACCTATCCTCTTCAGATAGGCTCGCACACCCGCCGCCTCTTCGAGTTCTAGAAAGTCAGTGGAAAGCGCTTGGATCGGAATCTGAATGACAAGACCCGAAATAGGAACCGATTGCCCTCCCCTGGTTTCCGCTTTCCAAAACCTCAACGTACCAGCCCTTACATAGACGATCGTTCCTGGTCCAAAGGTGGCCTCTGAAGAGCCAATTTGAAAATTTCCGCTTCCTCGAGTGATAAGAACCAGTTCATCACGATCATTTGCGTGCAAGGTGTCTGCAAAAACCTGTCTATCAACGTTGTAAATCAATATCGACGCTTTCTTAACATTCAAATCAGGCCGCGTATTGAAAATCATTACAGAAAACTATTAATTTATAACCCCTAGGCCTAAACCTATACTTTTAGGTTATAATTTTATTATAATAACAGATTTCCATCCGACAACGACCAAAAAAGCGAGTACCCTCAAAGAGGTACCCGCCAAATTCATTTAATCTGCTATGGCTCGATTTTACGAGACGACTGCCCCATTAGCGGCTTCTCGAGCAGCTTCTCCTAGAGGCGTGCTGATGTAACGCTCGCTGCTACTTGCGGCAACCGTTACAATTCGCTTCCCGGCCATTTCGGGTCTCTTCGCTAATTCTATTGCCGCCCAAATCGTCGCCCCTGAAGAAATGCCAACGCTGAGCCCGTCCTTCAATGCTGCGGCCCTAGCGGTGGCAAACGCATCATCGTTCTCTACTTTAATGACATCGTCTATTATACCCGTATTGCAATTTCTGGGGATAAAGCCCGCGCCGATTCCCTGAATTTTGTGCGGCCCTGGATTGCCGCCCGAGATGACAGGGCTATTTACCGGCTCGACCGCAACCGCCATCATGCTACGCCGACTTTTGATTACCTCTGAAACTCCGGTGATAGTCCCTCCTGTTCCAACCCCCGAAACAAATGCGTCTATCTCCCCGGCTGTAGCGTCCCAAATTTCCTCAGCGGTTGTGCGACGGTGGATCTCTGGGTTAGCCAGGTTCTCGAACTGCTGGGGCATAAACGCCTTATCTCCAATTTCCGCTACTAGCTCTTGGGCTCGAGCGATGGCTCCCAGCATTCCTTTGGGCCCCTGAGTCAAAACGAGTTCAGCGCCTAACATATTTAGCAGAATGCGACGTTCCATCGACATCGTCTCTGGCATGGTGAGGATGAGTCGATAGCCTTTAGCGGCAGCAATGAACGCCAGGGCGATCCCTGTATTCCCCGAAGTGGGCTCGATAATCACTCCATCTTGGGTGAGTTTTCCCGCCTTTTCGGCCGCTTCGATCATGGCGTTTCCGATTCGGTCCTTAACGCTTGAGAGTGGGTTGAAATATTCGCATTTAACGTAAATCTCCGCATCCAGACCTTCCGCTAACGCGTTCAGTTTTATCAAGGGCGTGTTACCTATCGCCGCCGTTACATTCGGGTACATCTTTGCCATGTTCCCTCCATTTATCTGCTTCTTGCCTACGTAAGTCAATCTTCTAGAGCTAGAATTTCCAACCCAAACCGAGGTCATCTGCACAACTGTTTCGAGGTTTCAACTGCGTCCTAAAACCAGTTTTAGCGCGTCATCAAGTTTGGGATACAAATACCGATATCCTGCTTCGAGCAGACCTTTCGGCTCCGCACGGCAACTGGACAGGAGCCCTTCTTCGGCAAACTCGCCAATCGCAGCCTTAAGCAATGGAGCAGGGACGCTAAAAAAGGCTGGCCTTCGCAACACTGACGCCAGTGTCTTGCCGAAGGACTTGTTCCGCTCAGGATTCGGGGACACCAAATTATACGCACCCGATTCACCTTTCAGCATCAGATGATGTACGGCCGCAATCCAATCTTCCAAAGCGATCCAAGACATCCATTGATCTCCTGAACCAAAAGACCCTCCTAACCCAAGCTTAAAAGGAGGAAGCATTTTCCGTAACGCCCCATCTCCGGCATCCAAAACAATTCCAGTCCTAAGACCGATCACACGATCGACAAACTCGCTGCCCAAACTGGCCTCCGCCTCCCAGTCCTTACACACTTCTGCTAGGAAACCGTTGCCCGAGCCATCGGCTTCATTGACCAGCCGGTCTCCGCAATCACCGTAGTACCCAACGGCCGAACCGGAAATGAAAACCTTTGCAGGTCGATCCATTTTCTTCATCGCACCCACCAGCAATTTCGTGGAATTAATCCGGCTGGCACGAATCTGTTTCTTGAGGGCATCGTTCCATCTGCCCGCTCCGAGGTTTTCGCCCGCTAGATGTATGATGGCATCAAAACCGTTCAATCGGTTTACATCAATGCTCCCATTTTCGGGATCCCAACCGAAATCACCCTGGCGAGGGTTTCTTGACAACACGGATACTGAATGGCCCTGGCCTTTAAGAAAGTTTGCTAACCGACTCCCAATGAACCCATACCCACCCGAAATGAGGACATTGAATTTTGGATAGCTGCGATACGCATTCCATGCCGCTAGATCATTTCTGGTAACGTCATGCCGATAACGAAAGACTCGCTCCAGGTCCGATGCTACAAACCGCCCTCCAAACAACGCTCCCAGTTTCCCAGCGGGCAATGAATAGTCGATTGAGTCAGTCAGGCGACATTGATGGGAATCGACTTCCGAAAACTCATGCCGGTGTATCCATTTTTCAAAGGGTCCCTTCAATTGGGAATCAACAAAGAAAGAGTCCTCAAGCCCATCTGTAATCTGAGCGATCCAATCGGTAGAGATGCCCAAACGCTTCAAGCGAATATGAATATTGGCCCCTTTCTCAATTCCTCCTCTTCGGGATAAAATGTCCATTGACTGCCACGGAGGAATCAGCCGTTCGAAGGCTCCTTCACGCCCATGCCATCGGTACAGCTCTTCCGCCGTGCAAGGAATTGCGGTTATCTTCTGGTATTGGGCCATCACCTTTCCTTTCCCATGAACCGAGCCAATGCCGAATTTATAGAGATTCCGAATACAAGTTCTCGTATTCCTTCACCACATTCGTCCAGGAAAAGTCCTTCAACATACCATTCCGTCTAATTTTTTCCATGGTGTCATTTGAAGAGAAGAGCTCAAGTGAGTAATTCAGAGCTTTGTCAAATTCTTTCAATTCAGGCTGAAAGAGCAGTCCCGTTCCCGTTTCTTCATTCTCGCGAATATCCACCACCGTATCGTGCAACCCGCCTACATCCGAAGCCAAAGGCGGCGTTCCATACCGCTGACTGTACATCTGATTGAGTCCGCAGGGTTCGAAAATCGATGGCATTAGATAGAAATCAGAGCCCGCCTCGACTAGATGGGACAATCCCTCGTCAAGAACCATACAAACTCCAATTATTTTCGGATGCGACTTGGCCCACCGTTTCAAAGCCCGCTCATAAAAAGGATCCCCCATTCCGAGCACCACGAGTCGACAATCATTTTCGACAAAGAAGCTCATCTGCTTTAGGATGAAGTCCAAGCCCTTTTGCTCGGTTAACCGACAGACAATTCCGTAAACCGGTTTTTCCGTATCTGACAGTCCAACTGTATCCAGCAGCTTTTTACGGCATACTTTCTTCCCAGCGAGATTCTTCGACGAATAATTGGTCGGCAGGAACGCATCCGTCTCTGGATTCCACACATCGTAATCAATTCCATTTTTGATTCCCACGAGGTCCTCCTCACGCACTGTTAAGGCCCCCTCCATTCCGCTTCCGAAATCTGATGTTAGTATCTCTTTAGCGTAGTTTGGACTTACGGTCAGAATCTTGTCAGCGAAAAAGATACCTCCCTTAATCATGCTGATCTGTTCGTAAAACTCAATTCCGTCTAACTCGTTGAATTCATCAGGAAGATTTGTAAATCGAAACGAGCCACTGGGAAACAAGCCCTGAAACGCAAGGTTGTGAATCGAAAAGAACGTCTTAAGCGCGAGTGAAATACCATGCTCCTGCTCCACTGTTCGTAGAAAGAGGGGCGCCAAGCCTGTTTGCCAATCGTGGCAGTGAAATATATCCGCCTTAAGCTCAAGGACATGCATCGCTTCTACAATTGCCTTGCAAAACCAAATGAAGCGCCTATCGTTATCGCTATAGTCGCGGTTCGCACTTCCGTAAGGATTTGAGCGATCGAAGAACTCGTCACAACGAATGATATACAATGTCTGGCGTTTTCCAATTGGCACCGCGTACACTTCTCCTCTGAGAAATTCGTCACCCAGCTCAACCTGAAGAACCACCTTGAGCTTGGCTTTCGAAAACACCGGGGACTCTAGGATCTTTCGATATCCTGGAATAAAAAAAGAGATGTCGTGACCGAAACGAGACAGAGACTTGCAAAGAGCACCCGTAACGTCAGCCAGTCCTCCCGTCTTTAGATAGGGAAACATCTCGCTTGCCGCATGAACAATTTTCATCTTTCGAGAATTTTTAAATGAAGTACGGGCGAATCCAATCTAATTCTAAACCCAATAAATGAAACTGAGAGAACAAATAATAGCGCTGTTACAAGCGGAGGACTACATTCCTCAAAGCAAAAACGAAATTTCCCAAGCCCTAGGCCTCGCAAAGAAAGATCGACGCAAGTTAGACTTCGAACTTCGAGGCCTTCTTGGCCAAGGAGACATCTTAATTATCAAGGGCGACCGCTACTGTATTCCCAGCGATGCCAATCTGCTAACGGGCTCGATTCGATTTCGCCAGAAAGGGAACGCCTTTGTCCTTCCTGACAAGATTAAGAGCGGAAATCCAATCGATCCGATTGAGGTCGACGCTACGGATACAGGCGTCTCCATGCATGGGGATCGTGTGGTAATTCGGATATACGACCAGCATACACCACCCAAAATCAAGGGCCGCCGGAAACAGAAGCCTGCGCTGTATCCCGACAGGCTGAGAGGCCGTGTCATTCGTATCCAAGAACGGGCGAGAGATACGATCGTAGGAAATCTGCAAAAGACGCGCTTTTTCTACTACGTCGTTCCAGATGATCCTCGACTCTTCCACGATATCTATGTTCCCGATCCTAAAAATTCAAAGATTAAGCCTAAACCCAAAGTGGGTAGCAAGGTCGTGGTTAAACTTCATGAATGGAAACAAAGACACGTAAACCCGGAAGGTGAAATCATCCTTAATCTCGGCGGAACTCATGAGCCACAGGCCGAACTCATGTCGATCCTCCACAAATACGATCTCAATCCAGATTTCCCTCAAAGCGTCATGAATGAGGCCAAGGCCATACCCCAAACGGTTGGCAAAAGCCAATTGAAAGGGCGGGAGGATCTGAGGGACGTATTCACTTTCACGATCGACCCCGATGACGCCAAGGACTTCGACGATGCTCTGTCGCTAGAGACCGTTTCAGGCAGCCTGCTCCGTATCGGAATCCACATCGCGGACGTGGGCGCTTACGTACAGCCAAACTCGCAATTGGATAAAGAGGCGCACAAAAGAGGAAACTCCACTTATCTAGTGGGGACGGTTATACCCATGCTCCCGCACGCGCTTTCCAATGGGGTTTGCAGTTTAAAAGAAGATGTCGACCGCCTAACAAAATCTGTCTTTCTAACCTTCACTAAAGGAGGAAAGCTCAAGAGTACCGAATTTTCCAATACTGTAATCAGAAGCAACAAAAGACTAACCTACAAACAAGCCTACACTCTCTTGTTCAATGATGATCTCACAGTAGCCCGGAATCTAAAGCTCCCACCCACCCATCAGACGGGATCAACGGGAAGAGCTCTTTCGGAACTGAAACAATCTGAGCTTGCTCAACTTCAGAGCTCGATTCGATCGCTCTGGAATGTCGCATCCAAAATGCGTTATGAGAGAATGCGAGCGGGCAGCCTTGATCTCGATATGAGCGAAACTAAAATCTTCGTCGACAAAGACGGATTTGCAGACCGGCTAGAGAAGGTTGTCAACGACGAGAGCCACCAACTCATTGAAGAGTTCATGCTTGCGGCTAACGAAGCGGTAGCGAAAGCCATGCGCGATGCGAACCTGCCCTGTCTCTATCGAACGCACGACGATCCTGACGAAGAAAGGCTAAATGAGCTTCGCGAATATCTCGCAACCTTTGGTGTAACAGTGGCCGATCTAAATGTACGTTCGGAAGTAGTGAAGCTAATCCAAATCCTGGATAATCACCCTCAAGGGCATATACTGAAAACCCAGCTTCTTAGGTCCTTGAAGAAAGCTTGCTATCGCTCGACTCCAGACGGGCACTATGGACTTAACAAAAAGGACTATTGCCACTTCACCTCCCCTATTCGCCGCTATTCAGATCTAGTGGTACACCGAGTCTTCAACTACTTTCTAGTGAAAGTAAAAGGCCATGAATCCTTGGCAGGAGCTCTACCCCAAACGAATATAGCTCGAGCCAACGCCCTCGCTGAACACTTGAGTCTAACTGAAGTAAACAGCACCGAAGCGGAACGGGAATCCGTGAAGGTCAAGCTGCTGGAGTTCTTTGAACAAGAAATCGAAAAACCGAAAAAATCCCAATTCACCGCAGTTATCACTGAGGTTAGAAATCACGGGATGTTCATCGAACTTGTAGAGTCCAACGCTTTCGGTATGGTCCATATCTCCACGCTAAAAGACGATTTATACCGGGTGGACAATAGCGGCACGGCTATCATCGGGAGAAGGACCCGGAAAAAATACCGGGTCGGACAAAAAGTGAACGTGCTCGTGCATCGAGTAGACCGATTTAAGCGGCAGGTTGACTTCCGAGTTTCCGGCTGACCCATTTCGCCGCGATGTCATCTCTGAGCGACCTATTGAAACGAGACCTTGCTCCAATGACAGTTTTCTCGCGGCGTTCTTAGATGATTCGAACTCGCAATCAAAAAGGACCCTCGACAGTTTTTCTGCGCATGCAGCACTATAACTATCAGGATACGTTCAAACAGCTATTCGAAACGGCGGTTTCCCAATTCGAGAGAGGCAATAGGGATAAAGACTCCTACTTCTCCAATGACGAACAGTCACAAATCGTAGCGAATGGCTGGCGAATTCAAGATTTTTTCGACTACGCTGAAGACCTCAACCAATGGGGAGAGCCTACCTATGAGATCGCTCAGTCGATCGAGCAAGTTCGTCGAGAGTACTTCCTGCACAAGCTGGATGGAAAATCCTCATCGAACCAAGTCTCTGTATCTGAACTTCCCGCAAAGTCTGATTCGCTCGGAGGTATCACTTGGCTACCTAGGATCCTACCCAAAGCCCGCGGCAAGCTCCTAGGCGAGCTGCCAGACGAGATCATGTACTGCTGTGGCGGCGACAGACACTTTCTGGAAACGCACGACATCCATCCATCCGAATTTTTGCGCGTTGTTTGGGCAAACTGGGACAACGACCACGGCGTCCTCGAATTCGTCAAGTCCCGCAGCTCCGCAATCTAGGCGAGTGCTCGCGTAGTCGCCCCTATAAGACAGCCGCCGCAGAGCTAGCCCTCAGACGGCCGAAAATCAAATAGGATACCTCCTTTACAGTGAGACTAACCGGCATACAGCTACTCTATTTCGACGGCCATGTACCGGTAGAATCCTTCGATGTAAACGAAGAGAGCGACTTTCGTTCCAGACTCGAGGAGCTTTTTCGCGTCCCTCACGGTATACACCGCTTCCCCTTTAATCTTCTCGATCACCATACCAGCGACTAGTTGGCGGGCGTAGGGGCTTTCGGGCGAAACGCTTGTAACGACGAGTCCGCTCTCAACTTCATCGCCAATCTGGTACTTCTGTTTCAGTTCATCGCTTAACGGCGCGGCCTCTATACCTTCCAGCAGTTCCCGGTCTCGAGATCCACCAACGGAGGCTTGTCCTTGTGGCTTCCTTTCACCGAGCACCACATCCGTCTTAAAGTATTTTTCATCTCTATATAGCGTAAGCTCTACCGAAGACCCTGGAGATTTGGCAGCAATCTTCAGGCGCAAATCACTCGCAGACTGTACTTCGTCCTCAATAATCTTCACAACGACGTCGCCCACTTGCAAACCAGCCTCGTCGGCTGGAGATCCTGGGATCACATGGTTCACCAAGGCTCCTTTTGTGTCCGAAAGCCCCATCGCTTCAACCAAATCACTATCTAACGGCTGGATACCAACCCCCAAAAACCCGCGAGACACGGAACCCTCCTCAACCAGGCTAACCATCACATTGTGGGACAAAACCGTTGGAATCGCAAATCCGATCCCTATGTTTCCGCTGCTTCTTCCATCCGTTAGGATTAGCGTATTAATTCCGATTAGCCTCCCTTCAGCATCAACCAATGCTCCACCGGAGTTTCCCTGGTTGATCGACGCATCCGTTTGTATAAAATTCTCGAATCCATCCTCGATCATACCCAATCCGTCCCGACCTTTGGCAGACACGATACCCATAGTCACTGTTTGGCCGACTCCAAGTGGGTTGCCGATCGCGAAAACTACGTCCCCCACTTCTATCTGATCGCTATCCGCCAGTACTGCAAAAGGGAGTTCCTCTTTACTCTCCACTTTGAGTACAGCGACGTCTGTTTGCGGATCGGTCCCCACGACTTTCGCCTCAAGCACTCGACCACCCTGCAGGCTGACCGTAACCTCACTCGCATCCTCTACTACATGATTGTTTGTAAGGATGTATCCATCATTTGAAACAATGACACCGGACCCCTGCCCTTGAACTTCCCTTTGCCTCGGCATCTGGCCTTCCCCGAAGAATCTCCAGAAGGGATCGTTTTGCAATTGGCTGCTTGTGTCCATCACGCGAGTCGATGAAATATTAACAACGGCAGGACGCGCTTTCGACAAGGATTCCGAATAGCTCACAACAGCACTCGTTGAGCTTCGATCGAGTGGCTCACGATTGATCTTCACCTTATCGGCAATCGAGTCCTCTCCAAATAAGGTTGAGACAAGTGAAACGGCAATAGCGGTCATAGTCGCCAAGCGAATACTTTCCATATTCTTAGATCTTATTTCCATAATTTCTGACTTTGACACTTAACCGTGCCAATGGTTTCCGAGCATACAACGAATAATCTATGAGGATAATTGCCCCAATTGTGATTCCAAGCGCTGAACCCGCTTGAAAAGCTCCGGCAACTTGCGCTGCACCACGGTAATACGCTGATATGCGTTCAGCGGAATAGCAGGTGTGCCTCCAGATACACTGTTTTGGGGAAGATCCGAGAAGGCTGCCGCGCAACCGGCAAGTTTGGATCCTTGCCCAATCGTTAGGTGGCCCGAGGCTCCCGCACGACCCCCAAAGACGACAAAGTCTTCAATCGTCGTACTGCCGGCGATACCAACCTGGGCGCAAAGAATACAGTGCTTCCCGATGCTAACGTTGTGCCCGACCTGCACATGATTGTCGATTTTGGTACCTTGCCCCACAAAAGTAGCCCCCAACCTACCACGATCGATCGACGAATTGGCCCCAATTTCTACATCAGAATCCAATTCTACCCAGCCCAGGTGAGGGATTTTCTCGTGCTGTTGACCATTGAATTCATAGCCAAACCCATCCGCGCCTAGAACCACCCCTGCATGTAAACGAACACGGTCTCCAATTTTAGTGTCCCGCAGAATACTGACATTTGAGGAAATCCAGCAATCTGCTCCAATACTTGCGCCATCGTCTATCACGGTACCCGCATGTATCTGCGTGTTCGGGCCGACTTTGACACCGCCACCGACCACACAGAAGGGTCCTAGGTAGGCGGTCTCGTCGACTTCGGCTGTGGAATCAACGATCGAAGAGGCGTGTAGGCCGCCTGGCTTGCGAGGCCAGAGGGATTGGGCGATCGACTCACAAGCCCGAGCTAGAGCTAAATTCGGGTGCTTAACTTTGAGGAAAAGCTGGTTCTGCTGCGGACTTAGCTGACAATCTTCTGGCACAAAAACAACACTCGCTTTCGTTTTCTCCAAATCCGGCACGTACTTCGCCAGACTCAAAAAAGAGAGGTCCCCATCTATTGCTTCTTTGAGAGTCGCAACGCCATGGACACATTGCCCATCGAAAGCGCCCGCTTCCTCAACTGATTCCGCGCTGGCTCTAATTTCATCGATGCTTAGCTCAAATCGCATTTGGTTTGATTGGGATAATTGTGGAAGAACCGTTTTCCAATGCCCATTTGGAAACGAAAAAACCCCGCCAATCAAGGCAGGGTTTTAAAAAATAAGGTCTCTTTGCCGCTATTCAGCTGCAGCCGCGGGTTCTTCTTCACTTTTGCTCGCGTTAATTCGCGTAACTACCTCAGCGGTGATATCCATCGAGTCATCGAACGTGTATACTGTAGGCATACCGTTTTGAGAGGCTCCGGACGTATCTAGAACGAGCGATGCGCTACGCTCTTTTGCCACTTCAGTCACCACTTCCATGATTTCCTTAGTGAACAGGCTCATCTGGGTGTTTTGACGCGCAGCGAGCTGTCGCTGGACGTTTTCTGCAAATTGGCGCAGTTCGTTTTGCTTTTGGGCAATTTCCTGGTATTTTACACGAGCATCCTCCTTCGCATCGTTACGAGCCTGCTCCGTGAGGATATCGCTTCCCGCTTGCTCCACCAGTTCTTGGTACTCTTGCTCGAGGGTCTTGCCTTCCTCGTTAATCGAAGCAACGCGTTCTTGCGCCTGCTCCTGAGTAGCTTGGATTTGCTCCAGAAATTCCTGTACCTTGTAGTACTGCTCGGCAGCGCCGTTCACGCTGATTGTGAGTATCACGGTCTCAGCCTGAGCCAACACCGAACCAAGGCCAGTCATTGCAAGCAAGGTTAGGGATGAGATAAAAGTTTTCATTGATTTCATAGGAAAAGTGTTCTTGGGACCCTACAAACTATAATCTTCCGCCAAATGTAAAGTTGAATTGAGCTCCATTGTCATTTCCACCGATATCCGGGGACCCTGAAGTCGTAATAGGAATCGCATAATCCAGGCGCAGAGGTGTTCCCATAACGGAAATTCGGATGCCAACCCCGAAATTGTCATTCCAGCCGCTATTGTTATATCCAAGGGTCACTCCCTGGCCTCCATACAAAGCGGTTGCCTGCTCTCGATCGAGGCTGAAGTCGCCCGCGGCCTTATTCACGAAACCGCCATCATAGAAAATCGCTCCATGGAAACCATCAGTGAACCCGATCGTGTACTCTGCACTGAACAGGCCATAGGTCTTTCCTCCCACCTCATAAGGCCTGCGCTCCAAAGGACTAGTACCTCTCAAATTGGGATCCAGCGGGATGAAGCCACTTTCCTTGGGAGAAACGTCGCGAAACTCGAAACCGCGCAAGGTGTTGGGCCCTCCAAGATAGAAACGCTCTTCGAAAGGCACGAACGTGCTGTCTCCCGACTCCTTGACCACGCCTGCTCGTAATAAGAACGCGATCGTTTGAGAGTGCCAGGTAGAAAGCGGCAAATGGAACAGATTGCGACTTTCGATCTTGTTATACTGGAATACGCCCCCTAATGGTCCGCCCGCAGTCGTTAAATCCAATTCGTAGCGGGATCCGCTAAACGTGTTGATAATCCGATCTCGGCGGTCGCGAAGTAGCAGTAAATTCACCTTGGATATTTCACCATTACTCTGATCAAACAATTCTCGCTGCGATTGATCGAGCTCTGAGCTGAAGCCTGAGTATCCGTAGGAAACAAGCGAGTAAGACAGTCGAGCCTCAATCAGCTCGATCAGACGCTTACGAATGTAAACATCAAATCCTGTCTGGCCTACTTCGTAAAGCCTCGAGTAACTATTGCTGGTATCGAAAAGGTTGAAGCCGAAAGCCAGTCGCCTCTCGAACAACCATGGCTCCTCAAATGCGAGCACGATCTGGGAAGAGAGAGAACCAATTTGAGCTCTCAAACGAAACTTCTGACCATCTCCCTGGAAGGCCCCCCGCCAGTTGAATATATCAAAATTCGACTGAGTCAGCTCCACAAAAAACGTCCCTTTTTCGAGAGAGCTAAAACCGGCTCCGAAAGAAAAGTTTCCGGTACGACCTTCGCGGAACGTGATCTTCAAGTCGCGGCGTCCTGGGATCTGATTTACCTGCGGGGTCACGTTGACGTCCTCAAAATACCGCGTATTCTCCAGACGCATTCGCGAGGCATCCATGCGTACACTGTCAAAGGTGCTTCCGGGTCCAAGAGCCAACTCGCGTATCACAACGGTGCTCTTAGTTTTGGTGTTTCCTTCGATTTCGATCGACTCTACCTGGTACTTTTCACTTTCGTAAATTTCGTACTCGATATCAATGTTGCCAGTAGTGACGTTGGGAACTCGAGTGAGACGAACGCGCGTCTCCATGTATCCAAATTGCCCATAAAAATCTTCTATACGCTCGAGGTCTTCATCCAGGCGTTCGGGCCGGTATCGGTCACCAGGTTTAACTCTCAGCATCAAACGAAGAATGTCGTCCTTGTAGAGCTCATTGCCTTCGAAATTGACGCTGCCAACCTTGTATTCCTTGCCTTCGTCGACCCCGATCACGATGACCATCCGCCGCTTCGAAGGATAAGAAAACTGTACCTGAGAAGGGTCGATATCGATATCCAGATGACCTTCCTCCATGTAGACGTCTTTCAGTTTTTCCAGATCGTCCTCAAACTGGTCAGCGTCAAACTTTCCTGACCCTGTGAAGAGAGAGAAAAATCCCCTCTTTTTGGTCTTTATATTCCGACGCAGCTTCCGAGATTTCACATTCTCGTTTCCAGTAAACTTAACTTTGCTGATCTTGTACTTTCCGCCTTCTCGAATCCTATAGATAACATTCCCGAATCCAGTCGCCGGGTTTCGGTCGATCTCGTATTCGACACGAGCTTGCGAATACCCGCGCTTCAAGTAATACTCCTTGAGAGTATGCCCACCCTCTTTCACGCGGCGCTCATTCAAAATGTTGTTCGCTTGAATTTCTAACTCATTTTCCAAACGGCGGTCCCGGATCTTCTCGTTTCCATCGAAACTGATTGAGGCGATGCGGAACTTAGGACGTATATCAAAAAACAGGTCGACCTCGTCATCTCCAATCGGCTGCAAACGCACTTCGATATGCTCGAAGAGTTGGGTACGATAAAGTGTTCGGATATCGCGATCGATCGCTATCTGGTCATAGAGCTCACCCTCTCGTAAAGACATATTTGCCCGGGCTACTTCTTCGTTCACATTGGACAAGCCAGTGAAATTAATGATGAGCTTCCGAATCGTCGGTGGTTCAACGTTCTCAGGAGACTCAACGACCTGTGCTTGGCCTGCTGAAAAGAGACTGGCCAATGCCAGAAGCGGAAGAAGAAGATATCTTGCGGAGCTATTCCGTGTGGTTTTCAAAGCGAGTGTATTCTTTTCGGAAGGTTAATTTAATTTCCCCAACCGGACCATTTCGTTGCTTGGCGATGATTAGGTCGGCTGTGTCGGCTGCTACCGAATGCTCGTCACCCGCGTCTTTAGGTCGAGCCAAAAGCAAGACCACATCAGCATCTTGCTCAATGGATCCCGATTCGCGGAGGTCTGAGAGTTTCGGTTGTCGTTTTTCTTTCTCGGAATCACGGTTTAGCTGACTTAGTACAATCACAGGAACGTTGAGTTCCTTGGCAAGGGTTTTTAATCCTCGAGAAATTTCAGAAATTTGCTGCTCGCGCTGAATTTTAGGGTCCGTTCCGGTGAGGAGCTGAAGATAGTCGATCACAATCAAACCCATATTATCGTTGCGAGCCCAGATGCGGCGGGCTTTCGCTCGCAACTGATTGATCGTCACATGCCCCGAATCGTCAATCCACAAACGGGCGTTCTTGAGCTCCTTTGCCGCTTGAGCTAACTCTTGTTGCTCCTCCTTATTCACGAAGCCTTCCCGCAATCGTTGCGAACTCACTTTCGCCCGACTGGTCAGCAAACGCATGGCAAGCTGCTCCGCGCTCATTTCCAAACTGAAGATGAGAACGCCGGCACTTTGCCTCCCGGGCTTCATCGGCAACGCAACCGCTTCAGCAATGTTCATCGCCAGGCTTGTCTTACCCATCGAAGGACGAGCGGCCAGAACCATCATTTCCTGGGAATGGAGCCCAAAGGTCATCTTATCAAGGTCGTCGAACCCGGACGACAGCCCCGCCAATTCACCGCGTCCCGCGATAAGCTTCTGAACCAGCTTCACGGCATCATCGACCGATTTCTTAATCGGCTGGGATGTATCGGCAACTCGGTCATCGCTGATCGCGAATATCTCCTTTTCGATATCGTCGATAAAGTTTTCCAAGCCCCCATCGAGTTGCGGTTCAAAGCAGCTCTTTACGGTTTTGGTAGCCGTGTAAATCAGCCGCCGCAAAAGGTATTTCTCTCGAACAATGTCGAGAAAGTAGGAAGCGTGAGCAGTCGTCTCAATTTGGGTGGCGAGTTCGGCCACATAAACAGGCCCACCGACCTCGTTCAACTGTCCGCGAGTATTGAGCTCTTCCGCCAGCACTTTGGCATCGAGTATCGACTTTGTTTCGAATACTTCGACGCAGGTATTGTAAATGGTCTGATGGGCCTGGCTGTAGAATGCCTCTCGAGGCAACTTCATCGAGAGACACCGAGAGATGACTTCCGCTGGATCTATCAGACAAGCTGCAAGCAAACCTTTTTCAGCGTCGATACTGTGAGGCAAAGTCCGCCCAGCCGTTACTAAATCGACGGGGGCGTTTGGCGTTTCGGTGCTCGAAGGCTTAAACGGCATGACCTGTTAAGCCTAGGAAAGCTTCAGTCTTCCGAAGAAGCTGCTTCCTCTTCCGCTACGTCTTCAACAATCGGATTTTCGGATACAACGTCGAACTTCAGTTCCGCTTCAATATCTTGGAAAACCTTGATCGTCACCGAGTGCTGCCCAATTTCCTTGATTGGCTCACTCAGCAGTACCTGTTTGCGAACGATCTTCTCGAATCCTGCCTCAACCAGCTTCTCGTGAACGTGGATAGCGGTAACCGCTCCGAACATTTTTCCTGAATCGCCCGTTTTTACTGCGATCGCAAAATGCGTTTCCGAGATCTTTGCGGCTTGGACCTTCGCATCTTCAAGATTTTTCGCTTCCCGCTCGGCGCGGCGAACCTTGAGAGCCTCGATCTGCTTGCGGTTTGCCCGAGTGAGAGGAACCGCGTATTTGTGAGGGAGCAGGAAATTGCGGGCAAAACCTGCCTTTACCTTAACCTGATCACCTTCCGCGCCCAAATTTTCAACGGGCTGAATGAGTAGTACTTCGCTTGTAGCCATGGCCTTGTATGTTTAAAATATTTATTCAGAAATGGGTTGTTTAAAAGGGAACATCTTCCTCGATGTCGTCGCTCTTATTTGCAGAACCACTTGCGGGAGAGCTTTCCCTGGCAGGAGGGGCGGAATCCGACTGGCTGTATCCACCCCCTTCGCCCCGCTGGCTGATCAGTTGCATGTTCTCCAGAACTACCTTCATCTTACTACGCTTCTCCCCTTCCTTGTTCTCCCAAGTATCGAGTTTGAGGCGGCCCTCAATGAAAAGAGGGTTTCCTTTAGTTACGTATTTAGAAATCGTTTCTGCCTGACGGCCCCAAGCCTCTACGTCGACAAACGTGGTCTCTTCCTGCCGCTCCCCGTTCGAGTTGTTGTAGATCCGGTTAACGGCGAGACCAAATTGGCACACGGCAGTGCCTGAGGGAGTGGCCCGCAATTCTGGCTCGCGGGTAAGATTTCCCATCAATAGGACTTTATTGAAATTTGGCATGGGACGAAACGAGGGTCAGGGTGAGAGAATCAATTAAATCTTCTGGATTATCTTGTGTGACACCAGTTTGTTCAAGCGAAGTTTTTCCAGCACGTTTTTGTGCATGCTCGCATCGCCTGTCAGCTTGAATTGAGCATACAAGCCCGTCTCGTAGCGCCTGTCAGCGGCTCGAGCAAAGTCGTGCTTTCCAAGATTTTGGGCCGAGGTGACCTCGGCTCCCGCACCCTCAAGCTCGCCTTTGAGCCCTTCAACGAGTTCGTCAGCGTTTTCTTCGCGACCGCGAGTATCGAGTATAAAAGTTGCCTTATAGTTGGCCATCTTCTCTGTCTTTGGTTTTCGGTTTTCGGTTTATGTGAATCATCGCCTTGTCGGCTCCCTCTCGTATCAACCTGTCGAGGCAATCGAGATAACGCTCCATGAAAGCGCTAATTAAGATTTCGTCTTCCTTACTAAATTTTCCCAATACGTAATCCGCAAGACTCATTTCCTTTGGCGTCTTTTGGCCAATGCCTATCCTAAAGCGCGTAAAGGTCGGCTTAATACGAGATGCGATATCACTGAGGCCGTTGTGGCCTCCGGGACCCCCTGAGGTGCTGACCTTTACCTCGCCTAAACCTAGGTTGATTTCGTCGTATACGACGACGACTTCTTCAGGCGGTATCCTATAGTAGCTGCAAACCTTCTGGATACTGACACCACTCTCATTCATAAACGTGAGTGGTTTAAGCAAATAGATCTTCGCATCCAATTCAGGGACGAAAACAGAAAGGTCTCCTTTTAAATTGCGGTTTTTCGACCACGCACTAGCGCCTTGCTTCGATGCGAAGTTGTCGAGAACTTGAAATCCAATATTGTGGCGAGTCTGTTTGTACTCGCTACCAGGATTACCAAGACCGACAATAAGCCGATAGCTCATGGAGAAAAAATTGGGATTGTTTGAAAGAACAAAAAGCGAGTCGCCGACAGCTGCCGGGACTCGCTGGGAAAAATAGTAAATTACTTAATGACTGTGAATACGGGTTGCTCAGCATGGTCCATGTATTCTGCGCCATCGATCACAGGCAACTCCTTAATGTGGATCAGGTCACCCACTTTCAATTCGCTAACATCACTCTCGATGTAGTCTGGGATGTTCTTGGGCAAAGAGCGAATAGCGACTGAGTGGGCCACGTACTCTAAAGTACCCCCTTCGTTTTTGACACCCCAAGGCTCACCGACGGCGTGTACCGGGACTTCCAGCTGAACAACTTCGTCATCAGCGATTTCGCGAAAGTCTACATGCAAGTACTTGTCAGTGATGGCATGGCGCTGAACTTCTTGTATAATGGAAGTACGTACCGCACCCTTTCCCTCCTTCACTTTTACGATTGGAGTCGAGTTGCCAATCTCTCGAAGGGCAACCCGCAGTTCGCTGGAGTCTACGAAAAGCTTCGTCGGGTCTTTAGATTTACCGTATGCTATCGCAGGGATCTTGCCTTCTTTACGCAGGCGTCCTGAGGCAGCGGAGCCCCCTTCTTTACGAGTTGTTGCGTTGATTGTAAGCTGTTTCATAGTGCCGAAATCTGTCCACTCTCGGGCGTCACGCCTATTAGAGGAGCGGAGAACCGTAAGACCCGTTCTTTGGAAATCAATCAAAAGTTTCGATCAGGTCCACTTTTCTCAGAAAAGCTCAATCTAAGAGTTGACAAGGGCGAAACAAAACGGCTTTTTCCTCCCCCATCGTTGCCCTGTAGCTCAGTGGTAGAGCAGGTGACTGTTAATCACTTGGTCGTTGGTTCGAATCCAACCGGGGCAGCCATTTCACCGACCCACCGTCTCCACCCGGGCGGTTTTTTTATATCCAGACAACGAAGTCATATTGGATTTGAACCAACGCGGTGGTTCGACGGAGCGAGCCCGCGAGCGGAGAGGGGGCATGCAGTGCATGAGGGCGACCGACCCGAAGGCGAGGTACCGAGCCGCAGCCAATCCAACCGGGGCAGCCATTTCAACGACCCACCGTCCCCAACCGGACGGTTTTTTTATTCAGACAACGAAACCCAATGAATGGGGACCTGCGAAATTCCCAAACGAGACCCAATCTATCGAGAATCGCTTCAACTCAATCTTTGGCTGGCTCCTTTCCTAATCTGTCAGATCCAGTGACGGTGCCTCCGCCCCATCCGACGATTCGACCACCTCATCCTCCACGACGAAGTCGACTACCAATAGACCCATCATCATAAAGCAGACGATCATTCGTCCGACAGCGGACAAACCGAATCCAACTCCAGCGCCGACTCCAGACCGTGCCGCCTCTTTCGGATGACGCTTCGCCCAAATCATCTCAAAGGCCACGGCACCGATAACCGGACCTATGAGGATTCCAAAAATCCCAAAAAACAGGCCAAGGAACCCTCCTACCAATGCCCCAATGATACCCCATTTGGTCCCGCCAAACCACTTGGTGCCCACGGCGGTCGCAAAAAAGTCTACTAAACGGTCCAAAACCATTAAGGCCCCTAAAATTCCAATCGCCCACCAAGTAAAAACATCCGGAAGCATCAGTTTGTGGATAAGTCCTCCCAAAAAAAACACAATCCCACCAGGGATCACCGGCACGAATACACCGATGAGCCCAAGAAAAATCGCCGCCAACAGAACTCCCCAGGCAACGCTTGCACAGATGCAAGGCCAGACCCCTATCGCCCATTCGATCACCACGCTCATCCACCCTGTCCAACCTCCACCCTCGACAATCGCTTCTATTATTATCATTCCCCGAACACCTACGCACGACAAAAGCGAAAGTTGCATAGTTGAACAACCTTCTTAGTAAAAAATCATGCCCAGGCCCATTGGATGGAACAAACGCGACCCGGAACTAGGAAAACTGAAGATCGAAGCCCGATTCTTCGGTCCGGCATTGACCTTCTATCGACAGTCCGGGCGATTCGAGCAGTGGGAGACCTTCACCCCTAGTGAAGGGGACTGGGACAAGCTGAACGAGCTCGCCGAAAATAAATTCCAGAGAGGGAAGATGCAGGAGAAGCAAATGCGGATAATCCGTGCACGCGGAGACAAAGTCTAGCCTACCTTCCCTGGATCCAATAGTAGAGGGCCGTTCCCCCACAGAAGATCCACGCAACGGCCGCAACGACTATATAAAAGACCCCCAGCATCTTGGGAAGCCCGTCGAGCAATTTCAGCCTCAGATCTTCCGGATACATGAGTAGGGCATCGTAGAGAGGCGATTCGAGTAGACTCGCGATTAGAACGTCCGGTTCTAGCACACTCATCTGGTAGGCGAAATAAAGGCTCAAGCTCGTTGCCAAACCGATTTGGTTGAACGCCATCCGCCTTGAGCAGGATTTCAAGTTATCTGCTACCGACCGCTTGCTAAGGACAATTTCAAGGGTTCCATGCAAAATTAAAGCCATTGAGACAATCACTCCTGCCCAGCCGCCCGCATAGGCCGAAATTCCCAGCGAAAGCATCCCCACAACAAAAAGGCTCCATCCATTTAAGAGAGAAAGTACATGAAAAGCACTTCGGCTGCGGCCCGGGATAGGTCCTTGCTCTCCTGCCCTCGAATCGGTTGCGTCCAACATTCGTTTGGTTATCCACAGAATAAACACGAAATACAAGATTTAGAAAAAGCACCCAGTATCACCCCCATTCTGACCCCCTTGAATAAATCCCTGCTCCGAAGTCTATGATAATAGGAGTGAAGAACGATTCTCCTTTGGTCGATATTAGACGCCATCAACCGGGTAGGATTTCGAGAGGTTTTCAAACTGGTGGGGTTGGCGGCAGCATCGGACTTCTTTTCGTCCCTAGACAACACCTACCGCATCGACAGTTCCACAATGTGGGAAAACGCCTTGAGCTGCGGGCCCGCGATGGAGTCGATCACCCAGAAAATCGGGCGCGACGAGCAGGAATACTGCACCTTGGGCCTCCTTCGCTCCATGGGTAAAACCCTCATCGATATCTGTGCCCAAAAGGAATCAGAATCTTGCCGCTATCCAATCGCTAAACGGCCTCCACTGCTCAAATGGGAACAGGATAGCTTTGGCATCACAAATCCAGCCCTAGCCGGTTTCCTCCTTTCCACTTGGAATTATTCTCCAGAGACCGTCTCGGCGATCCAATCACAGTATGGGACAAATCCGTCCTCCCCCAAAAACGAGGCCGCGATAGTCCTGACCCTCGCCGGATCGCTGGCCGAGCTGGGCCGGCCATTGCATGGGGATTCCAATTACTGGATTAGCTCCGAAGAGCACTCTGAAAAACTAGGCCTAACGGCGGAAGATATTGAGGACACCCTCGACAGCGTAAGAACTCGACTGTAAGCGATCCTGACTAGCGCCGAGGATTGATTCGCCAAGAAGCCACCGATTATACGCTCAACCGTACTGCGGCCTCACGAGTCTTCTTTTTTCTCTGCCCCGCCCTTTTCCGAGTTCGCATCCGGCGACTCTTCTTCAGCCTTTGCATCGGAAATCGCTCCAAGCGGCGTTTCCCACTCGCCGCTTGCACCGTCCTTCTTGTCTAGTTCAGGATTGCCATTCGAATCGGATTTCAAGGCTAGTCCCCCACCTTCGAGAGCCGTCCCTTTCTCTCTCGCCTTCTGAAGCAAATCATCTTTAAGAAACTTCAAAACCCTTTCATTCATCGCCGGGAGCTTGGCTCGTTCTGGATTCACAAGAACGTCCTCAAATCCTTTCTCCAATGACGGGATCTTGACGGAATGGATCACGCAATCGCCTTCTTCCGTCTTGAAAACCGCTTTCACATTGATGATGCACCATACAGAGGCCCCCATTTGCGGTGGATAAAGAAACAGCTCCACTTTCTTGCCACCCAAGTCAATAAAGCGAGTAAACCGCATGGATCCTGCTTCGCCATTCTCTTCGAGAAATTTGACGATCTCATTCTCAATCGCCTCTGCGATTTCAATCGATACTACTTTCATATGGGCTTACCGCTAAAACAACTGTCTCTCTAAGGACTATTTATGGCCCATGCAAAGAAATAAGGAAAGCCCGATTATTCTCTCGACTGATTCTCCCTCTCAATAAAAGCCTTCGTTATCTCCGCCGTTAGGTCCGCGTAGTTGAGAGCATTCAAGCTGCTGGCAGGTTTAGGCCTCCCCTGGATCCCATATGCCACGTTCAAAAAACCGATCATCACAAGCCCCAAGGAAACCGCCATATTGCCATTCTCAAACTGAAACCATATACCAAATACAAAAAGTAGAGTTCCCAGTATTACGTAAACCGATTGGAGCACAGGCGAAAAGGTCCTCACCTTGAGGGATTTGATATCATCTACCGTAATCACCGTACCCTTCTGATCGATACGTTCTTCGCAAAACTTCACCCCTTCGTTTACTAAGCGCTTTTCTATAAACGTGCTTGCCATAGTTACGAATCAACACACCAAATTCCCCAAGTCAATCGTACGCTTTCCATCGCGGGTCTTAAAAGCAGGTCGCCAACCGGCAACGGGCGTTTGGAGATAAATCGAAGCGGATCCTCCTATTCACAGCATTGAAGTCGCAATGATCGCGGTCATATAGCAAGCGATCATCCCGCCCAACAAAGCCTTGAAAGCACACTTCAGTAGATTCGGTCGCTGCGACTTTTCCAATGCGCTGATTCCCCCCACTTGAATTCCTATTGAAGTTAAATTGGCGAATCCGCAAAGTGCATAGGTTGCGATAATCGGAGTTTTCGGATCCATAAAGGCCCCCGACTCCTGGTATTTGGCTAGATTCAGATAGGAAATGAACTCGTTCAGCACAAGGCGCTCGCCAAGCAATTGTCCTACAATCAGGCAGTCGCCCCAAGACACACCGATCACCCAAGCAAAAGGGGCGCACAAAACCCCTGCCAAGAATGAGAAGTTAAACTCTCGAAACCGTCCGTCAGTAATGGCAGACACCCAATCGTTCAAACCGGTCCATTTTCCGACTCCATTGGCGATCGCCCAGTTAGCGACCGCCACCAACGCAGTAAATGCCAAGAGCATTCCACCCACATTGAGAGCTAGCTTCATTCCATCAGTCGTACCTTTAGTAACCGCATCCAGGATTCCACCGCTACCAGCAACCTCCAGGTACACTAGTTTCTCGCTAACTGGCTCCGTTTGCGGTATGAGTATTTTGGATGCAACCATTGCGGCGGGCGCACTGAGAATTGAAGCGGTAAGCAAATGCTGTCCAAACACAATGGAACCAGCCTCATCCCCTCCCCCTAAAATAGCCATGTAGGCGACCAGCACTCCTCCCGCTATGGTCGCCATTCCACCGGTCATGAGCGCCATAATCTCGGACCGGTTCATCGACTTCAGATAGGGCTTAACCACCAGAGGCGCCTCTGTTTGCCCCACAAATATGTTCGCCGCCGCCGCCAAGCTCTCCGCGCCAGTCAAACGCAACGTCCGGTTCAACATCCATGCAAAAGCGTAAACGAGACAAGGTAGCACTCTTAGATAGTAAAGGATCGCGGAAAACGCGGAAAAGAAAATGATCGTGGGAAGCACGGTAAAAGCGAACCCGTAAGTTCCACGCGAATCGCTGGCCAAGGTTCCAAATACAAAAGCGGCCGATTCGTTGCTGAATCCTACCAACGCGTTAAACAATTGGGATACGGAACGAATGGCTTCGTGGGCGAACGGCAATTTCAATATCAACACCGCCAGCAAAATCTGCAGGACCACTCCGTAGGCAACCAATGACCAGCGAATTTTGTCTTTTCGCTCACTCAGGGAATAGCAAAACAATAGCAGAAGGCCGATTCCCAGGACAGGGCGCAAAATTACCAATACTATATCCATTTGTATTCTCTACTGACCCCCCACCGCAAAGATGTCCATTAAAATCCAAAGGGAAACGAAGAAAGAAAAATTACGTATTCTAACCTCAAGTACATTCGAATACCCTCAAGCAGATCCCGAGGGCCCACTGCCAACAAGACGCAGAGGGAATTAACTCCGAAGGGCTCTCCAAAAGCCTTCGGGAAGAGATACTTTCCTAATTCGTATTCAATAATCCACTCGAAACGATGAATAACAGAGCTGAGACCTTCAGAAAGGCCTCAGCTTGTGTCCGTTCTATTCTTCATGAATGAAGATATATCTGTATTCCGTTTTTAGCAACGAAGAAGATATAGGAGCGAACAAAGGAAGTATTGTCACAATCGCGCCAAATCCGAAGTTTTACTAAAAGAATCTCTCTCCTTTATCACATAAACAAAAGAGTGAAACATTTGCTATTTTCCATAGTGAATGCATCTGCTATTGAAACAGCTTAACTAAGCCGTCTTAGCTCGAGCCAAACCGTAATTTTTCCAAGGATTAATCAAAAAACAATCTCCTTCAAAGTGACTGAACCACTCTTCAACTGGCTAAACCATCGAGCCTCCGGCGTTCTTCTACACCCCACGTCCCTTCCAGGAGACTACGGGATTGGCACCTTAAACGACCATTGTATCGATTTCATAGACTTCCTCGCTCATGCGGGGTTTAAATACTGGCAGATTTGCCCGTTGGGACCCACCGGATTCGGAGACTCCCCCTACCAGTCGTTCTCTTCATTCGCGGGGAACCCGTACCTGATCTCGCTACGAGAACTCCATGCGAAAGATCTTCTCGACAAACAGATTCTCGAAGACCTTTCCTCGCTTCCGCAATCTTTTGTGGACTACGGGGCCTTGTATAATACGAAGTGGCCCGTCTTGGATGCGGTCTATGAGGCCTTCGTCAACAGTGGTAAAAAAATCCGGCCTTACGGCAGCTTTACCGCCTTTAAAAAAAGGCATCAAAAATGGCTCGAGCCATTCGCGTATTTCCAAACTCTAAAAAAGCACTTCGACGGAAAACCCTGGTACCAATGGCCAAAGGAGTACCTCTATTTTGAAAAAGCCCGCAAAGGTCCCCTCAGAAAGGAACTCGAACGGGATGTGGATGCCCAAAAGTTTTTCCAGTATCTCTTTTACGGTCAATGGGGTAAAATCCGTGATCACGCAAAACTCAGGAACATACAGATTATTGGCGACATCCCCATTTTCGTAGCTCTCGATTCCGCCGATGTTTGGCAGAACCAGCAATTCTTCCAGTTAAACCCGGAAACGGGTGAGCCGATCGCCGTAGCCGGATGTCCACCCGACTATTTTTCCAAGGACGGTCAATTGTGGGGGAATCCCCTCTACGATTGGAGTGCCCTCAAAGCAGACGGATATACGTGGTGGATCGATCGGCTTAAGGCTATTTTCGAAATGCACGATGTCGTTCGGATCGACCATTTTCTTGGATTCGATTCGTACTGGAAAATACCGTACGGATCAAAAACCGCACGCAAAGGCAAGTGGATTAATGGCCCAGGAATAGACTTTTTTAAAGCAGTCAAAAAGAAGATCAAGAACTGCAAATTAATTGCAGAGGATTTAGGTAAGTTAACCGATAGCGTTCGAAAATTACGGATAGATACCGGATTACCGGGAATGTCTATCCTCCAGTTCGCCTTTGGTGGAGAAGGCAACAACTACTATCTTCCCCACAATTTGAATTCAAATACAGTCTTGTACCCGGGCACCCATGACAACGATACAAGCCTTGGCTGGTATAATACAGTCGATGAGAAAACTCAGGACCGCGTCAGGCGGTATTTCGAAGTAAGCGGTGACAATATCGGGTGGGACCTGATTCGTGCCTCGTACAAGTCCGTCGCGAACCTTGCCATCATTCCAATGCAAGACCTGATGAGCCTTGGCAGCGAAGCGCGGTTCAACACACCCGGCGAAGCCCAAGGCAACTGGCAATGGCGCTACCAAGCCGAACAACTCAAATCGCTCAAGGGAGGTACTTCGGATTACCTGAGAACCCTTGCCCAACTCTACTACCGAGAAGGCGCCCCGGCTGTGAACGCGGATAAAGACTGAACGAGCCGTCGGGCAATGATGTCAGACCACGATCATCACCCAAATCCAATTGCCGCCCTATTGAAGGCGGGTATCCAGTGATCATCGATGCCGCGCCCCTTAAGGCGGAGCAGCGGGCGGGCTTCCGGGCACTTGCGTCAATCAAACGCATTCCCTATACGATCCTTGAATTCAGTTTCCCAGAATCCAAACCGAGGCACCGAATCAAAAACCAAACCCATGGAGCCTCCGATGCTGACTTAACCGTCTTGGAACACCAGATGGCGGCGGCACAAAAGCTAGGGCCGGACGAAACTCCTCATGCCATGCGCTTGGATAAAGAACGATTACAAATATATTAATAGATCACCCCCACAGTTGCGAGTGCTGGCCAGCGCTCCTTTAGAGAAGGAGACCTTAGCATCGGGGACTTAGCCGAAACACACACGAAGTAAACCTTAAGAAACCAAAACCACGTGATTAAATCACGCTAACGGCGTATCCGGAATCCCGTCCTCATCATAGGAAACAAACTCCTGAATACCGACGCAGACGCTTTCTTTTTCGTCTTCAAGAATATAGTGACCGGCATTCGCATAGTGAATCACCGTCGCTTGAGGCAAAAACCGTTTCCAACGATTCATAAAATGATCATGGAAACAAAAGTCCTTTCCTCCCCAAAAGAGAGCGACCGGAATATCCCTCAATTTCAATAGGCCATTCTCGATCTTCACCAGACGGCCGAAACTCCGATGGGTTATGTGCATGGGTATGTCTTTCACAAATTCGTAGACTGCCTTGCGACTCGACCAACTTCGATAGGGGAACAAATACCCTCGCTTGACTGATTCTGCTAGGGCCTTCTTTGAAACCGCCATTCTTGTAGCCGGTCCCGCAAAACCATTGAATCCCTGCACGATCAGCTTGCCCAGCAAAGGAAATCGGCACACCGAGATACTTCTTGGAATTCTCGAGTCAACAAAAGCAGCGGTATTCAGAACAGCCAATCGCCTCAGGCTGGATATCCGCTGCAACGCCATTCCGATTCCAATCGCTCCACCCCAGTCATGAACCACCAAATCAAATCGATCGACTCCTAAGTATTCAACCAATTCATTAAGATCCCTGATGCGCTGGTCCAAGGTGTAGCGGTATCCGCGTTTTGGTTTTTCGGAAAGTCCACAGCCTATATGATCGGGAACAATGCAACGGAAATTTCCTTTCAACGTCTGTACCACATCTCGGTAAAAGAAGGACCAGGTCGGGTTGCCATGAACCATAATGACGGGATGTCCCTCACCCTCATCGAGATAGCTCATTTCAAACCCGCAGGACAAACGTTTCCGTTTTGCAATAAACGGATAGTGAGCAGCGATATTGGAAGGAAGCTCTGTGGTTTGACTGCTCACTTTTCGCCTACCATTCCGCTCCTAGCATGAGGCAATTTAGTCCACTGCCAATGCCTAGCATCGCAACTTGGTCACCTTTTTTGACAAAGCCATCTTCCTCCGCCTTCGCCAAGGTGATCGGAAGTGCCGCTGATCCCGTGTTTCCAAAAGTCTGGAAGGAAGAATAGTCTTTCTTATTGTCCAGACCAAGAGTATCGAAAAGCAATTTTTGATGAGCACTTCCCACTTGGTGACAGATGACCCGATCTGCATTGTCATTTTCCCAATTCAACTCCGACTTGAACGAATCCCAGGTACGCTTTGCCAAGTTTACGCCCGCATGGAGCATTTCCTCCGAATCCGTCTGCATCTCATAGCCAAGCCCTTCCGCGTTGGAATCACCTTGGCAAAGGTCGTTGCTAGAGGTATCCGCCAAACAAGCGCCGCCCAGCAAACGGTGTCCGTTAGGCGAGAGCGATTCATGGCAAACCACCGCGGCCACCGCCCCTGCTCCAATCGTCAAGTTGGCAAAATAGGGCTTAATCGTCTTTCTGGTCAGCTCACGTTCAAGCAACAACTGAATCGTTCTCTCAAGCAGCGGTTTTCCATTTTCCCCAGATACCACGATCCCGCTCTTGACCTGACCCGAATCGATCATCGCTGATAACAGCGTTAGCGAATTCAAAAATCCAAGGCAGGCGTTCGAGACATCCATCACCTGCACATTGGGACTCAGCCCCATCAAACGATGAGCAAAAGATGCGGTAGCCGGTTCGAGCATGTCACGGCTCACAGAACTATGGATACAAACTTCAATCTGGTCTGGAGGAATTCCGCTCTTCTCTAAAGCCTTTTTTCCCGCCTCCGCACTGGCCTCGGAAGGCCTAATCGCATTATTCCAAAAACGGCGCTCCCGTATACCCGTCATCAACTCCAATCGCCCCTCCGGCAGGTGCAACCTGTCGTAAAGCGGCTTCAGTTTCTCCTCAATGTCCGTGCTAGTCCAAACTTCAGGCGGAGCCACGTAGGCAAGAGAATCAATAACTGTCGACTTAATATGCACGACCTATAAGGAGAAGAAAGAATACGGAATGGAGAACCGTGCTTCGCCACCGAACCCATTTTCAGCAACCATAACTAAATGCCAATACGATTCTTCATTCCCCATTCTATACTTTCCCTTTATCCTCCGGTCTCATCGTCAACCTAACCACCTCTTCATCAAAATAGTTGATCCCCATTCCCGCATCCATGACCAAGCTGGTGCCGTTCATTCCACTTGAGCGATTACTGATCAAAAACGCCACTGCATTTGCGACTTCCTGGGTGTGGAGCGCCACTTTGCGAAAGGTCAGTTTTTCGCTGTAGAGATAACTTTCCAGATAACCCGGTATTCCCGCCGAAGCGCTCGTCTTAAGCGTGCCCGGATTGACAGAGTTAAAACGGACTCGCGTATCCTTGCTAAAGGATTTAGCCAGATAGCGCACCGAGGAATCCAAGGATGCCTTAATCGGAGACATGTATCCATAATTTTCTGCTGTGATCGTTAGTGATGATATGCTAATCGCCACTACTGAGGCATCGTCAGTAAGAACGGGTTTAAACGCGTTCGAGATCTCAACCAATGAAAAACTGGATATCGCGGTCGCTTGAAGATAGTCTTCCCGCTTCGTTTCGTGAAAAGGCTTAAACCCATCACTATAGTTCGCGAAGGCAATCGAATGGACTATTCCATCAATTTTCCCATGGTCTCGAGCCACGTCTGCCGCCAAGGCCTTGACTTCTTCTGGGTTCTCAACATCGCAAACGTAAACCGACTTGCCGCTCAAAAGTTTCGCCGAAGTTTCTTTGCGGGCTTGGGAACGGACCGAATAAATAACTGTCGCCCCTGCTTCCTCCAGAGTTTTCGCCGCAAACCAAGCAACACTCTTCCGGTTTGCGACACCCATGACGAGCACAGTCTTATTTTCTAGTCCAAGAAAGCTCATCGACTCATTCCTTTTGCTCCGCCTTGGCTAAGGCGACGCTGAAGTTCACATTCATCACGCGCTTTCCTTCTCCGTTCTTAACGCCTCCGGCCATGAAAATGAAACGTCCTGCTTTCTCTTTGAGCTTGACGGTAATATAAAGATCGTCCCCCGGACGCACGATGCTCCTGAAACGAGCATCCACAATCTTCGTCAATACCGGCACCATATCCGAATCGCTCTCTAGCTCCTCCGCCAGCAAACGAGTCAGGAATATCGCTCCCGTTTGGAAGACGGCTTCCGAAATCAAAACTCCCGGCATAATCGGGTTGCCCGGGTAGTGCCCTTCAAAAAAAGCCTCACTCGCATCGACATGCTTTTTCGCGGTCAACGAATCCACAGACTGCTCGACAACCTCGTCAACAAATAGAAAAGGAGGTCGGTGCGGGATCGCTTGCAGAATTTCGTCTGTTGCCATATCAATACCAGTTTCTCAGTCACGCTCAAATTAAGCAACGTGCACTTCTTTGGCTTTGTCCCGATTTCTGGCCGTTACCAGTTGTTTGTCCACTTTGTTGGCGATGATTACCCCGTAGTTCATGGTGCCTAGCCAGCCAGACATAATAATTCCAACCGAGCCCGCGTGGTACAACCCATGAATCTGGTCGGGCAATTCCATTGAGCACCTCAATCCTTCAAATTTCGTTCCAAACGAAGTACCTCCAGGATGTCGTGTATAGTAGTGAATGGTCCGAGGGGTCGCTGCGTCGAGATAGTCAATCTTGGATCGCACATCCGGGATATACCTCTCCAAAGCGACAATCGACTCCTCGATCAATCGCTCCTTATGAGCTTGGTATTCATCCGCTGACAACCGGTTCCAATCAGCGTATTTGCCATTCAATGACGCGACGACCGTATACCGCTCCGACCCAGGGCGAGTCTCTGGGTAATAAACGGAAAACGTTCGGCTCGTCGTTTTGAAGTCAACTAGCTCCTCGCTCGAAAAGCGTTCTGCATCCGAAGTGAATACAAGATCTCCAATGTTGGGAATCGTTTCGCCCGCCTTTATACCCATGTAAACTTGGCAAGAGCTGGAGTTGATGCGGACCGCGTCCAATTCATCAATGTATTCTTTCGAAAATCTATTTTCCCCGACGAGGCGCTTGACCGTACTGACGATATTTGCGTTCGAAACGACGGCCTTGCAGCAAATCGTACGACGATTGCCAAACTCACC
This sequence comes from Candidatus Pelagisphaera phototrophica, assembly GCF_014529625.1. Lineage (GTDB taxonomy): Bacteria > Verrucomicrobiota > Verrucomicrobiia > Opitutales > Opitutaceae > Pelagisphaera > Pelagisphaera phototrophica. Next base: position 3,555,149 of record NZ_CP076039.1, read on the forward strand.
ACTTCGCTCTCTGCCAGAAACAACTGCTCCCGTAACTGAGGTTCCGCTTGGCCCGTCTTCGGTGAGAACCTCTGAGACAAGCACATTCTTACGGAGCTCGACCCCATTGCGCTTCATCTCTTCCACCATCTTCCCGATCAGGACATCCGTTCCCCCTTGGAAAGTGAAGACGCCCTTGCTCATAAAGTTCGAGAAAACGATGCCAAAGGTGATGGCCGGGTCATCCAAAGTAGAACCGTTGGCATAAGCAATCGGCTCTAGTAAAAGACGATGGACATCGTCTCTGCCGGGAAAGAACTCTTCAAACATTTCACCGGTCGTTCGTTGGTCGTCATCGTAGAAGTTCATCTGCCGCAAATGAACGTAAAACGCCTCTACCTCAGCCCGTGAAAGCTCAAAATTGTCTACCAATATGTTCGTAAAATCTTCCCGGTCAAAAGTGGTCCAAACATCAAACTGAGGGTTTATGAACCGCACATCCTTCAATTGGTGGATCGAGTCTGCAATTTCCCGAGTCCAGTATTTACGGCAGGACTTCACCATCCCATAGGGAAATCCGTGAAGCGAAATATCGAAAATGTGCCTTCCGGGACGCTTGAACCAGGTCGCAAGCCCCCCGTACTGGTAATGGTGCTCGAGCAACAGGACAGAATGCCCGCATTTCGCGAGGACGTTGGCGCTCGTCAAGCCACCCAGTCCGCTGCCAATCACTACGACATCGTACTCGTCCTTGACCCCTTCTAGCCAGTCTTTGCCCATCAGCCGCGCAGTGAAGGAAGCTTTCTGCCCCTTGACAACTCTCAAATGCCGCAGGAGTCCGGTTCCTTCACGAGTTTGATCTACCTCTCCACAGGATCACTTTCCGCTCGATCCCTTATTCCGTTTTCTCCTTGCCACTCAGATAGCTTAAATTCAGAACGACCTCCCTATGAGCAAAACCCGCGTTAAATTCGAAACGAATCAGGGAACAATCGAGTTCAAACTCTATCCGGACTTCGCTCCGAAAGCGTGTGAGAATTTTACCACGCACGTAGAAAACGGCTACTACGATGGAATCATCTTCCACCGAGTCATACCGGAATTCATGGTTCAATGTGGTGACCCCACAGGAACCGGACGAGGCGGTGAATCAATCTGGGGTAAGCCTTTTGAAGATGAATGCACGACAGACCTGCGCTTCGACAAAACTGGCATTCTAGCCATGGCCAACGCTGGTCCCGGAACAAACGGCAGCCAGTTTTTCATCACAACGGCTAAAACTCCTTGGCTCAATATGCGCCACACAATATTTGGCGAGGTCGTTGAAGGCTATAATATTGTGCAGGCCATCGAAGGGGTTGCCACCGATGGTGGAGACAAACCCATCGAGGAGCAGAAGATCGTCAAAGCAACCGTGATAGAATAATTCAACCTGACGACACGATTGACTTTCTCCAAGCCCGACTACCCCGTCGGGCTTTTTTTCGCCGCTTCAGGTCAGATACCGCTTCCCAAAGGCATTTTCCCCGAACGCAAAAGCAAACCGCTCTGTTAAGAATCGCGAGCCGAGGACGTCTCGCAACACCTTCGAATTTCCCAATCATTCGCACGGTCCGCGGGCCAGATTTCTATACCTGATACTCTCCGTCTTTGTAGATCACCCGGTTCGAGCCGTCTTTCAAGTAAGCAGTCACCAATCTATTGGAAGTTGCCACGATGTCGGTGTGGACAACGGAATTATTGTACCCCATAGACTCCCATTCTTCTTCAGAAACGTTTGATTGATCCCCGGTGTAGGAATCTCGGTAGGCAGCCCCCACTGCAATGTGAGTATTACCATTCTCTCCGCCCACATTCTCGTCAAAAAGCGTTTCTCCCATGAATTTTGTGATTCTGGAAAAACGGCGATCCGTAAGCGAGAACTCGCCCACTTTGTCCGCGTTCTCAACGGCGATCATTTCTTTCAGAATGTCTTCGCCTGCAGAAGCCGTAGCCTTAACAACCCGTCCGTCCTTAAACTCCAAATACGCATCCTTTATCAGATTACCGTAACGATAAAGCGGCTCGGTAAACTGGATTTTACCTTCTGTACCCCGCCAATCCGGGGAAATAAACAATTCAAAGCTGGGAACGTTTCGACCCGAGCCACCCAGCCATTTTCGATTATCACCGATCGTGATCCACAGATCCGTATCTGGTGCCTCGATATGGAGCTTTTCAATCGGTAGAGCGTCCAGCCGATCCTTGTACTCGTACAAGTCCTTATAGAGCGCTTTCCACTTTTCGGCGGGCTGGGGATCATCAAGGTAGCATGCTTTGACAATCTCATCCCAATATTCCTCCAAGCTCAGATCCACCTCATCCGCCATCGCCTGGGTTCCATACATGCAAAGCGTCCAGGTATACTCGCCCGCACCTTCTTTTTCGCGCCGCCAATCCATGTAAGGCTTCAACGCCTTCTGAGCGGCCATAATTTTGCCACTGTCGATTCCATCGAGCTCCTTTTTATCGGTTTCCGAGAGCACGGCAACCGTGTGGTCTATCTCATCGACAAGACCTTTAAGGAACTTCTTCGGGAAGAAGCTCAGTTGCTCATCGCTCGCCAATTCATAATGCTCCCGGGCAAATTCGTCCGGCGTGTAAAATATGATCGGATGGGCACCCGCTTTCAATACGGCTCGTCGCAACGTAACCAGTAGTGGTTTGGCCACTTCTGAGACCCGAAGTTGAACGACTTCGCCATTTTTGACGCCTTCTCCACCATTCAACGCGAAGTTGATCATAACATCCGCGTATTTTTCCAATAACTCTTCGCTCGGCTGATAGCTCATTATCCACTCGAATTAAGGCCAAATGCCCCGATTGCAAGCGCTCAGATTCAACTGCTGTGAGAACCCTTCCTGTCACCCAGTATTCCCAAGACCTCTTGGCGACTGTCTGATAAATAAGAGGATGTATCACAGCAGGTATTGTTTAGTTTTTGGCAAGGCGTGGTCGAGGCGCCAATGCCCATAGGGCCTTGGCTCTCTGGCAAAACGCCGCCAGAAGCGAAAAAGGTCGCTGCTTAATGGTTTGCCCGCCAAGTGGGCCTGGCTCCGCTTTGGTAGCGTAAGGAATAGCCATTTCATGGATACCCCACCCCGCACCCACCTTTCCGCAGGACCATCTGGTGAGCAACGATATTTAATCTGATTTATTAGACAGACTTTTAGACAAAAGCGAGCTTCCCGAATCGGTTGGCAATCGCGATCGCAGGATCGAGAGGAACTTCGACCTGCTCGACGCTTTCGGGAATTTCGACTTCGGCATTGGACGAACGGTCTCGCCTCCAATTTGCGGCAGCCATTAGCTTTGCACCTCGAGCATTTCGCTCACAACCCGGATCATCACAACCAAGTAGTCCGCGTCACGGAGTTTCATCGATTCCGTCTGGACTGCTGATTCGCAATTTCCCATATTTCCCAAACAACTATGCGTATTCTAATTCCCCTCATCCCCCTCCTTACTTCGATCTCCTACGCGGCAGAAAAAAATATCATCTTCATCGTAACCGATGACCAGAGCCCAACACTCGGTTGCTATGGAGACCCGGTTGCCATCTCACCGGCAGTCGATTCCCTCGCCCAGGACGGCACGCTATTCAAAAGAGCCTATGCCACAACCGCCAGTTGCTCAGCAAGCCGGTCCGTCATTCTTTCCGGACTCCATAACCACTTCAACGGGCAGTTCGGACACCAGCACGCCTACCACAAATTCGCCAGCTTTCACAACGTGGTCGCCCTCTCCTTACCACGCGTTTTGTCTAACGCAGGCTACCGCACCGGACAAATCGGCAAGTATCATTTGGCGCCGGAAGAAGTCTACCGATTCGATACCTACCTCAAAGGAAATGCTCGCAATGCGAAGCAAATGGCATCTGTCGCCAAAAACTTCATCACGGCAGATGACGAGAAACCGTTTTTCCTTTATTTTGCGACTTCCGATCCGCATCGCGGTGGGGGAGACGACGCGTCCTATCCCGGGAGGCATAAACCGAATTTCTTTGGCAACCTTCCGAACAAGGCCGCTTACGAAGGCGTGGACGAGGTCTTCTTCGATCCCAACAAGATTCCGGTTCCCCCATTCCTACCCGACACGCCCGAATCACGCAGCGAGCTGGCCCACTACTATCAAAGCTGCGCTCGTATTGACCAGGGCATCGCTGAGCTGATCAAAATTCTGAAAGAATCGGATCTCTATGATAAGACCCTAATCGTTTTTACCTCGGATCACGGCATGGCATTTGCAGGAGCTAAGACCACCGTTTTCGAAGCCGGACTCCATGTCCCCTTCATCGTTCGCAACCCGTACGAGAAAAAGCGAGGTATCGAATCCTATGCTATGATCAGCCACGCCGACATCACTCCGTCATTGGTGGATTTTGCCCAGGCGCTCGATCGCGAGAAGAACCAGCCTAAAAACTTCGTGAAAGCAGATGCGTATTGGAAGAACAAGGACTACGTGGCGAAGGACAATCGCGGACATCGCCCCTACACCAGCTACCATGGTGATTCCTGGATTCCAATTCTCGGAAAGAAAAACGCCTCTCACCACAAGACGATGTTCGCCTCCCACACATTCCACGAAATCACAATGTACTACCCGATGCGGACCGTATGGGATGGCAAGTACAAGCTCATCTGGAATATCGCTTCCGGACTCCCCTACCCATTCGCGAGCGACCTTTGGGCATCTTCCACGTGGCAAGCTCAACTCGAGAAAGGGGACGACGCCCTCTACGGCTACATGAGTGTCGGCTCCTACGTCGATCGTCCTGCGTTCGAACTCTACAACGTCACTGAGAACCGCTACGAAGAAGTGAATCTCGCCAGCAACCCTGAATATTCCAAAATCCTCGAATCGATGAAAGCCAAGTTAAAAGCATTTCAGAAAGCGACCAACGACCCTTGGATCAGCAAGTGGGAATACGAGTAGTTGCTTCGTCAATGGCAGGGCTGCTTGTGGATTCGGCTGAGCTCACGGCCGACGCCCTAAGCAGCCAAAACTCCATCACTGGGCTACGATCACGACCGCTTTGGGATAAACGGCACTACCCTTAAGGACATCCGATTTATTCTAGGCCGCATGTCCTACTAAGCGTAGGAGATCTTGCTAAGATTGCAGAAATGCTGCGGCGCCCAAGGGCCATTGAAAGTGAACAGCAAATCACCGCAGAATTTCTCGGCGGCATCGTATATTGAGTTTTCGAATACCTTGAGCCGTTCCCGATTCACGAGGCAATTAAAGGTAGCCACGTCCCGCTCCTTGTAAGCGGTTTTGCTCAGAGCGATCTCAGCGCACCAGGGACCGATGAGCGCCTTTACTTGACTAGCGAAAATCTCCTTCTCCTTTTTCAGAGCGATTTCAAATTTCTCTCCCTTTCTGGCCCGGTCACCCAAACTGTAGAGTAAGCGCCCTTTCGCGAACTTGAATCGCTCGTCTTTCAAGAATGGGTACTTGGCCACCATGAACTTGAATAAGTCTGCCGTCGCAAATCGAAGCAACACTTCCATCTCCACTTTACTAAAGATACGGGAGAGTTCGCACTTTAAATGATCGTGATTCGACCGGATCACATTCTCTACCATGGAAAGGTTCTTCAACGTGAGTCCAAACTCCAGCGGTATGATACTCGCCTCATCGTTCAACGCACGAATCACTTGCTGATGGGCAAAAATGTCCTTTCCCCGAACCTCGAATCGACCGCCGCCATAGTTGCTGACCAGAGCCGAAACTTCTCCTATCGTAACCATGAACACATTCCGCTCGTCCACGCCTTCCAGCCTCTCTAGGCGATGAGGCGCGTCTGCCAAGGTGAATCCATATAGGTAGATGCTCATTAGGTGGTTGATTAGGTATGCGAGAACCGACCCTCGGGCTCGGGAGTGACCGATTCGTTAAAAAAATATCAATACTTGCCCGTGCTCGTCAATCCTAGACCGGCGTCCCCATAGGCAACGGGGATTCCCTGATAATCGAAGGAATGCCTGCTATAGTGCTAACCCTAAGGGTGGAAATCTCCCGAAAAAGGAACGATGGCAGAAAAAACTCAATTTCGATGAACCGTTTTTTCGGATCTCTCCAAATGTTAGCGTCCGCCTAGGAAGACGCCGCCGCTCAAAAAGACGCCGCAGTTCAGGGACCTAGAAAAGACCCTTACTCAGCCTCAGCGATCGTTCTTGATGGACTTTTTCTACATAGTGCCCATCAGCTATTACCATGCTATACCGTTTTCGCACACGATGGTCGCGGAGCTCAAATCTAACGTTTTCAGAAATGAAATATTTTACACTATCGCTCAGCCTACTCGTTTTTGGCTTCTCAGTAAGCGCCCAGATTTCGGATGCGGAGACATCTGCCGACTACTACTTGTTTATGAGCGGCAAGGTAAGTGCCCAATTAAAGCGGGACTTTTTTCCAATTGAAAGCTTCGATGGAAAACGCCTTCAGCTTACCGGTTCAAAAAAATCCCTTAAGCCCGTCGACAGGCTCAACTGTTCTATGCAGCCGGTGATGGTCATCAGCAAATACTTTGTCGAGATTCGCGACCTGGAGTTCACCTTCGACTCGCAGGCAGAAAAGCTGCGGACCATGATGGCGATCAACGAAATGAACGCCGAGCAAATGAGGCAGCAAGCCACGAACGAGTTTGAAAAAGCTGTCGCCGCCATGGACGGTCGAGGCCAGTTGGTATCCGAAGGGGACCGGTCGGTTGAGGCCTTGGGCGAACTGACTAAAGACCAGACAGAAAAGGAGTTTCTGTATTCGGGATTACATAAACAAGTGGATAGCTTATACGGACGGTGCACGATCGTTCCCGATACCGATCTGGAGAACGCCTACACCGTCGCAGTGCTCATTTTCGAGGGAGTCGGGGCAACCAATACGTCTGCAGGGCAACAGGCCACCTTCGTCCGCATCGCCCCTATCGGTAATCTCCAGACAGGTGTCGGTGAACCAATAAAATTCGATTACTCCTTCCCCGAACTAAAAGCGACGTCTGCCAAGATCGACATATTCCTTTTCAATGGAGAAAGCAAACACGTCGCCACCAACCTGTCTCGTGGCCTTAAATCACTTACGACTGAAGAATTCGAGGAATTCCGGAGTGTAGAGAAAAAAACCAAGACGAGGAATGCTGGCTAACTGATGGGATTAGACGGTCGTTTTAAAGGGTATTGAATCCGAGTCAGCCTCGACTTACTAGTGATGACTTTTGATCCAATGAAAACCTCGTCAATACAAGGGACGAGCTATCCATGTATCTAACATAAGTGATACAACCCGGCCATATCTTTCGGGTGATTGCCTGCACAATTTAATTTTCGCTTGCCAAGGCTGAGTCATCGTGGCGCCGTGATCGCCTGTTATTGGGGCCGTAGCTCAGTTGGAAGAGCGCCTGCATGGCATGCAGGAGGTCGTCGGTTCGATCCCGATCGGCTCCACCAGCCTCCGTTGGAATCTGAGATGCTTAGACAGTCTCTAACCTTCATGTTCAAAGTACCTCATGAAAAGATAGTTATAATACCTAATCAATTAGGCAACAAAGTGGTTAATTAATACTTAATAGAAATCCTTGCCCATTCCCGTCAAAAATTTGAGGCAAACATCTGCAAATCCCAAGAGATCACAATCCCCCCGAGCACTAGTCCAGTCGATGATAGGCAACTTATAGAGCTTATGATCGGATAGTAAAACTCATCAAGAAACGCTTCCCAGAGCTCGAGACTTCTCGTTTCGTAACGTGAAAGTAACGAAACCTTCGCCAAAGAAAGGAATTCTGACATTAGAATTCTTTCCATGTTCGCTGCCTACCACAATCATACTACGCTGAGCGAAGGGAAAACTTCCGTATCGGAAAGGTACGATGCAGCCTTCGGCAAGGGGGTCCGCGATCTAGGGATTTCGGATCACTTTTGCGTTTTTCCAGACGGATCGACTCGCCCTTGGTCTATGGTTTCATCTAAGGTTGACGAATACATATCGGAGATCCGTTCGTATAATAGGGGCCCTTCGGCTTTCGCTAAAATCGGCCTTGAGATTGAATGGTTTACGGATCATCACAGTATCTTACCTCCCCTCATCGAAGGACTCGAACTGGACTTTAGAATGGGTTCACTCCATCATGTGGGCGAAGCGTTTTTTGACGATTGCTTCTCTCCAAAAAGAAGCGAAGAAGACCGCCTTGAAATGTGGAGAAAATAATGGACGCTAAAACGCAAGATGGCGGAAAGCGGACTATTCGATATGGTAACTCACATAGACATGCCCAAACGTCTCCGCTTCTTTCCCGAAAAAGAACTAGAAAAAGAAATCGACGAGGCTCTAGATGCCTTCGCCGCCTACAACGTAGCTGTTATTTTGTATACAGCCAGCTTTTCGCTGCCTTGTCGAGGGGCTTACGCTTCGCCTAGCATACTAGAAAAATGCCGGGAATTGGATATCTCAGTTACTCTATCAGCAGACGGTCACGAGCCAGCAAAAATTCATTACGAATTCGAGCGTGGCATCAGTGTCCTAAAAAAAGCAGGCTTCAGCGAAATCGCCCGTTTCAGGGAGCGCGAGATCAGTTTTAAACCGATCGAAGAAGCCTTAGAAAAAGTGGATTAGTGATGATTCGAGCACTAATATTCGATCTCGACCAGACCCTCGTCGACCGTGATTCGACTTTTCTCAACTTCGTCACAAAACAGTATGAACGATTCGAAAGCCAGCTCTCGACCATCGACCAGAGGAGATACATTGACTATTTAGTCGACAACGAAAACAATGGCTACCGCTCCAAAGACGCTCTCTATCCGCTTCTCTGCAAGGAGCTGAATCTTGAAGTCGATCCTCAAGAGCTACTCGAAGACTTTTGGCAATTTTACGGTGACGATCCCATTCTCTTTCCAGGCGTTCCTGAAACTCTATCTCAACTGGAGCCAAACTATTCGCTCGGAATCATTACCAACGGTAGGAGTCACGGACAAAGGCGAAAGATCGAAAATTCCGGCATAGCTGGACACTTTAGATCCATCAAAGTCTCCGAAGAAGAAGGTATCAAGAAGCCGGATATTAGAATCTTCCGTGCTTGTGTAGCAGAACTCATCCTACAGCCAAACGAATGCCTCTTCATAGGAGACAACCCAGAGGTGGACATTGAAGGAGCCAAAAGCGCAGGTCTTTACGCAATCTGGATTCGCAACGATCGCTTTCCACCTCCCACTGACTGTGATGGCAGCATAGACCAGGTCGAAGAGCTAATAGAGCTACTTTCCCAAGAATCAGAATCGGGAGCAAGCTTCGTAGGGAATCCTTCAACACGATAACCGAGCCATGCAGACTTTTCCAAGCAGACAAGTCCCCGTCGCTTTGACGGTTGCTGGATCCGACTCAGGTGGTGTGGCCGGCATGCAAGCCGACTTGCTTACATTTGCGGCCAATGGCGTCTACGGTATTGCGGCGATGACCTGCGTCACGGCTCAGAACCCCGAAGGGGTAGTTCAGGTGGAAGTACTCGAGCCTGAATTCGTGATCAAGCAAGCAGAAACTGTTAATCGGTATTTTGCAGCGCGAGCTGCCAAGACCGGCCTATTATGCACCCAAGAGATTGTTGAACATGTGTCAGAATTCTTTTCTCGCAACGCCAACATTAGACTCGTCGTCGATCCCGTTATGGTTTCTAGCAGCGGAGCTCGACTTCTGAGTGAAGAAACAATCGATGCGTACAGGGAGCACCTCCTGCCAATCGCAGCGATCATCACACCAAATTTAGACGAAGCCGAGATACTGATCGGCCGCCCGCTGCGAAGCCCAGATGAAATGGATCAAGCAGCCCAAGAGATGGCTACCGAGTGGAACGCGAACATCTACCTGAAAGGCGGGCATCTTGAAGGCGATATACTCTACGACGTAGCTAGTACTCGAGAGGGGGAATCGCGTTCGTTCTTTCAGAAACGAATTCGCTCTATCGACACGCATGGCAGCGGCTGCACGCTGAGCTCGTGTGTAGCTGCTAACCTAGCCATGGGGATGGATGCCATCGCTGCGATCGAAGCGGCTCGAATCTATCTGAGACGTGGCATGGAGCGACCTGTCTTTCATTCCGGAAATAGATTCATCAACCACTTCCCGGCATGAATTCCCAAAGCTTCACGGATCCTCAGCTGCGTTCGCATTTCAAATTCCTTCGGGCAACTAAGTGCTCTTCTGAAAACTGACTTTCATTGATCCATTTCGATGATCCGATCGAAAAAATTGTCGGTAAGCTGATTTGAAAGGCCCACTCGTTTCAATGACTCCTTATAGCGAATCAGGCTGTCAGGGGCAATTCGCCTTGGTGTTCGCTTTCGAGCTCCAGCAGCTTGCGTTTCGCTCTCAGTCCACCAGCGTAGCCCACTAGAGCACCATCACCTCCAATAATTCTATGGCAAGGAACGAATATCGACAGGGCATTCGCTCCATTGGCATTCGCGACCGCTCTTACGGATTTGGGCTTACCCATAGCTTGTGCCAAATCCAAGTAAGTAGCCGTTTGGCCGAATGTCACTTTCTGGAGCTGCTCCCAAACGTTTTTCTGGAAGTCTGTTCCAATAAAACCTAAAGGAACATCGAATACTTTCCGCTTGCCTACAAAGTATTCGTTCAGCTGAACTTTGGCTAGTTCGATAGTGGGCGAGCTTTCCTCAACGTAGTCAGTGCCCGCCCCTTCTTTGATCCGCTTGTCTATGGAAAAGCGCATTTTCCGATAGTGCCAGTCACTTAGAACCAGCCGGTCTTTCAGAGAACCCAAGAGCAATTCGCCCCAGGGAGTTCTATAGTAATCAATATGTATCATCACTGTATCCCTAATCTCAATAAATCGTCTCCTTCATGTATTCCGGATAATCTTTGTCATAGGCCTCTCCGTCAAACTCTCAGCCATGCATTCTGGCAAAAACATGGTTCATTTCACCGGCAGCCGTAAAATGGCTTCGCTCCGGATGAGACTCCGTTTCCCAAAGCCGCGAGCGGGCAAGCGCTTTCGGGCATTGGTAGTACACTTTTTCTGCACCGACACCTAACACGCTACTGGAAGGTTTCCCGTTGATCGAAAAGGAAGCGTTTAATTCCTTGTCCACTACGATTCGGGCTTGGCCGCTTAAGCGGATCGTCACTCCAACATTCGGTACCAGAAAAATGATTCCCTCACATGGATTGGCGATGATATTCCTCAAGCTATCTAGCCGCTTGTTTCCTCTCCGATCGGGAATCTGGATTGTTCTTTCATCGGCCAAGCGTACGAAACCAGCGGGATCCCCGCGAGGCGAGCAATCGATTCCCTTGGCCCCGTGAGCCGATAAAATCAGGAATGGCAACGCCTCGATAAATTGGTGACAATGATCGTTGATATGATCGAGCTCTTTTAGTTTCGCCGTTCGATTGGCAAGCCGTATAATCCTTCAAGCTCTTCGACTGAAGCTATCGTTCTAATCGATAGCTAATTTGACTTCGGTGAGGATACTACGCGAGTGCCAACCGGAAACCTTACGGTAACGGGCGAAGAAATTAATCAAACCCTAGCATTCTAACCGTACGATGCCTGCACCCATGGCGTTGAGCAGCTATATCCAAGACCTACAGAAACGGAATACCTTCCTCTTTTCCGTCTACAGTCTGTTGGCCACTTTCTGCTTGTATTTCTGCATGTATGCGTTCCGGAAACCATTTTCCGCAGGGCTCCTGCGAAGCGTAATCATTTTGGGGCATTGACTACAAAATCGTACTGATCATCTCGCAGGTATTTGGATACACGCTATCCAAATTCATCGGGATCAAGGTCATATAAGAAATGCGGTCGAATCATTGCATTGTATTGTTCATTGGTATCGCGGAGACAGCTCTATTTTTCGTCGACGTTGTCCCACTTCCCTACAACTTCATCCTCATGTTTTTGAATGGACTACCGCTGGGCATGATCTGGGGCTCGTGTTCGGTTTTCTTGAAGGCCGCAAAAACACGGAAGCGTTGGGAGCGGGCCTTTGCTCCAGCTTTATCATTTCTTCGGGTTTAGTGAAATCCGTTGGTCGCTATACAATTACCGATTGGGGTGTGCCCGAACTCTGGATGCACTTCGTTACGGGATTGATCTTTACGCCCATTCTTCTGCTGTCTGTCTGGCTTCTTCGAGCTGTGCCTCCACCGAACGAAGAAGACATAGTGCACAGGACCACGCGTGCGCCCATGACGGGAGCCGAGCGTATTCAATTCTTCAAGCAAATAGGCGGCGGGCTCGCCCTCATTGTAGTCTTCCACACGCTTGTAACCGCCTACCGAGATTTTCACGACAACCTCGCTATCAGGCTTTTACGAGAAATCGGGCACGGCGATAGCGCGTCTAATCTCGTCCGATCCGAGATTCCCATAGCGTTTTCCGTTCTTATCGTGCTTGGGAGCCTATTTCTGATTCGCGGAAATCGGCTGGCCTTGGATGTGGCCCATATCGTTATGGCCGTTGGGAGCGCGCTCATTGGGATTAGCACTTGGCTTTTCCAATCGGGAGCCATCAACCCCTACCTTTGGTTCACCTTGGTGGGACTGGGACTCTATCTGGCCTACGTGCCCATCCAGTGCATGCTTTTCGATCGTCTCATTGCCGCTTTGAAAAGCGCGGCGAATATCGGCTTCTTTATGTATATTGCCGATTCAACGGGTTATCTGGCCAGCGTTGTGGTCATACTCTACCGCAATTTCTTAGCTGGAGATCAAAGCTGGCTCACCTTTTTCGTTAGTTCTAGCTACCTGATATCGATTATGGGAACAACACTTGTTCTACTTTCACTGGCTTTCTTTAATCGAAAGCTGAATACAGCGGCGAAGACTGCGCCTCCTCAGCAGGGAACGCTCGCTTAGCAAGCATCTATCATGCTAAAACAAAGTCGCCATGCAATTGTGCATAAACTCCTTTGGCGGCCAGCAAATCGCTATGGGACCCTGCTTCCACCAATTCTCCCTGATCAAGGACGAATATCCGGTCAGCGATTCGGGCAACATTAAGGCGATGGGCAATGAAGATGCTGGTGCGGCCATCGATCAAGCGAGAAAGAGCTGCCTGAATTCTAGCTTCGGTCATCACATCAACTGAGCTTGTCGCTTCATCCAAAATCAGGATACGGGGATCGCACAACATCGCCCTTGCGAAGCAAACAATCTGCCGTTGACCGTTCGACAAGTTCTTCCCATTCTCTCCCACTTTCGTATCCAAGCCCTCGGGCAAGGATTCCAAGATATCGCGCGAGTCCAATTGATCGATCGCCCAATGAACTAAATCCGCGGTCGCAGCTGGCGATCCCAGCTTGATATTATCTGTCACGGATCCATCGAATAAAAAGGCTTGCTGCGTTACAATGCCGAAATGCTTCCTCAATGCCAGACCGTGCATTTCCACTGTAGAGATCCCATCGATTTCTAGACTGCCACTCGTGGGCAGATAGTGCTTGCTGATCAAATTGGCCAACGTGCTCTTGCCGGATCCCGTATGACCGACGAGGGCTACCGTTTCTCTAGGTTCGATGCGAAAATCGATACCCTTGAGCACCGGTTTTCCATCCAGATAGCTGAAGCTGAGGTCCTTGGCCTCAATCGATCCCTTCAGAGATGCCAGCCTAACGAGCTTAGGTGTCTCTTTCCAATCGGGCTCTTTGTCGAGGAGTTGAAATACCCGTTCTGCTCCCGCCACCGAGGCCAGTGCTTGAGTGTAGATGCGTCCGATGTTCTGGACGGGCATAAAGAAATAGTTCGCCAGAAAAAAGAAGGCAATGAAATCATCCACACTGGAATCAAAGCTTCCCGTTAAGGTGCCGTAGGACCCCACAGCTAAGAGCAGAGCAAGAAATCCCTGAGTATTGAATTCGAGCAAAGGAAGATAGATTGCCGTATTTCTAGCGAGATTCTGGTTATTGGCAGCGTGGTCCTGAATGAGCGTTTCAAATTCGTCGGCCGTCGGTCTTTCCCGAGCAAAACTTTGAATAATCTTCATTCCGTTAACTGCCTCGGCAACTTTGCTCGTCAATCGGCTTTGGCTAAGCTGCGTTTGACGGGACCAATGGGATAGTTTGCCGCGGAAATAGATATTGATTCCGTAAATTACCGGGGCCACCACTAGCACGATGCAAAACAATGCCGGGTTGTAGATGAACATGAAAACGCTCGAAACCAGCATTTGCCCGACCAGCATCAAACCGAAAAAGAATACCACGTGGACGCCTCGACGCATATTTTCGATGTCCGAAATATAGCGACTCAGCAAGCTACCCACTTTCGTCTTGGTGTAGAATCCCAGCGAAAACGTTTGCAGCTTTTCGAACAGGCCATTGCGCAAGCCCTGAGCCACTCGCTCCCCTAGTTGCTGCGAGGCCAGCATGCGATAACTGAAGGTCACCTCTGTCACGATCGCCAGAATGACAAACACTCCAGACCACAAAATAACCCCTTGAAAGTCCTTCGAGGCAATAGGTCCATTGATAACGTGCCCTATAAGCACCCCTTGCATAGGACGGAGGATAGATCGAGCCGCCGATAGGGCCAGACAGAGGTCGCGCAGCCTCGAATGGGGTCGCATGTAGGAGAAGATTCGGAATATCAGTTTAAGGTCTAGACGACGCTCTTCTGATTTAATTCCGGCCCCAATGGGGTCGCCACCTGTTGCCTTGACGAAACTCATACGGTTACCTCTCGATCGAGCAAGGATCCAAACTGGGTTGCCACCATTTCCGAATAAGCTCCGGATTGACCCATCAGTTCATCGTGGGCGCCAATCTCGACGATACGGCCTTCCTTCATAACGATAATGCGATCGGCTCGGGCCAATGTGGATACGCGATGAGCCACGATGAAAGTCGTCTTTTCCGACATCTCGTTTTTAAGTCCGTCGAAAATGCGCTTTTCCGTTCTGGGATCGATGGCTGAAGTCGGATCGTCTAAGAGCAGAATCTTCGGATCTGGCAATAATGCTCTGGCAATACTAAGACGCTGCCTTTGCCCTCCAGACAGGTCGACTCCCATCTCTCCGATAATTGTATCGTATCCATTTTCCAAATCTACAATAAACTCGTTTGCGCAAGCGATCTTCGCTGCCTTAACCACTAGTTCCATTGGAGCCTCAGCATTGCCGAATCGTATGTTTTCGGCTATCGACTGGCTGAATATAAACGCATCTTGAAAAACGACTCCAACATTTCTTCGCAAGCATTGAAGATCTAGTCTTCGAGCGTCTACGCCACTAACGGAAACAATCCCTCGATCCGGATCATAAAGTCTCGGAATCAAGTTCAATAAAGAGCTCTTGCCCGCTGCAGTCTCACCAGCCAAGGCCACGATTTCACCGGGTTCCACCTCGAAATCAACCTCAGAAAGAGCGTTTCTAGTTTCATTGTAGGAAACCGTAACGCGATCAAAGCGCACCCGTCCGGTAAACGGTTGAGGTGTCAGCGGATTATCTGGCTGTTGCACTGAAGGCTCGGTATTCAAAATATCATGCAACCTCCTGGCCCCTGTAAGGCTTTCTTGAGTGGCATTAGCAATCTGAGCCACGTTGGCTATGCGGTTGGCGAACTGCTGGAGCAGTCCAGCGAAAACGACGAATCCAGCTCCCAGCGCCAATTGCCCGGAGATCACTAAGTGTCCGCCGTAGATGATTAGGGCGAACAGACTGGCGTGCGACAAAAGGTTGATACTCGGACCGAAGAGACTGATGCTACGGAATATACGGCTCTGGCATTCCCAAATATCCTTATTCATATTCCTCATTCTGTCGATTGCTTGATCTTCAACAGAGAATCCACGGATAACTTCGGCCCCTCTGATGGCTTCCGACAAATAGAGTATCATTCGGTCGAACGCTTCACGGTAGGAAATGAACAGCGGGCGCGTGGTCTGAGAAAAAGCGAGTGACCTCAAAGCCATTAGCGGCACGAAAATCATGCAAGCAAGAGCCAGTAGGCTGTGTATCTTATACATGAATACTACGTAGATAGAGACGGTAATTATAAGCGTAATCGCTTCCATCAAGGCCAAGTCCACGAACGACCGAACTGCTTGGATATCTCCAGTAGCCCGATTGATCATAGCCCCGCTTGGCTGCTTGGAATAGAATCGCATGCAGCCTTCCTGGAGCTTGCCGAATACTTGGCGCTGCAACTGCGGGGCCAATTTCCCGTGCACAAGCTTGGCAGTGGAAGCGGCCGCTCCATAAAAGAGAAGCCCGTGGGCAACAGCGGAAAGCAACGCTACGCTGGACAGCAAAAGAATCACTTCCATCGGCGTCCAGCCTGCAGGTGGTTGCCAGCCCAGTGGCCAGGCAGGACCAGCCTCACGCATGCCAGACACGAAGGCCAGGTAATCGATTCCCAGGCCAACTACATTCAATCCGAAAACCGCAAACAATGTTAAGGCAACTTGGAGAATCGCAGCCAAGGCGAACAATCTTCTGAATTGCCAGCAAAGGCTTAGCATCCAGCGAGTCAGTAATAGGTTTCCGACGTCGCCACTAGCATTGGTTCCCGGTCTTAGAATTTCCTTAAGTTTGTTTTCGATAATAGAGATCCCAATTCTCTCGCCCTTATAGAGCAAACTTCGTTGAGCGACCGAGGCCGACAAGCTCGTTTTCAGAGCGTTTCCAGCGTCTTCGTTTTTTTACTAAGGGTTCCACGACTAAACCAATGCTGGATCCGGACTTTTCATAGAAATTTTGGATACGCCATCTACCCAAACTTCCTCGACACGACCGTAGGTTTTCATTGGTTCGAAAAGCGTGAGATCGGCGACTTTGCCAACTTCAATACTTCCGAGCCGCTCTTCCCAACCTAGAACCTTCGCCGGCCCGAGCGTTATCAAATTAACAGCTCGACTCGGATCCATCCCTTGATCGATCATCTTAACGACGCTACCTAACATTGAGGGAAAATGGTAATCGCTACAAAGCGAGTCGACGAGGTCTTCACTCAAGGCATCGATACAGGACAGATTGCCGCAATGCGACCCACCACGATAATAATTGGGAGCGCCCATACAAACATACATGCCAAGATCCTTGGCCCTTCGAGCTGCTTCCATGGTAGTAGGCATCTCCGCCAAAGTCGCTCCCGCCTCCTTGGCCTCATCCACGTGATCGACCGTCGTGTCGTCATGGCTCCCTATACACACTTTTCCGGAGAATTTGTCCCGAACTTCAACGCGATTGTTGATGGCACTATTCGCTTCTATTCTCTCTTTGAGCTGCCTCATAGCTTCCTCCACAGTGAGACCCTTCGACGCTGCTTGCTTGACCGCGATTTCCTCGAGACTCCGAAATTGCCGTTGCCCTGGAATATTCTCGTTGTACACGATATTACCCAGTGTCGAGTAGTCCGCCAATTGATCGACAATAACGCTGGCTGGCTCGAAATTCGTGTCCCACCGGATGTGCATAAAATGGCGAACGGAAGAGATTCGAGCCATACGCTCATACTCATCCGCCAAAGCCAAGCCCGATCGAGCACGCAACTCTCCACCCTTTTTCCAAGGGTCATTCGAGATGCGAACAGCTCCCAAAACGGTGGTTAGACCCGAGGCGAGCGCTCGCAAATCCATCATGTGGAACGCCAACTCTATGGGGAAGCCCGCACTCGGCCGCGGGTGCAATTCCTTCTCTATATAATCCGTATGAATATCGATTACCCCCGGAATAAGCCAATGCCCATGAGCATCGTATTCTCCTGGATAATACGAATCCTTCTTAATGTCCGCGATTTTGCCTTCTTCGACGATAACGGATCCCTCTACGAGACCAGAGGGAGTCACTATCTTGGCATTCGTTACGATTTGCTGATTCATAATTACTTCAAAGTATTGCTGCCTAACATTTTTCGTCTCAAATAATCAGATACACGTTCCATGCTGGCTATTAGGACTATGATAAAGATCACCAAGGCTAGCATGTTCTTGTAATTCAGTGTCTTTTGAGCGAGATGCAGCTGCATCCCAACTCCCCCGCCTCCATACACACCCAATACGATCGCTTGCCGCAAATTGATATCGAAGGAGTAAAACCAACTGGAAATGAACGAAGGCATGGCTGCCGGAATGATGGCGTAACGGATTCTCTGGAAGCCAGTGGCTCCTATCGCTTCCAGAGATTCAATCGGACCTCGATCCACATTCTCGATCGATTCCGCGAACAGTTTGCCGAACATCCCAATCGATCCGATAATCAAAGCTAGAGCGGCGCTGAATGGCCCAATTCCCACAGCCACTTGAAAAACGAGCATCGTGACCAGCTGAGGAATCGAGCGTTCAATTGCGAATAGTGTTCGAGTGGTTTTCGCGACGATCGGGCGAGGTGTCGTATTAGAGGCTGCCAGGAAAGCTAGCATAAACGCCAAGAGCCCGCCAAATAGAGACCCAAGAAAGGCCATCGCTATGGTTTCCCCGATCGAATCGAACAGGTTCCTCTGCTGAACAAAGATCATCATGTTCGGGGGAGCCATTCTCTCTACTAAATCGACGATCTGACCGAACTCGTAAATGATCTTCAACGGATCGAATCCCAAAGCTATGGATACACCCGAAAATATCACTGCGAACCCTAGGCAGTAAGTAGCATTCCGACGAAATTTCTTCGAAGGAAGCTCGTAGTCAACGACTGGCTGGTGAGACTCTCCCAATGCTATAGCCTCTCTTTCGTCAGTATTTTTCCCCTAGCGAAATTGGATACCCGCTCCGAAAGATTTACGAGCACCATAATCATCATGATTGCTACCGTGGCTCTCTGATAATCTACAACGGCAATCGCCCTTATAAGTTCATAACCAATTCCAACACCGGCTACGCCACCCAATACGGTTGCCGCTCTGATATTTACTTCAAACCGAAATATGGAGTTGGCGATCAGCGAAGGTAGCACATCGGGAATTACCGTGTAACGTATCACTTGCCAATAGCTAGCCCCAGACGCCTTCAAGGCTTCAAGGCGGCGTTCTTCCACTTCCTCAATCGCGTCCGCTAATAATTTCCCCAACATGCCCACACTCCCGATTGCGATCGCTATGACAGCCGGAAAAAGGCCGATATCCAAAGCCTTTATCAACATGATTAATACAATGATTTCCGGGAGGGCACGCTCTAAGCCCAGAGCCACGCGGGCAAATGGACGTAAAAGTTTGCTTGATACATTCGAGGCTGCTGCTAACCCAATCCCGATCGATATTATAACCGCAATAGGCGTGGCCAGCATGGATATTAGTACTGTGATAGCAGACTGATTTAGCATCGTCATGGTGACCGTCCAATCAGGCGGAAAAAAAATGTTAAGCCGGGAAAACCCGTCAACAATCCCGAAGGTCAGGGCACCAAGATCGAATTCACAAAGGACCGCCGCCGCGTATACGCAGATGGTTAGCCCACCCATCGGCAGGATGAGTTTAAAATAGCGCTTGGGGCTATAAGTGGCCAGAATCGATTTCACGCTAGAAGCTCAACTGAGATTAGTTATTGGGCTTGCCTGAATGGGCACCTGCTCCTCCGTGAAATCGCCACCCTGCCTGTTAGACAGTACTTCATCAAGCTCGTCTCCGTATACTTCCGCTAAATCCGATTCAGTCAGATCCGGTTTGCCGTCGTAGACAACTTCCCCGCCTCGAATCGCAACAACGCGTGTACAATATTTGCGGGTTATTTCTGGCTGATGGAAAACTCCAAGAACCGGTGTTTCTTTTGCCAAGGGCAATAAGAGTTTCATGATCGCCTTGGCATTTTTTGGATCCAAGCTAGAAATCGGCTCGTCTGCCAAATAGATGGAAGGCCTTTGGAACATTGCCCTCGCTATGGCAACCCGCTGCTTCTCGCCGCCGCTTAGGCTACCCGCTCTGCGCGAAGCGAAGCCTTGCATGCCGACTTTGGAGAGCACCTTTAGAGCTTCTTCCGCTTCTTTGTCAGTAAATCCGTAAATCAAACTCCTGAGGGGACTTATCGCACCCAGACGGCCAACCATAACGTTTTCCAGAACGGATAACCTATGCACCAAATTGAACCCTTGGAAAATCACTCCCACATGTCGCCTTGCATTGCGAGCCTCCTTGCCTTTGGCCTGGTCCAAATTACAGCAACTTCCATCGGGACACCTAAATCGAACGGTTCCTTTTTCCGCCCTTGTGAGGCCGAGAATGCAACGCAACGTAAGCGATTTTCCGGCACCGCTCGGACCAAGAACGCCTACAAACTCGCCTTTCTGGATCTTAAAAGTCACGCCCTTGAGCAACTCTTTGCCGTTCGGCAATATTTTCTTAAGATTCGCAACTTCTAACATAGTTCATCCTAGTCCGATAGTAGTTGCATCTGATCCATGTTTCTGGCGATGTCTCGGTAATAGTCATAAGCGGTATCGTCGCCTCGATAGAATATGGGATTGTCAGATATGTATATCGACGAAACTAGAGCCCAAGTATCTGGAGCATCATTATGCATATTGATAAAAGCATCTTGAATGGATTGTTTGAAGTCGCTCGGCAGATCCCCGCGCACCGCGAACGGTCCCGTGGGCATCCACTCTGATTTCCAAAGGACTCTGAACTCGCTCTCCTCAATCGTGCCACGCTCGACTAGGCGTGCCAAGGTAGTAGATGATATTGCGGCCACATCCACTTTTCCCGCAAGGGCAGTCATTATGTTGGCCGTGTGGCTCATGGAATAGACGACTTTTCCAAAAACCACCTCAGGCTTCACTCCGATCGAGTCGAAATACCCTCTCGGAACTAAGTGGCCTGATGTAGAAGCTGGATCATTAAAACTGAACGTTAGTGATTTCGATTTTTCCAAAACGTCGTCCATGCTATTAAGACCGCTGGATGGCGAGGTTATCAAGTAGGACTGATAAGCCCCGTGACGAGACTCTTCCGTTCCTATAATAACCAGTGGCTCGGCGTCCGCCTTTTCGTGAGCGATCAAATAGCTAAATGAACCGAACTGACATATATCGATCTTCTTGGATCTCATCGCTTCAATGGCTATGCTGTAGGATCCTGTCTTCGTGATCTCCACGTCTATGTTTAGCGTTTTCCCGAGATACTGCGCCAAAGCATTATAGATTTCTTTGCGAGACATCCGTTGGGTTTCTTCCTCAGGCGGGTTGTGTCCTATTCGTAGAACCGTGGGCCACCCTCTTTCATCAACGGTGAAATTCGACCCGTTGGGCTGACAACCAGATAGGGCTACAGCGGCAAGCAGAGTTACTGTAATCCAGTATTTCAATACAATACTTAAATATTGGAAATTTATGCGGTCGCGACTTCGACTTCTTCGATGCGGCCGCTTTTGAGCTTAAGTTCCCGATCAGCCAGGTTGCTTAGCGTATACTCATCGTGAGTAATCAAGATAATCGAAGTACCGCGCCTCTTCAGATCCAGAATCTTGCCGATGACGACATCCTTTGTTTTCTGATCGAGGGACGCGGTCGGCTCGTCGATCAGCAGAAATCTGGGAGTGGATATAATGGCTTGGGCCACATTAATCCGCTGCTGCTCTCCACCGGAGAATGTGGATGGATACGCGTCCCAAAGCTCTTGTGGCAGTCCAAGTTCCTCCAAGAACGATCGAGCTTTTTCGAGAGCTTCATCGCGGTCTACGTTTTCCTTAATCAGCTGTTCCGCGACAATCTCTACTGCCGGAACTCTAGGTATCACCTGTAGAAACTGAGAGCAGTAGGTCATCTCGTTTCTTCGAATTGCAAGAATTTCGTGCTCGCTCGCTTTAGCCAAATCGATCTCCCCGTAGAAGCCCGAATGGTATAAGATCTCGCCCTCGTTAATTAGATAAGTTCCGTACAAGCACTTCATCAAGCTCGACTTTCCCGAGCCGGACTTGCCGGTTAATCCGATAATTTCGCCTTTAGCCATGGTGAAACTAATATCCTCCAAGGCATCAATTTTCTTATCGTTCAATATGTGCAGAAGAAACTTCTTCTTCAGACCCCGAATCTCTAGCAAGTTTTCCATTTAGATACCTTTTCCCAGTTAAAGCAGACTGCTTACTAGCAGCTGCGTGTATTCATGTTGTGGATCTTGAAGAATCTGATCAGTCAATCCCGCCTCTACGATCCGACCATCCTTCATTACCATGGTGCGATCCGTCAGCATCCGTATTACGCTTAGGTCGTGAGACACGACTATCATCGAGATGCCTAGCTGCCTTTGTAGACCCCTAATCAAATCGAGGACTCTGGCTTGAACGGAAACGTCTAAACCGGTAGTGACTTCATCTAAGAATAGCAGCGGGGGATTATTGGCGATAGCTTTCGATATTTGAACCCGCTGCTGCATCCCACCAGAGAACGAGCCTGGGGTATTATCCATACGAGGCAAAGGCACTTCAGTGCGCTCAAGAAGATCGCTAGCTCGCTCACGAATCCGCCCAACGTGGAATTCCCCCGCCATCAAAAGCTTCTCGGCGATATTGCCACCCCCTGAGAATTTAAAATTCAGGCCGTCTCGCGGGTTCTGGTATACCATTCCCATCAAATGATTCCGAATGTATCGCTTCTTCTGATTAGACACGTTAAGTAGATTCGTATTACCATCGTTGAATCCACGGAACCGAACATCCCCTCCAGACGCTTCATTATCGAAATAAAGCAGTTGAACGATCGTGCTCTTGCCCGATCCGCTTTCCCCGACAACGCCTAAGACTTCTCCCGGATAAAGATCGAAATCAATTTCCGCACACGCTACAATGGCATCAGTCTCAGGGCATTGGTTGGTCCCGAATTTCGGACCGGTGTAGTTAATTGTATTGGAAATGGGGTCACCATATATTTTCGTGAGTCCCCTAACCCGAAGGAGCCAATCTTCCGTTTTATTCTTAACCATCTTTAGTTGTCTCTCTACTCTGCTGGGTTCGTGAACAATCGCTGATCAGGCCGAGGGCCCTCGCGCAGCTTGTCGAGAAAGTTACTGTCATTAATAACATGTTTGCGACTGCTTTCAGATTCGTAGATTTCATCCATAAAAGCTCGGTCCTCGCCTGTAACTGAGCATCGTATACCTTCAAACTCTTCTACGCGGAATTTAATATCTTCAAACTCTAGAGGCTCTACGGTAGTGTGAGGGGGAACGCAGTGTATCCGCTTTTCCCGTCCCGCAGCAAAAACATGCAGCGTCTTGCTATCACTGAGATTAGGAACATCCCATCGGGGAATGGGTGACGGCGTCATAATGTAGCGGTTGTTTACCTTCACCGGGTAGCCAGCGCCACGCATGATCGCACCAAACTTGACATAGGATTCGTACAAGGAAACCCACATTTTAGCATAGTCCGCCTCCGCGTGCATCTGCCTA
The DNA here is from genome assembly GCF_014529625.1 of Candidatus Pelagisphaera phototrophica. Classification (GTDB taxonomy): domain Bacteria; phylum Verrucomicrobiota; class Verrucomicrobiia; order Opitutales; family Opitutaceae; genus Pelagisphaera; species Pelagisphaera phototrophica. The sequence goes on from NZ_CP076039.1 coordinate 3,578,491, forward strand.
GTCTTGAATTCGTAACGTTCGACTCCTCTCAAAATTTCAGGCTGAGGAACCTGGAAAACAATGATCTGACTCTCCGTCAGTACCTCCTCGGGAAGCCGGTGCCGCGTCTGGATAAGCGTCGCATCCGAGGTATGGAAGGTCGTATCACAATGAGTCATACGCTTGACAAAGTTCCTCAAGTTGCACGCGTTTACGCTAGCGTCACTACCTTGATCGATGATCTTAAAAACGTCATTGGGACCGATCATGGACAAAGTGGCATGCAATCCACCCGTCCCCCATCCCCTGGAAATCGGCATTTCCGGCGACGAATATGGAACTTGATAGCCCGGAATGGCGGCCGCTTTAAGAATCTTTCGGCGAATCTCTTTCTTGGTAGATTCGTCAACGAAAGCGTAATTATAACTTCGACTGAATTTCTCTTGTTCGATCATCTCAAATACTTTCCTCGCTCCCCGCAATTACAGTAATTCCTGAGCGGGATCCATGGCATCTTCCTCCGCCATAGGTGTGTTCGCCGTCTTCTTTTGCTTGTCTCCGTTTCGAGAATCATCTTTCCGCTCCATCGCTTTTCTTAGGTTGTCCAGTCCGGACTGGAAGGTCACATAATGCGGAAGCTTCAAATGGTTGGTAAATCCGTAAGACTCAACGCCCTCTGTGTGATATAAAACGAACTCCTGACTATTAGCTGGATGCTCGTCGTTCACACGCATAGTCCGATCCAATATTCCCATGCATATGGACTTCGTTTCATTATGCCCAAAGCATAGGCCGTATCCCAAGGTCATGTAAGGTACTGAATCTCTACCCTTCTTTTTCAGCTTCGAAATAACCTCGGTTTCGGTAACCTTGATGCTTCCGATACACCTGCGTCTACCACGACGGTCCCGCACATGTATCTTAGCTTTGCCTACTCGAAGTTCTCCAATTGTTGGATGGGCAGATCCAAATCCCCTCATTGACGAGTAGGCCAATGCACATAATCCGCCAGTTTCCGCTCTAGCCAACATTTGCAGAGCCGCTGAACGGGGGGCTGGGAACTTAACCGCCTCTCTCGTAACATCCACAACTCTATTGTCTTCGTCATCATCAACCCCTTGAAGCATCCCTTGCTCCAGAAGGATATCCATGATCTTCGAAAAGGATTGCGGATCTTCGAGCAAAGTTCGGTCAAGCCCATCCACTTCATCGATGAATCGCTCGAAGTCCTCTTTGGATTCGGATGCCAGGTCAGTGTTTAGTAAGCGAACCGTGTAGTCACGCGTAGGACCGAGAATCTGTCCGCCTGGCGCTTCCCGGAAGGCCGAGGAGATTCGGCGGGAAACTCGCATCGCTCTTGTATCAATAATGTCCGAGTAGTAGACCCGGTTGAGGGTCGCCCGATAGGCTCTCAAAATGAAAGCCCCCTCAAGCGGGCAACCTTGAACTTGCTTCAAGGCCAAGGCTGCGTGCTCAGGCGCATACAGTGAGCCCTCGCCCATTATCTTGTCCACCAAAGCACTTAGCTGCGTCTTAATCTGCTCTATTTCCAGCGGGGTGGTACGCGAGCAAACTCTTTCGTATTCAACTAGACGAGACGCATTTTCTATCGCGTCTTCTCCGCCCTTTATAGCTACATATCCCATAAGTACGTTCCTTTACTAAATTGGGTGGATGCGGGAGCTCCTTGGTATGCAGGCTACCTTTTGCTCACCCGGTTCGCTGTCGCTAACGAGTATGAGATCAACACCGAGTGGGAACTCCGAGTTTTTTGCCCTCAACGCCTCTATCCATTCGAGCCCCAGTCCTCTAACGTGAAGTTCCATTACTCCATCGATCCCTGGACCTTCCAATCTAATACCTTGAAATCCATCTGCCTGTTCGTCCTCGAATCCCTTCGTTTGCAAAATAATAGTCGCTCCCTCCTCGGGATACGTGAGTAAACCTTCTTTGACCAGTCTCACGAGATCAGGCGACTCGTCCTCGTCGACAATAATAAAATCGGCTTCTTCCAGATCGGCTGACCGGCTGCCCGTATTGACTTTCAAAAATTCTTCACTGGCGGGATTCCCTCGAGCCATGTAGAATGACACGTCCTGATTGAGAAGAGACAAGCATACAGCCGTGGTCGCACTCAATAGGCTTTGCGGCGGCTCAAAACCCAACCGCTTGAGATCGTTTATCTTCCCCGGCCTCGCCATCGAATCGAGGATCGATCGAAAGTGACATTGGGAATCGAATACTTCGTCGTAAGCTGCTTCGCGAACCATATCAGTCTTCCTCCATCAACTTGAAATCTACTCGAGTCTGTAGAGATCTAGCATACTCCTCTTTTTCTGACTGATGAACAGCCTCCGACTGCCCGTCGAGAAACTCCTTTATACGCCGATCGTCGGATGCACATCTTACAAGTGCATCCATAACTGCGATACAATATCCTCTAACCGGCTCTTCTCCTATGCAAAGCCCATATCCCGCTTCACCTTGGACTTCTACTTCGCATTCCGTGGTCAATACCTCTCCCAGATAGAACTCCTGCTTTTCAAGAGAATCCTCTGCCCGCACCATTGTGAGACAGACGTCAGGAGATTTAACTACTCTGACGGGATAGTCTTTTTCGATTTCTTCAACGAAGCCCTTCAGAGGTTCTAATGGGCACTCACACATTACGTAGTCGGCGTCGTATTTCATTGTTGGTGAAAAGAGTATCTCGAGTTTGTTAAGAACGAATGAAGTGCGAATTAAAGTCTCAGGATGACTAAAGTCATTTCGATGAACGCATAGCTATGCCAGTTTCAGTATCCTCTCAACTCACACGCACCCATGATAGACCTTGGTTTTGTAATCGAAACGAACTTTGCCGCCGATCTGAAACCGATCGAAAAGCGCCCGCAAGTTCAACTTGGCTACAGAATGTTGTGGATGTCCCGCATTGAAGGAGTAAGAGGATGACAGGTACCGTCCGAGCAGCCCTTCAAAATCGAACGATTGCTGATACTTATCCTGGAAAACCTGATACCCTGTATCCGAAAAAAGCCGTTCGAATACAGCATCATCGATGCGCCGGTGCTTAACTGAACCATAGGCTGAGGCGTTCTCGTGAAGGAATCCCTCATAAGCGGAGAGAAACGGCGAGGTTTCGTTCCGCTCATTCCAAATCAACGCAACTCCACCGTTTGGCTTGATAATTCGTTGAAATTCGATTTTACTGAGATCTCGATCAAACCAGTGAAAAGACTGGCCTGCGATTATCAGATCAACTGAGGAATCGGGAAGACCGGTGCTCTCCGCACTGGCATCAAGGCTCTCGAAACGCTGCCATTTCTCCAGGAGCTTGTCTCCCGCCTCTCTCATTTCCTTATTTGGCTCGATACCTAAAACTTGATAGCCATTCTCCAGAAAGGCCTCCGACAGCTTTCCTGTTCCCGATCCTACATCCGCGATCAGGGATTCCTCGGTAATTCCGAACGATTCCTCTAACGCTGCTACTACGGACCCGGGATAACTCGGCCGGTACTTCACATAATTAACTACCCGATCTGAAAATCGGACACGACTATCTTTTATTTCACTCATGCTCTTATGACCCGATTCGAAAGCCCATCATGGAACTAACAGATCCAGTCTAGAGCGATGATTAAGCAGAGGGTGAAGAAACGGTTACGAAGTCGTAAACTCTTTGAATTCAGGCGGACCTAATCCCAACGCACTGGAACTCTGACCAAACTCCGTTCGGCAAAACCATCTTTGATAGCCGGAAGGAAAAGCCACTCTTTCAGGCTTCTCTCGCATCGCTCACGCAACCGGTCATTCAATGGCACACTAGTCCGAATATCGGAAACCATGCCTGATTCGTCGACATTCAAAGTAAAATAGGTCGTGCCATTCTGCTTCGCCACGGCGTCTTCCATACCTGAAAAATCCATTGGAAAGCGATGTACCAGAGAAACTCCACGGCTAAGCTCCTGGTTCCCCAACTGATAGCTCGCTACAAACTCGCGATAAAACTCGTGGAACATCTGGTCCACCAAAATGCTAGAACGCTTTCGGAATTCAGATACGATCTCTCCCTGATCGGAAAAGAACAGTAGACTGTATTCGATTTTCTGGCTCGAAAAATCGTAACTCGCGGGATTCATTAGGGAAACGTAGTTTCCGCTACCCGCAGCCAAGTCCCCAATGGACTCGGCCACAATTTCATGACGACCGTCGTAGGTGAAGAATATGGCCGCCATCACGACATTCGTGTAATTTCGGGTCGGGACGATCGTCGCTTCGATTACCGTCCCTTCGGATTCAATCTGCCGATAGGTCGAGAGGGAGGCATTCTGGCTCTCACCAAGTACATGAGCGGAGCTCGAGGCCACTTTTATCTCCCCTTCCGCAAACTCCGAGCCCTTGGCCAAAAAGAGTTTGCTCGAAGAGACATCGATGCTCGAACCCTGTGAATCGAGCGCTTCCTGGCTCGTTGAATCGGCAGCTACTATATCCAATAGCTTTCCGCTGTCTAGGACGGCAAGAGCTACTGGATAATCATCGGTTTTCAATTTGGGATGGTCAAGCATACCAGCGGTTGCGATCGGGACCAGAACAGAGCAGCATAGCGCTTTGGGTAGGAAAAATAATTTGGGGAATTTCATGGGATATAACTGGGGGCTATCCTCTCGCTCGACCGAGCAGAAAGGCGATTTCAGCGATCAGAGTTACAATTATGCGCCAAATACGCGCCAGTCAAGTTACGGTTCCTAAATTCCCAGAAAACTCTACTAATATTTGGATACATTTACAAATATTAATATTAAATTAAGATTAGATTAAGCTATTGTTTGTAGCCGCGAAAATTTTACGCGAATCCTGCTACGAAGAATCTTAAGTCTTCTGCTCAGCTGCAGTGGTAGTCGACCCCAGTAGTTTTATTCTGGCTAGGGCGGCCGTAAACCTCCAGGCACTCTGCCCGAATAGCCAATAAATCTGCCGCTGAATACTCTCTGAGCCTGCTGTCACTTGTTTTAAATATATCAATGGCCTGCTCAAAATAGTCCCGATAGGTGCCTTGAGCGATGAACGGTTCCGACCGAAACATAACGTCAAACTCATCTACATCTCTCAGCTTCCCCGTTTTGTTTCCTTCCGTCAGGTCGACTATCGAATAGCCGCTCGCCAAAACGCAATGGAAATTCGGAACATAGGGCAGCCCGTAGAGTTCGAGTACGGGCTCCACATTCTTGAATCGGCTCGCATCTAAACGGTAGTAGACCAAAACCTTGGAGACGGTTTTCAATCCGCATTCGACGGCCAGGGCGGCTGCACAACCATGTTTAGAGGAACACGTTCCACAGCCATCTTGAAATACCGCTCGAGCTCCCTCGCTTTCGTTTGTTCCGTAAGGCAGCTCCTTCAGGAACTGCAGCGCTTGATGATAGTCCTGCAATCCCTTGGATAGGAACAAGCCGGCTAGTTCCCCCTCGAGCGGAAGATCCGCATTGGGCAGATTAAATCGGCGTTGTCCGACAACTTCCATATTTCTAGCAAGAGCAAGGTTACCGATTAACCACGCGACTGGCTCGTTTAACCGGCTCGTAATCGATCACATTCCCGCGACGATCCATTTCGAATGAGCAACAAGCTTTTAAAGCGATAGCCAGCTTGCTCCGCCCTCTCTGGATCCTCGATTTTGCCCCGGAAAGCGAAATTCCTAGCTCTTGTGCTAACTCGCTTTGCGATCGCCCTTCCAATACATAGAGTCTGACTGCTTTTCCATAGCTCTCAGGCAAGCCGTCAATAAATCGCGGCAACCATTCAATCACTTCACCATTTAGATTGGCATTCTCCTGATTACCTTCCTCAACGGGGTCCACCAACGCGTCCCGCTGTTGGCTTCTACCGACAGATCGATAATAATCGGCTACAGCGTTTCGGGCTATTCGAAAAACCCACGGTTCTAGCCTGTCTCGGTCCGCTAATTGAGAAACGCCTTTGGAAATACGTAGGAACGCTTCCTGCAAAATATCTTCAGCCGCGTGCTTACCAGAAACACGCGACTGAATAAACCTTCTGAGAGACGATCCAAACGAATCGTATATGTGGCCAATCAATTCGGATTCGCTCATCAGCTCCGGATTAGCAGCAAGCCGCCTTCTCAGCTTCGCTCGACTCTTCTGGGCAGCACTCCCCGCTCATGTCCTTCCGAGAATCGGCATCTGCTTCCAATACGACGAATACCTCCCAACGATTTCCGTCGGGATCTGTGGCCCAAACCTTGTCTTGAACAGCATAGCAGCAAGTTGTCGACTCTTGAACTTCAACTTCCTGACCCGCAACCTTGAATCGATCGATCGCTTCCAAAACCGCGTCAGTCGTTTTCACCTGAATGCCAAAATGAGTAGGTCCGCCCTTTTGAGGACCGCCTTCTCTGACCTGATTCAGGGTCAAGTTCACAGAAGGCTCATGGGGCTCGTACTTAACGTAACCCGGGCGCTTCTTAGTGGGTTCCTCTCCCAACAAGAGCGTGTAGAACGCTTCCGAACGTTCCAAGTCGCTCGAAGCGAGCCCCACATGAACGCGTGCGCTACCGGGGAATTCTACCGCAGATACACCTTTTGTCTTAATCATAATATAAGTTCCTTTTTGAATTTGTGATAATGTTCACCCCATAAGACGCCGCTATCCGAGAAAAGACGCGCAAATCGGCAAAAACTCAGCTTTATTTCCAATCTACTCGACTCGAAATGCAATCTGTTCAAAAAACTGACGTCCGAAATGATCAACTGCTTTAGCTTCCGCCCTGTGATAGCCTGCGACAAATCTTCATCTCTCGAGACATCGGTGTTTTTGTCGTGATTTCCGGCAACGTTGTACCAAGGTATTCCGATCAGACTGACAAGATCATTAACGGTATCAAATAAACTCAGATCATCGTTGATGATATCCCCCAAAGAGATGCCAAAAGCATGCTTTCCCGTTTCGATTGCATAAGATACGATGTCGCGTGCGAAGAAATCCACCTGACGCTGAGGATCCCCAAAAAGAAGAACCGAATAGTTTTCCCTCTCAGTCTCCGCATGCATCGGAAAGTCGATTTGATCGGGAAGGGCGCCTGTTTTCCCATGCCCAGGGAATCGCGTCACCTGGCTTCCATCCGGTTCGTGCACGTAATAGAATCGCGGCACATTTCGGCTATCCAGAGGAGGAGACCAGCCATCTCTGGAAATAGCGAAAAATATAGCATCCCCTGAGTAAGGCAACTGCCACGCTCCGGACCAGTCGGTCACGGCAATGTCAGAACCAATGGACACCGGAATCCCTTCTATGCCCTTTTCGTTATCATCGAAAATCTGATTATCATTTTCGTCGAAAAAGACATATCCAGTAGCCAAATGTTCGAAGCTGGCTTTTGAATACGAAACGGCAACGAGCGTTCCAGCTAATCCGATCACTTCAAGCGCTCTTCTAAACTCCATAGTGAACTTTCGGAACTTGAGATTTGGAATAAGTGAAGAAAAGTCATCGAAGCTGTTACGATCTAATCAGGGGAAAGCTGCACTTTATTAACCTGGCGTTAATACGATCCCAACATCGTTCGAGATACTAGCCAGAATGAAAAAACCGCCCTTCGTAGGAGCCGCAATTAGGAGTGAGAACCTATCTAGCATTCTTGATTGGATCCTAGAAGACAATCGCGATCTGGAAATTCAGGATGCATGCCTTCCCGGATTCCTGGATTCGGACTGGAAAGCCATTTCAGAGCGTATCAACAAGCAGTTGGAGAACTATGACGGCAGAATTGGCATTCACGGCCAGTATGACGGCATCCAATTAGGAACCGGGGATCCACTCGCGCGCGAGCACGCTCAGAAACGCATTTCCCAGAGCCTTGATTTCGCCGCCTCGATCAATGCAAAGGCCTGCGTGATACACAGCCCATTCTATTTTTTTGGAGGAGGCCAAACCTGCCACACGCCTCAACTAGACTTAGGTTTCACTCTCGATCGTGTTTCCCAAACGCTGGAGCCCTTGATTACGCTCGCGGAGGAGAGCGATTGCATACTGGTAGTGGAAAATATTTTCGATCGCAGCCCGTTGCCTCTCAGGGCTCTGATTGAACGATTCGATAGTCCCTACCTGAGACGCAGCATCGATACGGGGCACGCCGCCATTACCGAACGCTGCGGCGGTGGACCTAGTCCCGAATATTGGATTCTCGAAGCGGGCGAGCTATTAAGCCATATCCATCTCCAGGATACAAACGGGGAGTATGACTACCACTGGACCTTGGGGAACGGCACGCTGAATTGGAAAGGGATTTTTCAATCGATCGATAACATCGACGCCACTCCTCGACTGATAATCGAGACCAGCGATCCAATGAGGGGCTGGAATTACCTTAAACGAGAAGGTTTGGTGTGCTAAAACATATGCTCATTTATTCTTCGCCCACCTCATTGAAATGGTCCCAGTCCGTGTAACCCGAGAGTCTGACGCAGCCGAGTTTGCTCGTCTGTGCGCCCAGTGGGGATATCCCATCGGCGAAGAACGATGCTCCACATGCATTTCTAGAGTCCTCGCCTCCAAAAATGAAGGACTCAATTCCGCTGAGTTTGAGCCAGGCAATCTGGTCGGTTGGGCCCACGTTCAAACCCGGGATATCATAGCGGCCAGTTCCTTTGGCGAAATCGTGGGAATCGTTGTTGATGAATCATCGCGGCGTCGCGGCGTCGGCCGAGTGCTGATAGATCGATGCGTGCAATGGTCTCTTGAGCAGGGAATCGACAAAATGCACGTCAAGAGCAACTCCATTCGTTCTGAGGCGCACTCTTTCTATCCGAATATCGGATACGAACTAGAGAAAACGCAGCACTCTTACAGGAGAGAGTGGCCAGTAGGAAATCCTTGAATGATTTCTTGATGAAGGGAGCCATCGCCAATCTGGGAATTCCATAGCTTTCTTCCAACTGAGTCGTAAATGGCTACGAACGAACCGCCCCTCTATCAGCGTCGAATACAAAGCCAATCGAGTCAAAGTTCATACCATCCCGTCGTGCGTTAGCTACATCCCTTCCCGATTATAAGGCATGGTATTCTCGAATAGTCTTTCCTCACCGAGATCCGGCGCCCAATCGAGCAAGGTCTTGGAGCTATCCTCATTTTTTCTCAGCTCGAATGCGTCGTACAATTCGCCGTTTGCCATGTAAGCCTTATAGACTAAACTCATTCCTTCAACACGGATGACCTGAAAAAATTGAGTATTCTCCGCCTTGCGGTCCAAAAGGACGCCTTCCGGTCGATAAACGTCCCAACCACCTTCCATAAATTCGTACATTTTGGGGCCACTGACAGAATTTACATATATCGGACCTGTTCGCGGCGATTCGTTTGTATCCATCATTCGGATTGGAACGTGTCCTCTCGCATAAGTATGGTCATGGCCTTGCAATACGAGATCGACGTCATGCTTTTCGATTACCGGCTTCCACGCTTCCCGATTTCGGGAGTTGTCCCGACCATCTCCTGAGGAGAAGATCGGGTGGTGGAAAGTAAGAACCGTCCATCGATTTGGATTATCGTTTAATACTTTATCGAGCCAACCTGTTTGGGCGTCGATTTCACTATTGGAATTCAAAGCGACAACTCGGACACCTTGGAAGTCGATATAGTAGACCGTTTCATCTAGAGCACCCGGTAACTCGCGATAACGTGGCAACTCGAATTGCGGCCCCCACTGCAAGGAAAGCCGCCTTTCCTGCTCAGCTTCCGTAAGCTCATCGTACTCATGATTCCCTGGAACGACAATGCTGGGAATCATTCCATGCACCCATCCGCCTGCCTTGAACCATTCGGCCCATTCACGATCCCGATGGGCTCGATTGATCAAATCGCCTGCGTGGATCGAAAAGTTGGCGTTCGGTGACTTTTGGAACGCGGCCCGCATGATTCTAGACCAATGAGAAAGGACCGAGTTTTGGGCGTCTCCAAAATAAAGAAATTCTACCGGATCCAATCTAGAACTCGCTGTGCGAAATTGCATCCATTCGCTCCAACGCTGATCTCCATCTCCAACTCGATAGGCATATAGGGCGTCTGCATGAAGTCCCTTGAACACGACACTGTGGTAGTGAACCGTAACGGATTCGTTCTGGTCATGCCTCGAGATGTCAAGTTCTTGGGTCTTCGCCCTAAAACGCTCAGCGGACAGATCAAAGCGGGAAGAGGGATCCGCCACCGCTATTTCAGCGAAAGCGGTTTTGACTGAGTCATTGGTTCTCCAGGTAACCGCTTGGGTTCTCGCCGGATCGTCGTTCCAGGTTAGGACGATTCGATCCGGATCCGGGCTGGCGATTTCCCAATGACGCATAGTATCGCCATCATGACTATAGGTAGCCATCTGGGCAAAAATCGAAAGAAGAGCTACTGTTAGAATTCGTTTGTTCATCTCATATTCGCGTTTTATACAGACAAATTGATAGGCCATTTAAGGTATGGCGACATCGTTAATCAATCGGCACGAACTCGAGCTGATCTACACGAGTTAGTTCATCAAATTCAACTTTGTAAATCTCGGCATCGGCCTCGTCCGCCAAAAGAATAGTATCTCGACCATCAAAGCAAACAGCTTCCACCTGAGTGGCGGCGAATGGCATCCAGTATATTTTGCCGCGGAAATACATATCCGTCGCTCCGTCTATTTCGAACACCCAAAGAGCATCGTAAGTGGTCACAGCCAACCTTCTGCCATCGATCGAGGCGTCAGCAGCAGTAGTTTTGCCTCCAAAATCAAATGCGTCTACATAGGTAAGCGTGTTTGTCTGGTAAGGATTAGCCGTGTCTAAGCGGTACAGTTTCCCCAAGGTGTCACTCCGGTTCTTCGAAACGAGGTAAACCTTATCCCTTACGCAAAATACGCCTTCGCAATCGTAGTTGAAATCACTTTGATCCGATGGGTAGAGAGCTTGATCAGGATATTTCAAAAACACTTTCTTTTGGTACGTGGTCCTGCCTGCGTGTGGGGATGGCTCCGGCAAATAGTAGAGCACGAGATCGCGTCGATCGTTACGATTATTGCCAACATCGCAAACAATCAGATTACCCAGATCATCAACTGCAATATCCTCCCAATCCACATTGACGGCTCCACCAATCAATACACCAGGATCATCCGAATAGCGTGCAGACCCCCAGAGACGTCCATCACTGAGCACTGGATACACTTTGGGGGCGTCGCCGGAATCGTTAATGGTCCAGAAGAGATCGTCACGAGACCGACTCCTGACAATTCCCGAGTTTTCGATACTGGCTCCAGGCCCGAATTTTCCGATCGCTTCCAGCTTAATGGGAGCGATATCGGGCAATTCCGGCATGCTAACAGGCTCCGCGATACCAGTCGAAGTTGAGAGTAAAGACAGATATGCAACTAGACGCAACATCCTCCGATCCTTACACACATTCATTAAACTCGGATGAAGCCTTCGAAAATTTCGTGCGCCATAATTTGGCAAATCAGACGGAGACACGAGAGTCTTTCGGTATCCGCAATCGAAAGACACTTCCCTTCTCAAACTCGCTTTCTACGGTTATTTCACCTCCATGGGCTTCCGCTACATGTTTAACGATAGACAGACCCAATCCGCTGCCACCCTGCTGACGCGATCTCGATGATTCTACGCGATAAAACCTTTCAAAAATTCTATCCAAGCTCTCCCGGGCGATTCCAACTCCCGTGTCCCGTACCTCGAAGAAAGCGAATTCCGCATCTGTCTTCAGATCGACCGTTACGCTTCCTCCTTTCGAGGTAAACTTGAACGCGTTCTCCACTAAACTGTTTATGGCGATCTCGATGAGTCTCGCGTCGCAAGAAACCTCGATTGGCTCACTTCCCTCGAAGACACTAAAGTTTACACCCGGCAAGGTAGCAAATGTTTCGAATGTGGTTCGGACCGATCTGACAATTTCTCTCAAATCGACGGTCGCACATTCCAAATAGCTGTTGGCGGATTCTAGCTTAGAAATTGCCAAAAGCTCTTCAATCAGCCTTTGCAGACGCTCATTTTGAATACGCAAACGACTGAGAAACTTTTTACGAAGGTCAGCATCGGAGTCCGCGCCTTCTTCAAGGGCATCAAGCAAAGTTGTGATAGCGGCTACCGGAGTTTTGAGCTCATGAGATACATTGGAAGAGAAGTCTCTGCGTAATTCTTCGAAGCGCCGGCCTTCAGTCACATCTCGGACTACGATCAACGCTCCAACTATGTCATGATCGTCCCGACGCAGAGGAGCAATGTATACGGAGGCGAATCGCTTTCCTTTGCCGTCTCCCCATTGAACTTCTCCAAGACGTTGATCGCCCGATTCCCGGGCTTCATCTATCCAACCCAATAGGGAGCCGATATGAAAGGTATCTCGATAATTCGATCCTCTCGCGTCCTCTTCACGAACCGCTAGTAGACTCTCGGCGGCGGCGTTCATGAAGACAATAGAACCCGCTCGATCTATAGCGACCACAGAATCATTGAGCAGCCTTAACAAGAGCTCCAAGCGCTTGCTCTGTCGCTCCTGCTGGGCGATTTGAGATTCAATCGATTCCGCCATATGGTTGACAGAACGAGCCACCTCGCCGAATTCGTCTCGCCGATCCAGGTCGAGTCGGAGAGATAGATCCCCCTCCGAGATTCGTCTACAAGCCGTCTCGATCGTTTTGAGGGGGCGAGTGGCACTTCTGGCCAAGGGCAGACCCAGAAAAAGCGACAAGGCGGAAATCGCGAACGCTCCGATTCCAACTCGACCCTTGAGGCTCCTCGTTCGGGCGATTACTTCTTCAGTACTGCTACCTATTCTTACGTATCCAATTTTTTCCGATTGTATTATGACGGGGCGAACAGAATAAACATACACTTCTCCTCCATCGATTTTATATCGCGACTCGCCACTCCCCTTCGAACCCGCGGCCAGAAACTCCGTCGATTGCAGAGCCGACTCCACTAGTTTCCTCCCTCGATTAGTTTGGAGCATGAATTCTCCAGAAGCCAAAATTATGTCAGCCGTCGTGCGAGTATTTCCGCAAACCTCGCTTAGTCTTAGCTGAAGTTGGCCGGTCCAAAGTTCCTTGGGATTCGACGATACCATGGCTGCAGCAAGATCGGCTATGGTTCCCAGTTTTGCCTGCAAGGTTCGCTCCGCTTCCCTCGTGAAAAATTGATTGATCAACAAAGACAGAACTAAGGTGACTAATAGGATAATAGAGGCATAGGAACCCCACAATCTCCAGAAGAACTTCGTCCGTCCTGCCTCTCCCCATGTTCCAGCCATGACCAATAATTCGAATATCGACGGTAGGAGGCTTTGTTCAATCTGTTAGTATTACTATATCTATTACGGATACAATAAATTAGTCAATACGCCTATGATTTATGAGTAATGTTCTGATCCGTTTCCAAGCGATAACCGACTCCCCTAATTGTGGCTATCAAATCCGGCTGCTGCAACTTCTTACGGATGGATCGAATATGGACATCGATGTTACGATCGATAACGAATGCATGCTCGCCAATCGACTTGCCAAGCAAATCGTCCCTGGTGAAAACACAGCCGGGATTCTCCGCCAAGCATCGCAAAATTTTGAATTCGGTAACCGTTAGTGAAAGGCGATGGTCCCCCCAGCTAGCCTCGAATCGTTCGCTGTCTACTACCAGGTCGCCAACTTCAAATCGTTTCCCTGATCCAAGATCGTCCTGCAGACTACCTCTATTCAAGACCGCGGCCACTCGGGCCAGCAATTCCTTCGTGGAAAAGGGCTTGGTAACATAGTCGTCCGCCCCTAATCCCAGTCCAAGTACAACATCAGTTTGATCATCCTTTGCTGTAAGCATTATTATTGGGATAGGTTTGCAGGACGTATCAGATTTCATACGCCGACAGACTTCAAAACCATCGATACCGGGAATCATAATATCAAGCAGCACGAGGTGAGGTTGTGACCTTCTGATGATATCCAGACACTGGACGCCGTCCGCTACTGTTATCACGTCAAATCCATTGCTCTCCAAGCAATATTCCAAAGGCTCACTAATATCTCGCTCGTCTTCAACTATCACAATTCTACGCCGCATTTTCAAGCTATAGAGCGACGACCACCTTATTGCAATCAGCCTAATGCTACATAAACGCGCCAATTTTGCGCGGATTTCGTGCTAGCGGGTAAATCAATTCGAAGGCCGCTTTACAGTCTTTAAATTGGCTTAATAAAAACGTCGCGCAATCGTTTCCAGCCCCGCTTGAAGTCGTGCCATACTTTCGAATGATTTTTTTTAGTGACCTTGTTTTCGCTGGGTTACAAGATAATGCACAGCTTCGCCAAGACAAGATGGAGAACAGAGTACTGATTCTTGAAGACGACTACGACATCGCAGGCCTACTTGTACACACCTTCCAAAAAGAGGGGTATGAAACCACACATTTCGCAGGCGGAACAGATTACAATGAACGAATCAGGACGTTCGAACCAGATCTCGTCTTGCTTGATCTCATGCTTCCAGAAGTCGATGGCCTTACGATCTGCCGCTCTATTAAAAAATTTAGTAGGCACCAAGATGTTAAAGTCATTTTGCTTACCGCGAAAAGTGATATATCGGATATTCTGCACGGCTATGATTCGGGAGCGGACGATTATGTTACCAAGCCCTTTTCACCTAAAGAAGTGGTTGCCCGAGCAAAAGCCGTATTAAGAAGGAAGCGGCCCAGCCTAGCTAGCGATAAGTCTCAACTAATAAGCAGGGAGTGCCTGACAATCGACGACGTTCGCTACGAAATCTCTATTTCAGGCCAACCGCTAGATCTAACTCACTCCGAGTATCGCATTCTTCGAGAGTTGGCGATCCATCCAAAGCGGGTGTATACGCGTCAGCAACTAGCGGCTAGCGTCGTCAACGACCATGCCAGCAATCCGCAAATTGCGGGAAACCGGAACATCGATGTTCACATTCGGTCTTTGCGCAAAAAACTCGCCGATTGCAGCGGCTATATTCGGACGATCCGAGGCGTCGGGTATTCCTTCGATCCCTAACAAATCTAGCGGGCCGCCTGTCCGTTTTCCGGAAGCGGCTGGAAGAATGGAAATTGCCCGCAATTTGAATATGTTCTGGCGAACCTGCCTTTCGAAGGTCGAGAGAAACTTTACGCCGTCTATTCAATGTGAATCTAGCCCCAGCAAGGGCTTTGAGCATCTAAGACAGTGTCTAATCAGTTGCAATGAGTTCACTAAAGAGTGTGGCTGACTGGGGACACATTCAGCGCTACCAATCTAAAAGCACACACAAAAAGCCCGGCTTGCGAGAAGCCGGGCTTTGTGACTATTCAGGTTCTATTTTAATAAACGCTTACCCAAACTAAATTTTAGAATTCTCCGGTGATTCCAAAGTTGATACGGCGCTGATTCCAGTAGGAGTCGTCACCATACTGGCGGTAGCCCTGGACCGACTTGCGAATTTCATTTAGCACGTTGGTCACATTGCAGTAGACGCCGATTCTCTCGTTGAAGCTGTACTTCAGGTTGATGTCCCATTCGCCAGAATCGTCGAATTGGTCGTCGCCCACGAAAGCGAACTCACCAACCGAAGAGCTTTCCTGCTGGTCGACGAAGGCCAGACCTTCGATGTACTGCGAGCGGAAGCGGTATGAGAGTTGACCCTCGAACGGACCCTTGTCGTACTGAAGCCCAACAAAGTAGAGCGTGTTAGAGGCGCCACGAGTCGGAAGCTTGTCAGGGCGACCTGGATACTCCGCATCTGAGTCTGTCAGCGTGGCATTCGCATTGAGTGTAAAGTCCTCCCACATGCTTCCGAAGGCCCCAAGGTTCTGGTACCAAGCGAGTTCGAGACCCATGTTGACTGCGCCTGGACCGGACAATGCAGTGCTGACCTCCACGTCGCCGAGCGAAGGATCGAGACCGAAATCGGCAGCACTACCAGTTTCCGTTCCCTCGAACGAAAAGTTCTTGATGTCCTTGTAAAAGAGACCAGCGGCGAATATGCCCCCATTGTCGGTGTAGTACTCCAAGCTAAGGTCCGCATTGTTCGAAGTGAGGTTTGGCAGGAGCGGATTTCCACGACTTACTGCTACGGGAGAATCCGTATCGTCTACGATGGTGCGACCCAGCAAATCAGAGAAATTCGCACGACCGTAGGTACGGCCCAATGACGCACGACCAATCAGGTTGTCGTTGAAAAAGTACTTATAGTGCATCGATGGGAGGAACTCGTCCCAGCTGCGGCTACGTGAGTCGCGAGCGATCGTGCGTGTTTGACCGTCTGAGTCCGCGATGTACTGAATCGTCGTTTCGCCTCTTTGATCCAAAGCACTGGTTGAGAGAACTTGCTGTCCATCAAGGTAATCACCTTCCGGAGTTACGAACTGCGAAGAGCTGAAGTCCACCGTCTCCCACCGAGCGCCGGCGATGAATTCCCATTTGTCTGTTTGCCACTTACCTTGAACGTACCCAGCGAGAGTGTCCCGTGTGGCTTCGTAATCTTGTTCGAAGGAATCCTCTAGACCACCGCTTCTGAGTGAAAAGTAGGAACCATTCGTCGCGTTAGCACGCATTTGCAACACATCAGGTGTGTATGGAATACGGTAGTTCGGATCTCCAATCAGATCATCGTAGGGATTGTCGCGCAAGAACTGTGCGTATGGAAAGCCATCTTCAAAGTTGAATTGAAGTTCGTCGTAGTCCGACTCGCGGTCTTCCTTCTGGAACTTGACACCAAACTTCCATGATCCATCCGCACCCATAGAATCGGCGAATGGGATTTCAACGTTCGTTTCGATTCCGGTGTAAGTCTCTTCAACAGTGCGGTCTTCCAATTGAAAGAAGCCACGGAAGAACTGGTCAGGATCGCCCTGCGTTGGAACACCAAAACGGTCGTAAGGTGACTGGTTGATGAAGATTGCTTGGAATGGATCGCGTGATCGATCATACGCCCACTGGAATCCGCTGCGACGGAATTCCGTGTCACTCTCAAAGCGAAGCTTATCGGTCGTAGCAGTGAAGATGTCGTAATCCCAAGTGCCCCAGGGCATCTCAGTCTCGCCGCCGAAGTGGAGGTTGAGAAACTCGATGTCGATGTTGTTCCACTGTCCTTCGTAGGCGCTGCGTCCACGACCTGTCCCATCCGTATTCCAGCCGGTGACGGCATGAGTATCGCTGATTTCTAGAAGTGTAGAAATACGATCTGGATGACCGCCGAGACGGACGAGATTGCCGGGATTAAAGCCTCCTGCGCCCCATTGCGTAGGATCGTTGATCAGAGCGTCGAGGTCCCCTTCGTACGTGTCAGCGAATGTGAAGTAGTTACCTGCGTCGTAGTTCGAATCCCACTGGGAATAGGGAGAAACGAATTGATCGTAGGGATCTTCGCGATTTTCGTGGTCGTTATCCATGATCAAGTGATGGCGAATGTCGTCTTCTTGACGGTCTTCCTGATGCCACGTGACCTTAAAAAACACTTCCGTCTCGTCGCTCACTTTGTAGTCGAAACCGAGATTCACTCCAAAGCGCTCACGCTCGATGTTGTAGTTGTTGTACTCGGTATCTTCGTGGAAGAAAATCACTTCCTGGTTGGCACCCTCTTCCGCAGCGGTAAGACTTGGAGCCAAATAGTCATTGACGAGATCCTGACCGGAACCGAAGTCGAGACGGTGAAACATCGGGATCCAGTCATAGTCGATATTGTCGAAACCCTCATTCACCTTATGGTAGCTGACAGCGACGTTGATCCCAAAGTTTTGTTTGTCGCCGAAGATGTCGGAATAGCCTAAGCTGAAGTTCGGGTCCATCTCGTCGCGCAAAGCAGAGTAAGTGAAACCGGCTCTGTAAGTGCCATAACGACCGTTGCGCTGGAAAGCAGAGCGAGTCTCCAAGTTTACGATGCCACCGAGAGAGTCACCATCGTGCTCAGGGAGTGGGCTCTTCCAAATTTCAACATTGGTGATCGCATCACCTGGGACGTCGTCGAGAGCCATACCGTTGGCCGTGTTACCGTAAGCACCGCCACCGCCGATTCTTGTAATACCCCCGTGACCGGAAGAAGGCATGCGATTTCCATCCAATTGTACATTGACGTACTGAGTATCAACGCCACGAATGTTAACGTATCTTGGGACTTCTGAGAAACCGTCCGTATCCACCGAAAGGCCAGGCATTTTCTGAAGAGCCAAGCCGATATTGCCATCGTTCATTTGACCGAACTCCTCTTCCGAAATAACCGTCACCAAGCCGGATGCAACGCGTTGCTGATTGATAGCAGCCGATTGCCCGATTAGAGACTGTTCAACACGAACGCCTTCGAGTTCTACGATGTCTTCGCTTAAATCGAAATCGACCGTTTGGCTTATGGCGTCGGAGACGCTAACTTGCTGCGTCTTGCGACCCAATCCAATGTAGGATACTTCCACGGTGTATTCGCCTTCTGGAACATTCTTTATCGAGTAGCTACCCTGAATATTGGTGGACGCCCGGTAATCCGTTCCTGTGACGCGAATCACCGCACCGTAAAGATACTCGCCGCTAGAATCATTGAGTACACGGCCAGAGATCGTGCCGGCGAGCAATCCCGTGTCGAAAATGCCGCTCGCCAATACGAGACCAGCGAAACACCTATAGAAGTGCTTCGCGATGTTGGAATTAAGAGTGAGTTTCATAGTTTATGTTCTTTTTTATTCAAATTGACCAATTCTGATCGGACCTCGAACATTAGCCGCCATCTGTTAAGAATTTATTAATAGGCAGTGAAGCTTACCCTTTGGTTGCGTGACGATTTCGAGTCGATCCGCGAGTTTTTAAAAATTTTAAGGAAAACTTGTATCTTTATTTTAGATACGTTTATAAGACTTGGACCGAGCAAGCGTTCTGGTTCAACGCCCTCAAACAACATTCCCTTTACGCGGTGAATTAATCTGTCAGGGTTTAGCAAACTCTAGAGGAAAAAGATACTGTGCCCTTACCGCTTTTCCATTCCGTTTCGGAGCGGTAAAGCGAACCTCCTCCACCCATTTAGTAATATCTTCAGTCAGCATTTTGTACTGCAATCCCTGCAACCGTCGCAACTCCACACGGCCATCCGGGTTAATGAAAATCAGCGCTTTGGCTCGTACATCTTCTTTTATTTGGCCTAATGCGTATCTGGGCCAACTCCAGAATGGCGATCTAACCATCCTCGGAATCTCGTCAAGGTCGTCGATATTGAATATCTCCATATCCGCCATGATGTCGATACCCTGGTCGAAGTCTCCAAAACCGAAATCGCCCGTGGCATCTCCTGAACCTGGATTCAACGCCATCTCCATTTGACTCAAGGTCATTGGAGGGGGCGGTTCTTCGACTTCTGGCTTTTCGATCTTCTCTTTTTTTTCCGGCGGAGGCGGTAATTCTTCGGGAGGCGGAGGCGGGGGAGCTTCGCCCGCTTCCATTACAACAACATCTCGAGTCTTCATACTAAGCTGACCCAGTATGTGCATTGCTGGAAGTAGAAAGAAAATAGCCGCTGTGAACGCGAGTCCCAGGGCAAAATTAGTGAAGGGATTTCCCTCTTGGTTGGACGACTTGTATCCGGTTCTCATAGATACTGCGGTTCTGTTCGACGGCCTCGCATTGGCTCGGCTCTGCCTTGGCGAAAGATCCTGGCTCGCTGACCGCGCTTCGTCCAAGTTCGATTGCCGCGTTTCAGTAGCAGCCTCTTCAGATTCAACTGCCTGTTTAGCAATATGGTTCATAATCTAATTCAGTTTGAAAGTATAGGTTGTATAAATGCTTTCTCGAGCCAGGAGCACTTTATGTCCATATACTCCTCATCACCGCTCTGCTTAATCTACAGGTCGATCGACACCGAATGGGCGAAATCTCGACGACTCTATCCTCCAAACATTAAGGATTGATAAATGAGAGGTGAAATCGGGGTTGCGGATCCTGGAGTGCCATATCAAAATCGGCTAATGTTTCAAAACCGGTGCACGAATTCCCAATATTTTGGAAGATTGTACACCTTCCATCACACTCCTCTTCTCTGTGTTAAGCGGATTTTGGGAAGCCTTTATCAAAAGTTAACGAGAGAGGTTCATTGTTAAACCTTATGATATTCATGAGCCCTGAAGATGTTGCCGCAAAAGCGGCGGACAAATTGTGTGATTACCATCGAGCTGATGGGGCAAACGAACCGATCGATGTAGAGCAGATCTGCAGTCAAATGAAACCTCTCGTGGATCGCGTGATGGGGGAAGCCGGTCTTTACGCTCCCTTGCATGCGGCTATCGCTGTCAAGCAATCCAACGGCGATATCGTGGAGGCTTCGGAGATTCTCAGGTCTTATCGCCAAACGATCAGTCGAAAGTTCGTCTCATTAATCATAGACACCGAGGGCATGGATGTCCGGAGGCGTATTTCTTCCGCTTTTCGGGACATTCCTGGTGGCCAGATTCTCGGTTCCACTGGTGACTACACCCAGCGGTTGCTGGAGGAACAGATCGCTAAAGAAACCCGCGAATCCACTGATTCTCAGGCAGAGGAATTTGAGGCGAGCGTACCAGACATTGGTGACGAACCCTTCCCAAAACGGTATCCGCGAGTCGTCGCCTTGCTTAAAGATCAAGGGATGATGGCTCCGGTCAATGAGAACGAAAGCCGCGAGGTGGTCGATATCCTGAAAACGCCACTTTCATTCCCCGCTCCGAGATCGGCCGCCCTGCAATCCCTCGCCCGGAGCGAAACTGGAGGCTTAATGGCACTAGGTTACAGTGCTATGCGCGGCCAAGGGGGCGACCATCCGACGATCGGCGAACTGAGGGTTGGCTATGTTAACGTACAGATCGAAGAGGATCCTCGGGGCCGGCAACGATCCATCGGTCGCATACGACTCACTGAGAGTGCGAACATATCTAAAATTAAGGTACGTAAAAAGGATCCCGTTCCCTACATGTCCCTCGGGTACGGGCTCTGTTTCGGCCAAAACGAAACCAAGGCGATTTGCATGGGAATTATCGACCGGAGCAACCGCATTCCAGGAGACGGAGCTCCTGCCGTCAGTCAGGAGTTCTCCATGTATCACCTAGATGGTCCGGATGCCAAAGGGTATACCAATAGCCTCAAAATTCCCAACTACGTTGAGATGGCTACCGAACTTCATGACCTTCGAGCGGCGCTCGAGCGAAAAAATCGAGCGTTGGAGAAAAAAGGAAAGAAAGAACGAGCTCCGGTCGAGCACAATTCTACCTAGAGCGCTACGAGCTGGATACCGAAAAGCTTCTAAGGATGGAGAGGAACTGCTCTCCACTTTCCTCTAAGGGACCGTCATTGGAGACGCGTATTGCCTGCGAATCGTCGACATCAATCTCAAGATTTCGTTGTATCCGTTTTTCAATTTCTACTTCAGATTCCCGACCTCTAGCCATCAGACGCTCTCTTAGAACATCTGAAGAAACTGTAATCAAAACTGGAGCAATCCCAGGGAAGACTCGACGGGCTTCCGCTAAGTAGTTTCGGCTCCCGTTCATCACTACATCTACACCTCGGTCCAACCAGGCAATGATTTCTATGCCCAGTCCATACTGACAGCCGTGACTACTCCAATTCATGCAAAATAGGCCTAAGTCCAATCGTCGCTCAAACTCTTCATCTGACAAGGCAATGTGGTTTTCTCCGCCAGCATTCGAAGGACGCGTTATATACCTATGAGCGAAAATAACCCTATCATCAGAAGCGAGACGAGATCTCGCGTAGTGCATAATGCTATCCTTGCCTGCCCCTGATGAGCCCATCAGATAATATAAGTGCTCCATCACGCAAGTATAGAGCGTTACTATTAAGCACAAATTAAGAGGCCAAACGCTAATCACTAGGCCCCCTTCAATCGTAGCCATACGGCGGCATGATCGCTAGGATAGATACCCTCAGAGTCTGGCGTATTCATTGATACGCCAGCGCTCGCTTCAAAATTTAGTCCACTCCTTCTCACTAGATGCCAGATATGATCAATTTGTCTTCCTGAGCGATGAGAGACAGGTGGAATCGGACTTGTTGGCTCCCTGCATCCATTTGCCAATAAACGGTTTACAAGATTTAAATTTAAATCAGCGAATCCCAGGCG
This sequence comes from Candidatus Pelagisphaera phototrophica, assembly GCF_014529625.1. Taxonomy (GTDB): domain Bacteria; phylum Verrucomicrobiota; class Verrucomicrobiia; order Opitutales; family Opitutaceae; genus Pelagisphaera; species Pelagisphaera phototrophica. Next base: position 3,600,591 of record NZ_CP076039.1, read on the forward strand.
AAGCTCCTCCGAATCCGGAAGGCAGTTAAAATCACCCCCAACAACGAGGACATCGGATCCGTCGTCCTCCTTTAGTGCCTCTAGAGATGCTCTAATTTGATTGGCTCTAATCTCTTCTTCGCCGCGAACGTGGGAAAAGTGTACGCACACGATCTTAAGACTGATCTCTCCGATTGTTAATCGGGAACTCAAAGCGATTCGCTCACCGCTCATGTCGCTCGACGGAAGCGGGATCGTTTCGGCTTCATCAAAAGTTCCATTCGATAGAATCGCCAATCCAGAGTAGCAATCTCTCATTTCTCCCCCATGCTGGCGTAGCTTGCCTCGGGCATTAGCAAATACGAATTTCAGGTCCAAATGATCTGCTAGGTACGCCACAGTGTTATCTTCAGTGCTTTCGCAATAGAAACATTCCTGCGCCAAAATAATATCCGCATTCAGCCCCTCCAGTCCACTGGCTATTAATGGCAATCGCTTACGATACGCTCCTTCATTTTTCCACGTATTCAAAGAAACGATTTTAAGTTCTTTCAGCATCGCGTCTCGAATATATGCATGAACGAGATAAAAGGGCAACTAGAGGGCTTCAGAGAGCAGTGAATTTCACCTGTTCTTAATCCATTCTTAATCGGCACCGACTAGCGTGAAAACGCAATGTTCGAACACGCATCGAAATTCAGTATCGAGGGAGTTACCATCGTTACGCCAGACTCGGTCATCAGGAATGGCCACCTGCAAATAGAAGACAGCCAAATTGCTGGCATTTCTTCTAGCGACTATGCGACCGAAAACAACTACGCTTATCATGACGAAGAGATTTTCGCCCTACCCGGTATCATAGATCTACATACGGATGCCCTAGAGAAGGAGATAACGCCTCGGCCAGGAGCGGACTTTCCTATTGAGATCGCTCTTCAGGAGTTGGAAGCCCGTCTATTGTGCTGCGGCATCACCACCGTATATCACTCCGTTCATATGGGTTACAAGGACAGTGAGGACAATTCCAAGTCGAAGATTCAGAGAGAGGACATTTTCAACCGAACTCGCCAATTTGCCGAATCCGGGGCCTTAGTCCGCACCCTCTTGCACCTTCGTTTGGAAGTGACCGGATTGTATGCTCTTCCATTGGTTGAAAAGTTTCTCAACAAGGGCATTCTCAGTCTAATTTCATTCATGGATCACACTCCCGGGCAAGGTCAGTATTCGAGAGAACGCTTTTTACAAGATTGGCAAAAAAGAGGCTTTTCTGAACAGGCGGCAACAACTATTCTCGAAGAACGACAAAGCAGACCAAAGCTGAGCGATGAACAAATTGTCACTCTAATCGAGATTGCCCAGCGCCTCGGCATTCCTACCGCTTCCCACGACGATGACACGGTCGAGAAGGTCGAGCGTATGTGGGATCTTGGTATTGAAATCAGCGAGTTTCCGATTACTCTGGAGGCCGCCAAAGCAGCGAAGGAAATTGGCATGAGTACCTTTGGAGGTGCATCCAATTTGCTTCGAGGGGGATCCTTAACGGGCAATCTCTCCATGCATGACGCCATCGAAAATGACGTCTTAGACGGCTTTTGCTCAGACTACTACCCGCCTTCGATTCTCCACTCCGTATTCAAAGTCTGGCGTATCGGTCTTAAGTCGCTGCCTGAAGCAGTAAATATGGCCACCTTGCTTCCCGCTAAAGCCGGCAAAATAGATCATCTGACGGGAAGTCTCGAGGTCGGCAAAATAGCGGATATCATTCTGGTTCGCCTGAAGAACGGCCAACCAAAGGTGGAGGCTGTTTACATCGAGGGAAAACCTGTTTACCGATCGACCTCACGCCAAGAAACAATCGAGAAGGCCAATCTCAATGACCCGGGACCTTCGCTCGCAACCGTTTAGCATCAACTCGCATCAACCCCATATTTCAAATGCAGCTTTCAGAATCTCCTAAATCCGAACTCGATTTCGCAACGTATCAAGAACGTCAATATACGGAAGTAAGCCAACCAGCTATCCAGGTTCGGCTCGAACATCTGGGTATAGGCAATCGATCTCGCTGGAATGGAGGAAGCTGGGAACCTCAACCCTACCCCGGCTTTGCCCTTCAGGCGATGGTCGACGCTACGCACGATAATGATGCTCTCGCGAACAAGCTGCTTTCGTTACAAGACAGAGTGGTCGCGACGATTCAAAGACCTGGAGTACTTTATCCGCTTCCAGTCTCCAGCTTTCATCAAACCGTTGCCAATACGTTTTCCGCTGATCGTTTATCGGAATCCATTGTATCAAAAGACCTCCTAGATAAATTTCCCAAACTTATTGATTCCGCTTTTCAAAGTCTGGAACCTCGTCACTACGATGATCCGCCGAGAATGCGATTGATCGGTATTTCCGTATTTCGAACAGCCTTAGGAATCCTGGGCGTGTTTCCTGACAAGAATGATTTCGACCGCGTCATCTCATTTCGAGATTCCCTATACAGCCATCCAGATCTCTCTAAAATCGGACTAAAACGAACGCGGCCTTTCATCGGTCATATAACTTTAGCTTATGTTGAAGACGGCCTCGATACATCCGATAAGGCTGCCCTTTCCGCTGAGCTTGAGTCGATAAATGCGAACCTCTCCGATCAGCCCCTCTCTTTCTCGATGCCCAAAGCGGAACTAAGACGCTATGATACGCTCTCCGCATTTGAATACGATCCCGCGTTTCCCTATTTCACGCTCTGAATACTGAATACACATGCTGCAATACATCGAATCTTTCGGAGACTTTCCGAGCCACCCCAAAAAGCTAAGCGAGAAGCCTAGAATACATGAATCTGCTAGGATTCGAGAAAGCTACTTGGGTAGCTACACGGATGTAGGTCCCGGTTGCTCCTTGCGCGAATGCAGCATGGACGATTATAGCTATCTCGCCAGCCACGTAGGAGCCGTTTGGACCGAGATAGGAAAATTCTGCTCAATTGCGTCCCAAACTCGAATAAATCCTGGAAACCACCCGACCTGGAGGGTTACAACTAATCACTGTACGTACCGCCGTCGTCAATACAACCTAGATGAAGTTGATGACGACGAGTTTTTCGATTGGCGAAAATCCCATTCTTGCCGAATAGGACACGATGTTTGGATAGGCCACGGTGTCGTTGTTACTGCTGGCTGCAGCATCGGCACAGGAGCTTGTATCGGCGCCGGAGCCGTAGTCACCAAAGACATACCACCCTACGCGATTGCAGTAGGCGTTCCAGCTAAAGTGATCAAGTTCCGGTTCGAAAAAGACGTTATCAGTCGTCTAATGGAAGCAGCCTATTGGGATTGGGACCGAGAAATGATCGAAAATAATTTCGCCGATCTAAGGGATATGGATACATTTCTCGAAAAACATGCCTAGGACCTAAACGACAGTTAGTCTTGAAAATGACCTTTGCCCTTAGGACTGCTTTAAATCCGAGTGCTATCCTAACCTACGCTGTAGCGTTATTCTTCTTAACATCTTGCTCCAGAGAGACTACCCAAAATCGTACTGCCTTAAAACTTGGATATATCTCCTCGGAGATAACGGTTAGAGATCGAGAGGAGGCATTCAAGACATTAAGGGACTACCTAGAAGAGCAGCTTTCTAACCCTGTGGAGCTCGTTCAAACCGCCGCGTATGAACCGGCAATCGAAGCCATGAAATCTGGCGAGATCGATATCCTCCACTTCGGATCCTATTCTTATCTTATCGCGGAAAGCGAAGGATCGGCCGAGGCATTCGCAGTAAAAGGGCAATTGGATCATTCGTCCAGAAACTACGAAAGTATCATTGTTACTCCCGCTGGAAAGCCTTGGAGTACAATAGAGGAAGCACTTAAGAACAAGGAGAAATTGAAAGTGCTTTTCACCAATCAAGCATCGACTTCAGGCTTTTTGATCCCATCGGCATTCTATCAATCCAAAGGCATCAATCCAGAAACTTCTTTCGATTCTGTCGAATTTTCCAACAGTCATGTTTTGTCGATTCTCTACACCAGCGAAGGAGCCTGCGACTTGGCTTCCGTCAGTGCTAGCTATCTTAAGGATTTGATCGAGAGAGGGAAAATCGAGTCAGATAGCGTGCGAATTCTTTGGAGGTCCGAGCCCATTCCAACAGGGCCGGTCGCTTATCGCAGCGGATTAGGCGAAGAAATCAAAGCCTCTATTCGCAGAGCGTTTTTCGAGGTCCACAAGTCTAATCCCATCGTCTGGGAACGTATCAAAGCCCAATCTTCAGACCAAGACTTTATATACATTCCATTCGATTCTTCAAAACTCGATTGGCTGCGATCCTTGGCCCCATCGAAAAGGTAAGTAAATAACTGAACGTACTCGAGTAGACTAGCATATTTGAACTAGGTTCATCTATTATTTTACACTGGGTCTTCAACTTTCAGCATGCAATAGCATCGATGTCCAAAAGGGGATTTTTCGCCTAACCGACTGATTAGAAGCTAAACACCACAAGAAAAGTCACTTACGAGAATTGGCTTTGATCGGCTCCACCGGCCTCCGTTGGCATCGGCGAGGGCTTTTCTTGTGGCTTCAATCGCTGAAAACCTTAAAGATTGATAACGCGTTCTTGCAAAGCCGTTGATCCGAACTCAGGAGCTAGCTTCTTAAGCAAGGAAACAATCATTCTCTTCGATTCGCCTGATTTAGAGTTTGCAATGGTATAAAGCTGATCGAGATCCGAACTATCTGCAATCACCGACAAAGTTTTCAATGCTCCCCTTGCGAACGCAGGTTCCTTACCTTTTACTGCCTCGAGCAGGTGCATCTTCGCATCCGGGATATTTCGATACACAAGGACTTTCTGAGCTAACAAAACCTTTTTCGAGTGAGACGACTTGAGCATTCCAGCCAGCCGTTTGTCAAACTCAGGAGTGTCAATCTGAGCTATCGCCGAAGCGGCCTTGATCTGAGACGCTCGATCCCCGTTTTCGAACGTATTTAGCAGAAGATCGATCGATCGCTTCGAACCGACGTCGCCAATCAGGTCGAGGGCGTTTAGCCGGAGACTCTCGTCACCAATTTCGATAACTTTTTGCGCTATCGATTCAGCAACCTCATCTTCGACGTTATTGAGTCCCCCTAGGACGATAAGCATATCCTCAGACCCCATTTCAACCACTCGATCAAGAACTGCCCGTTGAAATTTCTCCACCCCACTCGAAAGAGCGGACTCAATCGCGATCGTTCTAAGATCCGCTTCTTCACTTTTTAACCCTAGTCCAATCGCATCTTCAACATCTCGATCCTGGCGCTTGATCAATATCCTCAAGGCGGCACGGCGCGATGCGGCGTCCCTTCCTTGGGAGAATATGTCGTGAAGCAGGTTTGAATCCACTGAGGGATTGGACAAAAGGGATCGCTCAATCGCTTGATTAACCGGTCCTGAGCGAGCGTCGCTGTAGGCATTACGCAGCGTTCTTAGCGAGCCACTATTACCAATTTCTCCGAGAGCCCAAGCCGCAGTTACCGAGATTGATTCGCTACTATTATCTAGCTCATTGGCAATAAAACGAACCGACGATGACTCACCACGGAGAGCAAGAGACTTTAGAATATTCAGCTTCCCTTCCGTATTCATTTTTCCATAGGCCGCTTTCAACGCATTGCTTGCTTTGCTTCCCCGGATCGATTCGATTGCCGCTCGGGCTTCCTCTGCCAGGTGCTTATCCCTTCCCATCATAATCTGAGCCAAGGGACTGACTGCTTTGGAAGTCCCCACTCTAGCCAATTGACGCAAAATATACTTCTTCGCTTCGACTGGGATGTCATTTTGAACCAACGCATACAAAAGATCATCCGTTATTTTCGATGCTCCGTTAGCCCTCGCCGGAGCAGTCGCATCGGAAACGAGGACCTCCAAATCACGCCTCGCAACGTACTGCACATCCGGGTCGCTGTTGCGGAATATTTTTGAGATGACAATTACTCTGTCTCTGTATTCTCCTGCGAATGACAAGGTGGAGGATACAAGGACTAGCTTCAGGGCCAACGTCCAATTCGATGAAATTTTCATAATCAAGCTTTTCAAAAATCTGAGGTCTAACCGAGTAACCCATAGTGCGCTCTTCGAGGACGGCTAATCCACTTGGCCGCTTCCGCGTCTCCCACAATGGTCTCCTTGACCGGATCCCAGCGCACAGGGCGCTTCAGTCTTTCTGAAATTCCAGACAAATGGCAAATCGTGGCAGTGCGGTGGCCAATCCCTACATGGCAAATCGGCTGCTTGCGGGAACGAATGGCGTTGAGCCAATCAGCCCGATGGTCGCTTGATTCGTAAAGTCGAGTATCGCTGGGTTTCAGCACTACATTCTTGAGAGAAACCGGGTCCGTATCGAGCTTGTCTCCGCGGCTCACTCTCACTTCGCCCTCCTCTCCCATAAACCGGATCATATGGCCATTGCCCTCATATCCGCGTATTATTTTCGTTCCATCTCCGTATACGTAATATTGATACTCCTCGCCCTTGTATCCCTTGGGTACAAACTCCACCGGTCCCGATTCATCCCTGCCTAGTGCCCACTGGATAATATCGTAGTGGTGAGCTCCCCAATCGCCGTTCTTGCGGGAACCGTAGTCCCAGAAGCGACGCCAGCCTCCTCCGTAGTCCCCCTTAATACGCTCGAGATTGTAGGGCTCCCAAGGAGCAGGGCCGAGCCAGCGATCATAATTTAGTTCTGGTGGAATCGGCTCTGCCTTATACTGGGTCGGTTCCGGAAAATTGCCCAATCGGGCGGCGATCGTATGGACTTCGCCAATGTATCCATTCAGAACCAGCTCTGCCGCCTTACGGAATGCTCCATTGGAACGCTGCTGCGATCCCACCTGCAATATACTTCCGTAGCGCTCCGCAGTAGCTCGCATGACTTTTCCCTCTTCGATGGTCAATGTCATCGGCTTTTCAACATAGACGTCCTTGCCGTTCTTCATCGCTTCAATCGATATCTGGGCGTGCCAATGATCAGGCGTACCCACTACCACCGCATCGATGTCCGGGCGAGTCATAACCTCTTCGTAGTATTCGTACGTTGGACACGCCTTTCCATTGACCTCTTTAACCTCCGCCTGGGCGATATCCAGCTTTCTTGAATCCACGTCGCATAAGGCGACCACTTCTACGGAGTCTCTACCCAGATGGTATTTGCGATGACCCACCATTATCTTTCCATGGCCAATGAGACCCATGTTGATACGGCTATTCGGTCCTGTGCGCTTTCCCAGACCCAATACGGATGCGGGCAAAACCAGGGGAGCAGAGATAGCGGCAGCCGCCTTGACGGTCGTTTTTAAAGCAGTCCGACGTGTGATTTTCTTCATAATAGATTAGGGAACAACAATACGAGTGGGCCAGCAGACGACGAACGGAGTGAACATCGTCTAAAAGTAATAAATGCGAGTATCTGGATTAACGATCGCTTTGCTTAATGGTCAACGCCAGAGTTTCAGTACTCGTAAATCCCGGTGGCGCTTTGAAACGAGCGAGCCGTTTGAATCCATCAATTACTTTCTGATCAAATACGGCGTCCCCACTCGATGCGACCACTCGAGCCCCTGAAATACGGCCCGTAGGAGCCAGATCGAATTGAACCTTCGTTCTCAAAGGACTCCCCGCGAGTGGATGTATCTCCACCGAGCCAGAGATCGCCTGGATAAGCTGCCCAAAGTAGGACTCCAACTGACTCTGGTCCGAGGCGGTCAACGATCCAATGGTGGACTCAGGCAGCACCACATCGATGTCTTTGAGCCCAGTCACGAGGGTCTCAACCACTTTGTCTAATTGGTTGTTACGCTTAGGGGAAGGCTTTTGCGTGGGAACTCGCTGTTTTTGGATAGGATTAGTGCTCCTGAAGTCGTCGAAATTAATGACTTTTGGGGGCTCGGGCTCGACGGGAATCACTTCCTCCGGTTTAACAACGGGTTCGGGCGGCAATTCTCTTGGCTCTGGATCCGGAATCTCGTCAAGCGTGGGTAGATCCAAGTCTTCGGGTACGTACTCAACCGGCTTCGACTCAGGCGCCCCGGCACTGGCAGGAGGAGCATATAGTTCGAAAACGAGCTCTTCCGGCGCCTTTTCTGGCTGAACCATTGATTTAACGAGGAACACCACAATAATCCCGAAGTGCAAACTCGCGGAAAAAATGAGAGGACCTCTCTGATCGAAATACATGGCTCTACCCCGAACTACCGAATCTATGCGTCTTCTGGACGCGTGACCAGATTGATTCGTTTCAAGTTATTCTTTTTCAAAAGGTCCAGCAGCGTCACTACATACTGGTAGGGCGTATCGCCATTGGCCCGTATCGCCAGCACCGGGGGATCGCTCATATCCCCGTAACGGGCGAGTTCGTTTTCCAGTTCCAGCATGCCCACCGGATTTCCATCCATCTGATACCCCTCCGTCGTAACCAACAGGTCAACCGAATCCGGGACAGCCGACTGGGCCTGATTCGGAGTCGCCACCGGCAGGTCGATCTCCATCAGTTGCTCATTTTCGATGAGCGGCGTGCTGATCATGAAGATAATGAGCAAAGCAAAGCCAAGGTCGATTAGAGCCGTTACATTGAGCTCCGAATTCGCCTCGAGGGATTTTTGTCTGTGAAACGATCTACCCATCAGAAGATCCTTAGCGGCTCTCGAGCTCGATCATGTCCGCGAGGGCGCTGGCAAAGTTCTGCAGCTCCGTCACCAATACCTTGGTACGGGAAAGAAGAAAGTTGTAGCCAAACACCGACGGGATCGCGACGCACAAACCCGCCACCGTCGTAAGCAATGCGCCCGATACACCCGGGGCCAAGTTCTGCAGCGTCGCCGTCGCCTGTAATCCGACTGCGCCAAAGGCGTCCATAACCCCCCAAACGGTACCGAGCAGGCCGAAAAACGGCGCCCCTGACACAATCGTAGCCAGGAAAATCATGCTCGATTCGTAACTAAGGGTCTTATTGGCCAACGCTCGCTGCAGCGCGTTTTCGACATGCTCCACTCGGGCGGCTCGGAGTTGCTCGATACTTTCCCCCGCTTTCGGGTCAATCCGATGGTAGGCTTCGATCGCATCGGAATAAAGCGCGGCGTAAGGCACTCGCTTGGGAGCCTTAAACGTCGACGGGGCATTCAGGATGGAACTCAGCCGATGCAGCGATTGCTCAAATCCAAGATTGTAGAGGCGTAAACGTTTCAGTTCCCAGTATTTGCCAAGCATCACTGCCCAGGCGCACACACTGAAAAACGCCAAGGCGAATATGATAGCCTTACCCGCCGGGTTACTTTGGGTGAAATAGGTGAAAACGTTCGGTCCGCCTCCAGCGGCAATTAAAGTAGTAACGTCCATGGGAATAGGCATAGTTCGCATTTCAGGCCGGACGAACATCCAGACCTAGTCCTTTGAAACCTTCCGCGCGGGAGCGTTCAATAAATTTCCATCTAAGCGGTAGAAAATTAACACTTGTTTCGCTGGATGCAGAATTACGGTTGCTCTGGCCAGATTCCTTGCTCTTATTCCGAAACGAAAACCAAAGCACCCTTTCATGGAATACATACAACGCGCCATTCAAGAACTGCAGGACAAACGAGGGAACCAATCCGGCAAACGAGCTCTAGTTGGGCTTGATGGATTTGTGGATACTATCATCCACCTCGTCGCCAAGCGCCATGGGATCGGGGACGACTTCTCCCGCATCGAGACAATCGAGGATTTCGGAAACCGGATTCTGGGAGCAGTTGGCAAGAGCGCCAATATCGAGATGTATCCCAAGATGGAGAAACTCGGCGGCAACGGACCAATTATGGCCAACGCGCTTTGCGCCACAGGATTTCCCCTAACCTATATCGGAGCGCTAGGGAAAAACGCGGTGCATCCGGTTTTCGAGGAATTCGCCAACAAAACGAGCGCTGTATGCGTGTCGGACCCCGGCTTCACCAACGCGTTGGAGTTTAACGACGGCAAGGTTATGATGGGGATTACCAAAACCCTGGACGATCTCAACTATGAGTCTATCATCGAGACAATGGGTGAAGGAGCGTTTCTCGATACTCTGTCCAAGTCCAGCCTCGTTGCTCTCGTCAATTGGACTATGATCCCGCACATGAACGCAATTTTCGCGGCACTCACGGATCGCGTCCTTCCCAGCCTCCCCTCCATTGACGGGGGACGAACCTTCTTTTTCGATCTTGCCGATCCTGAAAAGCGGGCACAGGGAGAGCTTATCGAAGCGCTCCACGCGATAGCGAAGTTCCAGAACTTCGGTAACGTTACCCTGGGTCTTAATCTGAAAGAAGGGCAGCAGGTCAGCGAAGCGTTCCAGCTCGGAGAAAGCGGCGAAGACGCAGACTCCCTCAAGCGGCTCGCAGCGAAGATACGACGGGAATTGAACGTGAGCACCGTGGTCGTGCACCCCACCAGATGTGCTGCTTGCGCCACGAAAGATGGAGAATGGTGCGTTGACGGTCCCTATGTGGAAAACCCGAAGATCACGACTGGAGCGGGCGACCATTTTAACGCTGGATTTTCCACCGGACAAATGCTCGGTCTTTCGCCCGAAGCTTGCCTGACCGTCGGCGTTTCCGTTTCCGGATTCTATGTCCGCACAGCGGTAAGTCCTTCCCTCAACGATATCGACAGCTTTCTGAGAAGCTGGTAGCCAATAACTATGACTCAAGCAGACGCTCTGACAGGGAAACTCTTTACATTCGAAGGCTCCGAGGGAAGCGGTAAATCGACCCAAATCGAGTTGCTTGCGGATGAACTCGAAGGAATGGGAAACGAAGTGATCGTGACTCGTGAGCCGGGGGGAACCGAAATCGGAGAGGAAATTCGTCATTTGCTTATCCACAACTCCGCCGGAAACGACATGGCCCCTGAAGCCGAGTTGCTGCTTTTCGCGGCCGCCCGTGCCCAATTAGTCAGGCAAGTCGTCATTCCGGGGCTCCAGGAGGGAAAGATCATTCTTTGCGACCGGTTTCTCGACTCCACAACAGTCTACCAAGGCGCTGCTCGAAGCATCTCTTCGGATCCCGTCAGCTACATCAACCAGTTCGCAGCGGCCAGCATAACGCCGGACCTGACTTTCATTTTGGACGTTCCTGCGGAAGTTTCGATCGCCCGAGTCAAGCGGCGCGTAACGGATCTTCCAGACCGCATGGAACAGGAGAACGTGGACTTCTATAAAAAGGTTCGCGAAGGGTACCTGCTCCTGGCTCGCTCGCTACCCGAGCGATTTCATGTCGTCGATGGCACGAGAGAATTGAGAGAGAATCAGGAGGATATCCTCAAAACGGTGCTCGAGAATATCTGATAGTTACAGGCTCACTATAAAGTCACAATTAGGCGGTCCATCATAACCCTATCCCGAATAAACTCAGGCGTTTGATTCTACCTCGAAGTCGTGACCACTCAAATTGCAGAACAGTCCCCAAGCCAGCTAATCGATCGAGCGATACGGGACAACCGCCTTGCCCATGCCCTGCTGATTCACGGACAGAACCTGAAGCAGGTCGAATCGTTTGCCTACGAACTGACAAGCAAGCTGATCGAGGTAAGTCAAACGGATGACGGAGTAGAGTGGCACCCAGATGTATTCTCCGTCCGGCCTTCGAAAAAATCACGCATCATATCCGTTGACGACACACGGGAGTTGATCCGCAACATTCAACATTCTCCTCAAAAAGGGGATCGTAAAGTCGCGCTCATTTATGAGGTTGACCGACTAAACGCCAGCGCTGCCAATGCCTTTCTTAAGACCCTTGAGGAACCGCCGCTCAACACAACGATCCTTCTTCTCACCACACGGCCCTACTCTCTCCTCGCAACGATCCGCAGTCGCTGTCAGCTGTTTCGACTTCCCACTTCAAATCAGAGCCTTGCCGATCCACGAGCTCTGGAATGGCTAAAACGCTACCGCGAATGGTTGTCGGATCTTTTGCATGCCAGACCCGGAGGCAAAGGAACGATTCCTCACTACATAATGGGGCTCTATGGTTTGATAGAACAGTTCCGGCATATCATCGAGGCCATCACCAAGGAAACCTGGAAAGAACAGTCTCAAAATCTCCCTGAAGAATTGGGCGATGGAGAGAGAATCGCTCTAGAATCACGGATCAGCATTTCCCTCCGTCAAGACTTCCTCGCTGCCATCGAAGTCACCACGGAAGCCTTCGCACGGGATAGCCTCACGGAGAAACCGAACGTTCCGTCTAAATTGATCGATTGTATTCGTGCACTCGAGTCATCGCCTAGGCTGCTAAACTTGAATATGAAGCCAGAGGCAGCCCTCGAGGCGTTTATGCTGCATACCTTAAGAATCTGGGCCGCCTAGTCCAATCTGTGATCCAAAAAGTCCGCTTATCCCATGGAAATTGTCAGGGTGACAGTAGTGCCTATTAACTTCTCGGTTAGAATATCCATATGCCCGTTGTTGGATTCAAGCAAGCGACGAAAAGCGACCAAACTAGCATCTGATTTCGCACTCCAATCTCGAGGTGTTATATGATCTGTCTACTTAAATCCCTTAAAATCGTCAACCAACATACATCAGGGGTAAAGGGTATGGTGTCCATCACACACAAAGTACCAAAATGCTCGCCTGAATCGCGATGCAACAGAACAAGCAAATAGAGCAGGATCTGTATATGACCCTTGACGAGGAGAGCCGAGGTTGGACGGGCACTTTTACTCGAACTGAAAGGTAGAGGACGATCTCCGATTACCCATTTTCGAGTTTGTCAGGCGAGTGCTCGGAGATCACCCGCTACCTTTTCACAAAACCGTCTTCAGCGCCTCAACAAGCCGATCAACCGAGCTTCGCTGTGCATTACACGCCATCAAACCGATTCGCCAGATTTTGCCTGCGAGTGGACCCAGGCCCGCACCGACTTCAATCTGATGATCGTTGAGGAGTTTGCCGCGGATGACCGCATCGTCTAATCCGCGGGGAAGGTAGAGGGTCGTCAACGGGTTTAATCGTTCTCCTAGTGGAACGACCGGCTCAAATCCGAATACGGCCAATTCCGACCTCAAGTAAGCTGCCGCATCCTCATGCCGTTCCCATCGGGTTTGGAGGCCTTCAGCGAGGATTTTGTTCAATCCGGCTTCTAGGGCGAACACCATACTAATCGGCGCGGTGTGGTGATAGCTCCGGCCACCTTCCCCATCAACATAGGCCAAAATCGCGTCCAGATCGAAGTAAAAGCTGGGTGTCGGTTTCGAGCGCTGGCGATAGACCTCAAGTGCTCGCTCGGAAACCGTGACCGGAGCTAATCCCGGAGGCACCCCAATGCATTTTTGCGTTCCAGAGAAAACGAGGTCGGCCCCCCATTTATCGATGTGAACCGGCATACCGGCGAGGGATGTAACGCAGTCAACAAACAGCAGGGACCCCGCATCGCGACAAGCATCTCCAATGCCACTCATTGGCTGATAAACGCCCGTGGACGTTTCCCCATTAACCAGAGCCGCAATTTTGGGGGAGTTCTCTTTGACGACTTGGCAAAAGGTCTCGGAGTCGATGGCTCTTCCCCATTCTTGCTCCATGCGGATAACTTTCGCTCCCAATTTTTCAGACAAGGCAGCCACACGTCCGCCAAACACGCCGTTGACCCCCACGACGATTTTATCTCCGGGTTCAAGGAAGTTCGCCAAAAGAAACTCCATACCGGCACTACCCGTCGCAGAAATCGGAAACGTAACCGTATTCTTAGTATCGAAGACTTGGCGAAGTTGACCTTTTACAGTCTCCATAACCGCAATGAATCCTGGATCCAAGTGACCCAGCAAAGGTCGTGAAAGCGCTTCGCGAACATCCTCAGAAATATTGCACGGCCCTGGGCCGAGGAGTAGAGTTTCTAGCGTTGGTGTTTTCACTGTCATAAAGGTATTGGGATTCTTGGTGCTTCGAACGTTCACCTCTCCCGCGTACGAAATAAAGGAAAAAATCTAAGTACACTATTTGTTGAGAAATAGGGGATACCGCTGAACTCCCGTCTTCGCTGGCCCATCAACCTTCTCGGAACCGATTACGGAAAATGGATCAACGCCGTAAACTCTGCCCTTGATGAACTCAGCCCTGACGAACAAGTGGCTGTCTGGGGAAGAAATACCGCACGCATCACTGACTCCCTCGATGAAGCAATGATGATCAGTGAAGACGCACATCAAGATTTTGTACTTATTGACGGTCGCATGAACGAGACGATCATTGAACCCGGCTATCCTAGACCGCTTCCTTCGCTATGCCCAACTTATCAAAATAAAAGGCAAAAGCTACCGGTTGAGAAATCAGTCTTGCCCTAAAACCGCATGAAACTCATTAAAACCTCACGTTCACTTGGAGCCTTTCGAAACGATGACGGCAGGTGCACTTTGAAACAATTTTTGACACTCAAGGGCGTATCAACTAAGAAGCGCCTAGCAGACTCATTACGGAACATTTTTCCTAAAGAAACCTCACGCAGTACAATTACACATAATAAGCCACTGGACCGAAATACACGACCTAATCCTATAACCGTTGAAACCCAAAACACACCTAAAAAGACCAAAGGCACTTTATCTCCACGAAAAATACTGGTATGAATAAAAATGGTTTTCGCATCAGCAGAGGAACAAATATCTCCCATCTATTCGTCGACAAGCACCTTCCACGCGGCGACCGAAAAAGCTATTTCAACGAAAGAGACATTTCTCAGATTCTGAAACTCGGCTTTGACCATATCAGAATACCTTTCGTTGAAGATCGATTATGGTTTAGTAATGGTGAAAAAAACGCCGAAGCATTCTCGCAACTTAATCATGTAGTAAACCAATCAATCAAGGCAGGCCTCAAGGTTATCCTATGTTTTCAGGAACTTAAATCACACCAATTTTCTTCAATGGGTGCTATAACACCGGCACTATTTTTAGACTCAAACGAAGTTGACCTCTTTTGTGATAAATGGTCCGAATTGTCCTCACATTTCAAAAGCACGCCAGAGAGTTCCTTAGCCTATGAATTGCTTAACGAACCCCTCGCCCCTTCGGACGAAGACTGGAACAATGTGCTAGCCCAGATCTACAATTTCATTCGAAAGAAAGAACCAAACAGAACGCTCGTAATTGGTCCAAACTTTTTTCAATGGCCAGTAAAGATGAAGCATCTAAAACTAGATGCAAGAGATCAAAACATCATCCGATCTTTCCACTTCTACCACCCCCACCTATTCACTCATAATAAAACTCCCTGGAGTGCTACGGGAAAATATGAAGGTCCTGTCACCTACCCCGGTCGCCCTGTTCCAAAGCAATTCGAAAAAGAGCTAGAATCCCTAGGACCCTACCCGAAAAGGGAAAACCTACCCGTCACCTTAACTATCATACAGAATATACTAAAAGACGTCGATAGCAACCCCAAACAGGCAATGCATCCAATCCATTGCGGAGAATTTGGCTGTTACCATAAAGTACCCCTGGAATTACAAAAACTCTGGTTCTACGACGTAGTCAGTTCATTCGAAAAAGCGGGGATAGCTTGGACACAATGGGACTGGAAAGGGAATTTTGGAATTCTCGACAAGGATACCTGGAGACCATCAGGAATCCATCTAGCAATGGGATTGAATACCCCGAAATGGGGTTTTCCAAAAATTCCAGGCTCAACTCTAAAAGAAAAGCTGAGGCATCGGGCTTCGAGAGTATTGGCTAAGTTCCCACCGCTATACACTCTCCTCAAAACCATTAAGAAATAAGCGAAAGCGAAGGACTGTGCTCGGCGGAGCAGACGTGCTCGATTCTGGAGGTGTCGCGCTCGGGCTACTACAACTGGAAAAGCCGCAAACATTCGTCTATGGACCGCGAGAGCGGTCTTTCAAAAGAAGCTATATCCAAGACATACCGGCTGTCGAAGGGGCGTTTCGGGTATCGTCCAATCCAAGCTCACTTGCGGGAAAAAAGCTTTGGCTACGGGAGAGATCGCGCTTTGCGGCTGACTCGCGAAATCGGCATCCAGGACGAACAGAGCAATCGCTACAAGCCTTATGGAACCGACATCCCACACGACCACGGCAGCCTGAACCTGCTCAAAGCCAACCGCAAGCCCAGCACGCTGGACGAGGTCTGTTTAGCTGCCACCACTTACCCAAAGATCGATGAGCAGTTGTTGTACTCGGCGACAGTCATGGACTTGTTCAGCCGGCGGATCCGGGGCCGGAGCGTTTAGGCAAGCAGCGCCGCCAGCAGTGATGTCCGGCTCCAAGTTCATCAACTTCACGCTTCCGCACCGTTTTCAATTCCCATTGAGATCGCAACGAAGCACCGCTTTAACGCCAAGCCAAGAATACTATTCTCAAGATCGAGCCGAATTCCCACCTATGGATCGATAGCAAAGAAAGGATTTAAAAAGCGGTCGAAAGGAGCAGACGTTAGCTTAAAACTATACGGTTAGTAGACTCTGGTTAGAGTAATATCTTAAAAGTTAATTCGAGCTCGATTCAGTAGTAAAATTGTGAGGTCTTCACAACATAAGTTAATTAAAAACATTTAGAACGTTTTAAATAACTAACATAAACGTGGAACCCTTATGATCACTTGATCCGTCTTATCGGATATCCTTTTTAGATCGACTAGTCGAGGTAGGCATTCGCTACTAACTAATCTGCTGTAAGAGCTTGGCCTGCTTGGTTTCCAATATCCAAATGGTGTCGATTATGTATCGGTTAGAATATACCCTAAAAGTTGATAAATATACCTTATAAATTAGTTTATATATTTGATCAGATTATATTTATAGGATAGTTACACGTCACTAATAATTCGAAAGCATCAATCAACTTGTCTTTGTTGGACCTAAATCACAGGGGATCAAAGTTGGTAGATCGTTTTCAAATTTTTTATCTATTTCTTTCTTTTCTTTGGGTTTAACACGGCCAACCGTAAAAATAGTATTTGAATAGGCAACATAATCTTCGCCCTCTGCCGCAAACGCATGTATTCGATATATACCATTTTCTTTCGGTGCTCTAAAGGTTATCTTTGCGCCTTCTTCTCCCACGATAAGCCCCTCCAAAAGCACTAATTTTTTTATACTTTTTCCATATACCTTTTTTCCAAGTCCATTGCGAATCTCCCAACTGTAATCAATCTCTCGCTCAGAAGCATTTTCTACGAACACCGATGCCTCATACAGTTGTCCGCCCTCTAACCCGACAGATAGGCTTTCGTTCTCTTTTAGCGATTTTTTTTCTTTCCTACGTACGAATTGAACTTTTTTTATTTTTGCACCGTTCGGATTTTCGATGTTTGGTCTGCTTAGCTCCAGAGTAGGTTCCCTAATTAAATCTCCGCCCCACACAACCGCAAGGGCACCAATGGAATCCGTCTTACGATCTTCATGTAGCAATCCCCAGTAAGTTGAACTTTGCTCATCTCTGTCACCCCAGAAAAAAACAATACCTCCAACACAAAGGTTTCTTGAGCTCTCCAGGACCCGGCATCTCTCACCAATAAGTCTGCTCTTTTCAAAACTCGTAGACTCCACTCTTGCTGTCCGGTGCCCTTTCCAATTTTTACTCCACCATCCATCGATCCCCCACTCTGTTATTAATATTGGCTTTTTCCACACAGAGATGGCCGTTAACAAATTTTCTTTCATTTTTTCATACGTATTTAGTCCAATATAGTCCAAGTTTTGGCTGTACTCTACGATTTCACTAAGCTTCTGCTCCACGTTAAACGGAGATACCGCGTAGCCCACAAGATGGTCGGGGTCTTCCTTTTTAATTTTTTTCGCTATTTTATCTAATCTTTCCCAAACGTTTTTATTATACCCACCCTCCATCACATCTGAGCCAGGGATAATTGCGTGCTCATTACCCAAGGACCACATTAATATTCCCGGATGATGCTTTAACTTATTAACAATTTCGATAATTTTCATCTCTAGCTCTTTTACTTGAGCTTCACAATCCCAATCCATCCCGTCTCGTTGATGAAGTATCGGCAAGTTCACGTGAGAATACAATCCGCTATCATAAGCTTTACGGATCAAATCCAGATTAGCTTCTATTCTTACTACATTACCGCCAATCTTTTTAAACAACTCTGGACGACTGACTTTATGATGCATGACTGCTCCCCTGATAAAGAAGCTGTTTCCGTTCTTTTTCAGAACCCATGCTCCCTCTTCTTTAACGAAGGCCCAAATTGGATCTTCGCTTTTGTGAAGGAAGAAAGATACAAATGCGACGACGCCAACAACAATAGCATAGTATACAATAAATTTTTTCATTTCTACATTATTAATTTTTTTAAACGTGACTAACCTTGCATTAAAAACATTATTATACGACTTGACTTTCCCGTGTTCGCGATGCCCTAAATTCTAAAGTTAGACCGAATCAGGTGTCCCTACACTTGGCGCTCTGAAATCTAAATACAAGCCAATAAGGGATCATCTTCTTTAACTATTTTTATTTAATATAAAATTTTTTTGTATATCCACAGAAGAGCATCTTTATACTATTGTATTAGTTGTATATTTCTGGATAGTAAAACCGCTTGGATTAACTATGAATCGTACACCAACATCCGGGTGCCACCGTCTCCGTGATTCTCTTTTATAACCCACCACTTTAGCGAATAAAGGCTTCGGTTGTAAGAAGTTCGTCTCTCCGTATCTAGAAGTGGAAAATTATTTTTGGATTCACAAACTTTAGTATACTTTATTCAACCTGTGGTTCTCTATCTTAAAGATTTCATCAGCATACTTAGAAATCGTGCATTCATGAGATATAATAAAAGTAGTTCTGTTTAATTTATCGTTAGCTAGCGCGTCTAATAGTTTATTAACCGATGCATCACTCAAATGATTAGTTGGCTCATCTAATATTAATACTTTTGGTTTTCGCAATAATGCACGACTAATGGTAATTAGCTGTTTCTCCCCTCCTGAAATCAATTCCCCAACATCATCGAGATTAGTGTTATAGCCATTCGGTAAGTTTTTTATAAAATCGTGCGCATTTGTTTTAGTCGTACATTCAATTACTTCCTCCATTGTCGACTTGTTAGAACCGTATATAAGATTCTCGTAAATGGATCCTCGAAACAGGAGCGGAATTTGCGGAACGATCGCTATCCCAGATCTTAAATCACTCATTTTGATTTCATCAAAGGGGATTCCTTCTGCCGCCAGAAAACCATCTCCAGGTCGGTAAAATCCCATGACCAAATTCGTGATAGTGCTTTTACCTGAACCATTCGGCCCCAACAATAACGTAATCTTGCCTGGAGCTAGCTCCATGGACGCGTTTTCCAAAACAATATTACTACCATAACTGAAACAGATATTATTTAATCGTATATTTCCTTTGAAATTTATTGGGGCGGTACCCGTATACGGTAAAGACTTCTTCGTGTCCACTAATTGGAAAACCCCGTTAAGCGATTCATTACCGGACACCAATAACGGTATCGCGGCTATCAGGGGATTAAAATAAGTCTGCAAAAACTTAGCACCAATATAAAAGGACAATAATTCACCCAAGCTTATAAGACCGATAGATATCAAATAGCTTCCCGTAAACAGAGTAATAATTCCACAAAATCCAGTTATAAAATTTTGAAAAACACCATAATCTGCTTTTTGGATATCCATATCCACATGTCGCTTCAGGTATTCATCTAGGTTATTTTGTTGTTCTCTTAATTCAGTCGCTTCTGCATTTTGCTGCCTCGTTAATTCGGCCATCGATAAAACAAACCACAATTTTTTAGCCAAGAACTGAAAAGACTTACGGTGTAAATCGACTTTTTTCCTTATTTTTTCCGAGCAAAATCGTGTTACGATTACTTGAATAGGGGATAATAAAATTAGTAAGACAAATAGGCGCCACTCGATGTTAATTAAAACACCCGCGAGGACGCACGAAGCGAACAAAGAAGGTAAAAAGGTGGAGATCAACACATTCGCTATTGCTCCGATACGATCAACGTCAGCAAGAAATATCGTGTGCGTTTTCCCGGTATCAAGGTTTTTAATATAATCGAGAGGAAGTCTGTAGTAACGCGAGATCAAGTCCTCTCTGATCTCTTTCAACAGCTTGGCCCCAGTATTTATTGACATGCGACTTATGACAAGCCTCAAGCTTGCTCCGGTAAATATTAAACCTAATAAGGATAAGCAAGCATATAGTAGAGTCTTTAGATTACCTTCAGGTATAACCGTATCAATTAAGTAATTAACTACAAAAATTATAGGAAATACCGCGATCGATTGCATAATCGAAAGTATAATTATGATGGAGATTTGCTTGTATTTATTCCTGTAGAAGCTTAAGTAATAACTCCACGCACTTTTATTCATAATGGAATCTCTTCGGTTTAGTTTCAAACTTCCTCAAACACCTTCGCCCACTGATCCAAAATCTTCCGTTTGAACGGATGCCAGCGTTGGAATCTCGTAAGTCTGCGGAAGCTTTTTAGTTAGTTTTAAGGACACGAGTTCGCGGTATGATTGCAGCATCTTTTTTGATTTAAAAAGCTTGCAGGCTCGTTCGTACGCATTCTGCCCCATTTTCTCACCGTTCCTAATTCGTGGACCCCATGTTTCTATAACGGAAGATATCTGTTCCGACGCCAGAGTCGGATTCGCTCGCGGATCAGGGATCAAAAACCCAGTGGAGCCGAGAGCTTCAGGTATTCCGCTTACATTACTTGCGATTACCGGTAAACGCTTCGCCATTGCTTCGATTACCGAGAGCGGCATCCCTTCGTACTGAGAAGGTAAAACAAAGAGGTCCGAGGCATCCAAGACATCCTCGATATCATTCCGAGAACCAAGAAAATGTATTGAATCATCCACTCCCATTTCAGCAGCCATTGAACGAAAGCGATTCTCTAGGGTACCATTGCCGATCCAAACAAACTGGAGCTCTGGCCAGATAGTAGTATTCTTTAAAATTTCAATCGCCGATAGCAGGTACTGGTACCCTTTCATAACCTCCATGCGACCAATTGTCGTACAAACCACAGCGTTCTTCGAAATTTCTAACTCTTTACGAATACGCAATCGAGTGGATAGGTCGCGTTTCTGAAAAAATTTGTCAGGACGCCCATTATAAATGACTCGGCCTTTGTTGACTGGGAGAGAGAAATTGGCTCGTAGATCGATAAGGTTCTTGTTGGATACAGACACAAGCTCTTCGGCATTTTCGAAAACTAGTCGCAAGTCACCCATGAGCGGGGCTCTTTCCACCCTCCACTGTTTATTTACGCAATGAGTAAGAATGACAAAGGGTATTCCCATTTCTATCGCCTTCTTTTTGGCGTGAAGGCTTGAAAACGGTGAACCGTCTGAGAAAAACACCAGATCAGGTTTAACCACTGAAAAGAGATCTTGGCAATCTTCGAGCGAGAGCCCTTTTATATCTGTAGCAGCATAGAGATTTTCCTCCCCTAACCAATAGTGCTCAATCCCGAGTCTCATACGTTCAGCTACCAGCGAATGCTCCGCGAAGGGCTGGGCGCAAACGACTCGATAGCCGGCTTCTTCAAGATCCAGCATTATTATGTGGCTACATTGCTCCGCCCCATCTTTGCCCGAGCAATCTGAATACACTAGAATCGCTTGCCTTTCATCGTTCTTAATGCGACGAGGTCCAATTATTCCGGATAGGGATTTTTGGCGCTTCTCTACTCCGCTCGCTTTTTTCTCTCTGATCGTTTTGATTCGGTCCAAGAGCAACCGATTGTTTGGATTCCCGTCGATTGCACGCAGGCAAAGGGAGAGAGCCTCCTCAAATTCCGAACGTTCGATCAACAACGCGGAAAGCTCCAAACACGCTGGCACGAAAAAAGGATCAACATCAAGCGCGTTGCGATACGCTTCGACAGCCAGGTCTGCCTTGCCACGCAACAACCACACACTAGCTAACTTATAGTATGCTTCAGGTCCTTTATTAGTCTGTAATTGCTCTGGCATCTCTTATCAAACGGTCTTTCCTGGCAGAGGTAAAGAACGGTACAAATCACTAGACTTGAAACTTTCGTAAAAAAAGTCGAATGATAGCTTACCGCGAGTGGAACACTGCTTTAGGTAACCGTTTGTTTTCTTAATTAGTTCCATGTCGAGTGCTTTTTCCGCCGCCTCTTCATGGGATTCGTAGTAAAATGGATAGTCTTCTCCCAAATACTGGATCACGCTTGGGAGTTTGTTCACGAGTAGCGGAGTTGCACGGGCAATGCATTCGACTACCGTGTTGTTTGCGCCGGAATCATATAGATCCACAAATCCTATATTCTGGCTCAAAAGGCTATCGTATTCATCGTTGGGAAGGTGTTGGATCTCGTGCGTATTCGCGGAATACGCTTTGGACAGCGGGATGCTAATATTTTCCGCTTCCTTAGCCATAAGTTCCGTCAAGTAGCGATCCGCGTCGTCGAAGAACCGCGGAACAAGCCTAATTTTTTGATAACCAGCAGCGTTTCCCTCGGCCAATGGAAGAGCATAAATCGCATTGAGCCTACGAAGCCACCAGCCGACTTGTACAATCTTCTTCTCACGGCTCTGTTTAAAACGTTCAAAACTAAATTGAGCCTTTGGAATTTCAGCAGGGTGGATTAAGCTTAAGACAGGGCAATCAACCTGGGAACGCAACCATTCCGCCTGGTAATCTGAAAGGCAAATCATGCCTTTACAGTGCTCCATGCTTCGTTTCCAGATCTCTTTCGCAAAGATCGCCTGCGGACTCTCTTGAGGATGGAACCAAGAAGGCATGCGATGAGGATTATGGATAACTCCAATCCAAGGACGTTTGTATGGAGTAATACCCTTCTCTTCAGACGTTGCTAAGGCCTCGAAACCTCCTTCGTGCATAAGCCTCTTCAGTACATTTGGCTCACGCACTCCTTCCTTCCAGTGTTTCCAGGCGAAGTTGTCCTCTATGAACGAATCGAGGTACACACCATCTTGATGATGAAGGCTCTTTAACGAATCGATTGCCAGATTCCAACCGCCTCGATGGCACGAAAACACTTTCTGCCGGTTGATACAAATTTTTCCGTCAATACAGTTTGAATACGACTTAATTTCTTGAACCGAAACATCCGCCTTCTTGCTAACCCGCGTCTTTAGATAATGACCGCGAAAGACAAGTTTCGGATGCTTTGGATCGACCTCCAAAGCAGTATCATAATGATGAAGGGCTTCCGTTATTTCGCCTTCGTCCAGCAGCATGTCAGCGAGAGCGATTCGAGCATCGACAAAATCACTATCCAGCTCCACGGCAGCCTGAAAAGTAATTCGCGCCATTTTACGATCGCCCTTCAATTTCCAAACCTTGCCCAGGTGGAATTTTATTTCTGCAGCTGATTTCATGCGTTCATGCATCCCATCGGACAGAAGCGAGCATACGGAGAAGTTTGGATTGGATGGCCTTCGAGCGACTTGTCTTCAATCCACTCGAAATATTTCTGAAAGCCGCTTCGTATTCCCTAAGTTCGATCTGTTGCTTGGCGAGACTCACTGCATAGTCGGCATAGTGCTCTCGTGCACTTTCCTCAATTCGAGTCTTGGAAGTTTCTGGCCAGTAGGACTTCGAAAGCTCAATTGATAGTAGACTGTCCTTAATTTGCTGCCCATTAAGCATCAAACCATCTGTTAGCGAATCTCCCTCACGACCACAGAACAACAGCTGTTCGGGCTCATACCAAACCGGGTAATTCACAGCAACACGCTTCCACATATCCCAATCAAACGCAGAACCAACACTCGGCGAAAATCCACCGAGCTCTTCGAAAACACTACGCTTGACGACCATGGAAGAGAAGGCGAGACGACAGTAGACGCCAATTCGATCCGTCCAGTTTTCAATTACGCCCGGATGCTCCCGCTCCAGAAACGAAGTCCACTTCCTTTCGCCTTGTTTGCCCATCAAGGCATATCGACTAAATGCTGCCCCCAATTCAGGTACAGTTTTGATGCCTCTACAGATGGATTGATAGAAACCAGGGGCAAGCCAATCGTCATCGTGGACGATGTGGACCCAATCTCCGATAGCCCGCTCGATGCAAAGGTTGAAAATGTGTGGATGGCCCCTTTTCTCCTGAATCGGAAAAAATGCAACCCGACCTTTTCCGATCTCGTTCACTATATCTCGAATCTCGTCGGTTTTCTCAGGCGAAACAAAATCCGCCACAACCTCAATCTGCATCTCTTCCGGAACTGCAGCCTGACACAAAATGCTCTCGAGGCACCGTGGAAGATGAGTCACTCGGTCGTGAACGGTTACAATGACAGATAACAAGGGCCTGACCGTTTTTGTCTCAAATTTCGAGATTTTTGGAAGCTCCAAGCCTCCTCTTTGACCCTGTTCCTCGACCTCAGTCGCCCGTTTCATGACCCCATTTTCGATCAACTGCTCGCTATGAGTGAGCTCGACAGAGTGTAGAACATCATAAAGCGTGAATCCCTTTGCATCACTATCCAAACGGCTAACGTATTGCTGGTACTGAAGTCCACTCTGGTAATGCTCTTTTCTTTTTACTTCTTCCGTAACTTTGCCTGCAAAGTCGGAGAAATACTTGAAATGCAACAGGCAACCTCGAGACTCTGCAACTACATCTCGTGGGAGGTTTGTCCAATGCTGACCGCCCGCGAGAATCGTATCCTCATCGTATTTGATCAAAGATACCTTACTTTGACAAAAAGCATCATTCTGCCCAAACACACGTTCACGAGCACCACCAAAGAAATAGGTCAAATTCCGAAACGGCCCTGCACGTTCGAAGCGTGAATGGTAAAACTGAGAGTCAAAATAAGGGCACGTATCTAAAAATGGATTGCCCTGCGAATACAATGCATCGGCCACAGGACCTTTAGAGTACATCTCAAGAAGGACCGTCGGCAGTATTCGTTTCCCCAGTTTATCTAACGATGAGCAATAGTCTGCCAATTTTACCGTCTCACAATCTGGATAATAGAGCAATTCATCTACATCAACCGTAGCGCACCAACGACCGAGAGCATAGGAACGCAATACAATTTCAAACCAGACCGATCCGAAATTGGCCTTATTAAACGACAATCCTGATTGCCAAAGAAATACGTCATCTTGCTCAGCTAAGTAATCGACAGATCCATCGTCCGAAACATTGTCGATCGCAAAAAAATGAGTAATCCCCTGCTCGCGATAGTACTGCAGAAAATAAGGTAAGCGCTGCGATTCGTTTCGACAGACAAAAGCGCAAACCAAGGCATCTTCAGGCAAGTCCAATTCCTTGTTATCCAATCGTTTTAAATCATAGAGCCTGAAGGCCTCAATCAAACCTTGTTCGCGATCGATCAAGTTAATGTAGGCCTTATGCAATTCTGCCTCGTTGGGAAACGCTTCAAGAGTCTTAGCATAGAAATCGAGTGCATCGCTTGGCTTACCGCATTCCTCAAGCACTGAACCCATTTCGATATGGGCGATCGCGTGCTTCGGCCGTTTCTCGACAAACCGACGGTAACTCTCAAGGGCCTGCTTCCACCGCCCTCGCTTTTTCCATACACGAGCTAATTTGAACTGCTGTTCAATTTGCATGTTCTCCTTGGAAACGGCATCTTCGAAATCCATTTTTTTCTCCCGATCTCTAAAACGGAATTTCACTAGATTTCCGTTCCACTTGCGCTTACTGCGATCCGGGAATCCAACAAAAAAATCTTTTAAGCCTACCTTGGGCCGAATACTCGAATTCGAACCCGCTCGATCACGATGTTGCCTTAGGAGCGAAGGTAGGCTCTGTGCACTCGCGCTACCGCCAGCGCTTAGGCTGTCTTCACTAATAGAATAGTAAAGACTCACATCCTCTAGAAGCAGTTTATTGGAATTTTGTTCCCACGCACGGAGAAACCAATCAGTATCCTCGTTCTGAGTACGTTTTTCATCAAATTTGCCAATCTTCGCAAACGAGCTCTTGCGAATACTCAGACTGCCTAGGTTCACAAAATGGTAAGCGGGCGCAAGAACCCGAAGTTCCAATTCCTCACCGACTACATGAGACTCATTCGCCTCAACGTCTACGATTTTCCCTTGAACAATATCGATGGAATCATCGCTCTCCAACGCCCCGATCTCTCGTTCTAGCTTATCCAATTCCCAAAAATCGTCGACATCCAAAAAGCAGACAGTGTCGCCAACAGCGAGACGTACTCCGTGATTTCTGGCTGAGGATGGTCCGGCATTTTCTTGGCGCACATAACGTATGCTTGGATACTTTTTTGCAACTTCGGCAGTATTATCCGTAGAACCATCATCCACAAGGATCACTTCATCCGGAGTTCTACTCTGTGAATACACGCAATCAAGGGCTCGCTCAAGATAGGTGGCCCCATTATACGCAACTAAGATTGCACTGACGCTTAGCTTTCGCTTATTCATTCAATGTCATTTAGAAAATCGGCAATCGCATCGGGAATACCTTCAATCGTCGTACCTAGATCAAGATGATGGCAGGCAACGGACTTAACTACCCCAGACATCTTCTTAAAGGAAGCGGGACCATCTCCAGGCAATTGGAACATAGTGCTCGGGGCAAGCGCACGCAAAGCGGCAATCGATGAAATATCGGAAACAGTCGTATCCGGAAGTCCCGTTATTTGAGGAACAAAGATCGTTTTCAAAGGGAAGGACTCGATCAGGCATTCGGGCAGGTGTTCATTGAGAAAAAGGAGCGCCTTCTCCTCTCCCAGTCTATCCAGGTTTGAAATCAAATCCCTGAACCGGGGAAAGCGAGCTATGTCGTCTGGGCCTTTCAGCTTCGAGGTGCTATATAGACTCCAAATACGCGGTTCATAGGGGTTCGAAGTATCTAGGGCACAGTAGTCGTCTCCCAAAAACTTCAGACGTGAATTTATACAGGACAAAGCGGTCGAAGATTTTCCACTGCCTCCCTTGCCGCAGATAATCACTCCACCTTCCTCCTTGCCCACAGATGCAGCGTGCACGAGTTGAAAGCCATTTTGTTCGAGCCACCAATTCAAGATCGGCGTAAGCGGGTATCCTTCTTCGTAATACGGAACGTCATCGACGCTTTTGATCCAATAAACCGCAGAATTCGTCTGCGTATTGTAAAGACTGAGAATATCAGGCCCCAGATGGAAGATCGTGCGCATCAAATCACTGTGGAAGCCATTTATCTCCTTGCGAATGCCCAATCGTTCGAACCAGCGGAGCTGTAGCAGGTCGACTAGACTCGAAAGCATCAAAGGCAAAGGAGTCTTTGTAGAGACGCTGTCAAAGATCTGAATCGTTAACTCAGGTTCTCCTGCCTTTTCAACTTCGAGGTGACCGATAGCGGCAGTCAGCTTACGAACCAAAGCAGGTCCCGCAAATTTCATCTCCACCGATTTACCGGCAATACGAAAACGCTTCACCGTAGCACCGCCCATCGAGTCAATCGCTCTGTTAAACCCTTCCTCCGCCATATTGAAGTAAGCGAGTCTATCTTGATCTAAATGGTTCATTTTATTTCTTGGCTCTTTGCCGTTCTAGATTCTCTCTAATCAAGCTGATGTATTCCTTTCGGTCTTCAGCCATGGTAATTCCTTTATTTCCTTCGTGTATCCGTCTATAGGTTACGATTTTGGAAATATTTTCGCTCAAAATTCCTGATTGTTTATAACGGGCATACCAATCTGCCCATTCGCCAATTTTCCAACGCGCATTAAAAGGCCCGACCTTCTCAAGCGCCTTTCTTCGAATCAAAAGAGCAGATGGCAAATATCCTGAAACAGGTTCTTCCTGACACCGGTAACGCCTCCTGAATTCTTCTGGTAATTCCGGACTAATAAATTGCTGCACCAGTCCCCACGCAATTTGAGTGTCAGAATCCTTCGACAGGATACTGGTTTGTTTCTCGAGCTTATCCTCAACCCAATAGTCGTCCTGATCGAGGAAAGCGAGTAAGTCGCCTTCCGACGCATCAACCCCTGCGTTTCTTGCAGCCGCAGTACCAGCGTTAGTTTGGTCAATTCGCACGATATGCTTTCCATACGTATCTAGTATATCGCTACTCCCGTCTGTGGATCCGTCGTTTACAACGATAACCTCAAACGGAGCAAAACTTTGATTGAGCACACTGTCGAGAGCTTGCCGCAAATATCTCTCGCCGTTGTATAAGGGAATGATTACGCTAACACGCAATTCTCTTAGCTGTAAACCTACAGCGCTTATCACCTTGCCTCACTCCATTCGGGAATATCCGACATCGAGAGAAGTAACTGGACAGCCCCGCCTCCACTGGTTTTCCTTTGTTTCAGTGAACGCCTCAAAACTTGGATCAAACCAAAATCACGCGGTCGATTCTCACGCCGCGTTAAACTCGCTGCATGACTCCTGTAGTGGAGACCTTCACAGGCAAGTCGCACCATCGGTGTTTCGAGCTCACGCGCCCTGAGGAACCAATCCTGGTCCTCGCTGTACTGAAGGCCTTCATCAAACAATCCAACTGTTTCGAAAATCTCTTTTCTTACCAGTAAACAACCAAGTTGGATCGTGTAATACGAATCACCCTCAACTTCAAAGGATCCAGCATTAGCTTCAGACGATACCAGTTTCTTTAGTTGGCTTATAACCATAACAGGTCCATGGTCGACTAGCAAAGGTAAGATTTGACTCTTCAGTTTGTCCTCCGGCCACACATCATCACTGTCGAGAAAGGCAAAAATTTCACCTGTTGCTTCACCAATACCGTAATTACGGGCGGCGGACGGGCCCGCGTTTTCTTGGCGAAGAAAGCGTATGGAATCGCTCAATTCGGATAGGTTCTTCAAGGGACCGCCGTTTGAGCCGTCATCCACAAGGATAAGTTCCAGATTGGGATACCTTTGCGCCAATACACTTTTCACAGCCTCTTCCACGAAATCATATTGATTATAGAAAGGTACGATTACACTTAACTTAGGCAATCGTTCCTCATCGATATCAATACTACTACTTCCATGGGAGAAGATCATCTTGGATCAACGAATAATAACGCAGTTATTCAGCTGCTTTAGCCCCTTCGAGTTCTTCTCCTTCGTCGTGAATGGGATCGAGAAGCAACAATTCCTCCATATCCGTGTACTTCTTCAATTCGGGAGCAGAGAAAGTACAATCGAAGGAACTCGCAACCAAATCGTCTCCACTTGGTTTATTCTGATCGCTGGCCTCAACAAGGAGTTCTTCTTTGAGGAACTGCTCAAGAAGCTCGCAGATAATAGCATCAATATCTACGTCGGATTTCGAGTAACTTCTTTCCACAATCCCCCTGATCTCCAGAAGATTTGCTCCGCGGCAAATTGCGTCCCAAACAAAAGCACCTGAATCATCGATACTGTAATAGTTACCGTTGTCCATGTTGACGATTACAACTTCACCATCGATCGCTTCAGAAACGACTGATGGGGCGTTAATTTGATACCTAGAGTTTTTCATAATTAGTTTATCATTAAACAAAGGCTATATCGACCCCCATGGTAAATCATTAATCACCAGACTCTTCATTTGGTGCATGGTGCTGTTTCATTTTCACTAACCGAAATAATCGAATCCAAAAACTCACAAATTTCTTCGAAAACGAGCTATTAACGCCTACCAATGTGTAGTTTGGCTGTGGAAAGAAACTGCAAATCACATTTCTAAACAGTCCGAGCTCAGGTCTGTAAACGATTTCCATGGAGATCCTTCGAAGCACTTTTTCGTAGGTATTTTTTGCCCTTATTTTAAGCAAAAAATGAGCCTTCGCTTTTTCTAAGATCTTTAAACTCATCCCACTATAGTGCAACGATAGCGCACTTTCAGGATCTTTCACGAAACCTCGAAAATCAGCGCCAAACTCTTTAGAACTTATCGAAATCGGCAAAGCGAGAAGTGGACCCAACCGAGGTTCCAGTAACATTTTTCCCCATAATTCAGGATCAAACGCCCCATTGAACCCCCTCGTAACCAAGGCTATATCCAAAAGACTTCGAATATTATCCTGTAGAAAATGTCCTATCGAAACATGGAGACATAGAAACATAAGCAATTGATTTGGGTTCAAAACCTTAACAGAAATCCCGTCAATTTTGCTAATTGAAGATCGTTCCCAAAATAGGTCTTCATCAATATTGAAGCACTTATGAGGTGTAAAAAAACTATGATGGAGCTCAACACTAATACCACTGACAGGGTTCACGAAGTCAGGGAACTCATTTGTATGATTTAAATACCAATCATAATCTCGGTCACCTGTGAACAAATATCCCATTTCCGTTAGCAAATTCGCCGCTTCGATCGACCTAATTTTATCTACCACAAGATCAATATCTTGCATTTGCCGAGTTGCCATATTGGGCCAGATTGAGAACGCTAGTGTCGCGCCTTTGAACACGATGACATCAATATTAAACTTCTCAAATGCCAGAAGAACTTCTTTGAGAGATTGCTTGATTCGCAAATTCCGTTGTGTCGTCTCCAAGAAAAACTTCTTCAAGATTACCAACTGTTTCTGCGGGATCCTCCCGCTGCTAAAAACCGGGGCCAGCGTATAGCTCAACAAAGATGCAACACGGTTTTCGAACGCGACTCGAAGTACTTTAGCCCAATCAAGCTGATCAAACTCAGCCAAAAGATCTTGCTCACAAAACCGATTACCTTGGACGCCCTTTTTAATCGTCGCCAAAACAAATGTGTCTTCAGCACTCAACGACAGTAAAGAATCTGGTCTAGATACACGATTAGCAAGGGTCTTCAAAACTTGAGTCATAAATTTTTTGGATTATGAAAATCTTTCAAATATTGAGGAAATTAATAGGCCACTTCCTTCATGCTAATGGTAATTTGGGGGGCAACAAGAAAGCCGATATATCCATACCCCAGGTTGAATCAGTAAACAGATGCTATGAGAAATCTCAATTGATTGGAAAAACCCATTCTAACTGTTTCGCATTTTTTTCCAACCTATTAACCTATACTCTCTGCTTAACAAATCTTTTACAAATCCAACACAAAGTGGCCTGGGATTAGCTGATATTTGGTTCTCTTCGATTAGCATAAGCCGAACTGCTTCCGTCATTCGTTTATCACTTATCAATACGTGCTGACCGAGATGTTACTCGAAACTCGATGGAGGCTGGAAACTCTTTGAGAGTCATACGCCAGCACTATCGGGAGCTCGCCAGGGAGGAAGAGGGTAAAGAGTATTTCGAGATTGGATTGGAGGGAACGAAATGAGCGGCGTAAGAAAATCGGACATTCATGAATCAGAGTACAAGTTTGCTCGAATTCTGACTGATCCAGTCGAGATTGATTTGTGCTTACACCATGAGTTGACAAGGGAGAGAATTAAACGCGGTGACGGTTGAATCTTTGGAGCGGTGGTCGAGTGGCCCAAACTGAGTTTGGATTCTGGTTCTGCGTGGATGCTGTATGAACTATTTCAGTCTATCCGCAGGGAGCTGATAAATAGCTACTTGCGATAGGAAATGGTGCCCAGGGGGGGACTCGAACCCCCACACCTCTCGATACCAGATCCTAAATCTGGCGTGTCTACCAATTCCACCACCTAGGCCCGCAAAAATTGAAGATGAAAAGAAGATTCGTAATCATTGTGATGGCAACCTCTTTTTTCCAGGCGATCGCCTTTTCAGCTGAGTAGCGATATACTTGAGTCAGGTTTCCGTTTCACTCCAACCAAAACATCCATCCGTAATGGACTGTCCTGAAACGTGCCCCCCCTCCTGCTTGGAATCTCTGGCTTCCTTCCACCAAATTGCTTTCAAGCATGAATCCGGCAGTCTCAGGATTGCTACTAAGAAACTGATCGGCCACTTTCCGGGCGTTAGCGGCCTATTGACGGTAGTCTTTGCCCGAGTTCGAATGTGAGCAATCAAGCAAGACGGGGCGCTGTGGAATACCGCTTGAAAGAGCAGTATGCGCTTCCTGCACCGATCGACTACCCAAATTCGGTCCGCTCTTTCATCCCCTGATAAAAATGTGAGCGTACGGGTTACCTCCGACGTTTGTGATTGAGGCCTCCCTTATGCGTCATTAGCAAAAAAACTATGGGGACGGTTCGCGGCTTTGATGGCGTTTATTGAGCTCAATGCCTCGCCTGCCAGGTTATTCTTCATTCCAATTGGCATATCCAGACCCGCAGCAAGCTCTCGATGGATTTGGCTCTCGACCGTTAGTGCCCCGATGGAACCATAGGGAAGAAAGTCTTACTGATAAGGTGCCACCATCGGATTGAGAAATTCGGTGGCGCACGGTTGCCCAAGCTCTGCTATGCTAGCAAGAATCGAACGAGCGAAACACAATCCGCCAACCGTGGCCGAACTTCCTTCCAGTTCGGGATCATAAAGAAGTCCTTTCCAGCTAACTATGCTAAGCGGCTTTTCAAAATAGGTCGCATTACCAACAGAATATCTTCGCGGACTTCGCTGACTAATTTGACGATATGCTGAGCATAATCAAATGCTCCGCTCGTATCGCGGATTGAGCAAGGACCACAAACGACGAGTGGACGATGTTCGTCTAGGCCTCTAAGGATGTTCTGAATCTCCGCTCTCGAAGAGGACACGAGATCCTTTATTGTGGCCCGACAAGGGATTTGGTCCCTTAGATCTTGCGGAGAGGGAATCGGTAAGGAGCTCTGTCCTGTTTCCAATTCCATGGGAGTTTGTGGTTCAATGGTATAGGTTGTCATGGCGATACTGGTAGAAACGCAAAAAGCCCTGGATTCTATAAGAACCCAGGGCTTTTTGCTAAAATGGCAGTTTACTTAAATGTGCACGATCAGCCAGCCTCGGGGTCTTTCCAGAAGAAATAAAACCAAAAATAAGCTGGGTTGGCTGCTAGTGCACGCATTGGGGACGCAGAGTACGACGCCGTGTAACCCGCTGTAAATCCAATTCTCCAGAACAACGACACAGTCGTATTTCCACCGAAGCTGCCGCATCATTTCAGCATTAGAGGGAACCCGCTAGTCGATCGCATTTCAACGATTGTATGGCTATTTCGGGGAAATGCCTATTTTCCACTCGCAATCATCGATTCCGATCATTCTCTCAATGGACAAGTCGTAACGTATGCTGGAGAGGATTTCATTGAAACTGATTGGATTACTCAGAGCCCTATTCGCCGTCACCCTTTTCTCAGCGGCAACCGCGAGGACCTACGCTAGTGAGGTGAAGCTGTCTGAGCACTTGCCGGAAAACTCAATCAGTGGTCTTAGAGCACTACTCGAAGCGGCAATGACTGAAGCTGAGAGCATCCAGCTGCGAGACCTTGTCGAGCGGGATTTCGAGGGGCGGAAGATCGTTGCTAAATCTGCCAAGAATCCACAATTACGGACAAATGTTACCTTGCGGAAGGAACAAGACTTCGAAAGGGACGATTCCGAAATCAGCGATCGGCTCCTTTATTCACTCACCCTTTCGAAATCACTCTTCCACTGGGGAGCGCTCGAAGCAAACCGGGCTAAAGGAAACCTCAATCTGGAAATCGAAGAACTGAAAACCTTCGAAGCCTATCGGAAGTTAGCACTGGATATTAGAAAAAAATACCTGGCAATTCTGGTAGCGCAAAAGGATGCTGATCTCGGACAGCGAAACCTCGAACGGGCTCAGGCGCGGGTCGAATTGGAGCGGGAACGCCTAAAGGCCGGAACGGCGTCTACGATTCAAGTCTACAATCTGGAAGTCGCCCTCAACTCAGCCGAGCTCGACCTAATGAAGAAAAAAAACACCCTTGCTGATCAAATTGATCTAATCGCAAGGCTTTCTGGAGTTCCTTCCGAAGAGATTTCATCTGGGCTACTTTCAGAAATTCCGCGGCAAGCCATTTTGAATGCCTCAGAAATCGCCTCTATCGAACAGCTCTTCGATGAACGGTTGAACCAAGGTCTTTCCGTGCAGACCCAAGCCAAATCATTAGAGTTTTCAGAGAAAGATCTGCACATTTCAAATCAGCGTCTTAAACCAAAGATCGGATTGTCGGTCGGTTTAACACAATACGAAATGGATGAAATCGGAAGACGAAGAGCTGAAGAGATCGTATATGCCGGAATCACAATTGGCTGGAGCCTATTCGACGGCAGGGCCACTAGAGGAAACAAAATCTCAGCTATGGCCCGCATAGAACACGTCAAACGTCAACTCGAGTCAGCAAAGTCAACCTACGAGTTCAATCTTCAGCGCACCAAAAAGCTGCTAGACTTGAACGCGCGGATTCTGGAACGGGATGAGGAAGCGCTAAACCAGGCATCAAACTATCTACACGATACGAAGAAGGACTTCGAAACCGGTCGTGCGTCACCCGATGACCTTGAAAAAGTTGAGATCGCATTTGCAACGCAGGAAGTACGAACCAATCGGTCACGGTCCGAATACCACAATGCGCTCGCAAACATTTCCTCACTCCTAGGCTTCGATACATTCGCCCAGAAATTTATCGATCAACGGAGCCAATAACGAAAGAATTTAGTAACTCGAAATGAAAGTTAGCACTGTATTCAAGATTCTGATCCCCGTCGCAGCCCTTCTAGTAATTGGGTTTCTTCTATTCTCACGGTCTATTCCCATTGCGATCGTAACTGAAACCGAGAGAGGCATAGCCGTCAACGCAGTGCCCGGTACCATTAATGTGCTAGCTGAAAAGGAAATGTTCATAAAGGGTGAACATGGGGGTCGCGTCATCAATTCCAACCTCGAAAAGGGAGGAACCGTCACTGCCGGTGAAGTCCTAATCGTCCTGGATACAGGGGATATTGATCTCGAGATAGAAAAAGCGGAGAACGAATTGAGCCGCGCCCAACGCAATCTTGAAATCCAATCTCCCTTGGAGCTTTCTCTCGAGACCCACAAAGATGCACTTGAAGACGTACAGTTCCGGTTTAACAATGGCGGTGTGCGGGAAATGGACCTCAGAAAATACCAACGAGCCGTGGAAAAGGCGGAGGACGATATCGCCCGGGAAAAGTTAACGAACGAAGAAACGCTGCAAAATCTGGAGAACGCGATTAAGAGTCTCAAACGGCAAAAGGAGAAAATGACGATCATCTCGCCGATTGACGGAATTGTCACCGAAGTCCACGCCCATGACGGGGATTTAATCAGCGGTGGCTACCAGGTAGCCAAAGTCGTTTCGCAGACGCGCATAGTGGAAATGAAAGTAAGCGAGGAACATTTTGTTGGCATTGGACCGGGAATGCCTGCCCAAGTTTCTTTCCTGGGAATTGAACTCGAGCAATTCGACGCGAAAGTGGCGAAAATCATTCCGGTTGCCGATCCAAGAACACAGCGATTCACCGTTCATTTAGAAGTAAACATTGAAAGAGAACGCCTCGATCCAGGACTCACGGGAGATGCCGTAATCACTCTCAACGAACACGAAGACGCCCTCCTCATTCCTCGACAGGCAGTCGTTAGAAATGACGTGCTCGTAGTTAAAGATGGAATCGTATCACGAAAAAAAATACAGCTCGGGTACACTAGTGTGACAATGATCGAGGTGCTTGATGGCCTTTCAGATGGAGATCAAGTGATCGTTGAAAACCTGCACCTTTTCGACGATGGAGACCGCGTTAAAGTAGTCCCTAAAAGCTAGGCAGCACGCCTACCACAAAGGAGCCACATACTCGCCTTGGGCGAACAGTTTAGCAATCTCCTCTTTCACGTGAGGCAAGTCTTCGCGGTGAGTCACCCCCAGCCATCGACTGGAGCAATCCAGTATACGGGCCTTCACCTTTCCCGCCTGCAACAGTGAGTCCACCGCAAAAGGCAAATAGAACTCTTCTTGGGTAGCGACATCGTATCGATCTAAGAATGCCTCTAGAAGGTTCTCCAGCGAAGACGTGAACGACGCTGGAAATCCCCAGCAATTAAGCGAAACCCGATCATCACGCCTCAGCGTGATCTCTCGATTCGATCCATTTAGAGCTAAAATCGATCCTGTATTTTCATCACTACGAATCTGGGTGTGCTCTTCCACTGAATCGAGCGTCATCCCATCCGATGAATGGCAGATTCCCCTAGAAACCGTTCCATTCTCAGACAATGTATTCTCAAGCTCGTATCCGACCAATGCGTACTCGTTCGCGGAGTCCTCCAGCTGGCCTAGGAACGAACCCAACGATTGAAAGGCGCTCCTACCATAAAAATCATCTGCATTAATCACGGCAAATGGGGCATCGAGCGCTTGGCGAGCAGAATAAACGGCATGCCCCGTCCCCCAAGGCTTTTCCCGATTCGCCGCCAGCTCTTGTCGACAAGGCAGGTCACTCGCGTTCTGGAAAGCGAACTCCACCTCTACCTGGCCCGCATATCGATCTCGCACCACGCTAAATGCCGACGCCATTTCCTCCCGAATTACGAATACCACCTTTCCAAATCCACTTTCGAGGGCGTCGAAAACGGAAAAATCGAGGATCCACTCACCATTGGGCCCCACTGGTTCGATTTGCTTGAGGCCTCCAAAACGACTTCCCATTCCAGCCGCCAGTACGAGCAATATTGGTTTCATCGATCGCTTGATTGCGTCTCCCGACCTGGTTTGCAAACGATAAATCCCCGCGGCCTACTTTTCACCACTGCCTTACCAAAACCATGCTTGCCACTAGGAAGATAGCCACTTACCTGTGGTGCTTTTAAGGAGGCAATGGAATCAAAGTACTTGGGAAAATCAGTCAAACAACCCATAGAGGAGCTGGACACTTTCCCAGCTCCTGAAGGGATAACACAGGTTAGGATGACCTCTGACGAAGTCACCAGTTCGTGCCCCGTAACAGGACAACCCGATTTCTATACGGTCAGAATCGAGTACTTCCCCCAATCTCTCTGTATCGAATCCAAAAGCCTGAAGCTTTACTTGTGGTCATTCGCTTCGCGTGCCGTTTTTGCCGAGAAGCTAGCAGCGGAAATACGGGATCGAGTCGTCAACGATATTTCCCCAAAAAGCTGCAGCGTTACGACGATTCAGAAATCCCGCGGAGGGATCAGCATAGAAACCATTGCCTCATTTCCCTTTCCCGAATAACCGCTTTCCGGAACGAAAATTGTATGACTATTCTGGATAAGCTCGAACGAAAACTAGGGGCCTACGCGATACCCAATATCGCTATGTACATCGTCATCGGTCAGGTGGCGATCTGGCTACTGGCCATGAGCACGCTAAATCCCGACAAAACGAGCCCGCTTCTCGAACTCATGGTTTTCGATTCCCGGCTGGTCCTGCAAGGTGAGATTTGGCGGGCATTCGCTTTTCCCTTTTTCCCACCCGCGGTCGGAAGCATGCTTTTCCTGTTTTTCGCTTGGTATATTTTCTACATGGTAACCAGCGCGTTAGAAGGTCAATGGGGCGCTTTTCGGCTCAACGTGTACCTAATCGTAGGGGCCTTTCTAGGAATGGCTGTCGGCTTTCTCATGCCAGGCTACCCGATCACCAACTTCATCTGGAGCCAAACAACATTCCTCGCTTTCGCCTACCTATTCCCCGATTTTGAATTTCGCCTTTTCTTCATTCTTCCCGTAAAAGTGAGATGGCTGGGATGGCTCAGTTGGGGGATGCTCCTGATATTCTTCTTTAGTTCTGGGTGGCAGGGCAAAGTATTCATCACCGCCAGCGTATCCAATTACTTCCTGTTTTTCGGGAAAGACATTATGCTAACGCTCAAGTCGAAAAAAAGGGTAGCGGTCATAAAGGCTGAAAAAGAGAAATTCGAAGCAGAACCCTTTCACATTTGCGAACAATGCGGCGCCACTGACAAATCCCATCCGGATCGCGATTTTCGCTACCGGAACGAATCGTGCATTTGCGAAGCGTGCCTATCCGCTGAAAACACAAGTGCTGAACCGGAATCGACCAGCTAAAGAGCTAACGCCACGTTCCCAAGCGGTCGCCCATCTTTGAATACACTTCTATTGACCTGCTCGACTGTGCAACAAGATCATCGGCTAAGTCCACCCGGCCTTTTTCAAAAAAGGTCGCCACACACGAACCTCCAAAGGCGAAATAGCCAAGCTCGCCTCCTTTCGCCACGCTCTCGCCTTTTCCTCTCGTCATATGAATACGGCCCACGCAAGTAGCCCCAATCGCGACGAAAGCGACTAACCCTCGATGTTCCGTTTCAATCAACGTCAGTACGCGCTTGTTCTCCCACAAATAGGACAGTTTCCTGCGAAGTGCGATCGGGCTCACACTGAAAAGCGAGCCCCCAATCAACTTCTGGTTTACCAGTTTTCCAGCGACCGGCGCGTGAAATCGGTGATAGTCGACAGGACAAAGTCTTGAAATCACTGCAGATCCTCGCGAAAAGGTATCCGCTAGCTCATCACTTCCTAGAAATGCGATTAGGTCAAACGCTTGCCCTTTGACATAAACGCTTTCGAGACTTGAGAGGTCTGGAATTGCAATGTGTCGCCCATCCGCAGGAAAGCAAACCGTCTCCTCTCCCCCAGATAGTGGACGGGCCGAAGGTTTTAGCTTTCGGTAGAAGAACTCATTAAAGGTGCCGAAACTTTCCTTCGATTCGACACACTCCTCCATATCTATCCCGTAGTCTTCAATAAACGGCCCCACTTTTGATTGGCTACTGGATCGATCCATTCGCCAACCGTACCAGTTGTTGAACAAGGAACGCTTTACGAGAACATTCAACGCCAGTCGACCGAACGGGTTCTCGTAGGTCCATCTTAAATACGATTCGCCGTATACCGTCTCGGTTTCAATCGCCTGATTGTACCGATTGAAATATCGTATAGGATCCATAAGCGAAACTGGAAATGCTTCAAATACTCCCTGGCGTCCGGGCAAAGGGAATCACATCCCTGATATTGCCCATACCTGTAATAAACATCAGCAGCCTCTCAAACCCAAGCCCAAAGCCCGCGTGAGGCACGCTACCGAAACGCCTTAAATCGACATACCAGCTATAGTCTTCTTCGCTGATACAGTGGTGCTTCATGTTTTCCAAAAGAACATCCAGTCTTTCCTCCCGCTGGCTTCCTCCCACAATCTCGCCTATGCCAGGAACCAGAACGTCCATGGCAGCCACTGTCTTTTCGTCGTCATTAGTCCGCATATAAAACGGCTTAATTTCTTTCGGGTAGTCGTAGACGGTCACTGGGCTTTTAAAATGCTCCTCCGTCAGATACCGCTCATGTTCGGACTGGAGATTAGCCCCCCACTCGGCTGGATACTCCCACTTCTTGCCGGAAGCGTGAAGGATATCAATGGCTTCCGTGTAGGAAACGCGGTGGAAGGGACGCTCAACTACAAATCGAAGGCGCTCTTCCAGCCCCTTGTCCACAAAGTTAAAGAACAACTCCAGATCCGATTGGCAGGTATCCAACACTTCCCGAGTAACCCATTTTACAAAGCTTTCCGCGCAATCCATATCTTGCTGCAAATCGCAAAACGCTATTTCAGGTTCAACCATCCAAAACTCGCTCGCATGACGCGATGTATTCGAATTCTCAGCCCGAAACGTAGGCCCAAACGTGTAGATTTTGCCCAACGATGTCGCGAAGGCCTCCCCTTCAAGTTGACCGCTCACCGTTAGATAGGTTTTCTGGGAGAAGAAATCGTGGGCAAAGTCGATGAGTCCATCCTCCGACCTCGGAGGCTCGTGCATGTCGATCGTTGTGACCTTGAACAGGTCCCCCGCTCCCTCGCAATCGCTCGCGGTTATAACGGGTGTATTCACATAGAAAAACCCGTTTTTCTGGAAATACCGATGAATCGCAAAGGACAGTCGGCTTCGAATCCTGAAAACGGCGCCGAACATGTTCGCTCTCGGTCTGAGGTGGGATATCTCCCGCATGAACTCGAGCGAGTGACGCTTTTTCTGCAATGGGTAGTTTTCAGGCGAGTCTCCCAAAAGCGCAACCTCTTTGGCCATAGCCTCCCATTTCTGCCCCTTCCCCTGAGAAGCGACAAGATTGCCGACTACCGACACTGAGGAACCCGTTCGAATCGTTTTTAGCGTCTCAAACTCGCTGATTTCCCGCGTGACCACGATCTGGAGATTCTTGAGACACGAGCCGTCATTGAGCTCGAGAAAAAAGAAGTCCTTGGAATCGCGCCGCGTACGCACCCAACCTTGAATAAGAACGTTTTCACGTTCGCTTTCGCTTTCGAGCAAAATCGATATTTCAGTCCTCTTATGTGACATAGACAAATCCTAGAGATTTATTGAAAAATATTACCGTACCCGCCTTACCAATACATAGGTTAGAATAATCATGAAAATGTTTGGAGTCCAAGCCGCCACCTCTGGCGACAAAACCCCTTGCTTTCCAAGCGAATTCAAAACACTCGTCATGATGTAGTATCCAAAAAACAGGGCCAAAGACTTGGAAACGCCCACCGCAGGGTTCACGCGGACCCCAGAGACCGCGAACGGAATTGCGAGCCCGGTCACGATCAGACAACTCGCCGCTCCCGCCATAAGGGACTGAAGCCGCACCAGATACTCGAGTATCTTCGGATTCTCATCCAAAGTGAAATTCTCGGTAATCATCTTGAGCTCGAGAAAAGACAGATCCTTTGGTCGTTCACCGAGCAGCAACATCAAACTAGGATCGTCATCCAGCTCCTCGGCTTCCAGCTTTTCGAACGGCAACGTTCTTATCAATTCCGCATCCGCCGCCGCATACCGGCTATCCCGACCATTAAGGAAAATCCAATCACTCTGGTCTTCTCTAAAGAATCCCGTTTCCGCAGAAATCCGCCGCACTTCATGACGATCCTGGTCCATCATGGATACGGTTATCCCAAAGCCCATCTGCTTGTACTCGCTAAACCGATTGACGAACCACATGCGATTCTCTTTTCGGTTATCGAAGGCTAGATTATAAACCAATCCAACCTTTTCCGATCCAACGGTTTCCGCCTGCTGATCCCACTCCAAGGTATCCATCAGTTTCCTCGACGCCTCGACAGACCAGGGAATTAAACTAGCATTCAGATACCAAAGGCCCATTGACAAACCGATTCCGGCAAACCACAAGGTTCGCGTTATCCGCGACACGCTCATTCCCGAAGTGCGGAAGGCAAGGAATTCATTGTTACGATGGAGCAATCCTAGAGCATACAATATGGATACTAGAATTGCGGCCGGGAGAGAAATAGTAAGAAAGCTCGGGGCGAGAACCAGATAGTAAAAGATGATCTGCCCAAAGTCCGCATTGTAATAGAGCAGATCTGAAAAGCTGTCCTGTACCTCGACGATCAACTGCAGACCAAGCATCGCTCCGAGAACGAGCCCAAAGATTTTGAGCCATTCAAAAAGTACGTACCTGTCTACCACCGGAAACATGAATCTAAGGGCGATATAGAGAGTTCAAGACAGCAGTGTCCAGCGTCATGTGCCATCGACGTTTCAGAATGCCGTGGTTCTCTCCAAAAATTGCGATCGAATCTTTTTTCTGGCGTTCAAGTTGCCCCTCCCTAAAACCGTAGGCCAATGAGTTCCTCCCACCCCAAAGAGTCCTGGAATTCGCGCATCGGGATTATCCTAGCCGTCTCCGGAAGCGCCGTTGGACTTGGAAATTTCCTCCGCTTTCCTGGGCTAGCAGCTAAACACGGAGGAGGCGCCTTCATGCTCGCCTATTTTGTTTCCTTTCTCA
The DNA here is from genome assembly GCF_014529625.1 of Candidatus Pelagisphaera phototrophica. Lineage (GTDB taxonomy): Bacteria > Verrucomicrobiota > Verrucomicrobiia > Opitutales > Opitutaceae > Pelagisphaera > Pelagisphaera phototrophica. The sequence goes on from NZ_CP076039.1 coordinate 3,642,190, forward strand.
TCATTGGGCTATCCATTTGCTGGGCGGAATGGGCCATGGGCCGAGCCGGCGGACAAAAAGGCCGTAATTCCAGCCCCGGAATTCTAGCCGCCATCACCGGGCAATCGAACTACAAGTACTTTGGCGTGATTGGAGTGCTTATTCCCGTCATGATCTACATGTACTACGTCTACATCGAAGCGTGGTGCCTGGGATACTCGGTCAACTTTCTCGCTGGCAATCTTGACTTCACTAGCGGGGAGGATGCGAGCACGTTTTTTGACGCCTTCGTTGGAGCTGGCGCTGACGGATCTGCCTTTGGCTTTGGGATTAAACAAGTGGGCTGGTTTCTCGTCGCCGTCTTTATCCTCAATTTTATTCTGATTTATCGAGGCTTGTCTCGAGGTATCGAGCTATTCTGCAAGTATGCGATGCCTGCACTCATGATACTCGCTTTTGTCGTTCTCATTCGAGTTCTCACAATTGGAACCCCCGATCCGGCCAATCCCGATCTGAACGTCAACAACGGCCTCGGGTACATGTGGAACCCCTCGAAGACCATCGTCGAATCGCAGAGCAGCGATGGGGCTTGGACCAAGATCAACGAAGTGGTTGGAGATAACGCGATCGCCACCGCCACTGCCCAAGCCGCCGCAGATGAATCGCTGAGAGTTCGGAAGATTTCGCTCACGCAACAACTATTGAACTTTCAGCTCTGGCTGGACGCGGCCGGTCAAATATTCTTTTCGCTCAGTATCGGTTTTGGAGTCATCATCAACTATTCCAGCTATCTCAAGCGAAAGGATGACGTCGTTTTGAGCGGTTTAGCGGCAACTTCCGCAAACGAGTTTTGCGAGGTCGGCTTAGGGGGTCTGATGACCGTGCCGGCAGCCTTCACCTTCCTTGGAATCGCCGGAGCCACGGGCTCGACTTTGGGCCTGGGATTCAATGCCTTGCCCATGGTTTTCGCTTCAATGCCCGCCGGCGCCTTTTTCGGGTTTCTTTTTTTCTTCCTCCTGTTCCTCGCAGCGGTTACAAGCTCCCTTTCTATGCTTCAGCCAGGCATTGCGTTTCTCGAGGAATCCATGGGTATCGATCGGAAAAAGTCCGTGAGCGTCCTCGGAATCATAACCGCCTTAGGCAGCGGATTCGTCGTTTACTTCAGCAAAGACCTCAAGGCCCTCGACACCATAGATTTCTGGGTAGGCACCTTTCTAATCTTCGTTCTCGCGACCATCCAGATCATCATATTCGGGTGGGTAATCGGGATCAAGCAAGGCCTAAAGATGGCGAACCAAGGGGCGCTCTTCAGGGTGCCCCCCATCTACGGAGTTATCATGAAGTACGTCACGCCTACTTTTCTCCTGATTATTTTCGCCCTTTGGACGATCCAAAACGTTTTCGGCTATAATATCCTAACTGGCGAGCAAGACTACTCTTCCTACGTTAATGACTTGTTTATCCAACCGAATGGAGTCGCTCGATTCAGCGTAGTACTCATCATTCTCGTAGCCGCATTCTTCACGATACTTACGGCCATCGCGCCGAAATTCAAACCAAACGATGAAGGAGGGAACGCGAAATGACATTAGGCGGATGGATTATAATGATTGTTTCAGTCGGTTCGGTAACCTGCCTTTTCTCCTGGTGCATCCACAAAGTGCTCACCACTCCTGAAGAGGAAGAAGACAAGATACACGGATTCGAGATCGAGACTCCGGACACGAAAAAGTAAGCAAGCTTGTTACCCGAAACTTCGGGATCTGGTTCTTCACTAACAGAATCAGGCCGATACCCTATTCCAAAAGACTTGATAAAGTGGCGGCTGCCCGATCCAATCTACGGGGATAACCGCAGTGCCGGATAACTGTATTAAACGGGGCTTCCGGTGAGCATCCCCTGCGGCAACCAGTCCTAAAATCGGAACAACCGCCAATCGCAGGATCATTCGTTTTCCCAAAAGCGAAAAATGAACTTGAAGCCGATTGCTGAGTCGGTAACGCATTTAGGTTTTCACCAAGTAATAGACATATTCAAATATGAGCACACCCAACGTAGAAAAACATGAGTTTCAGGCGGAAATCAAACAGCTCCTGGATATCGTCATCCATTCGCTCTACACCGAAAAGGAGATTTTCGTTCGCGAGTTGATATCCAATGCGTCCGACGCTTCCGAAAAGCTCCGTCACCTTAAAATCACCGAGAAGGAGATTTTCGACAAAGACCTCGAGCTTGAAATCAAGATATCCACCGACGACACCGCCAATACCATCACCATTCAGGACTTTGGAATCGGCATGACCAAGGATGAACTGGTCAAAAGCCTCGGTACGATCGCCCATTCGGGCTCCAAGCAATTCCTTGAGGCTCTCAAAGAAGGCGGTAGCAAGAACGACAACCTGATCGGCCAGTTCGGGGTCGGGTTCTACTCTGCATTCATGGTAGCGAATGAGGTCAAAGTCTACTCGCGCTCATGGAAGGAAGGCGAATCGGGTCATGTTTGGACCAGCACGGGAGCCGGCAGCTACGAAGTAGAAGAAGTGGAGGGCCAACGCCGAGGAACCAAAATCGTCCTTTCATTAAAAGATGATGACAAGAGCTTCGCCAAAGATGAAACCATCAAAGAGATTATAAAGCGGTACTCTAGCTTTGTCCAGTTTCCGATCAAACTGAATGATGAAAAGGTCAACACGATCGACGCCCTCTGGCTGCGCGGCAAATCGGGAATCAAGGACGAAGAGTACACTGAGTTCTACAAATTCCAGGCAAACGCATGGGATGAGCCGCGATATCGACTCCATTTTAGCGCCGACGCTCCTCTCGCGATCAAAGCCTTGCTTTTCGTTCCGAAAGAAAATCCAGAACGGGCAGGATTCGGTCGCATTGATCCCGCAGTGGCCCTTTATTGCCGCAAGGTTCTCATCGACTCGAAACCCACCGAGCTTCTACCTGAGTGGATGCGCTTCACCAAGGGAGTCGTCGATAGCGAAGACCTTCCGTTGAATATCTCCCGCGAGACCATGCAGGATCGTTCGCTCATCCAGAAGCTGGGGCGGGTGATCACCAAGCGTTTCCTGAAATTCCTGAGCGAGGAAGCCAAGAAACGGCCCGACGAGTACCAGGAGTTCTTCGATAAGTTCGGTTTCTTTCTGAAGGAGGGTGTGGCAATCGACATGACCTACAAGGACGAGCTGGCCAAGCTTCTCTACTTCGAATCTTCCGCTCAGGAAAAAGGGAAGAAGACATCCCTAGCCGACTATATTTCACGGATGAAGGAGGAGCAGAAAGAGATCTACTACATTACCGGCCAGAACCGCGAGTCGATCGAAAGCGGTCCCTATTTAGAGGGCTTCAAGGCGCGGGGAATAGAAGTGCTGTTTCTCTACGAACCCGTCGACGAATACGTCATGAACAACCTTCGCGAATACGAAGAGAAGACTCTCGTATCGGCCGATCAGGGTGACCTCAAACTGGACGATGTTCCTCAATCCTCCGAGGAAAGCCTAAGCGAAGATGAGGGCAATGCTCTCTGCTCCTGGCTCAAAGAGACCATTGGCGAACGCGTTAAGGAGGTGAAGATTTCGGAAAGACTCGTAGACAGCCCCGCAATGGCGCTAACCCCAGACGCCATGTCTTCGCAAATGCGTCGTATGATGCAGCAAATGGGACAGCCAGGGATGCCCACTGAGGTGCTATTCGAAATTAACCCGAGGCATGCGCTAATGAAAAACTTGAATAGGCAGCGTGAGACGAATTCTGATTTGGCGAAATTGATCGCACTGCAAGCGTTTGACAACTCCATGGTCGCCGCAGGGCTTTTGGAAGACCCGAAGGATATGGTCTCACGAATGTACGACATCCTATCTCAGGCGTCCGAGACTAAATAGTTCCTCTAGGTTTGTGGAACCTCGCTTGTTGGGCCGCGGCCTATTGAGCGAGAGCGCCTTTCTTGAAAAGCACGGTCGCCAAGGCGCCTCCGATCGCCCCGCCGATCCCGGATGCGAGAATCACGGTGAAAATCTGCTGAACAAAGGTACCAATGCCAAAAGACTGCTCTCTGAGGAGCTCGATTGATTCGAGCAACCGATCCCCCGAGGGAGGCGGTGCAGACTCCGCCAGCCCCGTTAAAAAGGAGACATACCATTCGAATCCAATTCGATAGTCGAAAGCTAGCCAAACCAGATCGTAAACGACCGTCGAAGCCACAAATCCCAGTAGGCAAGCCAGCATCGCAATCTTCATTCCGTACTTAAGCTCCAGCCTGACTTTGTATTTGATGACGAATGTGGTTGTCGCGACGAAACCTCCCAACGCCAGGGGCAGGCAGCAGAGGGCGTACGACATGGGAAAGACCGTTAGCACGAAAGCAACCGCTCCACCGGCTACAAGGCCTGGCTTCATCGGACAATCGTCTAAATTCACAATATCGGGTTCGTCAGACATATCGCGATCATTTCAATCAACCCCTTTCGGGCAAGCGCATAGATGCCGCTTTCTCTTCTTTTCGATCCATTCGATAAGGAGATCGCAGCAAAACGAATAGGACCAGAGACATCCCTAGAAGCAGTCCCAGCAAGGCACGTGTCCAAATCGCGTTCTGGTATAACCCAAACCATTCAAACCCAAAGTCGAGAAGGTTAGCGATGGCGCTAACCCCCAAGATCATTCCCATCCAAGGGTTCAAGGTGAGTGCTTTCTTCGTTTGCAAGCAGACAATAGCGCAACCTCCCGTAATGCCAAAGTAAATACCAAAGCAACGGGAGCAAACCGCCAGATGTGACGCGCCGAAGACAAAGCACCTTTCACTTTTCTGGTGGCACAAATGAGAAAAGAGCGAATGCCCAAACTCCCATCCGTTCCACGCAATCAGAAACAAGGCGGCCAGAAGCATACTCCCAAGTATTGTCCCGTGAATCGCAAGCCTTCTCAGTGATCTCGTCAAAACAGCATGCTCTCCCCTATCCCCACGCATAAATCTCAGCCTCCCACTCGCATGGGGCGGCCTTCCCGATAGGAGCACTCTGCCAGATCCGATAGCACAAAACTCATTCGAACGTCCGCGTAAGTAATCGGCAGCGGGATTCCCTCAACGACACACTTTCGAAAAGTTTCCAGTTCGCGCTGATAGGCTTCCCGGTATCGTGAGGGAAATGAAAACTCGATCGGGGGTCTCGAAACCCCGGCTTCCGATGAAAGTACGGTAGATCGAGGATAACGGTTCTCCGACTGCAACATGCCCTTTTCTCCGAACGCTTCAATTCGTTGGTCGTAGCCATAGGAGGCAAACCGGTTAACGTCGATGCTCGCCAGCAGGCCACTGGCAAACCGCAGACTCACAAGCACATTATCCAAATCGTCAAACGCCTGAATTTCAGGTATGAAATTGCTGCCAACCGAGTAGACTTCTATCGGATCTTCCTGGGAGATAAAACGTATCATGTCCAAGTCATGAACAATGCAGTCGTGAAAGATCCCGTGCGACGTTTTGATGTAGTCCATACTCGGCAGCGGCGAGTCCCTAGACGTGATCCGAACCAACTGGGGAGCTCCGATCTCCCCACCGCGCACACTTTGCGCGAGATTGGAATGGGACGGATCGAATCTCCGGTTAAAACCAACAAACAAAGGGAGGCTCTTTTCTCGGGCCAGTTGGAAACACTTGTCGATTTCCTCAAGGCCATTGCCCAGGGGCTTTTCGGTGAAAACCGCTTTACCCGCATTTAGTGAGGCCATAATCTGACCAAAATGCTCACCCGTTGGAGTCGCTATAATAGCCGCGTCAATGCCAGCATTCGAAAGCGGTTCATCCACCGAACGACCGTATTCGCATCCAAACTCATTCGCGACTGCCTTCGCCTTTTCCAAATCGGTATCCACAACATGAATCAGCGAAACGCCCGGATTGGACCGTATGCTTTCCAATTGAAATTTACCCGCTCGTCCCAGACCGAAGAGAGCGACTCGAAGTTGATTTTTAAGTGTCATCTAAATAACGGGATAATTTCCAAGTGTGGGCTATTGGTTAAGTTAATGGTTTTAGAAACCGGCAATTGAGTACGAAACCAGGTTCGCTGCTTTTTCGCCAATCGTTGCGTATCAACAACAATGTTACTGGCGAGATTCTCAAATTCAATTTCTCCATCTATGTAGGCGAGCGTTTCGCGATACCCTATAGATCCCGCTCCGCTTGGATTCGATTCAAATCCCTCTCCTCTCAGTCTTTTCACTTCTTCCACGAGACCCTCTTTGAGCATCGCCGCAACGCGTTCTTCTATCCTAACATCCAATTCTTCCCGATCGCGATCGAGCACAACCAGCTTTTTCGACATTTCCGTAAGCGGATTCTTCTGACTCAAAAGTTCCGTCTTCAATTGCCTCATCGACTTACCCGTTTCCATGCAGCGCTCCAATGCCTTCAAAACACGTCTCGGGTTTTGAATGTCCAATTCACCTTCACACTCCGGATCCAGTGATCTTAGGATCTCTACCATCTTCTCCAGGCCACCCGCTTGTTCTAGGCTTCGTACTGCTTCCTTCGTTTTAGTTGAAACCCGGACTGAGTCCAAGACCGGGAAAAAAAAAGCCTTGAGATAGAATCCGCTCCCACCTGTCACCAAGACCTTCTTCCCGCGTACCCGTATGTCCTCCACCGCGGCGATTGCGAGAGGCAGGAACGCAGCAATGTCCATCCGTTCGTGTGGTTCACAGATATCGATCAAGTGATGAGGCACACGCGCCCGCTCAGCGGCGGTTGGTTTGGCAGTCCCGATATCCATCCCCTTGTAAAACAGTAGCGAGTCACAGGACACGATTTCCGCATCATTTGACTCAGCCCATTCGAGAGCCCATTCCGTCTTACCCACCGCAGTACAGCCTGTCAGAACGAATAGAGATTCGTTTGAATCAGTCATAACATCCTACTGGAGAAAAGGGTTGCTCATTCCCGATCACTTCCATGGAAGTAGAGCTTTCTAGGATTGTTACGATCATGCGAATACTTCCAATTTTTCTCGCCAGACCTTCTTCGCGCAAATCAATTGTCATCGTGCTTGGGTCACCCATTCTCAAACGCAATCTATGAAGAGAGCTCCCCGAATTTACAAGACCATCTTCATCTCCGACCTACACCTCGGCACGGAGAATTCCAAGGTCAAGGAAGTGATGCATTTTCTGCGGAACACACGCTGCGAGAGACTGGTGCTCAACGGCGATATCATCGACGGCTGGCAACTCAACCGGGGAAGCCTTTGGACCTCAGAACACACCAAGTTCCTCCGCTTTATCCTCAAGCGCATTGAGAAGAAGACGCTCGATGTAATATACCTTCGAGGAAATCACGACGACATCCTCGGCCGATTTCTTCCAATGCAGTTTGGGTCTCTCTCGATCGTGGAAGACTTTGTCCACGAGTCCAAATCCGGGAGATACTTAGTCCTTCACGGTGATGTCTTCGATACCATTACCAAAAATTTCGTCTTTCTCGCTCATTTGGGAGATTGGGGATACAAGTTCCTCATGTCATTGAACCGCTGGTACAACAAGTATAGAGCGTGGCGAGGAAAGGAGTACTATTCGCTCAGCAAGGCGATCAAAGCCAAAGTAAAAGCCGCAGTCAACTTCGTCTCAAGCTTCGAAGAGAAGATTACCAAACTAGCCCGAGCCAAAGAATGCACAGGCGTCATTTGCGGGCACATCCATACTCCCGACAACAAGAAGATCGGAGGACTTCACTACTTGAATTCCGGCGACTGGGTCGAATCGTTGTCCGCTATCGTCGAGCACTCTAATGGCAGGATGCAACTCGTCTACTTTCGCGACTTTGTCTCGGATTATCCCATGAAGCAGGATACCGCAGATCTTGAATCGAAGAATACGGATGAACTCGATTTGAGCCAGATTGGAATATTCGCCAGCCGGTAAGCCTTAGCATACCCCTCGCGTTGAACAACTTCGGAACTAGAGTATACTACTTAACAGTATGTTGACAAATAATCGACCCCTTTCAAGAACTCCCATATATGAACGAAGAAAATCCACTCTCAAAGGGCGAAGAATTGATGGAAACAGCGTTGCAATGGCTGCTTCAGGATGGAATCAACATCGGAAAAGCGATCCTCATGGCGCTGATAATTTTTGTAGTCGGTCGATGGATCGCCGGAGCGATAAAAAACAAGCTGAGGAGCACAATGGAGAAATGGAACGTAGATCCAGCTCTCATCTCTTTTGGTACGAGCATCACCTACTACGTTTTGATGATTGCGGTCGTGCTGGCTGCAGTGCAGCAGGTTGGCTTCCAGACCACCTCTCTTGTCGCGGTACTTGGTGCCGCTGGCTTAGCAGTTGGCTTAGCCCTTCAAGGTTCGCTCTCAAACTTCGCTTCTGGCGTGCTCATTATCATGTTTCGCCCCTTCAAAATTGGCGACTTTATTGATGCCGGAGGACAAGCAGGCGTAGTTCAGGAAATCGGCGTTCTCGTTACGATAATGAAAACCCCCGACAACAAGAAGATCATCCAGCCAAATTCGGCGATCATGTCGGGTGCGATTATCAACGTCACAGCCAATGATACCCGTCGTGTCGACATGACCGTAGCTGTCAGCTATACCGATGACCTCGATAAGGTGCAGAACATCATTACTGAAATGCTAAATGCGGATAGCCGTGTGCTGCAGGATCCGGCACCTCAAGTTGTGGTCGCGAAATTAGCCGACAGCAGCGTCAACTTTAATGTTCGCCCATGGTGCGCCACTGGGGATTACTGGGGCATTTTCTTCGATTTCCAAAAAAATATTAAGCAACGCCTCGATCAGGAAGGCGTATCAATCCCCTTCCCCCAACAAGATGTATACATGCATCAAGTTGTTAAATAATAGACATCAACCCTTACCCCCTCCTCACAATGGACAACAAAGTAGTAAAAATAGTCCTTGCTATTCAGCTCCCTTCCAGTCGGCACGTTTCTGCAAGTGGGTACCACCAAGCACCTCTGGATCAACATCGTCCTGTTGTTTCTAACCCTTGGGGTTGGAGCACTGACTAAGGCCCTCTAGCTAGTTCTGACTGACCAAAAAGGCTGATCGCGAACAAGTATCCATCTCTTTCAAAGCCGCGGTTACGACCGCGGTTTTTTTCGTTATGGGAGATCTCCTCGCACCCACTCAAATCCATCGAACCGTCTCCTAGCCGAGTTTGGTTCCCTCAACTAAGTCCGTCACCAGTTCACCCATACGGTTCAGCATGGCAGACTCGTCGCCCAAATTGTCCTTGATGGTGTTTACGATCGCACTACCAACAACTACTCCATCTGCAAGCTCAGCTACGGCTCGAACCTGATCGCGATTGTGTATTCCAAACCCAACCACAAGCGGCTTGTCCGAGTGCCGTTTGATCATCGCAACCATCTCTCCGAGATCCGAGGCTAGATTGTCTCGCACGCCAGTGACCCCTGTTCGGGAAACGTAGTAAATAAATCCTGTCGCACACTGGGCGATGTGCTTGACCCTTTCCTCTGGAGTCGTTGGGGCGAGCAGGAACACGGTCTTCATGCCGCAACGCTCACAAGACGCCATGTAATCTCCCGCTTCTTCCGGGGGCAGATCAAGAACCAGCAAACCATCGACTCCCGCTTCCTTCGCTTCAGCTACGTAGGCATCCAACCCGACGCTGAACATCAAATTGTAATAGGTGTAGAAGACCACCGGAGCCGTATCGTTCTCCTTCCTCAAGAACCGCACCAAATTGAAAACGTCTTCCCCCGTCGTCCCCGCTTCGAGAGCTCGTTCGGCAGCCAGTTGGTTGGTTAAACCATCCGCCAGCGGATCAGAAAAAGGTACACCAATTTCCAGAACATCCACGCCCGATTTAATCAAGGTACGGCAAATCTCCAAAGAAGCCTCCACATTGGGATCTCCCGCGCAGACATAGGACACGAAAGCAGAACGATTTTCCGCTTTGGCTTTACTGAAGGCGTTCTCGATACGGTTCATCGGGATAGGAACTAAGAACCCCCTCTAGAAGGTCAAGATATAGAACGAATCGCATCATTGAAACACGCATTGCCTCAAGGGCCATCCAATCTAATCGGATCAATACCGGCTCTCCCTCAAAAAGGCATTGACAGCCCTACCCCTCGGTGGAATTTAAGACCCTCCTTTTTCGAAGGATGGTGGCTATAGCTCAGTTGGTTAGAGCACCGGTTTGTGGTACCGGGGGTCGCGGGTTCGAATCCCGTTAGCCACCCCATTTAACTCTCTGTGTAAGAGCTACTAAGGAATTTAATAGGCTATTTACTGCTATTTGTTTGCCAATGTAGTTTTAGTCGGGGCCCCGCGAGCTCGTCCACTTTTGATGAGGTGATTTTCGTCGATCAACGTAAGGACATCATCGATGAAAAAGACAACACGCACGACCGAATAGATAATCCGGATGCTGAGGGAGACCGATACGGGGCATCGGACTGAGGAGATCTGTCGCAAGCCCAACATCAGCTCCCAGAGCTTCTACCGCTGGAGGAGCAAGTACGAAGGCATGGGATCGATCACCGAACCATAAAACATACTATCTTTGAATATGCCGATCATCTTGGCAAATGGACAGAGGTGGGGGCGAGGCTGAGCAAGCAGCTGTTCATTAACCTGCATTCTTTGGAAGAGGACATCATTGAAAAGCTCCGAGAGCGTATGGAGAGTGGTAAGCTAAAAACTACGTTCCGCGATGTGTATTACGTCTCAACAGCCAAGGAAAAGAGTTGGCAGCAGATTCATCGCATTGAGGAGCGTAAGAAGGATACAACGTTCACTAGGAATGTTGTCACTCAGGAAGAGTATGAGAAGACGCTGGCTAAGGTGCGAGAACGGATGGGTCAACTGGCGGACAATTAGCTCAAAGGTTTTGAAGCCAGTCTAGTAAAAGGCTCTGGCCAGAGGATCCTTGTCTTTAGACCATTCCCTGAAAGCCAACGTGAAAGGATGCCAACGGAAGCTAGGTTGTTTCTTTAATTCATCCACATCTTCCCAAAAGTCGGCGTGGGGAACGCGTAGCCCACCGAGCCACTGCCAAAGTTCTCTACGATTTGCAGCTTTTCTTAGCTCCAGCTCGTAAGGAATATAATCCATCAACCCCATATTCCACTGAAAGCGGATATCTCCAAGATTCATGATATTCGCTCTTTGATAAAGGGCAATTTGTTCCCACTCTCCCTTGCTTACTGAGTCAAAATTATGATCACGAAACACTCTACCGAGCAGTTCTGAGAACTCATCATCGCGAGCATTTGCAAGCGATGCCTGGTACAAATTCACGTTCCGTTGTTGCCTTGCTTGCGAGGTGGCTACTTCTGAGTTTTGTCTTAGCTCAATAATAAGGAAAACAAGGCCGGCTAAAACGGCGACGTTACTAAGTACTGTAGTGAGAATTTGGACTGAATTGGATTTCACAATGACTCCCGCATTAATGGAGACATCTACTCAGCACAAATTCTTATTCCGATTTCTCTATGTGCCTAAAACACTTTTGGCGTACCTAGGCCCTTGTTAGGGCTGTCCTTATTCGCAGACCATTCGGCAAATTGAATAGCCAGTGCTGAAGGTGTAAAGTCATCGGTACTCATGTATGCATCTATAGCTGCTGCAAATTCTGGATTAGGCTCGGAGACGTTCAACCATTTCCAAATTGGAAGACGACTAGCGGCCATAGAGATGCTGAAAAGGTAAACGCTTTCATCAAGTAGCCCCTTTTTATATTGGAAAAAGACATCTTCAAGTCGGACAGACCGAGCCAGCTCATAATGGACCAGCTGATTCCACTCTTTGTTTGTAACAGAATCAAAGTCGCCATCATTCAGTGCCCGAGCTAAGAGGTCACTGAAGATTTCATCCTGGGCGATAGCCGAGTATTCATCAATAATGCTAAGGGTTCTCTCCTGACGTATTTGAGAAAGAGCGATGGCGGAATTTTGTTTAATTTCAAAGATAAGGAATACCAGTCCTACAAGGACCCCGACGTTGGCAGTTGCTGTACTTAATGTGATGAAGGTGTTTGTTTTCATAATGCGGCATTAATTAAGAATAAGCCGCATTCAGAGGAAGTACTAAGTGGCACGTCCGGCAGCGTTTTGATACGGAATGACCTTAGGTTGCCATTACTTTTTGCAAGAAATCCTGATAGGTTGATCAGGTAGACACTAGGGCCAGGATTTGCTAAATTAGCAGTATGAAAAAGCTTTTAATGGCCGTTGTGGTATCTTCCTTACTTCTCTCCACGTCGTATGGAATGCAGGTTTTTGTGAAGACACCTACTGGAAAAACAGTCACGCTGGAAGTTGAGCCTTCTGACTCAATTGAGAACGTTAAGGCTAAAATTCAGGATAAAGAAGGAATAGCCCCTGACATGCAGTGGTTAGTCTTCGCAGGGAATTATGTAAGAGACGGGATGACGCTGTCAGATCACAATATCCAAAAAGAGTCAACACTACACCTACTACAGCGAGTGGCTGGCTTCCACCAAGATACCATCAACATGCAAACTTTCTCTCCCAACCAGGGTGGTGTGGTAGAGTCTTATAGCACAAACGTTACGATGGATACTTCGGATAATATCAACGTTCTGCAGGGCTACTTCAACATAGATCCTCATAATGATCTGTTTTCAGTTACCTATTCGGGGTCTACAACCAAAACTTTCAATTCAGGATCCTATTTTGAATTTTCTGATCTGGACGTATCCCTTGGCGGCCAACTTACGGGTGTTACGATATCCGATGACACTACGGGTCTATCTTTCGCGAACTCATTTACACAGGAATCCATCACTGTCAATTTTACTGGTGACATTGCCTCTGGGGGTGCTTTCACGGTTAACGCAATTATCGATGTCCCCGACACAGGGTCTACGGCAGCTCTTCTTGGAGTGAGTGTAGCGGCTCTAGCCTTTGCTAGGCGGAGATTAGGGTAGGCGTCACTTTTGGGATATAGCTTAGGTAGCCATTACTTTTTGCAAGAAACCCTGGTAGCACGATCAGGGTGCATTTTGTTTCACTTGGTACGAGACATGCATGAGGTAAATATGATGAAGCTTTCCGCGAATCTGCTCAAAATTAGGCTCTTCGCAGTAACGATGGGCTTGCTAATCTCAGCTTCCTTGACCGAAGCCGCACTGATAGACAACGGGGGCTTCACTACCGATACCGTAACAGGTCTCGATTGGCTTGATATGTATCACACGGATGGAAATACCTACACCAATTGTCCGATTTGCGTCCCGGCGAGAGCGGCTCTGCAGACGGGACGCTTTATTCATCAGACCCGCAATCGGTGAAATGGTAACCCATATTCAGGACAAAAAGCGGGTTGAGGGCATCGTTTAAAATCAGCAGGTCACGAGGTCGTATCGATCAGTAAACTACTTTTTCGGTTATGTGATGATGATAATGGTTTTTTCGATGAGATCCTACCGCTTCATGTGGCTGATGCTTGGGGGATCTTAGGGCTGCTTGAGAAAAACGTGCTCGTCGTCTAATTTCCTGTCATTCTTCTATTATAATCAGTGCAGACTAATGCAGCTAAATGGTATTTCATACACTTATTTACCTAGGTAAAGTATTGTCCCCTAGGCAGTAACCGATTTCGAATCCCGCTAGCCACACCATTCATCAGTTCGGAAGCGGTTTCGCAACAGAAACGAAACCCTACCTACAAGGCATCAGCCAAGATGAGGACCGGTAAACATTCGACAAGCGGTTCTGCACAAAGAAGTGAAGAGAAGATTGCGGTATCAATGAAAGCAACGCCATGAGGCGACAGCCTAGCAACTCAGCTTTTCAAGCCCACCTACACGACAAACTGCTTGATGGTCGGTCATATGTCAGCATCCTAGCACTTGTATGTACAAGCTTACCTGGACCCTAACAACGACTAAACTATCCCTCCTAATATCACTCGCTTCCTTCGCCGACGACTGGGATCCGCTCCTGAGCGGCAGCTCCTTTGAGGGATGGGAGCAGCTTGGAGGTATTGCCAAGTACGAAATCAAAAACGGAGAGGTCACGGGAACCAGTGTCGCCAATACACCTAACTCGTTTATGACGACCGAGAGGGCCTATACGGATTTCGTTCTGGAGTTCGAAGTGTGGGTCCAAGATGGCCTCAATTCAGGTGTTCAATTCCGCAGTAACACTAAGCCGAATCCGGATCTCCCCGATGGCCGAGTCTACGGCTACCAATTCGAATTGGATACGGCTGAACGGGCATGGACCGCTGGAATTTACGATGAAGCGAATCGAGGCTGGCTGTATCCAGTCAGCTACAATGAGCCGGCTCGTTATTTATTCAAGAACGAGCAATGGAACACCGCCCGCATCGAATGCGTCGGAAACGAGGTACAAACTTTTCTCAACGGGAAACAAGTTTCGCACCTTGTAGATGAAAAAACGATTTCTGGTTTCATTGGGCTCCAAGTTCACAGCATCAGAGGTTCAGAACACGAAGGCTATAAAGTCCGCTGGCGTAACCTTAGGATCAATACAAAATCGCCCAAACTATCCCCACCTGAGGGAATTTACATTCGCAACATCAAACCCAATTTCCTGAGTAGCTCGGAAAAGGCACAGGGATGGACGCTTCTCTTCAATGGCCGAAAAACGAATGAATGGAAGAGTGCCGAAGGGATAGAAGCTTTTTCTAACAAAGACTGGGAAGTAAAAGATGAGGAGTTAATGATCCATGCCGGTTCTAAGGTAGGGGACCTCGTTTCAAAGAAGGCATATGGTGCCTTTGAATTTGATTTTGAGTTCAAACTCACAGAAGGGGCCAATAGCGGAGTCAAATACTTCGTATCCGACTTCGCCGAACCCGGAGAAGCAGCGAAGTATCTTGGATTAGAATATCAGGTACTTGACGACAACATGCATCCTGACGCCAAACAAGGTGTCGTCGGTAATCGCACTAGTGCTTCGCTGTACGATCTGATACCCCGATATCAAGAAGTCCAAACCCGGAAAGTCCCTCTTCACATAGGTAGCTGGAATCATGGTCGTATCGTTGCTTTTCCCAATGGAACGGTCCAACATTGGTTAAACGGCTTTAACGTCGTCGAATACGAACGCGGATCAAATATTTATGATGCACTCGTGGCTCGTAGCAAATATGAGAAGTACGAAAATTTTGGACTGGATGCAAAAGGACTTCTGCTTCTTCAAAACCATAACGATGAGGTAAGCTATCGCAGTCTCAAAATTCGCGAACTCTAGTCTTTCGAAAATTATAACGACACCGCGTCAACCAGCAAGCGGACTTTCCTTTCAGACGTCTTATCGTTTTCCATCACGCCTGAATACGCGTGAACGGATAAGTCCCCTTTCCAAGACTGAAGCTCCTTCAGAACTAGCGGGACATTTTCTGGCGAGACACTACCACCGATAACGATTTCCGTTCTCCCCGCACACTGCTGTATAAGCTGGTTGAGTACGAATACCCCGTCAAGGGCTGATCCCGATTCTCCCCAAGGCACCCCACTGGTAAGAATTCGATCAATACCCAATTGGATAAGGATGCCCAGTGATTCTGGGACGTCTCTCGCCGCGTCGAAAGCGCGATGAAAAGTCGCTTTCAAACCCAAAGAATGGCTCAGCTCGATCAACGGTCCGATTTGAGGCACGTCAATTTCTCCCCCGCTTGTCAATCCACCCAGCACCACTCCATCCGCTTTGGCTTCTGCCGCGATTTCGATCTCTCTCCGCATCTCCGCAATCTCATAACTGGAGTAGCAAAAATCTCCGCCCCTCGGTCGCACCATCACTATAAGTCCGGGACGGTGAAAAGCCAATCGAGCCGCTTCAATACTTTCTCTGGGCGGGGTCAAACCATCGAGGTGCATCGATCCGCAAAGCTCGATGGTATCCGCTCCGCCCTGGAATGCGGCCTTCGCAAATAGAACAGTCTCTTCAACTGCGTCGCCTCGAATGCACGCTTCTACCTTTACCATGCCAGAATCCCCTCTTGATTTTTCCTATTATCGATCATTGAAGCCGCTTCTCCATTTTCTGATGCGGAATCGTAACTTCTACAAATTCATCACCAACCGAATGATACCCAAGACTCTGGTAAAATCCGAGCGCGGTGACCCGTGCATTCAAACTGATTTTTACGCCGCCCTTCCCTGCCAATTCAGATTCGACCTTTCGCATTAGCTTCGAGCCAATCCCCTGCCCTTGTATTTCCTTCTTTGTCGCCATCTGCCTAATACGGTAACAATGATCGCGCTCTGGAATGGCGATCACGCAGGCAATGGCTTCATTTCCTTGAAAAACCGCGTAGTGGTGAGAGGACGCTTCCCAAGAGAGGTCTTCCAAACGGAAATCCAGCCCAAATGGCTCTCTCAAGATTTGGTTGCGAAGCAAGAACACCTTTTCGTATTCAGGAGAACCGTAAGCAATTTCACAAAAATGGCGTTTCATGGGCTGAAAAAAAGCCTCAACCGCAGAACGCGACTGAGGCCAAATAATTAAATCAATCAGACGTTCGCCTTCATCAGCCTGCTGCCGAAACAACATTCGATCCCGTCATTCCCAATTCGGCCATGACCGTATTCCCAGGAGCGCTAATACCGAATCGGTCGATTCCTAGGACTGTTCCTTCCAAGCCGACATACTTGTACCAAAGCCCCGTGACACCTGCTTCAATCGCGATCCGTTTCGTACAGGAAGAAGGTAAAACACTCTCTTTGTATTCATCGCTTTGGCCATCAAATCTCAGCATTGAAGGCATCGACACGACACGGGCACCGGGACCTATTTCATCCGCTGCGGCAATGGCATGCTGCACTTCCGAACCGGTTCCGATTAAGATGACTTCCAAAGGTCCGGTCTCTTTTTTTATCACGTACCCTCCCTTGAGAACTCCGTGGCGGCGTTCTTCAGAAGTCACCGTATTGATATTGGGCACACCTTGCCGCGTGAGCGAAAGCACAGTTGGACCGTCTTGACGCTCCACGGCCGCCACAAACGCTCCCGCGGTCTCTTCCGTATCACAAGGGCGAATCACGTCCAGATTGGGTATAACTCTTAGACCAGAAACCGTTTCAACCGGTTGATGTGTCGGACCGTCCTCACCCACTCCAACCGAATCGTGGGTGAAAATGTAGATCACAGGAAGACCCGCCAAGGAAGCCAATCGGATCGAAGGTCGCAAATAATCCGCAAACACCATGAAGGTAGCTCCCGAAGCTCTCCAAATCCCATCGTAAGCCACCCCGTTAAGCAAGGCGCCCATGGCGTGCTCGCGAATCCCAAAGAGCAAGTTTCGTCCCGATTCGTTTCCAGGCAGAAAATCGCCTCCATCTTTAATGTAGTTCTTCGTAGATCCGTGGAGGTCCGCAGAACCGCTAATCAATTCGGGACGGGCCTGTGCGATAGGCTGCAGGACATTCGACCCTGCCGCTCGCGTTGCCAGTTTCGCGTCTACTTCCGCTACCGGAATTTTCGACAAAAGATCGTCAACGTCCACCGGAGCTGACCCTCCCGCCTCCAACGCAGCTGCTAGCTCACCATTGGCCTCGGCCCACTCATCATAGGTCGTTTTCCAAGTATTATAAACTTCAGTACGCACTTGCTTCAGTTCAGCGAAATAAGCTCGAACATCCTCGGAAACGTGGAAACGCTCTTCTGGTAGCCCTAAAATCTGGTGGGCGTTTTCAGAATGCTTGATCGCGCCGCTCTCCCCATGGCCGGCACTCGTCCCGGCAACTTCCGGAATCCCTCGAGCAATCTCGGTCTTGGCAATAATCAACTGAGGCTTACCCTTCGCTGCCTTGGCATCGCTAAACGCTGCTGCCACAGCATCGAGATCATGTCCATCGATTGTGACAACACCCCATCCCAACGCTTCATATCGCATAGCGGTGTCTTCGCTCTGAGACCTATCCGCCATCGCATCGAGCGTGACGTCATTACTGTCATAGAAAACAATCAAATTATCGAGGTGCAGATGCCCCGCGAGCGCAGATGCTTCCTGGGCAACCCCCTCCTGAATGCAACCATCGCCCGCCAAGGCCACGATGTGGTTGTTCAATATAGTATGGGTGTCCGTGTTGAATTTTGCTGACGCCATTTTCTGGGAGACGGCAAACCCAACCGCGTTGCCAATTCCCTGTCCCAAGGGACCCGTTGTGCTTTCAACCCCTGCGGTTTCCTTGAATTCTGGATGCCCTGGAGTCTTGCTGTGAAGTTGGCGGAAATTCTTGAGTTCCTCCAAATCCAGATCAAATCCCGCCAAATGTAGCCAACTATAGAGGAACATGCTTCCATGACCGCCCGAGAGGATGAAACGGTCGCGGTTTAGCCAACGCGGCTCGTCCGGATTAACACTCAGCGCATGCCCATACAGGACCGCACCAATCTCGGCTGATCCGAGTGGCAAGCCCACGTGTCCTGAGTGGCAGGCGTGAACCGCATCGATGGCGAGCCCGCGGGCTTGATTGGCAGCTATTTGAAGGATATCTTTATTCATTTCAGATTGCGAAAATTCGAACAAGGTTTCGAAGGCCCCACGTCTATCTTGCCTGTCCAAGGGCTCAAGGGTAAAATGGCCGTTTAATTCTTTCACGGGGGATTGAGACAGCGACGATCCCGAGCACAAAAAAGGCTGCCCAAAAGGGCAGCCTGATTAAAATCAAACATTCGGGCAGATATCAGTGGCCGCGGGCCAGACGCTTTTCCTTCACCTGCATGGCCTTCTTGCCAACGAGTCCCCTAAGGTAGTACATGCGGGCACGCATTGTCTTTGATTCCTTCTCGATCTCAATCTTGGAAACGTTGGGGCTGTGGACCGGGAACACTTTTTCAACGCCTTCACCGTAGGAAATACGACGAACCGTGAATGCCTCCTGAATGCCCGAACCCTTTCGTGCAATTACGATACCAGAGAATATCTGGACGCGACGCTTGTCACCCTCTCTCACCAAAGTGTGCACTTTAACACCATCACCTACCTTGAAAGGGGGAATATCAGTCTTGAGCTGGTCTTGATTCAAATCTTTAACAATCTGGTTCATTATATTAATCCTCTAGTAAATCCGGTCTTCGCTTGTGCGTTCTTTCCTCCCGTTTCCTTTGGCGCCACATCTCGATTTCTGCATGGTTTCCGGACAAAAGAACCTCCGGAATTGGCATATCTCGAAACACCGCGGGACGCGTGAATTGAGGAAAGTCGAGCAAACTGCCTTGGAAACTTTCGCTAGTCAATGATTTTTCTTCGCCTAAAAAACCGGGTAAAAATCGACACAAACAGTCGATCAAAACCGCCGCTGCCAAGGTGCCATTGGTCAGTACATAGTCGCCGATACTGATCTCCTGATCGATCAGGTTTTTACGCGCTCGCTCATCAATTCCCTCGTAATGGCCGCTCAGCAAAATCAGGTGCGATTTCCGGGAGAGCGACTCGGCAATCGAAGGCGTCAAAGGTTCACCGTCCGGAGCAAGGCATATGCGGTGGCTTTGCGGAGTCTGCAGTGTCTCGAAGGCATCGAAGATCGGCTCCGGCATCAGGACCATGCCCGCTCCGCCGCCAAACGGGCGGTCATCGACCTGTTTGTGCTTACCCTTGGCCCAGTCCCGAAGGTTGTGGCCATTGACCTCCACCAATCCGCTCGCCTGCGCCCGTCCCATCATGCTCTCAGATAGAAATCCATCCAGCATTTGCGGGAAGAGCGTGAGTACGTCAATTTTCATGGGTGTCCAACTAAGACAAAGGGGCAATCCGCTAATCGATTCAAGGCAAGTCTCTGGGGACTAAAAAACCCGGCTCGAAAACCGGGTTAGAAATTCAAAGGACAAGCGCTCTTGATTTAAGCTTCTGCTTCGACAGAAGCTGGCGCTTCTTTACGAGCTCTCTTAATGAGGCCTCCAACCGTTTCCGTTGCCTTTGCACCAACGGAAGTCCAATAGTCAGCACGCTCCACATCCAAAGTGAGTTCAATCTGCTGGCCCTGTGCTCTCGGGGTATAGGTGCCGAGCTTCTCGACGAAGCGTCCATCGCGGCGTCCGCGAGCCTCTGCGACCACTATGCGGTATATGGGATTGTGGGTAGCTCCACCCCTCTGAAGTTTGATCTTTAAGGCCATATTTCGGTGTCCTGGAAAATTCGGAAATAGACGAGGAAGATTTACCAAAATTGGGTCTTGTCAAGCAACATCCGATTGAATGTTGTTCGTCGCCTATGCTCAAAGCAGGTATCGTCGGTCTCCCCAATGTTGGCAAGTCTACGCTTTTCAATGCGTTGACTCGAACCCGCAAAGCAGAGTCGGCCAACTACCCTTTCTGCACCATTGATCCCAATATCGGCGTTGTGAACGTACCAGACAAGCGTCTCGCCGTTCTTAAGCAGATCGCGAAAACCGAGGTGGTCATTCCCGCCGCGATTGAGTTTGTCGACATCGCGGGACTCGTTGAGGGGGCGAGCAAAGGAGAAGGACTCGGAAACAAGTTTCTCGCGAATATCCGAGAAGTTGACGCAATTGTGCAAGTCGTCCGTTGCTTTGAGAACGATGACATCATTCATAGCATGGGATCAGTGGATCCCATTCGGGATATCGAAATTATAAATACAGAGCTTGTACTCGCAGACTTGGAATCGGTGGAGCGGCAGCGAGAAAAAGCGATGAAGAAGGCCCGGGGCAACGACAAGGAGGCCCAAGCCGTATGCACGATGATCGACAAACTCCTTCCCCACCTGAATGAAGGTAAGCCCGCCAATACCCTCGAGGTCTCTGAAGATGAAGACTTGGTGATGAAGGGACTTCATTTGTTGTCCTCAAAATCCGTGATTTACGCCGCGAATGTAATGGAAGACGACTTGGCAGACTCTGAGAGCAACGATCTCGTCTCCAAGGTAAAAGCCTATGCAAAGGAAAGCCAAGACGCTGAATGCGTGGTCATCAGCGCCCAAATTGAGTCTGAGCTAATCGACCTTAGTTCGGAGGAAGCCGCGGAATTTCTGGCAGATCTTGGAGTTGAAGACTCGGGCATTTCCTTACTAATCAAAGCCACCTACGCCTTGCTGGGTCTCGAAACCTATTTCACCGCGGGCGAGAAAGAAGTCCGAGCGTGGACTTTCACTCACGGCATGAAGGCTCCTCAAGCCGCCGGAGTCATACACACGGATTTCGAAAAGGGGTTTATTAAAGCGGAAGTCGTGTCCTACGACGACCTGTCAGAGCTGGGAAGTGTCGCCGCAGCTCGGGATGCCGGTAGATACCGTCTCGAAGGCAAGGAATACCCGTTCAAAGACGGTGATGTCGCCTTGTTCCGGTTCAACAACTAGCGCCTCGCTGCTAGATCGCCAAAATTCCGATCGATTTCATTGAACCATTTGAACCTAATAGGGTCTCGGATGGACCATGAATGCAATTTATGCAAACTGCCGAAAATCAACGATTTCATCGTCAAAAGGGCGAACAACGTGGGTAAAAGAACCCAATCGCAGCAAAACCCCTAATAGAAACATAATAACTAGCGATAATTTACGCGATAGCTTCCTTGTAATTCCCCAAAAAATGATGATCCTAAATTAACGCATGCTTTACGATCGACCCTACATGCAGCAAAATGGCAGTACCCGGTCCCGGAACTTGGTACTTGGTATCATCATTTTCAATGTGGTCATTTATGCGGTGCAGCTAACCGGCGGTGAAAGGTTTTTCCGTTTTTTCGCGCTGACGACAAGCGAGCTAGGAGGGCCGTACATCTGGAGTTTCATAACCTACTCTTTCCTCCATAGCACCCAAAGCGTTTTCCACCTAGTAGGAAACATGATCGGTGTTTTCTTCCTCGGGAGGGCGCTTCTTCCAGAACTCGGCGAAAAGCGATTCGTCAGTCTATACCTTATTTCTACCTTAGTGGGAGGGATTCTATGGTATATTGTCAGTTTCGCCACGCCATCGCACGCCGTCTATGGCGCGTCCGGAGCGGTCTTCGGCCTAATCACCTGTTTCGGGCTGATGTACGCGGAAAGCGATATTTACTTCATGATGGTCATCCGCATGAAAGCGAAGGTCCTGCTCTACATCTCATTGGGTATCGCTGCGTTTGGTCTAATTTTCTTCGAACTCCTAAATGGGCACGGCACGGCCCATTCAGCCCACCTTGGGGGGATGATCGGTGGTTACCTTTTCTACAAGTTAATCTACCTGCGAAACCCTGAGCCCGGAAAAGCGGAAGATTTCAAGATGCCAGACTGGTTTAAACCCAAACCTAAGAGGGCTACCACCAAAACTTTTCCCTACAAAATTAACATCAGTCCTCCTGGCAATCTCAAAAAAGAAGTCGACCGCATTTTGGACAAGATCAACAGCCAAGGCTTCGGAGCGCTGACTGATAGCGAAAAGAAAATACTCGATGAAGCAGGAGATCTCCTGAAGAAAAGATAAACGGTACGAGACCAGATATTTTCCAGACGCGTCATAGACAATTAAAGAACCAGCCATAAACGCGAGATGCTTAAACGATACGCTTTCCTAACCACCATCACCCTCTTATCCGCAATAACGATCAGCTACGCGCTTACCGACAAGGAGCCCTTGATCGATCCCGCAGAGCTGCCAGTCTTGGCGCCAACGGATCTCATGTCACAGGAAACGATGCGGGTAATCGAAATGCTGGAAACCTTGCACTTCAACAACGAGGAAATCTCAGACGAGGCCTTTATCGAATTGATTCGCGAGTTCATGAGCAAGCTCGACTACAACCACCTCTATTTCCTCCAGTCTGACCAAGACCAATTCATCGACACCTACGCCTCACGTCTCAGCATGCAAATGCGACACAAAGGAAACCTGGACGCCGCCTTCAACATCTACAGTAAATACCGGGAAATCTCACTCGAGCGAATTCAGTGGGTCCTAGAAAAGCTCGAACAGGAATGGACATTCGACGGCGAAGACGAGTACGAGTACGATCGGAGCAAGAGCCCATGGCCGGCTTCCGAGGAGGAGGCAAACGATCTGTGGGTAAAGCGGCTTAAGCAGGAAATGCTGCAAGAGCTTCTAAATGACAAGACGACTGAGGAGGCAAAAGAACGCATTACCAAACGGTACGAGCGTCAGCTTCGCAGCATCAAAGAATTCGGCTCGAGTGACGTGCAGGAGGTCTTCCTAACGAGCCTCACCCACATCTTCGACCCCCATTCCACCTTTTTCTCCTCGGATACGTTCGAGGATTTCAGTATTCACATGAGACTGTCCCTTGTTGGAATCGGAGCCCTGCTCAGTGAAGAGGATGGCTACTGCGTGATTCGTGAATTAATACCCGGCGGACCGGCGAAGAATACGACCGATCTCAAACCCAACGACCGGATCGTAGCAGTCGCCCAGGGGGATGGAGAGCCAGTTGACATTATCGACATGGGCTTGCGTAAGGTGGTCGATCAAATTCGGGGCGAAAAAGGCTCCGTCGTAAATCTCACGATAATCCCTGCAGATGCTGTCGACGAATCGGAACGACGGGTCGTGAGTATTATTCGCGATACCGTCCGCATCAACTCGAGCCGCTGTGAAGGAGAGATCTTCACCGTCCCGACCGCTTCTGGATCTACCATGTCAATGGGTGTCATCGACATTCCCGGGTTTTATGGCTCCGATGAAATCGACGATCAAGGAAATCGGGTTATAACCAGTGTCACGACTGATGTCGAAGAGCTCGTCCTGAAAATGAAGGATGCGGGGGTACAAGGGATCGTCCTAGATCTTAGAAGAAACGGAGGGGGATTACTCAACGAAGCCGTCGACATGACCGGGCTGTTCATTTCGAGAGGACCGGTTGTTCAAGTGAAAGATTCCTACGGAAAGATCCTCGCCCGATCAGACCGCAACCCGAAAGTCGTTTATAATGGTCCCCTGGCAGTCCTAACTTCGCGCCACAGTGCGTCCGCATCGGAGATCCTAGCCGGAGCTCTGCAAAATTATGGCCGCGCATTGATAATAGGCAATGACAGCACGCATGGAAAAGGAACCGTCCAACAGGTCCTCCCGCTCGAAGACTATGTCCTCCGTGCTTACAATTCTAGCAACAAGGCCGGTGCGGCAAAGTTAACGATCCAAAAGTACTACCTGCCAAACGGGTTTTCCGTTCAGAGAAAAGGTGTCGTATCAGATATTTCATTACCTTCAGTTGCTGACATCACTGCGGTGGGTGAAGCCGACTTGGACAACGCCCTCGCTTGGGACTATATAAAACCTGCGCGCTTCTTCGTGGAAATGACTCTCAAAAAACCGTTCATTGAAACCCTGCAAGAACAGAGTAAACAAAGGCGCTTGCAGTTGGAGGAATTCGGGTTCTTGAAGCAGCGAATCGGCTGGTATGAGGAACGAGAGGAGCAGAAGACGATTTCCCTCAATCTGGAAAAACGTAAACTCATCATGGAAGAGGACAAAGAGTTCATCGACCAAATGAAGGAGAAACAGCGCCAATTGGCCGAAATAAACTTCGATTCAACTGAGGTAAAACTCGATACCGTTCTAAAAGAGGAAGCTGAGAACGAAGAGGAGGAAGAACCCGATTTAGCGAGTTCCGAAGTGGTTCTCCTAGAAGAAGACGGCGAACTCGCTCAGACTGAACTCACTCCCAGTGAAGATTCGGACATCGAAGTTGCCGAAAATGAAGCGGGCGACGAGGAGGAAGAGGACGAAGAACCTGTTCCAGATTTTGATATACAGCTTAGGGAAACCCTTCGCATTATGGTAGATGCGGTGAATGCGTCTCCAAATATCAACGACTGGAAACAGCCCGCGCTTCCACTGGCTTCTTCTAAATCGCGTTTCGAAAAGCTGATTAACTAAGCCTCAGCAGGCACATAGTTTTCAGATTCTTGGAGATAGCCCGCTAACGCTTCGCACGGACAAACCGAGGCCGACCGCTCCAGTCGTTGATTCCTTCACTCTCACTGTACCCATACCGGTTACAGGAATCCAGCAGAGCCGAATGCTGTTCTATTCCAGTTTCGAGCCAGAGCGTTCCCCCTTCTTCAAGGTGTTTAAAGGCTCCTTCAATGATAATTAGCAAATCCTCTAAACCTGCGTTATCAGCAACGAGCGCGATCACCGGCTCGAAATCCTTTACCTCGCTTTCCGCATAAGACAGCTCCTCTTTCGTCAAATACGGGGGGTTCGCGACAATCAAATCGAATAAGTCCGCCTCTCCCAATTTCTCAAACCAGTCTGACTGGACAAACTCGACTCTGTTCTGAAGTCCGCAATGTAAGGCGTTATCCTTCGCCAGATCGATAGCTTTGATGCTTTCATCAATCGCAACCACCTGTGAACGCGGGAAGTGCATCGCCAAAGCAAGCGCAATCGCCCCTGAGCCTGTACCCAAATCCAGTATACGCACTTCTTCATCGATCTCTGATCCAAGATCAATGATTTGTTCAACCAATTGCTCTGTTTCCGGTCTCGGGATCAGTGCTCTGTGATCGCATTTAATCGTTAGATTGAGAAACGGAGTTTGACCAATAATGTACTGCAACGGTTCACGCTTTCCTCTTCGGGCAACATATTCCCTCATCTTCCCGAGTTCCGGCTCCTGCAAAGGCCGATCAAACTGCAGGTAGAGTTGCATTCGGCCCATTCCCAACACGTGGGCGATGAGCCACTCCGCATTTAATCGCGGGTTCTCTACTTGCTTACGTTCGAGAAAGTCCGCACTTTTTCGAACTACATCCAAAACTGTAAGTGCCTTACCCACGGGTTTTCTACAATTTCTAAACCTGAGATTGACCGCTCATTAGACTCTCGATTTTCAGTTTCTGATCTTCCTTCTGAAGCGCTTCAATCACTTCGTCGAGCTCGCCCTCCATCACCTGATTCAAGCTGTGGATGGTGAGTCCAATTCGATGATCAGTCAGTCGGCTTTGAGGAAAGTTGTAGGTTCGAATTCGCTCGCTTCTGTCTCCAGTGCCCACTTGCTTTTTGCGATTTTCGGCGTACTTGGCTCTTTCTTCGTCCTCCTTCGCCTGAAGCAATCGAGACCGCAAAACCGTCATCGCCTTCGCCTTATTCTTAATCTGCGAACGTTCGTCAGAACAAAGCACGATAATCCCGGTCGGTTTGTGAAGGATTTGTACGGCAGAATCGGTCGTATTGACGCCTTGCCCACCTGGACCGCTGGCTCGGGTAACGGTTATCTCCAGCTCTTGAGTATCAATTTGAATATCCACTTCCTCGGCTTCGGGAAGCACGGCGACTGTTACAGTGGAAGTGTGTATGCGCCCTTGAGACTCTGTTTCAGGCACCCGCTGAACGCGATGAACTCCACTCTCAAACTTCATTTGCTTGTAAGCTTCCTCCCCTCGAATGAGAAAGGAAACTTCCTTGAATCCACTGATGCCACTTTCGCTCGAACCGAGCTGTTCGATCGACCAGCCACGACGTTCCGCCAATCTAGTATACATTCGGTAAAGGCTTCCCGCAAACAAGGACGCTTCGTCACCTCCCGCTCCCGCACGAATTTCAACGATCGTATTCCGCGAATCAGAATCATCAGGGGGTATCATGGAAACGAGGATCTTGCTTTCTAAACTCGCTACTTGCTCCTCCAACTCAGGAAGCTCTTCCAAGGCAAGCTCCTTGAGCTCTTCATCTCCATTGGGATCTTCCAGCAGCCCTTTGTGCTCCACTAAGGCAGCCTTGGCCGATTCCAGAGCAGCATGGTCCTCGAGTAGCTGACGCAATTTTATTTGCTCTCTAGATAGTGCTGCCGAACGGCGGGTATCATTGAAAAAGTCAGGCTGATTCATAAACCCGTCGATTTCTTCAACGCGTTTTTGAAATGTGGAAATATCTGGAAGCTCGATCGCCATAGGAAAGGAAGCAGCAATGCCGACTCGATCTTAAAACTGCAAATCTCAATTTAACGAAGATGCAGGAAGAGATAAGACAACCACTGAAAAATCGATAGGTTCGTTTCTCCTCTTAGTCCAACGTGATTACTTCGCTCTCATCGAAATTGGCAATTGCAGTCGCAACCTTAAGGCGTTTTTTTTCCTATGGCACAAGGACTATTCACCCAAAACAGAATAGCCCTCATCTGGGATTTCGACAAAACGCTGATACCCGGCTACATGCAGCAGCCTATTTTCGAGCGATATCAAATCGACGAAGATCGCTTTTGGAAGGAAACCAACGCCATGGCGGAACGCTACAAGGAGCGCGGTTATCACGTGTCAGGCGAGAGCGTATACCTTAATCACATCCTCACTCACGTTCGCAACGGCCAGATGAAAGGCCTCAACAACGAACTGCTCCGAACCCTAGGGGCTGAAATCGAGTTTTACAAGGGGCTGCCGAAATTCTTCAGCGAGTTGAGAGCGGAAGCGCGCTCCAAACCTGAATACGAAAAGCACGAAATCGAAATCGAGCACTACATTGTCAGTACGGGCTTGGCAGAGATGATTCGCGGCAGCGAAATAGCCCCCTACATCGACGGGATTTGGGGATCGGAGTTCATCGAGAAACCCCTTTTGCCAGGTTTTCTCTCCCAAGACGAACTAGCGATGGAGACTGACAAGGAAATCAGCCAAATCGGCATGATGATCGACAATACGACCAAGACTCGGGCCCTGTTCGAGATCAACAAGGGCTCTAACAAAGACGGCGCGATCGACGTGAACGCTAAACTGGCCCACGAAGACCGTCGCATTCCTTTTCAAAACATGATTTACATCGCCGATGGGCCAAGCGACGTACCGAGCTTCTCCGTCGTTCGCAAATTTGGAGGAAAGGCTTACGCCGTCTATAAACCGAGCAACGAGGCCGAGTTCGCCCAGAACGACCTCCTTTTGCAAACAAATCGCATTCATGCCTACGGTCCGGCACGGTATTCCGAGGATTCCAATACTTCTATGTGGCTTCGTTTACACGTTCAGAAAATCTGCGACCGAATCGTCGCCGATCGGGAAGCGAATTTCGCTAAACGTATCGCAGAGCCCCCGAGGCATCTAAAGGACGAGGTCGAGACTCCCGAAGCCGAAGCGGATATTGCGGAGCAGGATTCGCTAGAGATCTGAAGTTCAGCCATTGAGCTTTAGCCGTCTAGAATCATTCGAATTCTAGTAGAACTTCCAACGAAATACTTGAAATCTCTCGATTCGTTCGCTAGACGCATCGCCCTCAAGATCAAAAAATCTAAAAACCCTGATTCAACCCGGAACTTGAGCCGGTAAAACAAATCTATTCTCACCCTAAACTTAAAAAACTGATCCTCTAATGGTAATTGTAGATAATATAGTCAAAGACTATGGCGACTTACGAGCCGTCGACGGCGTGTCCTTCGAGGTCAAGAAAGGCGATATTCTAGGCTTTCTTGGACCTAACGGAGCAGGCAAGTCTACCACGATGAAAATGATAGCAGGCTACCTTTCACCGACTGCTGGGACCGCCTCAGTAGCGGGATTCGACGTGCAGAAAAATCCGATGGAAGCGAAAAGACGCATCGGATATTTGCCAGAAAGCAGCCCTGCCTACCCAGAGATGACGGTTGTCGAGTTCCTGACCTATGTCGCGGAAACCAGAGGCTATCGCACGAAGGACAAAATTCACGACCGCCTAGCCGACGTCATCGTAAAGTGCCACCTGCAAACTGTACAAAATCAGGCTATTGAAACGCTTTCCAAGGGATACCGTCAAAGAGTCGGTGTCGCCCAAGCCATCCTGCACGATCCACCGGTTCTCATACTCGACGAACCTACCGATGGTCTCGATCCAAACCAAAAGCACGAGGTGAGGAACTTGATAAAGGCAATGGCTGAGGAAAAAGCTATCATCCTATCTACTCATATTCTCGAGGAAGTCGAAGCGATCTGCAATCGCATCATCGTCATCGACCAAGGAAAAGTACGCGTGAACGAAACTCCTGAGGAATTCAAAACACGACTACCCGGATCTTCCATCGACGAAATTTTCCGTGAAATCACCAACAGTAAGGCATACGCATGAACCAGATTGCTCCTATATTTAAGAAAGAGTTCTTCGGCTATTTCCGTTCACCCGTCGGCTACGTGATTCTGGCCGTTTTCCATATCGTCCTAATTGGGCTAGCCATTTTCGCCGGCTACTATGAAAGCAACCAGGCAAGTCTAGACACCATCTGGACCTTCCTTCCCTGGACCTTCCTCATTTTCATTCCTGCCACAGGAATGCGGCTTTGGTCCGAAGAGAAAAGGTCGGGCAGTATCGAGCTTCTCTTTACACTCCCAATCCCAACCGTCAGCGCTGTCCTCGGAAAGTTTCTCGCAGCCTGGGCGTTCATCGGGATCGCTCTGGCACTGACCTTTTCCCTGGCCCTGACCACCAGCTACCTTGGCAATCCGGATTGGGGAATCATCTTCTCCGGCTATTTCGGATCCGTTCTCATGGCCGCTGCCTATCTGTCTATTAGCTCAGTTTGCTCGGCTTTGACAAAAAACCAAGTGATCGCCTTTGTCATCAGCGTATTGATTTGCGTGCTGGTCACACTCTTCGGTTCGCAAATCTTGCTAACGATCTTCGAGAATATTGCTTCCCCTGGGCTCCTAGACTTCCTAGGCAACTTCAGTTTTCTCAATCACTTTCAGACGATGACTCGTGGACTCATTGAACTAAGCGCCGTATCGTTCTTCATTGTCCTGACCATCGCCTTCCTGGGCATCAATATAATCGTTTTGGAAAATTAGAAACGGGGATACACTGACATGAAAACGAGTACAAAAATTCACGCCGCCATTCTCATCCTCGTAAATTTTCTCCTGCTACACTACGTCCTTTCATCCATACCACTAAGGATTGATATGACAGCGGGAAATTCTTTTACGCTCTCGGACAGTGCCAAATCGCTGCTCTCCAAAGTCGAAGAACCGGTTCGGTTCGACTTTTACCGGACCCGATCAGTCGAGGGGCTTTCACCTCAAATCAAGATGCACATCCAGAACTTTGGAGATCGCGTAGAACAGATGCTCCTTCAGTTCGAGCGGGCCGCCAATGGAAAGGTCATTTTAGATCGGATCGACCCTGAACCCGATACGCCTGCGGAGGAAAACGCGATCGCCGCAGGTGTCCATGGCCAAAGCCTGCCAAATGGAGACACCATTTTCCTTGGATTGGTGATCAGCCAGGGGGATTCCGAACACGTGATTCCCTTCTTCGATTGGAATAAAGAAGGCTCTATTGAATACGACATCGCAAAAGCGGTCCATGAAGCGCAGCAGTTGTCCAAGCCAAAATTGGGCTTGATCAGCACGCTGCCGCTGAAGGCACCTCCGATGCCGATGATGCCCGGACAACCGCCACAAGAGGACCAATACATCATCAGCGAGCTCGAGAGCTCGTTCAATGTTGAGGTTATCGAGCCTACAGCTTCGGAATTGCCACAAGACCTAGATATGCTGATGGTGGTCCATCCCATCGGGCTTCCGGAAACGCTTCTCTTTGACATCGACCAGTTCACGCTGTCAGGAAAGCCTATGTTCTTAGCAGTCGATCCCTCATCGCTCTTTTTCAGAAGCCAACAGCAACAGAATCAGATGATGATGGGTCGCCCCAATCCGAATACTTCGAGCGATTTCCAACCGTTCTTCTCTACTTGGGGTATCAGCTACTCCGCTAGTGAAGCGCTCGCCGATCCTGACATCGCATATACTCAACAGAATACCATGCAGCCAGCCTGGCTCATTTTTCGCGAAGACAACGTAGCCGAAGACTTCCTTCCGGCCGCTGAGCTCAATGCTGTCTTGCTTCTCGAAGCGGGGAGCCTCGGCTTGGACGAAAGCTCTAAGCTCACTATCGAGCCGATTTTGCAGACAACTGAAAGTGCCGGCAGCGTCGCCGGGATGATGCTTCAGTTTGCCCAGCAAGGAGCGCTCTTGAATCAGTTGGAAGCCTCTAACGAAAAACAGACTGTAGCCGGATTGCTCAGCGGAGAGTTTACGACGGCGTTTCCCAATGGAAAGCCCTCCGATCCGAGTGCTTCGCCAGAAAGTGGAGAAACCACAGGGGGATCCGATCAACTCTACACGGGAGAAGGCAATGTATTCATAATTACTGACACCGACTGGCTACTCGACCAGTTTTCCATCCAGCGTCAAAACTTCCTCGGCATGATGACCATTCAGCCAATCAATGACAACTTGACCATGGGTACAAACGTCATCGAGTTCCTTGGCGGAAGTCAGGATCTGATTGGCATCCGCAGCAAAGGAGAAGAGGCCAGATCGTTCGACCGCGTCCAAGCGATGGAAGTTGAAGCTCAGAAACAATATCAAATCAAGCTTCAGGAAGTTGAGGAAAAGATCTCCGAAATGAATCAGGAGATACAGCAACTAGTAACCCAACAACAGGGCACAGGATTAATCGTTGCGGGCCCAGAGCTTACAAACGCCTTGCAGGAGCTTCGGGAAAACGAAGCGAACATGAGAGCAGAAAGACGTGTCATTCGGCGTGAACTACGAAAAGACATCGACGCCCTCAAGTGGAAGCTAGTATCCTTGAATATCGGATACTCGCCCATTGGTCTCGTCATATTCGGTTTTATTTTCTACCGCATGCGTAAACAAAAAGCACGCTAAGACTTACAATGAATATAAAGCATTTATACATCAGCGCTGGAGTCCTTGCTGTCCTTGCAATCATCACCAGCATTTTAACTCGCACTAGCAGTGCCCCCTTGCTCGACGAACGCGTGGGCTCTAATGTAGTCGACCCCGCGAATCTTCGCGACACCGCAAAAATCGTTGTCGAAACCGATGGCGAGAAGATCACGCTTGTCAATGACGAGGAAAAAAAGGCCTGGGTACTGGAAGAGAAACACAGTCTTCCCACCAGTTATAATCGTATCTCACAACTAGCCCGGAATGTTTCCGAAGCGAAGCTTCAAAGACTTGTGAGTGAAAACCCGGATAGGATCGCTACCTTAGGCTTTGAGGGAGGTGACCGCATTCAGTTCATCGACAAACTCGATAACGATATCGTTGCCTTCGGGCTCGGCAAGGAGACCGAAAACGGACGCCAGTTCCTCCGCTTCAATGGCGAGGAAAAGGCATTTCTAGTGAATACGACCTTCTACATTGACTCCAATCTCGACTCTTGGCTGGAGAAAAAACTGGTTACCTTCGAAGCGAGCGACGTGACAGCGATCACCGCTACAATGCAAAACGGAGACAAGCTTTCGGCAACTCGCGACAATGCCGACTCGGACTGGACCACAGATGACTCGCTTCCGGAAAAGAAAATCCTGAACCAGAGCTCTGTTGGACAAATAGCGTCGAAATTTGCCGGGCTCAGCTTCACCGCCACCGCAGACAAAGATGGACCCAACGTAGTCGCTGCTCGTGAGAACAGCCATCAATTCGATCTCCAACTGAACAACGGCAAAAGCTATCAGTTTAAAATCGGACGCCAACCGGAAGTGAAGATAGAGAAGGAAGTCGAAAAGGAAGACGAGAACGGGGAGAAGACTACGGAAATGGAAGAAGAGGTGGTGACACCAGAAGGCCCGGTCTACTTCTTTATTTCACCCAGTGATGCAAGCGATCCAGTTAACGAATACATGAGCCGATCTGCATTCGAAGTGAGTTCTTACCAATTCACCAGTCTGCCAGAATCTTTGGATGCCCTGATCTCTGACGCCCCTGAACCGGTTGAAGAGACGCCCGCCCCCTTAGTGGTTCCTCGTGCCGAGGAATCGCCCTAAGCCGGGTTTAAAACCAATTAATTTGCCAAGGCCGGTCCTCACCAGAGAGTCGGCCTTTTATTGTATTGTGCCCATTGACACCTCGATTTCCTAATCCTCGATGAGCTGCTTCTTTAGCCCCAAGACATCTGTTTGCAATTCCTTAGCCAAAGCCTTGCGATCACTTCGAGCGAGCCTTACAGAGTAAGCTGATGTCGGCTAAGGAGGAATAAATTCCTTAACCCGGGAATTCCGAGTTGATTCACTTTGGAAGGTCGATATGGGTACAAGAGAAACGCTAAAATGCGATCTTTAAACGAAAAAATTTACAACGATACCCAACTGTCTATCTAGTCGAAAACGCCGACCTGAAATATTGCCCATTCGTGCCGCAAATTTCGCAACCACCTAGGCTAAAGAGAGCTTAGATGCTGAATCGCGGAAACTAAAACTGCATTTCTTTCGCCTTCTCGAATGCTTCCATGGCTTCCGGCAAATAAGAGTGGAGCGCATCCAACCGCTCTTGGGAAGACGGGTGAGTCGAGTTCCAAGGCGTACCTCCGCCGCCGCCCGGACTCATCTCAGCCATTTTTTCCATAACCTTGATCGCCGCATTGGGATTATAACCCGCGCGAGCCATATACATAATTCCGATTTGGTCCGCTTCGGATTCTTTTGCCCGGTCCCATGCAGCAAGTTGACCCGTCAAGGAGGGGTCTAACACTAGTCCGCTCAGTCCTCCCGAAAAAATCGATGAGACGCCTGAACCGGCTTTCATTATCCCAGCCTGAGACATCCGTTCGTGCGTATGACGCGCGGTCACATGGGCGATTTCATGAGCAATCACCGACGCCAGTTCGTCTTCGGACTGGACCATGCCGAACAGACCCGAAAATACTCCGACCTTACCGCCTGGCATCGCGAAAGCGTTAATCTGGCCTGGAACGTCAAAGACAATGAACTCCCACTCCGCTAGTGGCATGTCCCAGAACACTTGCTGTGAAATCCGTTCAGAAACGTTCAGCAACCAATCGTTCATGCGCGGATCGTTCGACTTCGGATACTGCGCTTTCATTTGTTCAAACGCCACCTTGGTCATCTTCACCACCTCGGTATCCGACATGAGGTTGATTTGACGGCGCCCCGTCACTGGCACAGTGCTGCAGCTTGAAAAGGTTATGGCTACTAGCGACGCGATCGCTATCATTCGCAGTTTCATTATCGAGTCCATAGATTGTTCAATCACGCCTTATAGTACGGACGAAGCTCACTTTCGGATTAACTAACTTACCTTTCGACCCGTCAACCGCAATAGGGATCCAAGGAGACCAATCTCGGTCTAATTCAATAAAATTTAAATCGTTTCCCTGTTATAAATCCCTGCGAAGCGAACCAAACGTAAAATTCGAAAAACTCCGTTTATCAAAAATGGGGCTCAAAGCGAATGCAGCGTAAAAATAGATGAATCCAAACACCCCGTAAAATCGTAACTTTACCCTGGGAGGCTTTGCAATTAAGCCTTCCCAGCTGCAATATTTGAACGTAGAGTACTCTTGAGGTAGATTGACCTGTATCAAAGCCGTTCACGCGATCAGTAAAAGGAGAAGAAAATCAGTATGCCGGACATGGAAGAGAACCATCAAAACCCTCGGAAGCACAGAGTTATCCACTGGAATCCAGAGGATGAGGATGCGGCTGAAAGAGCACGGTCCTCAAAACGTAAATTGATAGCGGTAGGCGTATCAGCCGCCGTTTTCGTTGTCCTGCTAGTCAGCGTGATCGCATTGTGGGAAAATCCGGACGAAGACGCCAAGGCCCTGACAGACCGACTCGGGCTTACTGACGAGACCGTGCCGGAAGTCACTTTCCAGCAAGCGTTCGCAAGCCGGTCCAAAGCGGATCTTGAGCTTGAAACCTCCAACAGTGGATTGGAGAAAATTCGCCAAATGCGGGTCAATCACCCGGTTCTCACAACAAAATTAGTCGCGGTGGAACGCGAGTTCTTGCAGGGCGAAGACCTCATGAAGCGAAAAGCCTTCGATCGGGCGTTTGAAACCTTCAAAGGGGTCAACGTGCAAATCGAGGACTTTTCGAATTTGGTGGAGGCAAAGCTCGCTACCCAGGAGATGTACGACAACTTCTTGACTCGTGTCGACGAGCTAAAGCCTTCTAAACACCTGAATCAAGAAGCCTATGACGATGCTTTCGACGCCGCCAGCGCCGGGAAGCAGTTTCTCACTGAAGGCTCGTTCACCGCATCTAAAACTAAATTAACGGAGGCAACGGACAAACTCCAGGCACTTGCGGACTCCATATCCAACTACATACGCGAAAACGCGGCCTTGGGGCATCGATACATCGCGCAAGGACAGGGGGCCAAAGCAATCGAAGCCTTCACGAATCTTCTCTCGATCGATCCCCAAAACGAAAATGCCATCCTTCAAATCGAACGAGCGAAGACTGCCGACGACGTTTTCAATCTCGTCAAGAAAGGTGAGGTACAGGAACGCAGCGAAGCGTTCGAGGAGGCTCTCGTTGCCTATCAGCAAGCATTCCGAAAAGACCAGAAATCTGCGAAGGCTCAGAACGGGGTTTCCCGGGTGCGGCGCAAAATTGAGAACCGTGACTTCAGCAAGTATCTCACGATTGCCCAGAACGCAGAGCAGTCCTACCGCTATGATGAAGCGATCGAGAATTTTCAGCTAGCTCTCGCTATTTTTCCAGATCGCAAGGAATTGGCCGATTCCATCGTCAGGGCCCGAAAAGACAAGCGCCAGAGCGACATCACGACGTTGGTTACACGGGCTTATGCTTTGGAAAGTGAAAATCGGGATTGGGAAGGAGCACGAGTGATCTACCAGCAATTGATCGACATGGAGCCCAGCCTCCAGGAAGCCAAAGATGGGCTTTTACGAACCGGGAAAGTGATTCGTAGCATACTTCGTTACGAAAAGTACTTGGAAATCGCAGCGATTGAGGCAAAGCGGCTTCAGTATCAGCTCGCCCGCCAATCCTGGGACCAGGCGATGCGGTCCAAGCCCGACTATCTTGAACTAACCGATGAAGCAAAGCGCTTGCAGCAACACCTCATCACCCAAAGTAGACCCGTTCAGGTTCTTTTTATCTCCGACATGGCGACATGGGTCAGCGTACAGGGTCCGACTGCCAAAAAGCCTACTAAGCTTAAAGAATCTACCATGAACCTATTGCCCGGCGACTATCGTATTATTGGTCGTAAAAAAGGATACGAAGATATTCAATATAGACTCCAAGTCAGGGGAGGGGTCGCCCAATCGCCACTCAAGGTGATATGCGATGAAAAACTGTAATCCACCAAACGCCTAAGAAATGGAGAATCGACGCCATCCAACCTTGCTTCTTTCCGTAGTCGGAGCCGCCGCGCTCTTTTGCCAGAGCGGAATGGCGCAGTTCGATCCAGACCCCAGGATTTTCGAAGGAGAGGCCAATGGGGCCGGCCCCAACAGCGGATCCAATCAAAGTCGTAGCGGGCGTCCTTCCATTTCCGCAGGCGGCATTCCCATTGGCGGTGATGTTTCGATTTTAGACGAGTCCACCCTTCCACCGTTAGGTACAATCGATATACCGGGCAGAACCGGTTTAAACATTCCCATTAACACCCCAGGGATGCCCGGAGGCATGCAAGGCGGGATGTCCGGAGGCTCCTCCGGAAGCAGTGGCATGCCGATCCCCATGGGTGGAGGAAGCTCAGGCGGAGGGCAACAAAGCCAAAGCAGTTTGGGACTGCCTCCCAAAGGTGGCTCTAGCGGCGGACAACAAGGACAGAGCAGCTCGGGAATGCCTCCCATGAGCAGCTCTCGCAGTCAAGGGAGTCAAGGTTCCCAAAGCAACAACACTCCCCTTATACCTATGCCCCCTTCCAACGCAGGGCAACAGGGACAGATGGGGCAAATGGGCTCCCAAGGAGAACAGGGCGAGCAGGGGCAACAAGGTCAGCAGGGACAACAGGGACCTCAAGGGCAAGCAGGAGAAGGGGGACAAGCAGGTGAATCGCCTCTCGGACAATTGCCTCCTCCCCCTCCGGACGTTCAGATTGGAAGCACTTCTGATCAAATCGGAGGACCCATCGGAGACTTGACCGGGAACGACCCCGATACGCAAACTTCAGACGGTGCAAGCGACGGAGAATCCGGCGACCAGAACAAGGCCAAGAGTGGTGGAGAATCAGGGGGTGACAACGGCAAGAAAGTTACTGAATCCGATGGCCAGCAAGTAGGGGGTGGCGGAAGCCAAGGATCTAACCGAGCTAAAGGCACCGAAGAAGGCGGCAAAATGTCCAGCAACTTGTAGGTCAAGACACCGCGCCTCCGCACAACGACAATGACTCGAATTCTTTGCATATCTTCGCTGACGCTGACTCTACTTGTGGGAACGGCATGGGCTCAGAGCACGCCTACCAAGGTAATCGTTTATCCACTAGAAGCCGTCATCGATAGCGGGGCCATGAGTCACGGCCAATTCAGGAAACGGTATCCAGGAATCGATGTCACGGACTTTGGTTTAACCGACGAGGGCTGGTACATTCGGTACACTCACCAAAAGCTGGTCTACATGTTTGGACCCAGTGACGATCTCGAGTACACAAGAGAGCTGAAAGCCGTTTTAGAAGAAATCCGTCTTTCCGCAGTACTCAAGGATTCAAAATTGAGCTCGAGCAAAATCGAAATCGTCAAATTCGAATTTTCCTTTGCCTCCAACTAGTGATCATTAGGATTGGTATCTCAGATGTACCCACCGCTCCACTTCAGCTTCCTTCGTACCACATCAAAATGGCAGTAGTCCACTTTTTGGGCCATCTGTAAACTCTGGGATGATAATTTAATGGCGATCGTACCGTCCTCAGAAGTTGACAAATTTCTTTGCCCATCAACCGCTACTACCAGTCGACCGTTTGGCACTGCATTCTCTACTCGCAGTTGAACATTATCCGGCAATATTATCGAGCGATTGCTGAGCGCATGAGGGCAAATCGGCGTAAGGGAAATCACTTTTGAATCGGGATGAATCAATGGACCACCTGCGGAGAGCGTGTAAGCGGTCGACCCAGTGGGGGTACTGAATATCAATCCGTCACAAATATAGGTCGTCACAAACTCTTCATCCGCGAAAACGTTCAAATGAACGATTCCACTGACCGAAGCGGATTTGATGACCACGTCGTTCAACGCAACATCCACTAAATTGTCATGGGTACAGCACTCGAGCAATCCTCGCCGACGTAAGTCATAGGCACCCTCCAAAATTGATGGAAATAAAGAATCGATTTCCTCAGCAGTATAGGTTGTCAGAAATCCGAGCGTTCCTCGATTCACGCCGATCAAGGGCACCTGATACTTGGTCGATTCAGAAGCCGCGCTCAAAAAGGTGCCGTCACCTCCGATCACACAACAGGCGTCCATACCCTCTAAAAATCCATTGGGAACGGGAAATTCGAACGTCTCCCGAGTCGAGACCCCCATGTCCTCCGCGATCTCCCGCAACTGCCCAAACAATTTGAAGGTTCCCGATTTGGACTGATTCAAAACGAATCCGAGGTTCTTAATGGCCTTATTATTGAGCACAGCTATTAAATTCGCGCGGGACGCATTTTATTTCAACTTAGAAAGCCCGAGAAGAAATTCAACATTTCCTTCTGCTCCTTTAATCGGTGAAGGAATACAACCGATGCGGGATACGTTGACCAGATTCTCCATGGCAAACCGCTCGACCTCTAAGAGGACTTTATCCCGTTCATTCTGATCCTTAATCACTCCCCTAAATTTGTCCGCCACCTCCTTGCCCACCTCGAATTGAGGTTTAACTAGAGCAACTAAAATTCCCCCAATCGCGAGAAAGGGCCAGACAGCAGGCAGTACCGATTTGAGTGAAATAAAAGAAAGATCCATGACAATGCGATCGTATGAATCCAAAGGAAGGTCACCAGGTTGCAAATATCGAGCATTTACTTTCTCCAAATTGGCAATACGAGGATCGTCTCTCAACTTTCCGTGCAACTGCCCCTTCCCCACGTCTACGCAAGTAACGCTAATCGCTCCATTCTGCAAGGCATAATCCGTAAATCCTCCTGTAGACGCTCCCACATCTAAAACGCTTTTTCCAAAAAACGAGAGGTCATAAGCTTCGGAAAACCCTTCAATCTTTTCCCCCCCTCTGCTTACGAAACGTTTACCTGGTTCAACGTAAAATTCGATTTCTTCGCTAACTTTTACCCCCGGTTTGTCCAGTCTCCGATCCCGCTGCCTCACTCTGCCCGACATAATGAGGGCTTTGGCTTCGCTCCGACTGGAAGCAAGCCCCCGCTGGAGGACCAGCTCATCTAAGCGCAACTTACCCATTCACGGACTCTCGAAAAACAACTTAGCATCGCTAATATCGGTTTGAAGCTGCGTCTTTAATTTATCAATACCTTCGAATTTCCTTTCTCGTCTAAGGAAACTCAACCACTCAACTCGCAATGAGTCTCCATAGGAGAACGGACAATCTCCTAACACGTGCACCTCCAACATGGGCTCCTTCAATGAGTTGACAGTGGGTCGGATTCCAAAATTAGCGACTGCGGGTAACCACTC
This sequence comes from Candidatus Pelagisphaera phototrophica, assembly GCF_014529625.1. Lineage (GTDB taxonomy): Bacteria > Verrucomicrobiota > Verrucomicrobiia > Opitutales > Opitutaceae > Pelagisphaera > Pelagisphaera phototrophica. The sequence continues at coordinate 3,681,457 of NZ_CP076039.1, forward strand.
CTCTCCACCCTCTCGGGAAACGTTGACACTATACACGCCTAACTTAGGTTTCAATTCACTATCAAATGGGATATTCAAGGTCGGGACTCCGATCGTCCTTCCAACTCGCTTGCCTTCTCTCACCGTTCCCCAGGTTTCGTAAGTATACCCAAGAAGACGATTCGCTTCTTCAACTCTTCCGCCAATTAAAGCGTTCCGTATTCGAGTGCTGCTCACGCGTTCGCCATCTAGGAAAAGACATTCGAGTGATTCGGCAGAAATTCCTGCCTCCTCCGCCAATTTAACCAGCAGTTTAACATCGCCTTGCCGCCCCTTTCCGAACCTCCAGTTTTCTCCTGTATGCATAGAAGCCAACGCCGGGATCTTGGACTTCAGCATGGCAACGAAATCGACTGAATCAACCGCCGCGAATTCAGGCGAAAAAGGCTCCTCAATCACAAAGTCAATTCGAAGTTTGCTGAGTTCGGACCGCTTCATCCTCGAATTGAGGATCATGGGCACCGGATTGTCCGGTTTAAAAAGATGGCTTGGATGGGGCCAGAACGTCAGAACTCCCGCAAGACCACCCGAGTTTGCCGCAGAACGTATTGCTGATTCCACCACGAGTCGATGACCCTGATGAACGCCGTCAAACATGCCTATAGCCAAATGAATCGGATGATTTGTCTCCGAACGAAACGAGTCAAGTCCGTCAAATTGTTTGGGCTCTGGCATGATTATTAAGCTTACAACACAGAATTGGGCAACGCTTCGGTTTTTCCGATTAGGGCCTTGGAAATTTCCTCTGGATTGGCTTCGAGAAATCGCTCCAATGTGATGGCATCATTTAAATTAAACTTGTCGGAAGCGATTCGGCGCAGTTCCGAAAGATAGCCCCCACAGCCAATTTTTTCCCCAATGTCATTCGCGAGGGAACGAACATAGGTCCCTTTTGTGCAATCTAGGCTGAAGTCCACCTCCGGTGAATCAAAGCGTGTTACGTCGAAGCGGGAGATTCTGATAAATCTTGGCTCTCGCTCCACCTCTTTGCCCTGGCGGGCCATCTTGTACAAGGGCTGGCCATTGATTTTCACTGCCGAAAACATTGGAGGCTTCTGGTACTGATCCCCCAGGTAGGAGGACACAACCGTAGCAACCTCTTCCAGCGTTAAACTGGGGACGGGGCGCTTAGTCATCACTTCACCTTCACCATCGTACGTATTCGTCGACTCTCCCAGCGTAATGCTTCCCTCATAAGTCTTATCCAAGCTCATCAGATACTGCGAAAGCTTGGTCGCTTTGCCCACTAGTATAATGAGAAGTCCTGTCGCCATCGGATCGAGTGTACCAGCATGCCCGATACGCTTCATTTTCAGTTTCCTGCGAACCTTATCCACCACATCGTGGGAAGTTAGTCCGCTCGGCTTGTCGATCAACAATACGCCCTCTAGCTCTCTATTCTCCTTCATTTGCAATCAACCGTTTCAACACGTGTTCTTACCGCTTCGATCAAATTCTCCCGCAAGACTTTCAATGGAAGACTACTACTCGTCGCTGCCGCACAAGCATGTCCACCTCCCCCGAATTGGGATGCGACTTGATCCACTCGCAACTCTTTAATCTTTGCTCTCAAACTCGCCTTAGTCGTCGTTTTGCGTTCCTCGAGCAACACCCCAATTAAGACACCTTCCACGGAACGCGCATAATCCACAAATCCTTCCGTATCTTGATACGAGGTACCCGTTTCAACAAAATCCCTTTGCCGCAACATACCTATGCAAACTTTCTTGCCACATTCGAAAGCGAGCGAACCCAGGAATCGCTCAAGCAGTTTCAGCCTTGGTAGAGTCGCATTTTCATAGAGACTTTCAGCCGCCAACCGAGGTGACGCTCCACAATCCACCAGTCTGCTACACAGCTCGAAAACTCGACTACTGGTGACTGCATAGCTGAATCGGCCCGTATCTGTTAGGATGCCCGTATACAAGGCTTGAGCTGCGGACTCTGAGATTGGTAGAGCCAAGTCAAATGCTATGCCCGCCAGTATTTCACAGGTAGCGGAGGCATCCGAATCAATCAAGTTTACCTCAGCGAACCGAGTATTGGTAATATGATGATCGATATTTCCCAAACGCCGCTGGTTCTCCAATGCGATAGAAGTTTTCGGGCCTACCCTTCCCTCGTCCGCGCAATCCAAATACAGTAGCCCTGTGTTTCCTAAAGACTCCGGCTCGACAATGCGAATGAGCTCGCTTCCCTTCAAATAAGTTAGGGACGCGGGCACTTGATCAGCGTTCGCGACAAGGGGAACCACCCCAAAAGTTGAAATCATTTCCGCGACTGCGATTTGCGCCCCGACACAATCTCCATCAGGTCGGGCATGGCCAATAACGCACACCGATTGACCGGCGGCACTCGAAGCTAAGGCGCGAAATCCAGTGCTCAATTCTGGAAAAAACCCCCTCAATCGACTGATTCGTTGATCGATTCATCGAGCCCGTCGATTAACTCGATGATGCGATTTCCTTTGGCGATGGACTCGTCGTACTTGAAGTTCAACGCGGGCAGTCGCTTAAGCACGATCCGCTTTCCCAACTCGAACCTGACTCGACCGCCTATTCTATCCAGGAATTTCTGGATCTTCCATCGCTCTTCTTCACTTGCCAAAAGCGTATAGAAAACGATCGCGTTGCTGTGATCCGGAGAAACATCGACGCCGGTAACCGTCACCGTAACAGTCTCACGTTGATAACGTGTGTGCAGAATATCGCTCACCTCGCGCTTTAACAACTCAGATACTCTTATGTTTCGATTGCTCATGTTTATCTAAATCTAAGCTATCGGTACAAGGCAACTGAACCTATGCTCATACATCGCAAAGGTTCCCCAAAAATGGGGAGATTATAGTTCTGGGCGAATTTCGTGAATCTCGTAAACTTCAATAATATCGCCGACTTGATAGTCATTCGTATTCGTGAGGTGCATACCACATTCCGTACCAGCCCGCACCTCTTTGACATCGTCTTTGACACGACGCAGGGCATCGATTTTGCGCTCCGCAACGGTTTTTCCATTACGAATCAATCGAGCGTGCTGCTTCGCAACCACGCGACCTTCGACAACCAAACAACCCGCAGCAAAACCTTTCGCGATCGGGAATACCGCCCGCACCTCGGCTGCTCCAATTTTGTTCTCCTCGTATTCCGGATCAAGCATTTCGACCATGTCTTCCCGGACACGGTCAAGGAGTTCGTAGATGATCTGGTGATAAGTAATCTTAACCGCATGGTGCTTAGCCAATGCCTGGACCCCATTCTCGGTCTTCACATTGAAACCGATAATCTCAGTCCCACCTGCACTGGCCTTTTGAACGTCGCTCTTACTGACAACTCCAATTCCCGATCGAACAACGTCCAACGCCACCTTGTCGCTCTTGATTTCCTTCAATGCACTCTCAATCGCTTCAACTGAACCGTAGGTGTCCCCTTTGATAATCAGACGGAGGGTCTTTTTCTGAGTAGCGGCAATCGCGGCAAAAAGTTTCTCCTGAGACGTTGGCATCCGGTCTTCGGCATCCGCCTTCTGATCTGCTCTAACGCCTACAAGATTTTCTTCTGCTTCACGCTTAGCGACTTTCTCGTTCTTGGCCGCATGGAAAATCGCTCCACAATCCGGCACGCCTGACCAGCCGATAATTCGCACCGGAGTCGAAGGGGGCGCATTCTTCAAGCTTTTGCCATACTCGTTGAAAAGGGCCTTCACCTTTGTGTGGTTAGGGCCGCAGACGAGCGCATCGCCTACCTTCAAAGTTCCTCCTTGAACGATCACGGTCGCAGTAGCCCCGCGACCGACCTCAACTTGTCCTTCGATAACAACGCCTTCCGCAGGTTTCTTTGGGTTGGCTTTCAATTCCAGAACCTCTGCCTGCAACTGAATCATATCCATCAACTCGTCGATACCATCGCCCTTTAAGGCTGAGATGGGAACCGCAATTGTCTCGCCGCCCCAATCCTCCGAAGGGATGCCTCGTTCCTGCATTTGGGTCTTAACCTTGTCGATATCTGCACCGGGGGTATCAATCTTGTTGATCGCTACGATCGGCTGAACACCTGACTTTTGAATGAACTTCAATGCTTCATCGGTTTGAGGCATAAATCCGTCATCAGCCGCCACAATGAGAATGGCCACATCCGTAACATCTGCTCCACGAGCTCGCATCGCGTTGAAAGCCGCGTGGCCCGGCGTATCCAGAAACGTGATTTTATTGTCGTTATGCGAAACTTGATAAGCACCGATGTGCTGCGTAATTCCACCCGCTTCGGAGGAGGCGACATTCTCTTTCCGAATGTAATCCAATAGTGAGGTCTTTCCGTGATCGACGTGTCCCAAAATACAAACTACAGCTGGGCGGCCCTCAAGAAACGCAGTTTCATCAACTTCCTTAACCTCTTGTTTCTTTTTCGCTTTGGCACCCTCGCCACGATGGCGGATTTCGAGAACGACACCTCTTTTCTCCGCTATCTTACTCGCCACATCCTCTTTGAGGCTTTGGTTAATGGATGCGAAAATGCCCATTTCCATAAGCTCGGAAATCAGCTTGAAAGGCTTTACTCCCAGCTCGGTCGCCAAATCACGAACGACGATAGGTGGCTTAAGGGTAATGGTACGAATTTCTTCTGTTTTTTCCGCAGGGTCATTCGCGCTTGCTGGAGAAACGGGCGCGCCAACTCCGGCGGGCGCAGAGGGAGCCGCTACAGGAGGTGGTGCCGCTTGCGAAGGTGCCGCTGGCTGAGGAGGGCCCGTATTAGCGGGACTCGCGACCGGAGGAGGAACAGGGGCTTTGGAAACCGCAGGAGGAGAGACCGGGCCGGGCGATGGCGGTGCCATTTCTTTGGGAGCTGAGGGCGGCGGCGAAGCAGGAGGCGGAGGGGCGGCTTTTGTCGCAACCGGTTCTTTCGCCGTTTCTTTTTCCTCTTCGATTTGCTCTTTGGTTCGGACGAAGGCATTAACCGAAGGCACCGCAACCGGTTTCTCTTCCGCTGGCTCTGAGGTCTCCGTTTTTGCGGTATCCGCAGACTTTTTAGCAAACTCTTCTTTCAAAGATTCCGCCGAAATGTTGTCGACCGTGCTGGAAGCACTCTTCACTTGAAAGCCACGTTCGCGGAGAAGTTCGAGGAGTTCGGAATTGTCCATTCCAATCTCTTTAGAAAGCTGATAGATTCGTACGCTCATGCGATAGGTTTAGGGTGCTGAAATTTTATGTAGGTGCAGTGCCTTTCCAATTAGATACGATATCCAGTTTTAAGACGAAATATTCTGCTTCTCCAAGAAAGCATTCACTTTTGCCAAAATATCATCCGCTTGTTCCGCGTCAAAGCCAAGATCCTGCAAGTCGGAAGACTCCACATCGAGGAACACTTCGGGACTGATCAGTCCATTCTGAACGAGGCGAGCCGCGACTTCATCGTCGATTCCTTCGATCTGGTTTAAGCCTTCCGCGGCTTGTTGCTGCTTCGCTTCCAGGCTGACCTCGTGCACCTCTTCTTTGACGATGTCTATTTTCCATCCGACCAGTTTAGAAGTGAGGCGGGCATTCTGACCCTTGCGCCCAATAGCGATCGCTAAGTCGTCTTCCGAAACTTCGACGCGAAGGCGCTTGTTCACTTCATCCAACTCTACGTTGCGAGGGATCGCCGGCTTGAGCGCTTCGAGCGCCAGTTCCTTCGGGCCTTCGACGTAGCGAATAATGTCGACTTTTTCGCCACCCAGCTCACGAACGATGCTCTTGACACGGGCCCCTCGAGCTCCGACGCAAGCACCCACTGGATCCACTTTAGGATCAGAGGAAGATACGGCGATCTTGGTGCGGTAGCCAGGCTCCCTAGCGAACGCTTCAATCTTGACCGTACCATCAGCGATTTCGGTCACTTCTAAATCGAACAGTCTGCGAACAAATCTGGGGCTTGAACGGGTCAATATCAACTCGGGCCCTCTGGTAGAGGCCTCTATTTTCAGCAGGAAGCAGCGAATGCGTTCACCTGGAGCGTAATCCTCCCCTGGAACTTGCTCGCGTGATGGCATAATGGCCTCCGCTTTCCCGAGATCGATGCATAAGTCGCCGCGCTCACGTCTTCTCACGATGCCGCTGACGATGTCTCCGACTTGGTCTTTAAAATCGTCATAAATGCGCTCTTTCTCAAACTGCCGCAGACGTTGCATGATCGCTTGACGAGCGGTTTGGGCTGCAATTCGACCCAAATAGGCCGGATCCATCTCCTTTTCATACATATCCCCTAGCTGGATATCCGGCTGGTTCAAACGGGCCTTTTCCAAAGGAATCTCATTCCTTGGATCACTAACGGAATCTACCACTTCCAGTAGGGCCCAAGCCTGCATTTTTCCATTTTTCGGATCAATTTCGACTTTGAGCTCTTGGCCTGCATTTACCCCTTTCGCGGCGGCATTCTTGATGGCGGTAACGATCGCAGAAATCATGTCTTCACGACCGATCCCTTTTTCCCTCTCCATGTACTCCAATACAGATAAAATTTCGCTGCTCATGATTGCTATGCTGATGAAAAAAAAAGCGGGTCAAAGACCCACTTTTCATAAAATGAAAATTAATGCAGGGAGTAAATTTCTCAGCCTTCTAAAAGTCAAGCGTCTCCTCATAGAAGGAGAAGGCGCTTTTACAGGCGGAATATCCACTGACGGAAACCTCGATCCTAGGCCTATTCCACTGGCTAGGAAAGGCCTTGAAAGCGATGGGGTGAACTCGATTTATCCCATTGAATGCCTGATTTTGAGCAATCCCTGAAGCCAGCCATTGGACTTGGGGAACCGGCGCGTTTCGAGAATTTCTAGCCCTTTCAGAGTCTTCCCTAAAATTTCAGGCGCATTCCCCGCGAACCAGTGGAACCAAAGCCCACTCAAATCGGCTCCGGAACGGGCTGACAAAAGAGGTAGAAATCCGTCACATATCAGCGTATCCAGCTTCGAACCGCTTATTCGACCACTCACCACGCGATCGGAAAAAGTACGCTGAAGCCCAGAAAGATCTGCTTTTTTTCGAAACTGAGCGGTGGACTCGTCAGACATCTGACCCATCGGAAGTCTATTCACCAATTCTAAGAGCACCTCCTGCCAGTAAGGTTGGGCCGAAATCCATTGGAAAAACTGCTCAAGCCGGATTTTGGGATGGTTTGCGGGACGAACGCCAGAGGTGCTCCACAAACCACGTCCCGCTTCCCAAAGATCCCCAAAATGCAGACTATCCGCACGACATCTTTTGGCCGGGAATGCTACTGCCACATGCAGCATTGGAATACGATTAGCCGCAAAACCCATGATTTCAAGTGCGGTCATATGGCATGCTTCGTCCCAGCCGAGTCGCTCAATACGCATTTTCGCGAAGTCCCGCTTCACCTTCCACCGATCTGCAGCCGCTTCGATCAAGCGGTTACGGCGCTGCGTAATACTTAAGTCCAGCAGGGAGAGAAACGCATCCTCAACAAAACCCCCAGTAGACTCTATGATAGAGTCTTCAATCGAATACTCCTCCAAGTCATACCAAAGCAATTCCATCAAAGAAACCGTAGGTACCGATCCTCCAGAAACCGTAAGCACCGGTTTTTCACCCCCCCTAATCGGATGGTAAACCACATGAAGCACAACCCTATCAAAATTGGGGTTTTTGTGGTGTCCATGGGCTCTCCAGTCAGATTGTGAGAAGTGAATCTCGACATCACCCTCCACTCTATCCCCATCGATTCGGAAAATGGCGTCTTTAAAATCGGGACCAGCCAAGCGATTCCAGCGCCCGGGATTTAGCACTTCTATCTGCCGCCCTCTGGAGTCCTTCATCCGTGCAGAGTCAAAGGCGATTTTCTGCCAGATCTTTTGCAGAACCAGTTCACTGACTTGATAAGGTCCGTACAAGCCTTGGAATTCCTCTACGCCTTGGGTAACATTCATCGTAGCGTACCTCTAATTTACAAAGGAATCTGGTTGGTGAAAGTGTTTTTTGAATCACCAAAGGAATTTTTTATCCGGGATCGCTTCAGTCGACGAGCCGCTAGAACTTCGTCTTTCAAGGTAGCCGGTGAGATCGCCTCCGCTCCGCCCGCCTCGATTGAATGCAAAACCGCCCGATCTTCCGTGCCAACACGAATCAGCTCAGGTCGGGCATCGCCACTCACCATTTGTTCAATCACGGCATCCGCAGTCAGGGAACTGGGTGAATAAAGAAGCTCAAAAGAGTCGTCGCCAAACGGATGCAGTCGATCGATCTTCCTGCCCTTTCCATCCATTGCGATCGTTACTCTCCACCCTTTCTCATCGTGGATTTCCTTCAGCTCCTCCTGAAGCGTGCGGACGATCTCGTTTATCCAATCCCCTGAGCACTTTTTAACCAAACCCCAAGCGTGGGCGACATTGAATCCATCGACTATCAAGTGAATCTGCTCTCCTGCTTTACCCATCTCCCGTCCTTTACACGTTGACCTCTCCACCGAGCACTCCAATACCAATCCTACAAAAACATTGAATCCGTCACATGAAAAACAATGACGATCCAGAATGGGAAATCGTCGATTCCCTCCCAAACAAAAAGAAGACCCGTACAAAGAAGACGGTCAAGCTTCGCCTATCCAAAAAGTTTGTCATCGGAGCCATTATCGGAATCGGCATCGCCATTCTCTACCCGCCATCGATTGTCAACCTCGTCCGCACCTTGTTCGCCTGGAAATGGCTGGTTCTGCTCATAGCCCTGTATTGGCTTGCCCGTTGGTTAATCCGGCGTAATACGCGTCGATAGTTTATTGAGAAATTTCGTTTGCGAGCAGCAACCACAATAGACTAACTCACTTCGATTCAAGATTATGTACAAGAAGCTGTTCGGTATCGCTCTGCTCGCCCACATTCTCGTGTTCGCCTATCTAGGGCTTCGACCAGGAACCGAGCCCGCAGCCACTAATGGGTCTGAAAAACTGGATACTCCCGCCTCTCCTTTTTCAGGGAGCAAAGCAGAGAGAGAAATCGAAGAGGACGATCTGCTGGAGGAAATCGAACCAAAACTGGAACTCGCAGTTGTCGAAGAATTTCCGGATGCCGCCTTCGAGGTCTTACCAGGAAATATTCGTACCGACGATCTCAAATCTGGTTTCCTTTACGACTTCTCCAACCAACGGCTTCTTTGGGAAAAAGATAGTGCTAAGCCAGTTCGGATCGCATCGATGACGAAAATGATGACCGCCCTCCTCGCGTTCGAAGACGAAGAGTCGAAATCAGACTTATCGATGGATACCGTCATCCAGGTGACCACCGCCGCTTTTAAGATTGGAGGGAGCCAAGTGTGGCTAGATCCTCGGGAAAGCTTCACCCTCGAGGAACTGCTTATCTCAATCATGGTAAAGAGCGCGAACGACTCCTCGTACTTGGCTGGCGAATACCTAGCCGAGGGAAGTATGGACGGTTTTGTCGAACGAATGAACGAGCGAGCAGTTGAGCTCAACATGGATTCCACCCACTTTTTCAATGCCCACGGACTTCCCGAGGGCGACACGGGAAACACGGCCTCTTGCCAAGACCTCGCTCGACTGGCCATCGCACTCATGCGATACGACAAAGCTCTCGAATGGGCATCTATTCCCACCTACGACTTCCGGGCGGATAGCGGCAAGCCAACCGTACTTACAAACCACAATCGTCTCATACTCACAACTGAAGGGGTCGATGGATTGAAAACCGGATACACAAAAGGAGCCGGCTTCTGCGTCACAGCTACTTGCCTGCGGGACGGACGTCGCCTCATCGCAGTAACTACTGGATTCAAGTCCAGCAAGCGCCGCGACACCTTCACGCAGGAGCTGATCAACTGGGGCTACAGTCAGCTTGTTAAAAACAACGCGTAACTGGTCGAAAAATCACCTAGCCACATGGCGACACGTCTATTCCCAACATTTCAGTATCAATCCCTTGCTCTGCAAAGTAACGGTTGAATAAGTCGGGGGATTTAACCTGTTTTATAGGACTTCCAATAATTGGATACAAGGATCGAGTTGACTTCTCAAATGCTTCGACCATCAATGTAAATCCTAAGCAAAAAGCGGCGGCCCCTAAATGACAATCCTTGCGAATCGCCTTCATTGAGTTTATTCATCTAAAAAGCCTCGAAATCATTCTACAATCAACCAATGTCCTAGCACATACTGATAATTCTTTATAATTCTTGAATCACAATGCCCATCGTTCGACTCAATGGTCTTCAAAAAATCTATCCTGGGAAGGGCAAGAATCCGCCGATCGAAGCGGTAAAGAAAATCGATCTCGAAATTCAAGACCGGGAATTCATGGTTCTAGTCGGACCATCGGGGTGCGGGAAGTCGACGACCCTTCGGATGATTGCCGGACTGGAGGAAGTCAATGATGGGACAATCGCGATTGATGACCACATAATCAACGAGCTCCCGCCGAAAGATCGCGATATCGCCATGGTGTTTCAGAACTACGCGCTCTACCCTCACATGACGGTTTTTGAGAACATCGCCTTCGGACTCAAGTTGCGAAAATTCCCCAAAACAGAGATCCAAAACCGAGTCGAGGAAGCCGCTCGCATCCTAGGCATCGAAGATTTGCTTAACCGGAAGCCCAAAGCCCTCTCGGGGGGACAACGCCAACGGGTCGCCGTTGGGCGGGCCATTGTTCGCAAACCCAAAGTCTTTCTCTTTGACGAACCGCTATCGAATCTCGATGCCAAAACTCGAGCATTCACACGCATGGAGATATCCAAGCTCCATTGCCGGCTAGACGCTACCATGATCTACGTAACTCACGACCAGATTGAGGCCATGACGATGGGTGATCGCATTTGCGTAATGAATGAGGGAGAAATAATGCAGACCGCTAATCCACTCGAGCTCTACAACAAGCCCGCCAATCTTTTCGCAGCCGGATTTATTGGTAGCCCCTCCATGAACTTCATTAAAGGCCGCGTAGGACGAAAAGACGGAAAAGTGCTGCTTATTGAAATCTGCACGAGTGAAGACGTCATGCAAATCGAACTGGGACCTCGCCTTTCCAGCCTAGCCGAGTCTCATGTAGGTAAAGAGCTGATACTTGGGATTCGGCCTGAAAATTTAATAATCAGCCCCGATAAAATCCAGGCGGGTAATGGAGTCGACCTCGACATAGAAGTTATCGAGCCGATGGGAAATGAAACCCTGCTTTATTTGTCCAATGGGGCAACTTCCGTTACTGCCCGGGCAGCGAGTGATTCCCAATTTAAGATCGGCGAGCAATTAAAAGTCGGATTTGATCTAGGACACGCTCACTTATTTGATCCGACAACTGAGCTATCATTATCCTAGACCTCGCGCTTTTTGTTATTATCGACTTACAGAATACCTTTCCCGGTTATCTGAAGCCGAAACGAAATTCTTTCCTCTGAATACGATCCCTCCAGCATGAATTCTACTTTAAAAATTGACCCGAAAGACACCGTCTCAGTAGCCCTCGAAGACCTGCCTGCTTCTACTCCAATAGAGAAGGGTGTAACCACCCAAGCAACCATTCCCGCAAAACATAAAGTCGCTCTCAGGGATTTGAAAAAGGGTGATAGGATCTACATGTATGGCGTAACAGTCGGAGTGGCAATCGAATCCATTCCAGAAGGCGGCTTGCTGACGACAGAAAATGTCGCCCACGAAATTGATCGTTTCTCGGCAGCAGACCGAAAGAGTGACACTACTTGGTCAGCTCCAGACGTATCAAACTGGCAAGGAAAGACTTTCATGGGCTATCATCGCTCTAATGGCCGTGTCGGTACGCAAAATATTTGGCTCGTGGTGCCCATGGTTTTTTGCGAAAACCGAAACCTCGCCGTCATGCGCGAAGCAATCGCGGAAACTCTGGGCAAGGGCCAAAGAAGCAAATACGAAAGCCTATTCAAACGCATGGCCTATCTGCGTGCTCAGGGTGCCTCCAAGGAACAATGGCTTGCCGAAGAACTCGAATTGGAGTCCGACGATTTTCTGAGTCCGTTCCCTAACGTGGACGGAGTGAAGTTTCTCCTGCACGGACTAGGATGTGGGGGAACCCGCGACGATGCCAATGCGCTATGCGGTCTGCTTGCGGGATACATCACCCATCCCAATGTTGCCGGCGCCACCGTTTTAAGTCTGGGTTGTCAAAACGCCGAAGTACGTATCCTTGAGCAGGAGATCGCCAAGCGGGATCCTAGCTTCGATCGACCGCTACACATTCATGTTCAACAGGAAAGTCCTTCCGAAGAGGCGATGATCAGCAGGGCGCTGAAGGAGATTTTTGTCGGACTGGACCAAATCAATCGCCTGGAGAGACAGCCGGCTCCTTTATCCGAGCTGGTTGTCGGTATGGAATGCGGTGGTTCCGACGGCTTTTCCGGCATATCCGCTAATCCCATACTCGGCAATGTTTCCGACAAACTCGTCACTCTGGGAGGAACTCCCATACTAGCAGAGTTCCCAGAACTGTGCGGGGTTGAGGGTGAACTCATGAATCGTTGTGTATCCGATTCCACCGCACATAGATTCGAGAAACTAATGAAAGTATATGCCACTCGTGCCGAAGCGGTCGGCTCAGGTTTCCATGCCAATCCATCCCCGGGGAATATAGCTGACGGACTAATTACAGATGCGATCAAGTCAGCCGGTGCGGCCAAAAAAGGAGGAACCTCTCCCGTAGTCGATGTTCTCGACTATCCAGAACAGGTAACGAACCCAGGACTGAACTTATTGTGCACACCCGGCGGTGATGTAGAATCCACTACAGCACTAGCAGGAGCCGGGGCCAACGTGATCATCTTCACCACTGGCCTTGGAACGCCCACCGGAAATGCGATTACGCCGACTTTGAAGGTAGCAACCAATTCAATTCTCGCCAAACGCATGAGCGATATTATCGACTTCGACTCAGGCCCGGTTATCTATGGCCAGAAATCGATCGAAGCCATGGGAGGCGAATTACTGGATCTAGTCGTTCGCACCGCAAGCGGTGAATTTACTCCAGCAGCTGTTCGACTAGGACAAGATGACTTTCTTCCCTGGAAAAGGGGCATCTCGTTATAGATAACAACAAGTCGTTGCACACACTTTGCCTGGGTTGCCCGTGAATAAAGCATCCCCGAAGTATTTGAGGCAGCAAACGGTCGCCGGTTACGACCTCCACTCCGGATCTTCGCAAGCATTCTCCCACCGCCTGTGCCGTCGCGGTCGCTCGATCGCCAGACAGTCCCTCTGCCGGAGAAAAGTCGGCCGGACGATGGACTTGCGTGACGCGAGCCTGCTGCTTCGCCCGTTCCATTTCAATATCGCGCAATATGAGAATTCGCTCCGCTCCCTCATCCAGTTCAATCAGGGCCACCGGATCGTGCACGGAAAACTGAATCCTCCTAAACAGAGACGCATGGTCCTACGTCTTTCCAGCCATCACAATTGCGGATCTCCGATTCGTCGCCATACTTTCAATTGATTCACTCAATAAGGTATTTCAAGAGTAACCCATCTGGGACAGGCGTTAAGAACTACCTCCTTGCACGTCTTCCGCCAAGGCTTAGCTCCTTTAAGTCGAACACCCGGGACTCCTCTACCTCAAAAAAGCTAAATAAAATGATAGGGTTGAGAGTTTCGAGTGGCTGGATGGCAGGCGGGGGAGTTAGGGAAGGCCAAGTGATTGGAGCTACCGATGATATAGGTTTCCGAGCGGGTTAGGATAAGGTTCGTCTTCACGATTTCCAATCGACGATTCTCAAGTTGATGGAACTGGATCACCCGTCCCTAAGCGTGAATCACAATGGTCTTGAAATGCGCTTGACCGATCTTCACGTCTACCACGACATATACGACCGCTTAGTAGGATGATTGTTTGGAGCCCCGGATGGTGAATTCGGATTCTAAAACATTTGTCCCAGCTGACAAAGCGGGCCTAAATGCAAGGTAAACCCCATTAAGAAATTGTCCAATAAACAGCACATGAATAAGAGCTCCCGAATTTCGCGCCGCGCGTTCCTAGGAAAATCAGCGACAACGGCATTTAGTTTCACCGTTTTACCCTCTTACCTGGCATTGGGTAAGAAGGATTCGGCAGGCAACGTGCCGCCAAGCCAAAGGCTCAATCTTGGCTGTGTCGGTGTCGGCAATCGCGCGAACTCGGTAATTACGAGCATGTGCAAACAAAAGAACGCCATGCCCGTGGCGTTTGCAGACGTCGACTACTACAATTCCGAACGCGCTGCCCAAACGCTGGCCGCGTTCCCCGATGTCCGACGGTTTGACGATTTTCGCGTGATGCTGGATACTGTGGGGGGTGATATTGATGCCGTCACCGTCGTTACACCGGATCATACCCACTTTGTCATCGCGCTAGAGGCAATGCGTCGCGGGAAACATGTTTACGTAGAGAAACCGCTCACCCATACATTCCGCGAATCCGAATTATTGATACAGGCCGAGAAAAAGTACAAGTTGATTACCCAAATGGGCAACCAGGGGCACACCTCTGGTGGAGCTAGCCAGTTTCAGCAGCTTGTAAAGGGCGGCGCAATAAAGGACATCAACAAAATCGAAGCGTTCTTCAAACCATTCAAACACCCAGGTATCTGGTTCTATGAAAAGGGCCAAAGGGTAGAGAAGTATCCCAATGCCGAGAAAATCCCTTCAACCCTGAACTGGGATCTCTGGTGTGGACCGGCGGAGATGAAACCGTTTAACAGCTTATATCATCCACAAACCTGGCGAGCATTCTTTCTGTACGGATGCGGGATCTTTGGCGACTGGGGGGCCCACATTCTTGATTTCCCCCACGACTACCTGAAGCTTGGCCTGCCGACTCGAGTTGAGAAACTGGAGATGCTGGATCATAATAAGATCATCTTTCCGCGGCTCTCCAAACTATCCATGCAATTTCCGAAACGCGGGAAGAACCTGCCGGCAGTCGATCTCACTTGGACCGACGGTTATGGAACGAAACCCGTCTTAGACGAACAATACTGGGACAAAAACGAAGACGGAACCAGCGTGCATCCGAACTTAAATGACACAGGCTCCACCTTGCTCCACCGCAAGGATGGCAAATTCGTCATTTACCGGGCCAGTCACGCGAAACCGTCGAGCCTGCTGCCGAGAATGACCATGAGAGAGTACGAAGCGTACGTGAAGCCGCCAAGAGTGACCCAGAACCACCAGGAGAGTTTTGTACAGGCGTGCCTTGGTAATGGGAAAACCACTTCACCGTTTAGTATTTCCGGCGAACTGACCCAGTTATTGCATCTCGGAGTCACATGCCAGTATTTGAACGAGAGCTTCGACTTCGACCGCAAAAAGAAGCGAGTCCGAGGGAACGCCCGAGCTCAAGCGGTCCTCGACGGCCCAGAGCCCCGAAAAGGATGGACCGAATACTACAAACCAATCGTTTAATGGACTCGATAAATCCCAACAAAACCGTAGCGGAATCCAGAATATAATACCATCGATTCATTCGAGCCAGGCGGATGATTCTAGACCATGTAGCTCGATGGCCAATATCGGTTTTATTCGTGGAAATCGAAAAACGGAAAACCCAAAGGACTGTAACGATGAAACTGCTAACGATTCTATTGTGCCTATTGAGTGCGACGATTTACGCCGCTGAAAGGCCAAATGTAGTAATCCTATACGCCGACGATATGGGAGTCGCAGACGTTTCCTATGGCGACAAGACTGTGAAGATCCAGACGCCGCACCTGGATCGGCTAGCGGCCGAAGGCATGACCTTTACCGATGGGCACAGTTCTTCCGGTATTTGCACGCCGAGCCGTTTCGCGATGCTGACCGGGCAGCATCACTGGCGACGCTTTCATGGGATTGCTCAGGCATTCGGCGGACCCGTTTTCGAGCCAGGCGATTTTACCATCGCTGAGATGTTCAAGAAAAAGGGATACCGCACCGCTGAGCGGGTAGATTGTATCGCGATACATGAAGAACAACTGAATTAGGGCGTGGTTTATCAAAAGACAGCGATCCAAATAATAGGCTTATTTGATTGGCATTCCGACTATGCTATCTTCAATCACTGCGTTTAAATAAATTACTCTATGAACTATTCTCTTTCCCGATCCCTTCGGGTTTCCTTGCTCCTCATTGCCTCAGTCTTTTGCCCGACAATAACCCTAGCGGAGCATCACCAGCCCAATATTATTTTCATTCTAGTTGACGACCTCGGCTGGGGAGACCTAGGCGTCTTTTATCAAAACGACCGCAAGCAAGGCCGCAAACATGCTACGCCGAAGCTCGATCAGTTTGCCGCAGAGGGCATGCAATTACGCCAGCACTATTGCCCAGCGCCGGTCTGCGCCCCGTCTCGTGCATCTCTCCTTTCAGGGCGACACCAGGGGCATGAGCCTATTCGGGACAACCAATTTGATAAAGCCCTGGCCGACTCCCACAATCTGGGGACCGTTCTCAAGCAAGCGGGTTACCGCACCGCCTTGGTCGGTAAATATGGTCTGCCTGGAGGGGATCGTGAAACGTACGATCGGGACCAATGGGTAGCCTATCCCACCCTTCGGGGATTCGACGAATTTTTCGGGTACGTAAAACACCGCGATGGCCACACTCAATACCCGGGCAACGACTATCCCCGAGGCGACTCGGAGCTACACCGCAAAGGCAAACCCGTCTTTCACAACGAACAGCGTCTGGATAAGGAATTGGCTGGCTCCTACACTACGGACTTGTTCACCGCGTTTGCTAAGAAATGGATTGCAGAGCACCGAGAGGCCAAACCTGAACAACCCTTCTTCATGTATTTGGCACACAGCACTCCTCACGCTGCCTTGCATGTTCCTTCCACATCGTACCCAGAAGGTGGAGGCATCGAGGGCGGTGTGCAATGGATCGGCAAAGCCGGAAAAATGATCAATACCATCGGGGATACAATTGATTCCTGGGTTCACCCGGACTATGCCAAGCAGGACTGGACTGAGCAGGAGAAGCGCTTCGCCACCATGGTTCGTCGAATTGACTCTTCGGTAGCCGACGTGATTCAAACCCTGAAGGATCTCGGCATCGATGACGATACGCTGGTGGTGTTTACCAGCGACAATGGCCCGCATCGCGAAAGCTACATCGAAGGTCTTACCTACAAAGCCAGCTCCTTCGATTCCTTCGGACCTTTCCACGGCATCAAACGAGATGTACTGGAAGGGGGTATACGCATGCCGACTCTGGTTCGTTGGCCTGGACGTATTCCAGCACAATCCATCAACTCCACCCCTTCCCAATTTCATGATTGGCTGCCTACTCTGGCCAACGTATCGGGCCTGGCAGCGCCAGCCATTTCCGATGGCGTTTCCCTCCTCCCGTTTCTATCTGGCGAAGGGACCGCTCGCGAGAGTACTGTATACGTAGAGTACCTGAACACTCGCAATACCCCCGCTTATGCTGAGTTTGATCCGTACCACCAGGATCGAGTGCGCCAGCAAATGCAGGTTGTATTCGTTGACGGATACAAAGGAATCCGTACAGGCATTGAAAGCCACGCGGATGATTTTATGATTTTCGATGTCGGAAACGACGTGCGTGAAAGCATGGATCTTTCAGGAAGCAATGAGTACTTCACCACACTCCAACAGCGGATGAAGGATCGAGTGCTGCGAATTCGTCGACCAAGTGAAGGCGCCCCTCGTCCTTACGACAATGCTCCCATCCCCGGAATCGATACAGATCGGAATATAAACCGTGTAGAATGGAAAACCTACCAAGGCCCCTTTAACTGGGTTCCTCAAACCTTTGGCCTCGAAGTAGCAAAAAGTGGATCATCGCCCAATATAGATGTTTCCAATCTGGATATTGATAAAGGAGCGGTAGCAGAGTTCAAAGGCTTGCTAACCATCGAAGCTTTAGGAGAATACAAATTCAACGTTGAGTCAGATGGTGGGGCTATTCTTCGTCTACACGATGCAGTAGTAGTCGACAATGAATCGGTTGCCAATGGCATCCGCGCAACCCAAGGAAAGGCGCTTTTAGAGAAAGGGACGCATCCCTATACATTGACCTATCTTCGAGGTTCAGAGCAGATAGCAAAGCTGTCATTTTCTCATTCGAAGTAAACCGAATCTCCAACGAGGTTCGCCCATTTGGCCATTTCCGAGCCTCAAGTTAATGGCAAGAATCGTATAATCACCGAGAGTGAATTAGATCAGGCACTTAGCAATGCGGTTGCAAGTGATCACGTGTCTGTGATTCGTGTGATACTTTACAAACATGCACGCAGTCCAGCACTGCTTCGCCTAGAAGCAGCATTGGCAGCCAAAGCTTAAAGTAAAGATTTTCTACCATCCGAATCAAATCGTTGAGTATCGTCTACGATTTTAAATCGTCAGACGTCCTCATAGAAAAACACTTGAAAAACTTAAGAAAGATTATGGGTGAGATACTTCCAATTGGAAAATTTGACGACAGTAAAGTATCCCTGACACAAGCCATTGACTTGACGATCAACTGTCATTCCGCACCAGCAAGATATTTAAGAATCTAGATGCAAAATCCTGCCTGAGCTAACATGAACTTAGGCGGTTGGTGTACCACAGAACCGTTCGTTAAATTCAATTTAACTTGCAACCTTATTACCGACAGATACTTAGAAGATGGCGGAGAGAGAGGGATTCGAACCCCCGGTACCTTTCGGTACAACGGTTTTCAAGACCGCCGCATTCGACCACTCTGCCATCTCTCCGTAGTTAGGTCTGGATTCGAAAGGCATAGGCACAGAATCCCGACTGTCAACGCTCCGTTTTAGATAATCCGACACCAACAAAGTATTTCAGGAAACCAACGATTTCCAATGGCAGAAACCCTTCCCATCTCCCGAAATCGGGATGTGGTTATTTTGACCCGGCTGGTGCCCCGCTTGATTATTCAAGTATTAGTATCAAGGTTTCAGATCTTGAGTCGTGCACCACTCGACCAGCCTGACGGCTTTATCAATGGAGTCCTACTTTCGTCCATTGCGGTATCCCTGAAAAATATTGATACCGATCAGCGGTTCGGCACCGACTTGCCTACAAATACTCAGAAAAACTTGCAGACCCATGCGATTTGCATTCTCCGCTTGAAGCTCATCTTTCCGCTCTTCCGTCAATTGATCGAGATATGATGGATATCAAAAATTCGCATAAGCGTTGTGGTAAGGAAATTCCCTGTCCCGAAGAGACACCAGATGACCACCGGGATACCTCAGGTTGTTAATTACGGAATCAATCAGAGCCTGGATCTCCTCACCATCCTGCCAGCTACCAATACCCTCGTGCGAATAAACGACATTGGCTCCGACCAGCAACGGTCCGTATTGCCCGCCTGAAGGGGTCCCGATATCAATCACCAAATCGGCCGCGGAAACGGTCAACGGTGAAAAAGCTCCCATCAACAAACGCAAGCAAAGTGTCAGGCACGATTAAGAGAATGCAGTTTCATGAGAGATCGAGTGATGCTTATGGAGCATTTTTATGGCAGCGAGGTTTTCGTCCGCCATGCCGCAAAACAGGTACGGCTAGAGATATACCTACTCCGTGTGCCATTCGACCAGATGGATGCGGTCAAGGCATACCCGAAACCGATGAAATAAACCCGCTGGCGACCAAGACGTCTCATTACCATAGCGGCCGGAACATTCGACACGGCCGTTCCCCACTATCATTCCGGTCAAGGGCACGGTCGCCCATTGGGGCGACGGAGCGAGCTCCTTACCCAGAAAACCGTCAACAAAAAACGAACAAGGGGGAAGTCGACATGGAGAGTGCATTACATATCGACAGGATCCAGACATTTCTAGGAAGGCAAGCGAGAGACAATAGTCCCCAGTAGTGAGGCCTAAAGAAATTTTAGCGAATCAATTGTGAGCGCGATCAGCCCTCAAGAACGGATCCAATCCGATCCATCTAAAGTGCCTAGACCGATCAACACGAGGCAATGAACATGCGACTGTTCGTGCCCTTCTCCCCTACCAAGACTTGATACCTCTTGCCACATCGAGGACAGCATCCCACATAAGCCTTTTTTTCGTCGTTCAGGTACAAGCGACCATACGTTTGGCAGTTTACGTATCGAACTCCAAGAAAGGGCTTTCCCTTTTCAGTCGTACGATATGAAACACTCAAAGCCATCTATAGATACTATAGTTCAGAATCGGCAACCGCGTATTCGTACTGACTAGATAGGACCTCCATTGATCCAATAAGCGAGATCCAATCCTCGTCATTGCGACCATAGGGCTCCCAGCACTCCGTTACGGAGGCGTGACCGGACTTTTGCCACATAAGCATGCAGTACTCCAATCCAGGACCTCCATCACTACGATTCTCACATCCTGTCAACAGGTTTTCGTCAAGAATCTCGAATACTGGATGGCTCGTCTCAACTTCTGCCTGCAAAACATTAACCTGCGGCGACGGATCTCCGTTCATTCCCAAACTCATGTATTCCCAAATCGTTTCCCGGTAACGGGCGACCGTGAGAATATTGACTTCACCTCCGAAGGCGACGGAATAAACTTTTTCAGGTCCGGTTACAGGAATGTGGATCAAACTCACATAATCCCCTCCTATTCGGCTTGTCCGACTGGGTCCCGGAGCAAACGAAAGGAGCGTCGAAAGATAGCGATCGATTTCCGTATTCATATTTAAAGCACTTTTAACTTAAGAGTTGAGCAATCGCAAGGCGAGGCGGGGAAGATCATTGGCTTGCTGCAGCATTGATGTGCTCGCCTCAGTCAAAATTTGGTTCTTCGCTAGTCGCGTCGTCTCGACTGCAACGTCGACGTCCCGAATCCGAGAGTTCGCCGCGCTAAGATTCTCTTCTTGGACTTGCAATTGAGCTTCCACCAAACCGAGACGCGACAAGTCAGCCCCAACATTCGCTCGTTCGTCGGCTAATTGCTCGATCGCACTATTGATCTTCGAAATAGCCGATGGGCTGTCCATATTAAGGCCAGGCTGAGATCCATCGACAGAATTATCCCAAAGAAGATCTGACATCGCTCCGCCAATTCGTCTTAAATTGATTTCGCTCACTTCCATGGTTTGGGATCCCGTCGTGCCCACTACAATCGTCATGTCCGCTCGAGCCCCAAATAGAACGATTCCATTAAAGCTTCCTGAAGGATCCGTACTGCCCATATTCCAGTTTGGGTCGCCGTCGGTTCCATTGTCTCCGTTTCCGATTACGTCCCTAAGGTGCTCCTTTAGCTTCTCGAACTCAGTATTGTACAGAGCCTGATCGCCGGCCGACTTGGTAACATCTTGCGCTAAAACGGACAGCTCACTCATTCGATTGAGCACATCATTCATGGAACTTAAAAATCCGTCTGCAGTCTGGGTCAGTGAAACCGCATTCTGTATATTGACTCGAGCTGCTTCAATCCGCGACCCTTGAGCCAACATTTTCTCAGAGTTCGACAATCCTGCGACGTCATCTGACGGCTGCACAATTTTACTCCCAGTACTCAATCGCGCGATCGAGCGATTCATCGCAGCGTGACTTTTTTGCAAGGTGGAAGTTGCTTCCACCGCATTTTGATTTGTATTAATGACCATATTACGACCTCTTCCTTGGTTTTCTAGAAACGTTCGGACCTTAACTAAAACGCGTCTTGTCTTTTTCCTGATTCTGACTCGCCAGCTTTTGGGCAAGTCCTGAAAGTTTTGGAACCGCCGTAGAACTCACAGCAGGAGCAACTGATTCGCGATTCGTCGCGGAAACCTCTTCCACGAGCTCTTTTCGAATGATTGGCACCGATCGCGGAGCGTCGATTCCGATCTTAACAACATCTCCGTCGATCCGTGTTATTCGAATTTCGATGTTGTCGGCGATTACAATCGCCTCGTTTACCTTCCTGGATAAAATGAGCATGGCTGTTTCCTTCCTGGTTTTAGCCGTTAGCGTTGCTTGAGAGAATAGGATGTTTCGTAGAGTACTTCATGTAGTTCGAAACAATCACTTGCTTGCCCACTTGAGAATTTCGATTCATCACGATCGGACCAACAAGGTTGGCGGTTGCTGACTCGAGATTCTCTTCACCGCGTATCGTAACAATGTTAAGGACCAAAGCATCGTCGAAAGAAGTGATGCCCAACTCTTCCGCGTCGTCGTCCGCTATTTCAATCTCGTAGTCAGTCAGAAACTGTGCCGGTTCCAATACGACGAAACCCAGCTCATGTTTCTTCGTCGAGCGTATCCACATAAATGGGAGCTCTTCCGTATTCACGATTAACTCGAATTCGTTTTCATCCGGAAATCCGACTAAACCTTTAGTGAGCCGAAACTCCATCGGCTTAACCCAGACGTCCTTGCTCTTTTGGGATTCCGTAACTATTTTCATGACTATTAAAACTTTAACTGCTCACTCTTAGATGTAATTGAGGAGAGACGAATTAAGGACCCGTCCCGCACTCTGTAGAGAGGCCTGATAAGCATTCTGAACCTGGGTTAGTCTCACAATCGTCTGAGAAAGATCTACATCTGCTTCAGATGATATGTTCTCCTCCAGATCCGTATACCGTTGCTGGTTCAAATTGATGTCGAACTCGATTCTCAACTGGACGGAGCCCTGACGGCTGAGGGCGAAAATCAAGTCATCCTCCGATATTTCCAGATCTGCGCGAATCGTCTCGTTGACCGCATTTAGACTACCGCTCTCCATCGCGTCTCTCAATGTGACCATTCTATTGATAAAGTCCGCAAACTGCTGATTTGTTGAAGCGTCGGTAAATGGCGCTACCTTGCCGGATTCGGAGAGGTGGAATTCCGGCCCTTCACTCGCACCGGTATAGGTAACCGCTGGACCTGCTCCCGCCCCATCGGGGGCTTGAATTTTGCCTGATGCGTCTAAATTTACTGCGAAGGGTTCCGATCCACTTGCGGTTCCTCCAAAAATGTATTCACCATTGAACTTCGCATTCGCTCCGCGAACGGCCTGCTCAATCATTTCGTCGAGTTCTTCCGCATAAGCTTTTAAACCCGCTTCACCTTGCAAGTCATTTGCCAGAACCGCGATCTCATTCACGCGATCGGATATTTTGACGAAGTTCTGCAATTGGGAAATAGTAGTATTGTTTATGTTCTGGGCCCGGGATGCGTTTTTGGAGAACTGGGCAATTTTCTCCTTCTCCTCCTGCATGTTGAGGATACGGTTGCTCGCAGCCGAATCGTCAGAGATTTTAGTGATGCGTTGCCCGCTGACAGCCTGTGTCTGCAACGTATTCATCTGCTTCGTTATGTGCTGCAGATGATTCAAAAGCGTATCGGGATAGGTGTTATTTGTGACTCTCATGGCAGGGATAGAATGGATTTTCGAAGCTCATCACTAGATCAGACGGTTGATGATAACATCCAGCATTTCGTCGATCGCGCGAATGTGCCTACCGGTTGCTTCAAACGCTCTTTGATACTTCATCATATCCGTCATTTCTTCATCGATGGAAACACCCGAAACAGAATCCTGCTGTACTTTTAGCAGCTTCAGAACGATTCCTTCGTCTTCTAAGCGAGAATCGACGGTAGAAACTTTCTGAGCTAAATCGGAGATCGTCGACCGATAGAATCCGCTAAAGGAACGGTCACCCAAATTTGAGATCTGGGAGCTATCAAGTTCGGCGATCGCTAAAATAAGGGAGTTGTCACCCAGTTCCTGAGCGGCGGCATTCGTGGTGCGAAGATTAAGCACATCGAGCGACGTTTCGAGCGAGATGCCTCGAGCTGTTTTTTCCGCTGGATCTCCGGTATCGGTAAAGAAATTCGTGTTTCCTGGAGCGGTTCCCGCATTGTAAAGATCGTTCAATTGCCCCACGAGTTCGGATGCGAGTTGATCGAGGGAATTCATGAATCCCTCAATTCCTCCATCCCGTGCGGCCATCAATCCATGGATACTTCCTCCCTTTACGAGTGCGGCATCACCAGTTCGATCAATGGAAAACGAGGGGAGTCCGGGTTGAGAGTCATCAAATGCGATTTGCTCAGATTGGCCACGATCGACAATATCGATACTTCCTGTGGGTGTGGCGATCGAGACTCTGATCTGTCCACCACTATCAGGAATGTTGGATACTTGAATTTTGACGAGCTCCGAGAGTTGTTCGAGACGGGATTGACGATTGTCACGCAAGGTTCGAGCTTGCCCCGCATTGCCTGCCTCAGAGCGAGCGATCTCAACATTGAGTCGAGCGATCTCTTCGATCAGTCGATTCGCATTTTCCAAGTCGGTTTGAGCTTCCAGTGAGATGTCTGCTTTCAATTCCTCGAACCGTTCTGAAGTAACGTTAAGCTTCTGTACTAGCATCTCAGACTTTTGCAGCAACGACTCTTTTTCCGCATCGGATGCGGGATTAGCTGAAAGAGAGTGAGACGCGTTAAAGAAGTCGTTTAACACTTCTGCCAGTCCACCGGATCCAGTCCCATCATTCGACGCCCCGTCAATAAATGCGGAATCACCCGTGCGGTTGATTTCCTGGCCCATATAGGCTTCTGCCTTACGCAGCACATCGCTCTGCGCTTCCAGAGAGCTGCTGATGCTAGACTCCCTTAAAATTTCTCGGTCAAGAATCTGATCGCGCATTTGGGTAAAGCCCAAAACCTCTACGCCAAGGCCTTGGGGGCCAACCAGCGTTTGCACTGTTCCACGATCTCCTAGTACCGCACGTTGTCGGGAATACTCGGGATTGTTCACGTTCGCAATGTTCGTGCCAGCCGTGGTCACGCCAAAGCGGTGAGCATTGAGCGCTTTCGTAGCATTGGCTAGATCTCCCAATATACTCATTTGATGTATTCGCTAGATTCTTACGCTTAGCAGCGATTCTACACAAACGTCTTGTAAGTCGCCGGAACCGTTCCCGACATACCGACATAACCTTTGCGCGAGTAGGTCTTAGAGTAATTCTCCGGCTCAGTCATGCTGAGCGCCTTTTGCGAGATTTCCATCATTCGCGAAAGGAGCAGATAGTTCTGTCGGGCCTTGCGACGAGTCCTTGTAACCATTGTATTCACCTCGTCAATCAAGGCTTCAAGCATGGGGCGGATGAAGTCAGGGAAATGTGGCAGCATGTTTCTCAGAGACAACTCTGGGTCGCAATCGTATTGGCTCGCCATCGAGCACACCTTGGATTCTCGCCTTTCCCTAAGGGTTTTCATCATGCCCATGTGTCTTTCCACATCCTCGTTGGTGAGCATCACCAAGTCCGATTCGCGGTTAAAAATTTCACTCTGCTGACGTTCCAGCAAATTGTGTAATCCCCCGTATTCCTGCACCTCTTCGCGCAGCAGGTCAACTAGCGGATCCCAATCTTTCTGTTCAAAAATACCGTTCATTATATATCTCGTTTCTGAGGCACTCCTTCGGCTCCACTGTGCAGTTGTGCTTGCAGAACTGACGATAGCCCGAGGGACGTCCCTTTGGTAATACTGGTAGCGAGCGTGTCTTTAATGATGTGGTCGTACATCGGTATCGAAGAACCTAAGAGGCCCCCTTCTCCATCTGCCGTCTTCAACGCTTCATCTAGAAACTGTCGCATTAAGATTCCCTCAAACTGTTTGGCCGCTTCATCAATCTGCTGCTGTTCACCCATTTGGCCGTCTCGCATGCTCTGTTTCCACTGCATGCTGTCGAGAGCGGTTGGGGCTGTCGTTATTGGATCCATACTTATTTGATTATGAGTTCCGCTTGAAGGGCTCCTACGCTTTTCATCTCCTGCAAAATCGACATCATTTCTCTGGTGGTCACCCCCACCGCATTCAAAGCTGAGGTCACTTGCTGAATCGTAGGAAATTCATTCACGATCTTGAATCCGCCCGACATCTCAGTCACATCGGTTTCAGTTGCGGGCGTCACTACCGTATCTCCCGCATCCCCAAATCCGTTTGGCTGGGATACATTCAAGTCATTCGAGATTGAGATCGTTAGCGCTCCATGGCTGATCGCCACGGTAGATACTCGAACCTCAGCTGTGGCGACAATGACCCCAGTACGTTCGTTAATAACCACTTTAGCGGGCGTATCCGGATTAACATTAATTGCACCAATTGATGAGATGAAATCCACTTCCCTTCCTTCATAAATCTCTGGAATCGCCACTTTCACTGCAGCTGAATCCAATGCCATCGTGCTAGCAGGGAAAATTTCGTTGATGGCTTCCGCCATTCGGGAGGCCGTATTGTAATCCGGATTGATGAGAAGCCAATTTACGTATCCACGCTCTGAGATATCCATTTGAATCTCACGCTCGACAATCGCTCCATTTGAAATCATTCCAACCGTTGGATGGTTCTTTTGCACAGTCGCACCTCCAGGTCCTGCTGTTCCTCCGATAAATCCACCGACCGCGATCTGGCCCTGTGCGACCGCATAAACTTCCTGGTCCGCACCATACAATGGTGTTTGCAGAAGGACACCTCCTTGAAGGCTTTCAGCATCTCCGATGGAAGATACGGTTACGTCAATCCGAGTACCTTCGCGAGCAAAAGGGGGTATGTCCGCAGTTATCATGACCGCTGCTACATTGTCTGAACGCAGAGTGGTCGGGTCTACTGTAAGACCAAAGTTTTTGAGAGAGTTTACCAAACTGTTGACCGTAACATCTGACGTGCTGTCACCGTCGCCCGCTAAACCGACGACCAGTCCATAGCCGACGAGCTGATTGTCCCGGCTTCCTTCAAGGGAAGCGAGATCCTTGATGCGGCCCGCATTCGAGACCGAAATCGCCAATACAGCGAAAAGTAAGAGTAAATGTGAGTATTTTAGCCTCATGTCTTTAGTTACCAAATGTTGGCTACGTTAAGAAGCTGAGCAATCCACCCTTGTTTTTGGGCCGAGGCGATTGCTCCCTTCTCGAGGAACTCGACGTGTGCACTCGCGATTTTACTAGATATAATCGTGTTGTCTTTATCGATATCATCTCGTCTTACGATTCCTCGAATTATTACGTATTGCGTTTCTCCTGACACAGAAAGTTCTCGAGCTCCTTCAATAATAAGATTCCCATTTGGCAATCTATCAATCACTAGCACTGACGCAGACGATGAAACCGACTGCGCATTAGTAATGTTTCCTCCACCGGAACTGGAAATGCCAGGACCAGAATACTCTACATTTGGATACTCTCCTCCGTTCGCAGTAGCAAATCCTGAATAGAAAAAGTTACTGATAGAAGCATTGGCTGATCCTGATTTATTGGTCGACTTGTTAACCGAACTGCTGACTGAAGAGCTTTCATCTACAACAATCGTGAGAATGTCACCGATTCTTCCTGCAGTACGGTCCGCAAAAATACTATTTTCAGGGTTTGCCTTTGAAAGCCAAAGAGATTCTCCCGCAACAACCGTTGCAGAGATCAATACAAGTCCAAAACTTAAAGCTGCTTTTTTCATATTTAGAATCCTCAATTAGAATGTTACTTGAACTCGGCCTTCGCCGATCACTTCACCCGAGAAATTTTTGTTTGATTCGAGATTGCTGAGAAAAACCATTTCGCCTCTGACACCGTCTTGCTGAGCTTTAGCCCGCATCGAGATGCCAATCATTCCTTGGTAAGCGATCACATCTACTACCTGGCCTTTTCTGACCAGCGAACGCTCGGCGAGATCGCCCCACTTTAGCGGCTGCCCAGGCCTGATATCCCGGTTGTATTCATGCTGCTGTAGCACTTCTAAAGTAGCTACCACTGCGTCTGGTTCATAGAGAAGATCGACTTGGCGTGCTTCAAAATCTGATGCCGCTGCTAACTCGCGCTCGCGCAGGTAGCGCTTCGCAAACCATACTTCGCTATAGAGGGCCGGCCTGAAGGGAATGTCCCAGTTG
This sequence comes from Candidatus Pelagisphaera phototrophica, assembly GCF_014529625.1. GTDB lineage: Bacteria > Verrucomicrobiota > Verrucomicrobiia > Opitutales > Opitutaceae > Pelagisphaera > Pelagisphaera phototrophica. The sequence continues at coordinate 3,709,288 of NZ_CP076039.1, forward strand.
CCTAGAACGCCTTCTTCATTTTCAGCCTGGATTGAAAGATAAATGGTGTTTTTGGAAAGTCTACCCGGAAGGCGGGAAAGCTTAACTTCGTAGGGCTCGCTGTGATTCGACAGGTCCGGCAAAGCTCTGAGCGGAGTCAAAGTAATCTTACCGGCAGGTCGAAGATGCACATGCATTTGCCCTTCGATCGCTGTCAATAAGCTGCTTTCGGTAATAGGATAGAATGGTTTTTGAACCGTTGCTGCCAGCGGACGACCTTCCACAGCTGGAATATTCACAGCACCTTCAGGCACCTCTGTCGCAACCTCGGATTTCAACGGAACCAGTGTATTCTCCTCAGACTTGCTAACGACAAACACTGGACTGGCTTCCGCCAGAATTGGCAATGGAGCAAGTATGTCCTCCAAAGAAGCACGAATCGTTAAACTGGATACAATCAAAAATGCGGCGCAAAATGTAAATTTGATTTTCATAACACTATCGTTTAATTTGTCCAATTTGCTGCATCATTTGGTCTGACGTCTGAATGGACTTTGAATTTATTTCGTAAGCTCGCTGGGCAACGATCATATTAACCATTTCCTGAACGATGTTTACGTTTGAGTTTTCCAAGAAGCCTTGTCGGATCGTTCCAAAACTCTCAGTTCCTGGAATACCGCCCGTTGGAGTCCCGCTCGCAGTAGTTTCTCTAAAAAGGTTGCCGCCCAAGGCGGCGAGTCCCGATGGATTGTTAAAGCGAAAAAGCTGAAGTGATTCAGTGCCCACTGGTTCGGAATCTTTTAGAAACGTTATGGTGCCTCCTTCGCTCACTACGATGCTGTTCGCTTCCTGGGGGATGGTAATTCCTGGCTCAAGGGCCATGCCTTGGCTCGTTGTCAACTGCCCATTGGGACCACGCTTGAAGCCGCCATCTCTTGTGTAGAGCGTGTCTCCATTTTGATCCGTGACAGAGAAAAACCCTTCACCCACGATCGCTACGTCTAGCTCCTCATCCGTACGATTTACTTGACCTTGCGTAAAGACCTTAGATGTCGCCACAACTTGGGTACCGCTACCTACTTGAATACCAGTGGGAAGGATACTTCCTCCAGAATCTGCCCCAACCGACTTCGGCACCTGGTAAAACATATCTTGAAACTCAACTTTGCTCTTTTTGAATCCCGTCGTATTAACGTTCGCAATATTGTTGGAGATCACATTCAGATTCGTCTGTTGCGCCTCCATACCACTTGCTGCAGAATATAATGATATGCTCATGTCGTGTTTTGGTTTCTATTAAAATTGGTTTAAGTTCTAGAATCTGCCACCGAGTGTCTGGATCGCCTTACCGAGAAGCTCATCCTTTCCTCGAATAACCTGTTGATTCAGTTGAAAGGCGCGAGAGACGCTTATCATGTTAACCATCTCAGATGTGTTAGATACATTACTCTGCTCGAGAGCTCCGTGCCTGATTGTGATTTTGTCTGAATCCAAATGGTAGGGATCACCCGAAACCTTTGGATCAACCACGAATCCACCATGGGTGCGCACCATCTGTGCTGGGTCGTCAACATTACGAACCCCGATGATGGCAACCTGTTGCCCTTTCTGGCTAATCGATCCATCGGCCATACCATTGACTTCACCTCCATCAGGCAGTAGCTGGATAATCCCCCGCTCGCCATCCAAAACGTGGTAGCCTTGCTTGCTGACGAGTTCTCCTTGATCGTTTATTCTAAATTGACCATCTCGAGTGTAGATAAGTTGACCCTCTGGTGTGCGCAGTTCGAAGAAACCTTCCCCTTCGATAGCAAAATCCGTTTTAATGTCGGTGTTTTGGATGCTTCCGGTTGAAAAATCGATGCCATCCTTTCCCGCAGCCATCACTGACTCGCGGAATAGCGTCTTATCAAACGATCCTTCATACCCGATCATTCCATTCCCCTGTCCTTCAAACGAGAGGATCGCCTTCTTGTATCCCGGTGTAGAGGACTGGGCTAGATTCTGAGCGATCGCGTTATTCCAAGTTTCAAGCCCAGACATGGAAGCCGCGTTTTGATAGATACCGTTCAACATTTGGCAAATGACTTAGCAGTCGACATGCCAAAAACATAAACTACTGCTCAATAGCTATTTACGAAATAGCACTAACCGGCAGGTACTTTTTGCCCTTCTTTACCCGGCAATTCTATCCCTCAAATCCCGACTAGGCTTCGTAATTGCAGTCAATCTCAGTGACTTGACCACAAGCGCAAGTAACCACGATCTTCGTCACCCGTCCCTCTTCCGTAACGTAAGACACATTACTTCCCGATTCGCCTTCAGACTCTTCCACCAGACAGCTATCAGAGTCCTTGTCCCCCTCAGGCTCAATCCCTCGGACCGCACTTTTCGAGACGTCTTTGGACTTTTTTGGCGCTTCGCCTAGGTTCTCGCGGCCTGAAAGAAAGTTATCCATCTGAGATTATCGGTTCGCTTACTTGAACGAGGGTTGTTCGTCCTCATCAGTCTCGAGAATGTTAAAGGTTTCCGATAAAACAAGGCTTATTGATATCCGGTCGTTTGCATCCGCAGAAGGATGCATAAACGGAAGGGGCTTAGTTTCTCCAAAGGCGCTGATTTCCTCGAACTGCTCACCATCCACGCCATAGAATTCCATCATTCTCCGCGTAGAGTTTGCCCGATCGCTAGAGAGCTCCCAAGAGGTGTAGTCACTTCCACGTCCCCCGTATCCTTCAGATACATATCCGTCGACGCTTACTTTGAAATAATGCCGATGCACAAGCCAAGACATCTGCTCGATGACGAACTCTCCCCAGTCAGTATAGGTCGCCGTATTCTCCACAAAGAAAGGATGGGCATCCCGATCATACAAAGTGACTCTCAGCCCGTCTGAAGTCACCTCCAGCTCAATCGATTTTTCGGGGTCGGCGCTATCTACGTTCAAGAGTTCCATGAATGCCTGGGCCATATTCATGAGTACCTTGATATCCGAAATCTTCGCTTTGCCCTTCTTCTCCCCTTCCGTGTCATTCTGCGAATTGCCCTCTTGCGGAAGGACACCCATCGAAGCATCCAATGGAGTATTGTAGGGATCCTGGAAGAATTGGGCCATCTGAATGCGGTCCTCCTCGCTCTGGGAAGTGAGCCACAATACCATAAAGAGGGCCATCATTGCAGTTACGAAGTCCGCATATGCGACCTTCCAAGCGCCTCCATGGTGTTGATTATGTTGCTGCGACATCAGACTGTGGGGATCGGTCTATCCACTGGTGGACGACTTCAGGATGTTCTCCAGATCATCGGCATTCGGAACGAGACCTGCCTCAATACTCCGTCGAGCTAGCTCTACCGCCATAATAGGAGCGAGTCCTCGCGCAAAAGCGCCAATGGCACGAGACATGCAAATGTAGTAGCTTTCCTCGGACTCATTGTTGAACTCGATCAAGTTACAGAGAGGATTGACAAAGCCGTAAGCCGCAAAAATTCCATAGAAGGTGCCACTCAACGCAGCCGATACCTTGTATCCAATCATCATCGGTCCCTGGTCAATAACGCCCATCGTTACGATGATACCCATAACCGCCGCGATAATTCCAATACCAGGGAGCGAGTCTCCAACGAGATGGAGAACGTTAATCGGTCCGTTAGCGGCATGCTTTTTCGCATCGATCTCCGCTTTGAGAAGCGGCTCCAACTGGTCCGGCTTTATCTTGCCATCAATGATTGGACGCAAAGCCGAACACAAGAAAGTGACCTTGTCTTCGCTCCCCAAAAACTTCGGGTAATTTTGAAAAATTGAGCTCGATTCGGGGGTACTCACATGCTCGTCCAAGGCCAAAAGCCCGTTACGACGACCCAGCATGAACATTTCGTACAAGATCTTCATCAGATCCAGATAGTCATCTTTATTCGGACCACCGCCCTTCAACGCCCCTAATAACGCCCCGATTGTCTTAATCAGAACCGTTTTAGGCGCACAGATAAGCATCACTCCTAAAGTAATCCCCCCGATGGCAATTACTTCAGACAAATGAAACAGCGAGAGTGGCTTGCCGCCCGCAAGGATGAACGCAGTAAGCGTCGAAGCGATGACGACTATATATCCGATAATGATAAACATAACTCTGGATCTCCTCTATCGACTGAAATCCTGAGAGCTTAACGCTCGCTTTACGGCTCTTACTTATGCATCACACTCGTAATATAGCTTCGTAAGCTTATGATGGCCTGAGAGTGAATCTGACAAATCCGAGATTCCGTAAGGCTAAATACCTCCGCGATTTCCGCTAGTCGCATGTCTTGGAAATAGTACATGGCGAGAACCTTACGAGGAACCTCAGGCAATTGGTTGATTCTTTCGGCTACCAGCTGAGTAACTTCGTCCTTCTCCATCTTCGATGTCACCGGGACAACTCCTTCGTCAGGAATGATCTCGCTAAGGTCGGCCGAGTCTGAATCGTCACCGCCTGAATTGGACGTGTTGTCCAGTGGCAAGAAGCTGATAGGGCGGACTTCCGCCATTAAAGAATTGTACTCCTTATGAGTTAAGCCTAACTCCAACCGAATCTCTTCCTCCTCTGCAGGACGCCCTAGTTTTTGCTCAAGCTCTTCAACCGTTTTTCGAAGTTTTTTGAAATTTGTACGAGCATTCCGGGGCATCCAGTCCATCCGGCGCAATTCGTCCAGGATCGCTCCTCGTATGCGCATGGCGGCATAAGATCCAAACGACTTTTTCTGCTCTGGGTCGTATTTCTTCAGCGCACTGATCAATCCTGTGATCCCAACGCTGTGTAGGTCCTGCTCATCAATGTGAGGAGGCAAATTGATTTTTATACGAGTGACAATCGACTTAACCAAGGGAAGGTAGGTCTCGAAGAGGGCTTCCTGCTGAACCGGCGGTTTCGACGATTCATCGTTTTTCGCGTATACCTTGGCTACTTTCGCCTTGTCCATTTTAACTTCTGTTTTGGGGCTCTTAACTATCGTTTGGTTCATGGTGTTTTGTCCCTATACGGGTTTCGCTGCTTGCTCTTTAGCTTCTTGTCTATTGCGCTCTTCAGCTTCGACCATCGCCGCAACGGCGGTCTGATGCTTCTCCATGAGCATTTCCTTTACATTCCTTATCCAAATATATGCGATCCATCGGAACAGTATTCCGAGGACAACGCTGCCAATACTCGCCTGAAATAGACCCTCTGTCGGCGTCTTGCCGGAAAGTAGCGCCATTACGAATACAACGGTAAAACCGATCAGTCCTCCAAGTATAATCGCGAACTTCATGCGGTTGCCATTTCCTCGCTCTTAGAGTTTTCTACGGGTCCCCTGGGTGCATTTCTTCTCGCCGAGGCAAGTTCGCGCCCGCGAGGAAATGTCTTTTCCAGCAGATAGCTGAAAGGGTCCATTGTATAGTCGCCAGCCGGGTTGGGTCCGTAGCTAAAAAACAATGGGCAAACTGATTTTCCCAACGCGAACTTCCAGAGTTTTCCTGCCTTTCGAGTTTCATCCAAATGCGTGAATACAACGTGAGTAGCTCCCATTCGATTCCCCGCGAGCAAAGCGTCGGAAATTGATTCCGTTTCGTACGCGGCATTCACCACTAGAATTCTCTCATCCGCACCCATTTCGTCGAGCAGTTCTCGACAGCTATCCACGGCGTCAGCGTCGCCAAGATTTAGGCCTGGCAAATCGGCGTATATCGGCTTCCGGTTGGAACGCTCTTCAACTTCGTCCAACGACCGATACAACGGCGCCCCCATGATTTCACAAAAGGCTTCTAGCCCGTCTGAGGAATTCGGAACAGAACCATCGACCTTGAGAACGACCGGTTCCAGTCCATTAATAAATACGTCGGCTGACAGCGCTTTGCTCAACGCGCTGGTCTTGCCCACACCGCTAGCTCCTATAAAGGCACGGCAGTCTCCTTTGAGCTTGGAAGGTGCATCAGGAAATTGATTACGCAGCCAATCACATATACGGCTGTAAATTTCCAAGTTGGGGACTTCTCCCATCTCTCGAAATCCCAACTCGTAGCAAATGCGTTCAACCATCGAGTCATCGAACCCAACGGAACGAAGCATCGACACAGCCCGCTCCACATACTCAATGGTTCCTCGTCTTACAGGGTTTGCTGCGGATCCCAGTCTGGGACTTGCACCAGTAGCTAGACCGTCCTCTAAACTTGAAAAATAACCGTCACTGCTCACTTCCTCAGAAGCCTTGGAATACAAGCTGGCAATCGGATTCTTTGAACTGGGTTTCCTAGACTTTGCGTCCAGGTCTCCATCAGCAGGCATTTTCTTCTCAACAGATATTTCCTCCTTCGATTCACCCTCTCCAGTCGTTTTAGCTGCTCCCGGCTTTTTCTTTGTGGGCACTTCTACGACGATTTCCAAACGAGGACTCTTAAGAAATCCTGCGATGCCGTTGTTGACCTGCTGTTTAACTGCAATTACTTTAGCCGACTCTCCAAACTTCTGCTTAATCGCGTTAACCGCTTTAGAGGCATCGTCGGCGACGATTTTAAATTGTACTGTATCCGCTGACACGGTTTCGTTTTTCAGATTGGGGGTGCTCATAGCTATTTAATTCTGAAATCTAGTTACTTTGAGCCATCCCTACGAGCTCCTCCCTTGGAGCCGTTTTCGCATCTTCCGATATCTTTCGTATTTGATCCTGAACAAATTCCGGGAACACAATAATCGAGTAATTCTGTATCTCCGTAGCCGCCGGCAACTCTTGGTAACTTAGAATATTCAGCTTTGGCAAAGACGGCTCAAAGAAGCGCTTGAATGGCAGGCGTATTTCCGCTGCGGTTACAAATACTGGCATTAGTCCGTTCTCAATCATGTCATTCGCTTTCAATGCTAATTCACGTAGCAGGTGCTGTGCCAACTGCGGATCCAGTGATAAAGTATAATCTGTATTCGTTCTCTGGATTTTGGTAGCTATGACCTGCTCTAGTCGAGGATCCATTGTTATCCCCTTGAGAACGCCTTTTTCCGATTCATACGCAGGAACGAAGAACTCTCCTAACTTTCTCCTTACGTACTCGGACAGATCATCAGGATTTTTGGATATCGAAGCAAAATCTGCAATCGCTTCCAAAACCAAGTTTATGTTTCGTATGGATACATTTTCCTTTAGCAAATTCTGTAATACTCGATGAATGACCCCAATGTTGACGAGATCTGGAAGCAACTCGGAAATTAATGCCGGGTGGTCTTCTTGAACGTGGTCGATGAGTTTCTGCACATCCTGCCGTCCCACGAGATACATCGCGTTGTTTTTAAGAACCTCAGATAGATGTGTCACAAGTACGGAATTGGAATCGACAATCGAGAAGCCATTCATTTCCGCATTCTTCTTTTCGTCTTCATCGACCCAAACGGATTCGATTCCAAAGACAGGTTCTACGGTTGGGATACCATTGATTGGAATCTCACTGTTCGATACATTCATGGCCAGCCAACGGTTGGGCATGACCTCTCCGCGAACAATCTCCTTATTATGCAAGAGAAAACGGTACTCGTTGCTTTCCAGTTCCAAATTGTCCCTAACAGCAATCGGTGGAACAACGATGCCTAGCTCCCTCGCTATGGTCTTCCGAACGCCCGTGACTCGTTCCAAGAGATCCCCTCCTTGAACTTTATCCGCTAGAGACAGTAGGTTGTATCCTATCTCCAAAGCGAATACGTCCACTTCGATGAGTTTTTCAAACTCCGCGGGCATACTCTTCCCGTCGTCTTGCTCACCGCTCGAACCGGACTCCATTTCCGCGCGTCTTTCATCCTCCATTTTAACTGCCTTCTCTCGTTCCTTAACTTTCTCCGCTTTCCGTAAACTAAACATAAGGGCAGCAAATACTCCCGCCACCATCATGAATGGCATTTTAGGCATCCCAGGAATAAACCCTACTCCAACCAGCATCAAAGCAAGAAGGCCCATTGCTTTCGGATAAGCTGAGAGCTGGCCTCCGATTTGGTCTCCAAGATTATCAGAGTTTCCAGATGTCCGAGTTACCAGAACACCAGCGGCGAGTGATACAATCAGTCCCGGTATCTGAGAGACAAGACCATCCCCGATAGACAACAGAGTAAACTTCTGCACGGCATCTCCAAACACTAAACCATGCTGAATCATCCCGATAGCGATTCCTCCCAATACATTAATCGCAGTGATCAATATCGCAGCGACCGCATCTCCTCTAACAAACTTGCTAGCACCGTCCATCGCCCCGTAAAAGTCGGCTTCCTTTTGAATTTTCTCGCGTCGCTCGGTCGCCTTAAGCTCATCAATAATTCCCGCATTAAGCTCAGCATCGATCGCCATTTGCTTACCGGGCATCGCATCCAAGGTAAATCGGGCGGCCACCTCCGCGATACGGCCCGAACCCTTAGTGATGACCATAAAGTTGATCGCCACCAAAATTAGGAATACAACCGCTCCTACTAGGTAATTATTTCCGACTACAAACGTGCCAAAAGACTCGATTACGTTGCCAGCATCCCCCTTTAAGAGAATGAGCTTCGTAGATGCTACGTTCAGCCCAAGCCGGTAAATGGTAAGTCCAAGAAGTATCGTCGGAAAACCGGTAAATTCAGATGGCTCCTTGACATAGATGATCACGAGCATTACCAGGAGAGAGGCCCCTATGCTCCCCACCAACAATAGGTCTAGCATCACTGCCGGCAATGGCATAAACAGCAGCAATACTGTACCGAACATGCCGAGCGTTACAACCGTATCACCCTTCTTCAAAAATCCTAGAATTTTGCCTAGGTCAAAATTTCCTTTTGCCGATTCCATTATCTATTCTTCGACTTAACGCCCCTTCTCACCTTTAGTTTGTGAAAGTAGTATTTGTGTACTCGATACACATACGCAAGAATCTCGGCGACGGACTGATACATTTCAGCCGGAATCGCCTTGCCTGGCTGGCCGGCCTTATAAAGCATTCGTGCAACCAGCTTGTTCTCAACAATCGGCACTCCGTTCTCCTTAGCTACTTGCTTGATTCGCTGAGCAAATAGATTTTCACCTTTAGCCAGAACCATAGGAGCTTCATCTACTCCCCGTTCATACTTCATGGCTATCGCGTAGTGGGTTGGATTTGTGACGACTACATCGGCCGTGGGAACATCATCAAGCATTTGTGTCTGCATCAGACGCATAGCCATGGCATATCGCGCTTTACGAATCTCCGGGCTCATGTCCGCGTCTTTTCTTTCCTGCTTAACCTCTTCTTTTGTCATCTTGAGGTCATTTGCAGTCTTCACCTTCTGGTAGATGTAACTGATGATTGCAATTATCGCGACGAATATAATAAGCCGGATAAATGCGTAAACCATCGTATCTATGATAAACACACCTATATGATTGAAATCTATTACCGCATAGAAAATTGGATCATTAACGATTTTTCCAATCGCTCCATAAAGAATTGCTCCGATCGCAATCAGCTTCAGCAGATCAATCCCAAATTTTACTAGAGTATCCTTGGATACCAGCCGCTTCGTTCCCGAAATCGGGTTAAGTTTTTCAAAACCGAACTTGAGAGCTTTTGGCGTCAACCGAAACCCGGACTGGATGCCTCCTGCTACAATCGCTCCAACCATCCCAGCTATCAGAAAGGGCCCCGAAAAACGGGACAAGGCAGTCATCGTTTGCATGGACCAATACTCGATGCCATCCTCATTGATGTCTATCGTTGCCAAATTGCCAAAGATGGAGACGGACAGATTCATCACATTCATGGCTAAATCCTGTCCGTACCAGAGAACTACAAGTAGTCCCGCAAAGAGAGTGAATACGACTCCAATTTCCTGAGCTTGGGCAAAGTTTCCCTTTTGGAGAGCCTCGTTGAGTCTCTTTGACGAAGCTTTTTCTGTCTTTGAATCTTTATCTGTATCTGCCATCTTAGAATGCCGGTCGGAACATGATAAAGCGCATCATCACCTCGGTTGTATTGTTGGAGTAGTTGATAATATACCCAACAACCAACAATACCGAGAAAGAGAAAATCGAAATGCCAGCAAGAATACGGGCAGAGAAACTTAGTATGAATACATTCAGTTTCGGCACCACTTTACCCAGCACAGCAAACACTAGGTTTACCAGAAAGTTGACTGCAATCACCGGAGCGGCCATAAGTATCCCAATTTTGAATATCCCCGCCGTCTGTTTTATTATGAATTCAGCCGCATAGTGATTAACTTCCATGAACCCAACAGGAGCAACCTCATAACTCGCGATGTAAGCTCTGAGGATATCGTACTCACTTCCTGAAAGAATAACAATCACGCCGAGAAAATACATGATTGTACCAATCGGATTTGCTCCCCGAGAGGTGGAAGGATCAAACTCGGCTCCGGGTGCCAAACCGATCTCAACTGTCAGAATATGTGAAGCAAAGTCTATCAGGAAAAACAACATTCGGACGGCAAATCCCATCGATAACCCAACTGCCATTTCCTTTGCCATCCAGATAATCAGAACCAAGAGTGAGTCGGGTAAAGCAACATTCACATCCACCAACGGTAAAACGATTAAGGCGAAGGCCATAGAGAATCCACCCTTTGCGATAAACGGAATCGTCTTATGGGCGAAGAATGGAATGTACAGGAAAAGCCCAACCATTCGGGTCAGGATCAATATAAAAGCAAATATGTCGTCGGGGGCGAACATCGATTTAGAAAGGGATCTCCGTGATCTTAGAAAATACGGTAATCGTGAAATTCATCAGCGTCTTCATTAGCCAAGAGGCGGAAAAAACAAGCACTCCACCAACCGCGAACAGTTTAGGGGCAAATGAGAGCGTTTGCTCTTGTATACTCGTAACCGCTTGAACAAGCGAAACCGTAAGCCCAACCGCAATTGTCGTGAGCAAGATCGGACTCACAAGCGTCAGGGCGTTGTAAATCGCCTGACGAAATAGTTCTATAGCCATTTCCAAACTCATAACTGAAAGCTTTGTACCAAAGATTTAATGACCAGTGTCCATCCATCCACTAAGACGAACAAAAGCAATTTAAAGGGGAGAGAGATCACAATCGGAGGCATCATCATCATACCCATTGCCATGAGCGTGGTACCTACGAGAAAATCGATTAGAATGAATGGCAGAAAGATCAGAAAACCCATCTGAAAGGCGGTTCTAATTTCACTCATAACAAACGCTGGGACTACAACACGCATGGGCAACTCGCTCGTAGCGGTCGGCCCCATTTTCGCCAAGTCTAGGAAGAACTCCACATCGTCTAGCTTTGTCTGCTTTAGCATAAAGTCCCGTAACGGATCTGAACCTTTCTCCAAAGCTTCCGCGGTCGTAATAGTCTTATCGAAGAGCGGTTGTAACGCTGTTGTATTCACTTCCTGAAAAACGGGCTGCATTACAAAAAATGTGATGACGAGCGCTAATCCCACGATCAGCTGATTGGAAGGGGCCTGGTGCACACCTAGGGCTGTCCGCACAAATCCAAGCACAATAATGATTCGCGTAAAGCTCGTCATCAGTACCACAATAGACGGCCCAAGCGTCAGAAGGGTCATCAGTAACAAGATCTGAATAGCAGCTCCTACATCTTGGCCCCCTTCTTCACTGTCGCCCATATTAATACTCAAATTCAGGCCCTGTGGGCTTGCCGCCTGCCCATAGACAGCGTCAGAGACGCTTAGACAGAAAATTGTAATGAGGAATATGGATACGATTTTCTTCATGCGAGTTCTCGCACTGGTCCGCGCTCCACTTCTGGTTCAATCTTAGGGAAGTCACTCTTGTAGCCATCTAGAGACGTAAGGTAGTCAATTTTGCCGGGTCCCACACCCAAGAGGATCTTTTTATCTTCATACTCGACAACCATGATGTACTGCCGATTTCCAAGCATTCTGCTTTCCGCAACCTTTAGCTTACCCTCATTTGAAGAAAATGGCTTTCGAATGACACCCCGTTTGAAAAGGTACCAAGCCGCTACACACATCCCCCCAATAATGACTAAATATCCAAGTATCGTAACCGCCATTCCGACTCCGGACCCTTTGTCAGGCATTAAGTCTTCATACAATTCACTCTGACCCTCAGCACCTTCAACATCAGAGGCGGAGCTAGGATAGACCATCTGAGAATCTTCAGACTCCTCCACCTGACCCATCAAGTCCGTTGCTCCTACAAGCAGGCAGGCTATCACGATCGCGAAGCCAAGTGAGGATTTACAAAGACGATCTGCTATAAGAGACGCTATGTACCGAAAACCCAACGCCTCCGGCACACGAGACGCACCGTGATTTACAGTATCGGATGCTCCTTGGATCCTTCCGCTTGAGAAAATCTCACCTTTTCTCCGAGGAGCTCCATTTTCTTGATCCAGGTAATGTACGAACATGCCGTACACCTAGCAAGGCTTGTGCCTGTTCCAACAAACGGAAACTTAAGTTATTGTTATACAATATGATAAAATTAAGAAAAAGATTCTTAGCAATTTCGATTGAGCCTCTGAAAGCACTTATTGCCTACCCTCTAACCCTCTGGAGAACTCCTGAAACTGGTCGAAAAATGAGTAGTTATGGCATTACAGCCTTAGGTTACATAACGTACACCGCTCCCAAAACTTTAATAAACGAGCCCAGAAATTGACGCTTACTCGTTAAAACAGGAAACCCGATCGCTTACACCGCCTGGCAATAGCAAGATTTCTTGCCATTTCTACACCCTTTCAGGGCCGCATCGCTCAAATTCAGCTGTTTTTCGCCGGTAACGAATACACTCAAGTCATTCAACCGCAAAGACCTCAAAATTCTGCGGCTTTCTTGCGACAAAGCAACCCGCATGAAAAGTCGAGCACGTGCTAGACAATCCAACCATCGCTCCCTCACGCTCACAAGCTCCGAGAAAGGGCCTCTACCAATAAGTAACCAAAAACAACCAACGGATCTATTTGCTGGCCATCTCAGTGATCTTAATTCCAAAGTTATCTTCAACGACGACCACTTCGCCATAGGCGACTAATTTGTCGTTGATATAGAGTCCTACAGGGTCTTTGGCTTCCTGATTTAATTGTATTACTGAACCGGGCACAAGTTCCATGACTTCTCGCATGGGCATGCGACATGAACCCAGCTGAACGGTCATCTTAACCCGAACATCCATCAGAAGGCCAATGTCCTTCTCTCTTTCTACCATTTCACTCATTCTTCTTCTTTCTCTTCGAGTTTTTCGCTAATTCTAACTGCGACCTTGTTTTTATCCAGGCCGATTTCTCCCTTAAATTTCCGGGTGTTAGAGAGTCTGATACGTGTGTCCCCCAATATGGTCTTGGGAAATCGTATCACATCTCCTGGCCTCAGATGGGCCACTTCCTTCACCGTAAGGCTGTCCGCATCCCATTCCGCTTTTACAGGAATATCCACTTTGTCAAACGACTCCTTCCAGCTCCTTTTAGATCCAACGATATCAGGATTAATTTCTCTCTCCTTATTTTCGTACATCTTTTTGATTATAGGCTCTAGAGTGTAGTAAGGTATGCCTATTTGTATCGATTCGGAACAGTCGCCTACCCCTGCCTCCATCGTCAGTACCAACATACTGGAATCCGCAGGTGCCGTTTCCAAAAATCTGCCATTGCTCTCATGAGCGATAATCGAAGCATTCAACTCGCGTTCACTCTTCCATTGGCGACACCACTCATCGAGAATGATTGCGGCTACATCATCCACCAGATTGACTTCTATCTCAGTCAGGTACCGCTCTCCTTCAACACTTTGACCCTTACCACCCAGCATCCGATCAACCATGGTCAACGCCAGCCTAGGATTGATGTCAATCGCTCCTACACCATGGAGCTGATCCACCTTGAAAAGTACGACGTGAGCCGGATTGGCGATCGTCTCGGTATACTCGCTATAGGTTAGCGTGGAAAGCCGCGACATTTTCAGCGAGTACTCCAACCGGAGAAAAATCGAAAGACGGGCTGCCAAATAGCGTATGAACTCTTCGTGCCTAATGCACACTCGGCGCAGTTCCACTTCCGTCAGAAAAACAGGATTCCTAAAGTCGTAAGGCTCTATACGAGTTCCTTTCATCGTACGGACCTTATTGCCATCTGGATCGTAAATTATCTCTTCAGGCTCGTCCGAGGCTTCTGCGATCAGAGCGTCAATATCTGTCTGATCTAGAAATTCGCCATCATCCGGCATATCTTGTGGTTCCTCAGGCATAAGTGAATACCTCTTACTGTATTACAAATTGCGTAAAATAGATTTCGTCGATCATCGGAGGCTGCAGCACTTGGTCAAACCCTTGTATCAACTGATTACGAACGGTATCCGTGATGTTTGGTCTTTCCAAATCGGCCATCGTTAAGTGACGCAAAACTGTGGTTGCGAGGTCCTGCATCTTTGCTTTTCGCGCCTCAACTTCGTCTTCAATTTCAGGATTTGCGCTTTCGAGACTAAATGCGACTCTCAAAAAACGAGCCCCACCCGTTCCATTGATATTAACGATTAAATCTCCAAAGGAAACTAAGTGCTTCTCTCCCGTTTCCACATGAATTTTATGAGGGTCAATCTCCTCGTAATGACCCTCGCCAGCTACTGGAGCGTGCTTAATAATCTCCGGAAGGAAAAGGAATTTGAACATCGCGAAAGAAATTACTGGCATCAGGATGACGACCAGTAGGACGGGGAGCATGCTGCCGCCACTTTTCGCTGAATAAGCTTGGGCTTCTTGAACTGCGTTCTCTTCTGCCATAATATTCTCGGTTACTTTTTGGTTTTTTAACTACCTACGACTGGTAGAAGTTATCGTTTCAGATTCACGACCTCCTGTAGTATATCGTCTGATACGGTTATGATTCTAGATCCCGCCTGAAAGCCTCTCTGAGTGGTAATCATATTAGCAAATTCTTCCGTCAGATCTACATTCGACAATTCGAGAGCTCCTTGCTGGATTCTTCCAACTCCTTCCCTACCGGCTTTTTGCAAAGCAGACAGGGCGTCCCCTACTTCAGAATCCATATCTACGCCCTTCAGACCGGCAGCACCAAATCCACTATACAGATTTCTTCCTTCACGAATCAATGCTGAGGTGTCGTTAAAGTCGACAAGCATGATCTGCCCCTTGTTGAAAGAGGATCCATCGGAAAGGAAAAACGTTATCATTCCCTCAGGGTCGATTGAGAAATTTGAGAGATCAGGAGCTTGATCATTTCGAACTTCATTAACGCGTCGCAATGCGGCTAACTGGGTATCTGCTGGAGTTCCTTCTGAAGAAATGAGCCCCTGAATCGCAGCAACGTTGTTAGCCTGGGCAGTTGCGTCTCCTAAATGCGTGAGATCGATCAGTCCCATCAAATCCGTAATGGCCGAACCATCTAAACCGGTGGCCGCCGCATCAGCAGAAAAGACCGCATTAAACATATCCTTAGATACCGCTGCCTTGATGTCAGCATCTGAGACCGCATCTGCACCTGTAGAGCTTTGATTTCTCTGGGCGACAATCGCCGCAACCGCCTCCTGAGCAAAGGTATGCCATCCAGGAACCTTAGCTATCGTTCCGTCTGGATTGAGGGTCATAGATCCAGCACCGATGTTATGATCGCCATTCCAAACCGGATCGCCAGCAGCGTCTTTTGCGATGAGGTTGTTCGTATAGTAGACGGAATTACGAGAGACACCATTTACAGTGTAGGGACCTACGACTTCCTCCGCCTGGCTTTTGTCGAAGGCTAGCGAGATATCGCCTAAAGCGGAAGGTTCGATCGTTCCTGAGACGCCATCATTGTTTTTCCCAAAGTTCCAATTACCATTGGCGTCGATCGCAACATTATATCCAATCGCCCCGTCATTTGACCCTTGAACTCGGTAACCTTCCGTCGTCACCAGATTTCCAAGACTATCAATACGAAAATCGCCTCCGCGCGTTGCATATTTGGCGTCCTCATTTCGAGCGTCACTGACCAAAAAGAATCCATCTCCGGTTACAGCCAGATCCGTTTTCTGGTTGGTACTCGTCAACCCACCTTGATGGAAGAGTCCCTGAATCGTATCTACCTGCACACCCAAACCGACTTGAGAAGCCGTAACGTTTGAGCCCTGTCCGTCCTGCGGCGAAGGTGCCGATTGGGTCAATATCTGATTAAACGTCTCCGAATATTTGACACGAGATCCTTTAAAGGAAACCGTATTCACGTTCGCAATATTATTGCCAATTACTTCCATTCCTTTCGCAAAACTGCGTAAGGCGCTGATTCCACTGCTTAATGCTCCAAATGCCATAATTTTTGTTTGTTTAAAATTTTTAGTCTGCTGTTAAGTTTACTACGCTACTGAGGCTGCTCTACCTTGAACACTGAGTTAATATCGAATTTCTTTCCGTCGACGAATACACTGGTATCACCCTTCACATGTTCAATTCCTTGGGCGATTCCCGACACCTCTTCACCATCTACTAACATGGTCACTTTCTTGCCAATGTAACCTTGGGAGGCCTGGAATTGCTGGACGCCTGTAAACTCGCTAAAGTTGTCGTTCAGCTCAGACATCATTTCCAACTCGCTGAAGTTGGCCATCTGAGCAATGAACGCCGTATCATCCATAGGCTTGAGCGGGTCCTGGCTCGCCAACTGCGTGGTGAGCAACTTGAAGAACTCCGCCTGGCCAAGAGTCTTTTGTTGCGTCTCTATTTTTCCAGTCGAATTTGGATCAATCGTAGTAAAATCCTGAGCCTGAGGCCTTTGAATAAAATCTGTTGCTATATCTGACATAGTATTACGCGTAGGTTTGAAGTTCTTGTTCTGAATCCAGATTATCGCCTGAGACACTCTCAGAACTTTCCGAATTCACTCTATCGCTCTGCTGCCGATTAGAATGGTTCGAGCGGCGTCCACCATTGGATTTGGCCTCACTATAATGCCCACCTTTCGCGCTACCACCCTTCTGATCGAAATTCATGAATTGCTCATTTTTAGAGCTATCACTTTCAAAATTTGTAAATTGAGGAGGATTAAATTTTACCCCCTTCTGGTTCATCTCACTGGCAAACTCCGACCAGCTTGATTTGATAAGACTTTCCAGTCCAAAAAGGTCGGTTTGCATTGCTGAGCTTACATGCCCTGAATCCATGGAAACACGCAAGGCCATGCTGCCTCCCTGATCAAAATTTATGCGAATCGAAACAGCGTCAATTTTAGTGCTTACCAGCTTATCAACACTCTTACTGAGGGCAGTATAAATTTCCTTGGTTTCATCCGCCGACTTTGAAGCATAACTCACAGGTTGAGCTTTGGCGGTAAAGGAAGATTTACTCGAAACGGAAACGTCGTTTCCAGCCAACTGTACGCCCTGCGCACCATCCGCTTTGGATGTCGTTCCCGAAGACTTAGTCGGCGCAGTTCCCTTTAGGGCGGCTTCAACCTCCTGTTTACCAAGTGATCTATCGACTGGGCTCTTCGGCTGATTGATATCAGAGGTGGTCTGTCCA
Organism: Candidatus Pelagisphaera phototrophica; assembly: GCF_014529625.1. Taxonomy (GTDB): domain Bacteria; phylum Verrucomicrobiota; class Verrucomicrobiia; order Opitutales; family Opitutaceae; genus Pelagisphaera; species Pelagisphaera phototrophica. The sequence goes on from NZ_CP076039.1 coordinate 3,726,740, forward strand.
GAGTTGAATGCCGGGGATAGATTCGGCTTCGTCACATCAGACTGCGCTGAACTGTTCGGCTGACTTCTCATCTGGGATTGCTTCGTAGCATCCGCCCCTTTTCTCGCCAGGTCAATTACGGCTTCTTTCTCTACGGGAACCTCAGAAGAATGTGCCAACGGACCAGACAGATTCGATTGAGTGTGACCACTCGTAACTCCGTGACCAACCTTACTGGAATTCGCAGACTTTGCAGTTTCATGAACGGCGGTAGGGTTTTGCTTAGCTTTATCAAAATCGATAACAAGCGAATCAACATCCTTAGAACCAACGTTATTTCGTGAGAGAGTGCCAGACACTCCTTTTGGGTCTCCCCCTATATCCCTTCCCACTTTCAGGTTACGATCGTTTGGCCCTCTGTACTCTCCAGCTCTCTTGGAGTTTTCCAAACCAGTCTCAATCGGTTTCTCGCCATCGTTGAAGACTTTCCTAACCGCGACTGCTGAAACTTCTTCAACGTTTTCCAACCGAGACCGCACAATTGATGCTGTCTCTTCAGAGGAATTCGTTGCGAGGTTGGTGGACATATTCGGATCGGACCTAGCAGAGTTGATGCCAATCGACATTTCAGGTTTCCTTACCTGCTGTCCTTCAACACTTTGCCTGCGTTCTCCCTCATTTTTTAACGTAAAATTAGCAAGATCCAAGGGGGCCATTTCCAGGGGGGCGGCAGTTTTTGCCGTATGATCTTTCGATTCTGATTCGTCTTCCAACTCATCGATACGCTCACGGTTAGAATCCTCATCTGCTCTAATATCCATTATGCGGCGCTCATACCAATCGTCATCGACCGCAGATCTCTCCAAGCGTTGGTCCATCGACCGACCAGCGGGCGCCATAGATGGTAGCTCATTAGAGTTTTCTCTTCGAATTGAAATAGCGATACGGTTTAAACTCCTGTTCCCAAAACCGGGAGTTGAATTCAAACCTCTATTTTCAGAACGCCACTCCGTATCGTGCCGTCGCTCTTCTTCCGCCTCTAAGTCTTCACTTTTACTTAGCACGTTTCGTTCTGCTGCATCTATGCCAAAAAGTTTCTGAGCGCCGACAAACGCCTTATCCCAAAAACTGCTGAATTGCCCATCCTTGTTTCCCGTTTCGCTTCCTTGCGTTTTGCTCCAAATATTTCGCTTTGAGCTTATTTCAATATCACGTACCACCGGGTTGGATACGCTTTTCGTTTCTATGGACATCTATATTGTATATTACTTTTTCGCCTGTAAATCGTCTCTTGATAATCTGAGTATGTTGGACAATTTCGCAGCCCGCTTTATCATCGCTTCGTTTCCGCCACCCTGTTGAGCCATCTCCTGAAGAATATCTCCAATTGTCGCCGGCTTCATAAATCTTAATATTTTGGCGACAGTAGCGTCGTCCAGTTCTTTGAAGATACTTACGGTTGCTTCAGGATCCAAATTCCCATAGGTATCAGCCAGGGTTTTCAGGTTTTTGCCTTCCCAGGCCTCAACTTCGACGATATCTTTCATTAGCTTATCGCGCATTCGCTCTACTTCCGCCTTGATCTCCTCTATCTCAATACGATCAGATTGCAGCCGTGCTTCATAAGTTACGAGGTTCGCCTCCCTTTCGGCAATTTTCGCCACTCTCTTATCGAGCTCCGATTTCAATCGCTTGAGGTCATCACTAGAAAAATTCCAGCCAATCGGTGATGGGTCCTCACGTTTTATGACCAGCACATCCTTGTCTGCCGGGAAAATTTTGTCGCGATAAAGTACGTACGAACCCACTTGAGTCCCAAGCATTATAACGAGAGCCAAAACGGCTAAGAACCACGATTTAGTTAGTAATACACTCATATACCTCTCCTTTCGATGCTTCGCGCATTGTAAATATCCTCAATTTCGATAGTCTTCTGCCGCATTGCTTCTGCGTGATACTCCTCCAATCGACATTGCTTTAAATTCGCTACAACCTTCTTTTTCCGAGCAGCTTGCTTCATTCTTGAAAGAGCTTCATCTCGTCGTTGCTCCGCTGTCACCAATGCATCCCTAACTTCTTTGGAAGCCTGACTCGCATCGGCAATCGCTCCATTCAGAGCGAGACGTTCATTTCGAGAAAATGAGTGAGTGTGCGACTTGTCCCAATCCCGGCAAATTGAATCTTTCTCCTCGTCGACTCGTCTCGTCTTTTCTTCGAGAGTGGAAATCTCCTGAACCGTTTGGCTAAAGGTTTGCCGGGCTAACTGCTCCTCCCATTCCCGCAGTTTCAACAAGGCCCTTAAATTGAAAGAAAACTTCTTCATTTAATCGCCTCCTCCAATAATGAAAAGGAATCAACACTTGGAATATGCTCCGAATGACTTTGACGCAGCATTTCCATGATACGTCCGTGAGCAGCTATAGCATTATCGATGCGCGCGTTCACACCACTCGTGTAAGCCCCCAAGTTGATAATGTCCTCGTTTTCCCGGTACAGAGACAGGTAGTCTCTCGCCAATCCAGAGAGCTCGACTTCCTCTTTCGAAGAAATGTCATTAACTAAGCGACTAATACTCTCCAGAACATCAATAGCCGGGAAGTGATTCGCCGTCGCTAAACGACGGGATAAAATGATATGGCCATCCAATATTCCGCGCACGGAATCCGAAATCGGTTCGTTGAAATCGTCTCCCTCCACAAGTACGGTATAAAAGGCTGTTATGGACCCTTTTTCCGAATTACCCGATCTTTCCAATAGCTTTGGGAGCTTGGAAAAGACCGAAGGCGTGTAACCTCTACTAGCAGGCGGCTCTCCAATCGCCAGTCCAACTTCCCGCTGGGCCATCGCGTATCGAGTTACGGAATCCATCAGGAAAAGAACTTTCTTACCAGACTCCCGAAAGTTCTCCGCAATTGAAGTCGCGAGATTTGCTGCCCGTAGCCGCAATGGGGCACTTTGGTCAGAGGTAGCGACTACGACGACCGTTTTACGCAAGCCCTCTGGTCCAAGATCCTTTTCAATAAATTCTCTCAGTTCTCGTCCCCGTTCACCCACTAAGGCGATGACGTTTACATCCGCGTCTGAACTTCGAGCTAACATTCCCATCAAGGTCGATTTACCGACGCCACTTCCCGCAAACACCCCTAATCTCTGCCCTTCTCCAACAGGACTGAAAAGATCTATAGCCTTAATGCCTGTCTCGAAGCGCTTTTCGATCCGCCTTCTCAACAAGGGATTGGGAATAGGCCGGGACCGAGACGTTTCTTCTCTGTAATGGATAGGACCAAAACTGTCTATGGGCTGCCCAAAGCCATCTAAAACTCTTCCAAGAACCTCTGAACCAACTGGTACACGATTGATGCCTGTACTCAATTTTACATGACAACCCGGATGAACCCCTTCCATGTCTTCAAGCGGCATCAAAAGAATACGATGATCCCTAAAGCCTACGACTTCTGAATGAATCACAAGATCAGAGCTAGGGGAAACGATATCGCAGATATCACCGAGACTGGCTTGTGGACCCTCAGATTCAACAACGAGTCCGGCGACTTGGACAACTTTGCCCAATCGTGTCACGGTATCCGCCGTATCCACTCGGACTCCAATATCTTCAGCCCAGTCTGGAAGCAATCGATTCATCAGCTTGGTCGCAGTCCGTCCTTTAGCCTGTTTAGCTTGGTTGAAATCAGCCCATCGACTTTGCCAAATCGACTACTCAGCAAACAATCCCCTCTTTGAAGACCTTTGTCCTCAGCAAAATCCAACCGAGGGTGTTTCGACCTAATTCCTACTTCAAGATCTTCGAGCAGTGCCAAGTCCAAAGGATTCAGTCGAACCTCCATTTTTTCGTCATCCAAACCAGATTCCTCAATGACGGAATTCACGATTGAAAGAATAGTTTCAGAATCAAATTCTACACCGCCAAGAGTCCGGCTCACACAATCATGGGTTAGCGTCATGAGAGCCTCACGAGCTTCTGCGACGATCTTGCCAAACTTGTTTTCCAGGTCGGAAAATGTCTTTTCCCTCAAGGCATTCACTTCGGATCGAAACCCTAGTATCTGTTGACTATGCTGCTGACTCGCCTCGTCATAACCTTTTTGATACGACTTCTCGATCTCCTCTCCGAACACCTTAGCATCCACTCGCGGAGGCCCATCATATGAGACTCGTAAGCTCATCATTGGCTCAACAAGATTCAACTCTAATTTAGACTGTCTGGCTACCACCATCTAGGCTGATTTCCTCCTGTTCTTCCATTCGACGCACGACTTGGATTACGCGTTCCTGAGCTGCCTCTACTTCTGTCAATTTGACAGGTCCCATCATTTCCAACTCTTCCATTAAAGTTTCCGCTGCTCTCTTGGAAACCGCCTGCATAATGAAATCGCGGAGCGATTCGGTTGCTGATTTTAGAGATATCGTAAGATCTCCCGAGTCGACTTCGCGCATAATTCTTTGCAAGTCGGGAAGATCGAGGCGAATGAGATCTTCGAAGCTGAACATCTTCTTTCGAATTTCGGATCCCAGATTAGGATTTCGCTCTTCGACATTCGAAAGAATCTCTTTGCTGTCGTCTTTTTCTAAAGTATTGAGCAAGTCCGCAACCATCCGAACACCGCCACTCCGGTTCATGGTAACTTTTCCTCCCGTATCCAGATTCTTGCTGAGCGAATTAGCTACTTTGTTTATGATCTCAAGAGAGGTGGGCTCCAACATTCCTAGACGTTCGAGCACTTCCCCACGCAGTTCCTGATTGAACATGCCTAAAATCGGTCCCGCCTTGTCATTCTCCAGATAAGAGAGAACAAATGCAATTGTTTGGGACTGCTCCGTCTTGATCAAATTAAAGATCTGACTGGGCTCCATTTGCTCAATTTCCTTAATAACTTCTGCTGAATTACTAGCAGGAGCAATGCGCTCAAGAATGCTAGAAGCTTTGAAATCCCCTTTTGCTATTTCTAGAGCCTTACGAGTGTAGAAGGGTCCACCGAGCAACGAGCTGTAGCTTGATAGAATCACACTTGAGAATTCTTCAATTGCTCGCTTTTGATCCACCTCTTCAATTGCGTTGATGGAGGTCATTTCCTTACAGAGGATCTCTACATCTTCATCTTCAAACTGCTTAAGCAAATGGGCCGCTGTCTCTGGACCAATTACAATAAGAAAGGTCGCCAGTTTTTGCGTGCGCGTTAATCTGTCGTAAGTTCCAGGCATATCGATTATCTGCTTTCCGGTTCAGCTATCCATTCGCGCAAAGAAACGCCAATATTGGCAGGTTTCTGCCTTATTAACTCATTGAGCATCTCTGGCGTCACCGTTCCATTATCTTCCAACTTCCTGTTTTGGAGGACTTGCTCAGGTTGAAGAACTTCGATTGAAATCTCCTCGGGCTTGGTCTTCTTAAGCATTTGTATGAAAAATACAATTACTCCTAACCCTAGCACCAACCCAACCAAAATTTTCCCTAATTCAATCCACTTGTTTAAGTCGAAACCCTGGTTCATAGATTGCGTTTGGAATGTATTTGGATCGGCAGCAAAAACCATTTCGTTAACCGTTACCAAGTCCTGAGCGATTTCCCCTTCTTTCAACTGAATCCCCAAAGCATTGATCACAATCTGACGTAGTTCCTGGATTTCCGCTGGCTCTCGAGGCAAGGCCCCTCCCTCTTCATCCGTTCGCATGGATACCAATAGGGAAGCTGTTAGACGTTTGATTGATCCGGGACTTTGAACCCTATTGCTAACAACTTCACCAATCTCGTAATTTTCTGTCTTCTGCTCCGTGGAATCTTCACGATCGGTGAATGATCCTCCTGAACCGTTTCCAGAGCTGGGGATATTGGAAGTGGATCCCGCCACAGCTCCAAGCGAACCATCTGATTCCTTCTCAACCGTCTTTTGCTCTTCGACCACCGACGAACGTAGCACCCCTTCTGGATCAAAGCTTTTTTCTGTCGTTTGCACTGAGGATGTATCTACATCTACCGCCACTCGCACTTCCGATTGATGCGGCCCCAATACACGATCCAGCATTGACTGCACTTTCGTTGTGAAATATACTTCAAGCCCTTTTCTATATTTTATGACGTCGTTAGAAAGGCCTCCATTCAGCCCGTCGCTCTTTAAGTCCTCACTTAGTACGACCCCCGCTCTATCAACAACGACCACATCGTCCGCCCTCAGGGCCTGAATAGAATTTGCTACCAGTTGTCTAATAGAGTTAACGGCCGCTAATGTCATTGTGCCATTTGTATCCACAAAGACAGATGCGCTTGCTCGATCTCGCCCTTCGCTGGTTACAATAATTCGATTTTCAGGCATCACCACCATCACACGTGCCGAACGTACTCCACTGAATTGAGTGATCGTTCTTTCTAGTTCGCCCTTAATCGCTCTGAGATAATTGGTTCGCTGAACAAAGTCACTGATCCCGAAACTGCCCTTATCAAATAGCTCAAAGCCCGGCCCCGTACCGGATGGCACCAGTCCCTCCGACGCAAGCTCCCATCTTAATCGATGCACTTTGCTGGACTCTACGTAGATCGAGTTGCCATTTTTGCCTGTCTCAAACTTTTCCCCCATCCCTTCAAGCTTGTCTACGATGTCTCCTGCTTCCTCAGCATTCAAATTTCCGTAGAGCAGCTGCATGTTAGGCTGGCCCGCCCAAATCATCAAGGCGATCATCGCCAATGAGACAAGCCCACCAGCCAATATCAGTGATACTTTCTGGTTTGCTCCGAGCGGATTCCAAAGATCCTTAAATTGATTAACTATTCCCATTTAAATAAGTCTCCAAAAAATTTTACACAGGCATCTTCATCAGTTCCTGATAGGACTGCACCAGCTTGTTTCTCACCTCTACTAACATAGTGAACGCCACACCTGATTCCTGCATGGCGATCATTGACTGGTGGATATTGTCGGTTTCACCCAAAAGGAGCCGGTTTGTCTCCTCCATCGCTACCTTGCCCTTCTCGTCAACCTTTTGAACAAGGTCACCGATCATGTTACCAAAAGACTGACTCGAATCGGACTTGGTTATTTCGCCTAACTCTTTAGGCTGAAAGGTCTTAGTATTCTTTAGAGACTCAACAAGTGGCTGATTGAGAGCCTGTTGGGAACCTATACTTGAATTTAGCTCGATCATCGTTTTTCGCTATTCTGAATAATCAAAAGAATTTCTATCTCCCTATCCTCAACGCATTCTGAGCCATTTGTTTTGCGGTTCTCACCACTTCAAGGTTAGCCTCATAACTCCGCGAAGCAGCAATCATATCAACCATTTCATGGGTAAGGTTCACATTAGGAAGACGCACCATTCCTTTTTCATCGGCATCAGGGTGACCTGGATTGTACACAAGGGGACCTGATCTCGGATCAGAGGTTATTGACTTCACGCTTACTCCTGTACCCATCTTCTTACTACCATCGGAGTTAGTCCCGATTTCCATAAGCTTCGTTTCAAAGCTTACCATCTGCCTCGAATAAGGCTTTCCGTCAGGTCCCTTGGTTGTATGGGCGTTCGCTATATTCTGACCAATTACATCCAGACGCACTTTTTCCGCTGCAAGAGCAGAGGCAGTACTTTCGAGTCCCGGCATTATATTCATGATTAGGTTCTCCTTAAAATTACAATTACTGCACTCGGCCGGTAATCGCGGTCTTTATTCGCTTCATGGAATTCGCCGTGTATTGAGTCAGGAACTCATACTGCATCGCGTTTTCACTCATTTTCAGCAGCTCTGTATCGAGTTGCACATTGTTTCCGTCTGGTCTGACATTAGGAGAGTTCAGATCGGTCTCTAGCATGGTTTGAAGCTTCGAAATCGACTCAACATCGTTGCTTTCGGCAAGCTTCTTCAGCTCATCGGGAAAATTCGCTTTTATGTCCACTCGCTTATATCCCGGAGTCTCTGCATTTGCCAAGTTTCCGGATATCGCTTCATGACGAGCTTGAGAAACGTCCAGCATCTTTTTCGCTAGGACATAGTTCTCGCGCTCTAAAATTTGATCGATCATGTCCTGCACATAGCAAAACGCATGCCTACCAATTTTATAAAACACCTAAGCCATTGTAGATTAACAGGTTAAAAATATTAAAAATCTCCTCTCAAAGGAGTTCAATCCGGCCAAGGTATTTATTGCCTAGCCTATACGCTAAAACCAATCTGCACCTAACGACGCGGCAATGCTTCACAAGAGCACTCGTGCGATTTTGCTTATAAACGCACGGAAATCGAAAAACTTAACACGCAGTCCCGTAAAAATTAGACTTCCGATTCTGGTTTCCGCTCCAAAGCGTATCGATCCAATAGCAGCAGGGCATCCGGATTCCCTTGAGCCATCTTCAGTTTGTCAATCATGTCGGAAACGTTCTTTTCTTCTTCAACCTGCTCATCAACAAACCATTTCAGGAATGAAACAGTCGCAAAATCCGACTCATTCTGGGCGATCTTTTAGAGGTCGTAAATATGCCGGGTTACCTCCCTCTCCTGATCGAGACTCGCCTCAAAAACCTTAATAACCGAATCAAAATTCCATTCTGGAGCGGGAATGCTGGGAATTCGAGCGACACCTCCACGATCGATAAGATACTGGTAGAACTTCATCGCATGCATATGCTCCTCTTCGCTCTGCAGGTGCATCCACTTTAAAAACCCATCAAACGCATTTTGCTCGAAGTAGGCTGCCATCGAAAGATAAGCGGAAGATGCCGCAAACTCTATTCCGATCTGCTCGTTTATCGCTTTTTCCAGCTCAGTGCTAATGTCCATCGACCAGAAAATAACTTCGACGGTTCAATGGTTCAACCTGAAACCTTCTCCCAAGTCATTTATCACTTCGGTCTTCTGAATCGTTCTCTTCGCGGTCCAGGCATAAGGGCATTGCTCTCTAAAGGGAGGTACGCTCGGCATGGACAATCGTTGATAAGCAGGTCCTTCCGCGAGCATTTTCATCGTGGGAGCAAGATCCGCACCGGCACCCGTGACTCGCAGCTTCTGCCCCTCTCCCTCAAAACAAAGCCCAAACAATGTTGGGCCTAGGTCGAGCAGCGAGATGAGCAATGGATCACGACGGGAATCTGGGAAAAATTTCGGCCAAGAAAACAGTAAAGGAACTCTGACCGACTCCTCGTGGGGCCAGCCTTTTCGGAACTGCCCATGAGAACCATGCATGTCCCCATGAGCTGAGGTAAAAACGAACACGGTATTCGGCCAATCCGTATTCTCCTTCAAGAAGGAAACGAGCCTTCCAATGGCTCGATCAGTCGCCTCGATATGAGCGTAATAGCCCGATAGTTCCTCCCTCGCAATGGAGCGAATTTCGAAACCGTCCGGAACCTCCTCGGGAAGAATCAACGATTCGGGGTCAATGGGACTCACTCCTGAAGCAGCCTCTCTGTAGGGGGGATGCGGGGCATCCAGACTCACAAAAGCAAACACGGGTTTATCGCAATTTCGCTCTTCTAAATAATTTCTGCAAAGATCCACAACCACATCAGACTGGTAGCCCTCTATTTTCTTTGGAGGTCCAATTTTGGACCCATGATAATACCCGTCATTGAGTAGAAACCCCGATTCAAACCCTTCCCAATAGGAGAAACCACCTCTCCGGTTCTCAGGGACTTCAACTAGCGCATGTTCAATACCCACTACGGGAGCCTTTCGATCTCTCTCGAAAAGCTGCCACTTGCCGAAGAACGCAGTGTCATATCCTTTATCCTGATACAAATTCGCCAAGGTCTGGGCATTCTCTGGTAAGGGGTCATAGTAACCGGCGATTCCATTGTCAGGACAAGCGATACCAGTCAGAAAGGCAGCCCTTGCAAAAACGCCAAAAGGGTGAGGCGTGACCGCTTGAAAAAAGTCAATCGACTCTTCTGCCAATGAGTCGAGAAAGGGAGTACTCGCATTACCGTCCCCACCATACCCTGTAGATTGAGCTCTCCACTGAGTGGTCATAACTACCACTACATTCGGATTCCTGTTCTGAGAGCTCATCAATGGCGAACTTCAGCGTTCGGCTATTGATATCGCAAGAGAAATTGAGCACATTCCTCTCATGCAGCCCACTATCCAGAATCCAGTCATTCGTCCCGCAGAGAAAAATGACGTCCCAAGAATTTTCGCGATGATCGGAGCAATCGCGGAATATGAAAAGCTCGCCCATCAACTTGAAGTGACTGAGCCTGACCTAGAAGAAAGTCTATTTTCGGACAATCCTGCCGCGCGAGCTTTAGTAGCAACCGTAGACAATCACGCGATAGGCTACGTGATTTTCTTCTACAATTTTTCTACCTTCATCGGGAAGAAAGGCATTTATCTAGAAGATATTTATGTGGAAAATGAATACAGGGACAAGGGTGTTGGAGATAAACTTTTCAGAGAAGTTGCGGGGATCGCTCGAAGCGAAGGCTGTTCTCGCATGGAGTGGGTTGCCCTTGACTGGAACCAATCCGCAATTGATTTCTATAAATCCCACGGGGCTAGTAAATTGGAGGAATGGAGACTTTTCCGATTCAATCGCTCTGACCTTGAAGCCCTTTCAAACTCCCAATAACTACTTCGATGAGGGGTCGGAGTAGCATTACCTGGATTACCAACCTTTCTCTCGATGCTCCCCTAGTCGTCTTTGTTTGGCAACATGCTGTCTCAGTCCACTACTCTGTTACGCTAAACATGCACCATCGTGTCTTGGTGTTTCTCGCGGTATGGCTTGGATACACGGCCGACCGTTGGTTTGACGCTTCGAGACATAAGGAAAATGTCACTCATCGACATGCTTTTCATGCTCTTCGCAGATGGACCCTTCTTTAGCTTTGACTGGTGATTCTAGGGCTATCGATAACCGTTTGTTTCCGACTGGCCACGGATATTGAAACGCATCTCCTTGCTACACTAGTCTAGCCCGAGTCACTTAAATTAATCTCCAGAGGGACTCGATTAAAAGGTCTCGTGACCAGTACGATCAGAAGGAAGTCCCCAACTAACGCAGATCACTGGGCAATGAGTCGTAGCGATTTTTCAGCGACTGAATCGTAGCTTTGAACTGTTCGCTAGAAAACCCAGCTCCCAAAGAGAGTTTTTCATTCCCCATCAAATTATCGACAAGGAGACAGTACCGACTATCTACCATAATTCCAAGAAGCTCACCCGTTTTGGAAAACACAAGATCTCCTTTTGTAGGAGAGAAGTCCCCGAATATACGGCTAAAAATCTTTGATTGCATTCTGACATATCCGGGAGTTCGCGCATCAAGTTTGAATTCGACTTCACCGTAGTAACTTCCTTTTTCGTCAATCAAAACGGCTTCGGAAAACTTGAAAGGATCCAGAGCTGTATAAAAAATTTCCCCCCCGAGAACACCCACTTGATCATCCGTTAACGGGACACTCGCTATTCGTGGATCCAATGCCAGAAAAGTCAATTGCGAAGGATTGAGCCGGGCTACTCCACGATTCATTTCGATTTCCAGCTCTCTAAAGCCAAGCGAGCTATTGCTTGCCCCCAATGGTGTGCTGCTAAGGTGGGTCAAAGCGAATACGCTTTTCCCATCCGAAATCAATAGCGTCATCGCCAAATTATCATCCTGGATCGATTCTCCTCGGTAAAACCGATTAGACTTAAATATGAGCGCGATTTTGTTCTCGTTAAACCGGGAGAACAGGATGTTCGCATTAATGGGTTGGCTTGAGCGAAACTCTTCCGTCAAATCCTGCGATCGCTCCGCCAACTGGGTGATACCCTCCGCCATTTGCGTTGTTTGAGCTTGAAGCTGCAGTCTTTCGGTTCTCTCCGCGACCACTTCGCTTTTCAATGTCTCTACACTTTCTGCCAGCATCTTTTTCTGCTCTTCAGTCACAGATACCTTGATACTCAATTCCTGTACTTTTGCCTCCGCTTCCTTGCGTTCAAGTTCCTCTCTGGCCAAGGCCGCAAGTTTCGCATCAATCTCCCTCTGCTTTTCTTCCAGCTCCGCTTGGAGCATACGGGCCTGGGCTTCCATTTGCTTCGATTTCAATTCGAGATCTTCGTAACTGTTTTCTAACGTTTCAATGGATTGCTTCGCTTTCAGCGCCTCCGCTTCGATCGCCATCTTCTCTTGGGCAAGCGTTTCCTCTCGTGTTTGGGCTTCCTGGATGCTGGTTTCCAAATCCATGATGGAAGATTCCTTTTCCTGCAGCTTTTGATCCCTCAATTCCAGCTCCTTTCGCACCTTGTCCGCTTCCGATTCCAATGTGTTTTGGATCGTCTTTTCTTCTTCCAAAGCCGACGCTAGCGTATCCAGGAGGTCTTGCTCCATCATCGCCATCGCTGAAATGCTTTGGTCTGCCGTATCCTCGATGTCAGAGCTGCTACTCTCAGCCTCCTCCTCCCAGTTTACAAGGGAAAGCAGAGTGAGAAGCAGAAAATCGCAAAGTATCAATAGCAGAGTCTTGTTCATAGGAACTATCCGTCTATGCCTTTAAGCTCAAAGACGCAATGCGCTCTTGGCTATCCATAATGAGCTTATTTTTATAGGGTCGCACCAATCGTATTTTCACAATGGCTACGCCTAGTATTCCAAAAAGATTCGACGAGTAAGCCGCGATTAGATTCGCTTCAATCAGCCCCAGCACTTGCAGGACCAAAGATATGCAGGTTCCCGCAATTCCAACGTAAAGACCCGAATCAAACAGATTCTCCTCGTTCTCCATCAACCTCAGCTTAACGAGCGAGTCGATATCCTCCCTTTCGATCTGCCTCACCTTTAACAAGCAAATAAGGAAAACCAATATTTGCAGTATGAAAAAGAAAGACACAGATAGCAGTGTTGTAGGTTCCATGGATGTGGTAGGTTCAGTTTCGATAATTATAGTTTCGCCATTAACTTCAGCGAGTACCGGTAATACAAATTTAAAGGAGTAGCCTTGAGACGCGTCGCTCCTAGCCAAATGAGGCTCGCTAAGAACCACGAGAATGATAACCGAAACTAGCGACACAAACAATCTTTGCACAACGCTCAATAGAGGCGGGCTAGATTCCCGATAACTTCGAGTCAAAACGCTCGATCCCCAGAACGCTAACAAGGCCCCAAAAAAGAACAGAGAATATTTAAGAACTAAGGAGAAACCTGGATTCTGTAGGCTGAATCCAATCAAGTAGGATTTAAAAGAAGAAACCGCGGCTACACTTTTTGCACGCTCCAGGGGCAGTTTTTCTCGAACCAACATCTGCATAGCTCCCACCCCAAAGGAAACCGCCGATTCAAGTGCTTCAACCCCTTCATCCCCATACAACCCCAAATAGTCCATGACCTGTTGGGGCGATTCTGCTACGGTCGAAGACACAAAAATGAGAGGGACCTTGTCGGATCTGCGATGAAAAGCGTACCTCAGTCGTGATATCGTATTCAAATCTTGAATTTTTTCGAAAAGCGACCTAAACTGACTCCAGTTTAGAGTTCGAGCTAGCGATAATGTATCGAGGAAAAAGTCTTCCACTGGAGCGACATCCCCTGAAGCCAGAGCCGAAGCTAAGCGACTTCTTAATTCCCGTTTAAGAGAAGGGGTCAATCGGTCTCCCTGAACCAGCAACCCTATAGATACAAGAGTCGATTCAAGCGGTTTTCCGGAAACGCTCGAAACCGGGAACAGTCGCTTATAAGTACTCAATTCACCTGCATCCAAAAGAGATTTGACTGTAGAATCTCGGGAATTCTCGAGCAACCCAACGAGAGACCTACGGCAAGCATTGGACAACCCAACTCCTAGAATTCCAGGCTGAGCCGAGTAATCAGACAAGGGTATATCTTTTAGGGCTGCATCCAAGAAAGGATCCCAAACTCCCCAGCGGTACAATACAGGGCTCTCCTCTTTCGCTTGGCTCAGAATCTCGTCGAGCACCTCCCATTCGGCTGCCAGATTCAATTTCGCCACCTCAAGGTTCATTTCAGCGATTCCGTAATTCTCTTCTTCGATGGCTGTCTGGGCCAAATCAACAAAGGACTCTGATCGGGCTCCCGCCTCAGACAGTATTGAGCGAGGTATTGACTTGAATCTCGAAGGAATCATCCAGCCCACTCCAATAATCGATAGACCCAAGACCAGCAAAACAAGGTGTCCTAAGATCTTCCCGCGATTACTGTAATTTAGGAGCGTCATTAATAATATCGCCAATTCTCCCATCGAAAGAATTTGCTCTAACCTTGGTTGGAGTTTTGCCTAGGTCAAATCGAAGACCTATGACCCTGGAAATTGTTCACTACGGAGAAGAGGTTCTCCATCAAAAAGGCGTGCCCGTTACGCTTTTTGACGAATCTCTAAAAACATTGTTCGACCAAATGGTCGAAACTTGCATTGAAGCTGAAGGTATCGGCCTCGCCGCCCAGCAGATCGGCAAAGCCCTCATGTTTTGTGTAGTCGACCTGCGGGGTTTGGAAATCGACTTCGAATACACGCTTGATGGAACCAAACCTCCTCTTGAGCTCTTTAATCCGATTGGTCTGTGCAATCCCACAATTAACGTAATCGATTCTTCTAAAACCGTTTACGAGGAAGGATGTCTGTCATTCCCAGATATCCGAGGAGAAGTGGAAAGACCCGACTGGATCCAGTGCGACTATCAGGATATTCATGGGGGCTCTCACACACTGAGATGCAATGGCCTTCTGGGTCGCTGCATGCAGCACGAAGTGGATCACCTTAATGGCATCCTTTTTACCGACCGCATGAAGAAAAAAGTGTTTAAGAAGATACAGTCTGCGGTGATCGAAATTCGGGCCCAAACCCTCCAGAGAAACCGTTCACAAACCTGATACTAGTTCCGGAGCTACAACAGATCCGCCGCTAATTCTGCGAGAGGCGAACGCTCTCCCTTTGTCAACTGGACATGGGCGAAAATCGCCTGGCCTCTCATTCGATTAGCACAATAAACGAGCCCATTGCTGCGCGAGTCCACGTATGGATTGTCGATTTGGGCCGGATCTCCTATCAGAACGATTTTCGATCCTTCCGATATGCGAGTGATTACCGTCTTCACCTCATGAGGGGTCAATTGCTGTGCTTCATCGAGAATGAAGAAACGCCTAGCGATTGAACGACCCCGGATAAAGCATAGCGCCTCAATTTCCACTAAACCGGTATCGAGAAGTTTCTGGTAGGGCTTTTGGACCGGATCTCGACCACGCGGGGACTCCTTGCCATTCTTGCGCTGGCGCTTGTTCTCAAACTGAGGCTCTTTAGGCTGTTTTGAGGGAATCAAAACCTCCAAGGCGTCGTAGTAAGGCTGAAGCCAAGGATTCATCTTCTCTTCCAAGGATCCTGGCAAAAATCCAATTTCCTTTCCTACTCCAATCACTGGACGAGAAATGGAGAGCCCGTCATATTGGCTATTTGGGGAGACGATTTGCTGAATTGCGGCGACCGTGGAAAGCAACGTTTTTCCTGTTCCCGCCTTACCGTAACAGGTAATCAGAGAAATCGAGTCGTCCATCAGCGCGTCTAGAAAAAACTGCTGCTCCAAGTTTCGGGCCCGGATGGGAATCCCTCCTGGAGCTTTCAGCATATTCGGAACTGAAAGCTTTCGGAGGACCTTTTCACTATACAAGCGGGCTGGCATCGTCTTGCCTTCCTCCGTGAACAACAAAACATACTCATTAAGCACCAATTTTTTCGCGACTTCTTCGGATAGCCCAAATTCACCCTCGGAAGCAAACCTCTGAAGATCATATTTGGAAACAGGAATGCGGTGATAACTCTGCTCATCGGGTTCCTCCGCAGCTTTATCATTGAGGTAGTCCTCCGACTCGAGACCCACTGCCCGGGCTTTGAGCTGCATGTTGATGTCCTTTGTCACCAATATGGCTGGAGGAGGAAAATTCTCCTGAACAAAAAGAGCCGTCGCGATGATCCGGTTATCCTTTTTCTCAAAATTCAGAATAGATCCAAGAGAAGCAATCCTGGCGGGAACTTTTGCGGTGCCTTGTAGGTACTTGTTGATGACAACAGACAAGGTGCCTCCACTATCCAAAGCAACCCCTTCGAGCATTGCTCTCGAATCAGGAAGCAGTTCCCTCAGCATACGATGAACGCGGCGAGCATTCCGTCCTCGTTCACTCGATTGCTCCATTTTTATAGCGTCCAACTCCTCCAGAGTTTCAATCGGGATAACTAGGTTGTTGTCATCGAATTTGAACAAACAGTGGGGATCGTGAAGCAAAACGTTTGTATCGAGAACATAGGTTTTTGCTTTTTCCCCTTTCTTCAGGCAAGATTCGTGCCTAGTGGCACCGGATGACGATTCAAGCATGTAGGTACTCATGTACTACATTGTTCTGAAATGTCTACTCGTCTTTTAAACGTTTACGCAAAAAGGAGGCGGACTGCCTACCCCTAAACAGCCCACCATTGTTTTCTTTGTTCCCCAATATTCCGCTGAACGGAACTTGATATTTACAGAGGTTTACGGATCGGCCCTGGCAAACTCAAGCAAATGTTAGATGAAATAATAGCACTGCCCACATAATAAAAGCTCCACTAATGCCAACGATAACGTTCCCAAATCCCAGTATCCAAGTTAAACGGCTATCCCTCAAAACCGAACTCTTGCAAAAACGCGTCCACGCCGTCTGCAAGTGTCAAAAGTCCACTAGAAGCGCTTAAATCCACTGCTGCGCAAGACAGATAGCCCAATAATAGATCCAAGGTAGAAGAGCGGTTCTGCTTGATTAAAAACTGAAGCGTCCGCTCTAGCCCCATCAGCCACTCATCTGTTGAATAACTCGTTTCTGCGGAGCATTGCTCGACTCTTTCAACGAAAGAAAGCTGATCCGGGGGGCCAACTTTTCCAGTCGACTCGGTAAGCTTTAGAAGGCTCGAAGCGGCCTCAAAAGAATTCAAAATAAACACTACTGAACGTTCGTCCAGACCGGATTCGACCGCTTGTTCTGTGGCATGCATCCAAGCCTGGTGAAGAGAGACGACCTTTCCCGACTTTTTCTCTACCTCACTTTTTAGTCTCGCTGACAACACAAGGCTCTAGCGATTAACAGCACTGCACTGGCAGTCAATAAAGGATGCCCACAATCGATGAAACTCCTTCCGAGAAAACTAAAGGCTGCGAATTAGCCTTAGCGACAGTTCGTCCGCATCTCCCTCCATTCGGTAACCATCCGTCTCTAGCGTTATCCTCGATACCGTGCCGGGATTGAAGAATGTAGGAACTTCATCCAAAGAAGTCTGCCCCGAAAAAGCGATCGTCGTCAAATCGAGTCTTCCCTGAATTCCTTGTTCGTTCTCTACAACATCATAAAACCCCGTGAAATGCTTTGTCGAGGACTCTTCCTTTTCAAGTCTCAACACTCCTTTTATCACTTCCCCATCGTTGCGGGTTTCGGTTATTATCAATGATACCTCGCTCGCATCAGCACCCTCGTCGTCAGCGATAACCATCCCTTTGAAATACGACCCTTGCGACAGTAACATTTTCAGATCCTGCCTTTCCTCTTTGGCTTGCTCTTCGGCCTCATCCAACATCGCGAGATACTCTTTTTCCGCAATTGTGACCTTGTTCAAAAAATCCAACCCAGTCTTTTCATAGGCTCTAAATGAGATCACAAATCGATTAGAGCTGATGTCCATTGCTCTCTCTCCAAAAAACGCCTTGGGGCGTCCCCGAGACCAGGCGAAACCATGCTCGCCCTGTCTCATCCTCATTCCCGAAATATCCCAATTCGAGTCCGTACTGCTCTTAAGCAATCGGTAGGAAACACTGAAGGGAAATAACGCCCCCTTCGACGCAGAATGCCTATAGAGGCCATTCCATCTTTTTGGCGGAATTGAGATATCATCGCGACCGATCAATTTCATATTCTTCGCAGCTTCGGTTAGCTCATCTAAGTCAAACGGGAGTTTTGAATAAAGAACTGCGTCGTCGACAGCTTGGTAAAGATCGACTTTCAGTTGTGCCCCAATTTGAACCTCTACGAGCAACTCACGATCCGAAACCCGCTTAATTTCATTCTCCATCCAAGCCATCTCGTAGGGAGAATCCGGACCGAGTTGATCGAAGAGCTCGTTAGTCGCCCTTCCAATGCTGCGACTTAGGGAACTTCCTTTTGTATCACCGTGTACCGCCCATTCGAAAAACTCGTTCTTGAAGCTAAAAGCGGTCAGGCCAATCCCAAGAACCGCCAAGGCAGCGGCAAATGGCAGCGATCGAATTACTGTCTTTAGAAAGCCATTTTGGGAGTATGACTGGCACTCACCTGGTTCGTCAGAGGAGATACCTGAGAGATTGCCTAAAATTTCATTTTCGGAGTCATCTTGGATCGAAACAAGAAGATCATTATCTTCTTCATCGTCCATGAGGAATGAATCGTCTTCATCCAGTAAAGAGTCTTCCTCGCCCTTTTCTTCGACTGGATCATCCCGAGCAGGATCAACCGGCTGGACTTTTTCCTCAACTACCGAGGCCGTAATCAGAGCTTCTTCCGGCGTCTCTTCTTTCTTATTAAGCTCGATTTTTTCCGCTGGGAATTCTTCTGATTCACTTGGATCTTCCTGTTCCTCCTCTTCTTCTATTTCGAGAGCACCACCATTCCCCCCTGAAAGCTCCCTCTCAATTTCTTCATCCTCCAGAGCTACGGGAGCCGGAGTTGGAGGAGGCAGGTCTCCCGCACGTTCCCCAATATTGGCACGTCCTTTTGTTTCGGCCTCATCAACTTTTTCGCTCGCTTCCTGCATCAACGATCGCGGATCTGGCATAGCGAGCAGCTCACAATCATCAGATACGTCGGTTCGTGGCTTCGATTCCACATCTCCGTCCGGCTCGCTCATCAGTGGTTGAGGATCGGGCTTTGCCATCAGAACGTCTTGGTCCGCGTCAGATTGAGTCTCCGAATCCAATTCGATCTCAGGCAGTTCCGTATATCCTCCATTCAGGATGCTTCCCGCTTTCATGAGGAGATCATCGGCAGCGGATATCTGCGGTTCCTCAAAATCGGCATTCTGGTCTTTCCCATCCTTTTCAAGTCCCTTGGCAGGCTCAATTTCCTCTGCGTCAGAATCGTCAATCTCTATAGAGTTCAGCATTTCATCCACTTCGCATTGAAATGACCCACTACCAACTGCACTGCTTCCAACATCGGAAGCAGCCTCACTTTCGAGATTAGAAGAATTAGATTCCTCCTTCTCGGGACGTTCGGATTCTGGTGGGACCATATAAGGTTTTGCTTATACCGCCAATTCGCGATTCAACAGACTTGTCACTTAACCTTATCGGTTCAAGTTGAAGAGGCCTAAATGCCTCGTAGAGGATTAACTCGGATCAATATGCTTCTAAAACCATTGGAAATGAGCGAATTACCTAAAGAAGAGCTAGAATCAAAAATCGCCTTTCTGGAAAGGCACATTGAAGAACAGGATCGGGAGATCCTCAATCTAAGGAAAATCTTAGATAAGGTCTTAGAGGATGTCGAAAGTCTGCAAAATTCAGAACAGCAGACTTCCCAGCAAAACTCGGATCCAGCGACCGAAAGGCCTCCTCACTACTAGTTTTACTCGGTTTGCAAGTAGAGTTCGATTATCTCGAACCCACCATCATCAGTGCCCCTACATGACTCGACACTATAAGAACCTGGACCTAAGGAAAGGGAGAGAGCCGAATCCTTACTGTTTTCCGATAACGGAAACGCTCCCAGTCGGTCCCCCATTACTGAAGACTTTTCAAAGTTTTCAGCAATAGCCCAGTCGTCATTCTTCCATGATTTCAACCCATGCTGATAAACGGAAAGATTCGGATTTTCCGTACACTCCGAAACATCGAAATACGCTAAACCGGGCCCCACGCTTCTCACGAGAGCCTGGATAACTCCCTCTCCGGCTAGATCGAACCCAAAGTGATGATCTAAGTTTTGGGGATCCCTCTGATAGAAAGTGGATCCGTTTACCACAAAGATGTCATTGGAGTGAGCAAAATGTGCCTGAGTTGCGATTTCCGCAGAAAGGGAAAAGATGTTTGAGAGATTTGCAAGATAGGTGCCACTAGGGAGCGTAGCATCCAATCTACCTGACAATGAAAGGCTGAACTCGGGCTCATCTGGGTTTTTGGAGCGTATGAGAGGCAAAGAGGGAAACAACATTCGCCACTCATCGTTCTCATCTAACTGATAGAGCTCGATCGAGATGGAATTCAAAGTTTCCCAATCGAAAACGCTCCTGATGTCGATCGATAGTTCGGCCAGTATCTCAACCGGCATACTTCCCTCTCCCTCGATTATGAAATGCAATCCGTCCTGAGGACTTTGAGAAGACTTTACATAGGAGTTCCAAGCCTTACTCAAGTAAATGGAGGACGTATCTAAATCGACTTGATTCTCGTTTGCTACCTCAAGTAATCCGCCTCGGCGACCATCCGCCAGAACATAGCGTGGCGACAATGAGCTCGTTTGAAATTCGAATCGATCGCCTTTCTGGGAACGAAACGAGAGTAGTCCCGAGATTTCATCATATTGCAACGTACCTCCCAAAATTGAACCTGAGTGATCTATGAACAAGGCGTAACTTAGGTCGTTATCACCCAAAACCAGATACAGTTCTCCATCAATTTCACCCTCCAACTTGTAGCGTTCAAGCTGAGCACTCGTTCTAACAAAGGATTCAAAACGCAGATCCGAATCAACAAAACCACTTTCTAAAATCACATCGGTTCCCTGGGTAAGAGCTCGACCTACTCCCGCAGTTGGCACGAGGAAGTCAGAACCTTTGAATTTAGCGAGACCACCAAAGACAAAGTCGCCCTCTGAATTCCAATCGACCCGAGAAGAAAAAGCTCCCAACTCTGACTCTTCATCGAAACCAATGAATATTCCACTGTTGGCAGTTTTTAGAAATGCCCCTTCTACCCGTCCGCTTCGTTCGCCAAAAGACCCCCAATAGGCCTCCACTCTTTCAGATCCAGAAACCGAAAAATCAGGCATCGAGGTACAAAGACACACCAGAGGTACTCGCAGTATCAAATGCGTAAAATTTGGTGCAGACCTTAGAGGATTCATGATTTGTAAAAAAAAGATAAAACATAAAAGCCCCTGCTGGGCAAGATTATAGTTCTCGCTCATTTTCGATTTCCTTTATTTGAGAATCCAAAAAGATCTGAACCTTCCTCAAATTCGTAAAAAAGCCGAATTCCAGCTAAACCCAGTATTAACCTATCGCTATCTAAAAGCCTTCGTATCTCAATGCTCACGGGGTCCGCACTTTCACACGAAAGTACGATCTCTCCAAATGAATCTAACTAGGCACTTGCAGAAAAAACCGTTTCAAACGACTGAAATATACTCAGAAGATCGCGAATCCAATTTTTTGAAACGTCGACTTTTCGCTCTCAAATCATGTTTCTCAAGTCACTCATCCGAAAGTTGTTTTCAACGAATGACGCATCGCCAGTCCTAAACGGCAGTTCGCTTTCGACGGATTCTGATTGTAGCGATGAAGACCACAAAGCTGCGAAGCCGTCCGCCTTTAGAGACTATCCTGCTTTTTGCACTAAGATGGAGCCTCTGGTTGAGGAATATCACCGTAACTTCAATATTAGACTCCCTCAGATACCCTTTACTCCTCTCATCTCCGTCATACTTCCCGTGTACAACCCAGAAATTCAATGGCTCCGAGCCGCCATTGAGTCTGTCAAGAACCAGCTTTATTCGAATTGGGAACTATGCATTGCCGACGACGCTTCAACAAATGCAGGGGTTAAGCTCCTGTTAGAACAGTACCAACAAGATAATCCGAATGTCAGGGTCGTCTTCCGCAGTGAAAACGGCCATATTAGCCACGCTTCCAATTCAGCATTGGAAATTGCATCCGGTGAATACATCGCGCTACTGGACCACGATGATGAAATTCCTCCGCATGCACTCGCGCGTGTCGTAGACTGCCTAAACGAGAAACCCGATGCAGCCCTGATCTACACTGACGAAGACAAGATCGATGAAAATGGAGTCAGGACCCAGCCTCACTTTAAGTCCGACTGGAATCCTGATTTGCTCCTTGGTCAAAACTTCATCAGTCACCTCGGCGTATATCGCCTTTCCCAAGTCAGAAAGGTCGGTGGGTTTCGAGCAGGTTTTGAAGGAGCCCAAGACTGGGACTTGGCCTTAAGAATATCCGAAACAATAGAACCAGAACAGATTGAGCACATTCCAGAGGTATTGTACCATTGGAGATCGGTTTCAGGATCTACAGCTAGAGACATCGATGAAAAGTCGTATGCTCACAATGCAGCGAAAAAAGCGATTGAAGACCATTTCAAGAGAAACGATATCACAGCTACACTCGAACCTGTCGATCGCTACTATTGGCGACCGTGCTATAAACATACGAGCCCAACGGTGGCCATTGTCATTCCTACGCGAGATCGAGTCGAACTCTTGCAGGAATGCATTGAAAATATACTTACAAAAACCAATTACCGGAACTATCAAATAGTAGTCGCAGACAATGACTCTGTCGAAGAAGCGACCCACAACTATTTCGATACGCTAGAATCGTCTGGAACTGAAGTTCTCAAAGTTCCCGGTAAATTCAACTATTCGCGTATTAACAACGT
This sequence comes from Candidatus Pelagisphaera phototrophica, assembly GCF_014529625.1. GTDB lineage: Bacteria > Verrucomicrobiota > Verrucomicrobiia > Opitutales > Opitutaceae > Pelagisphaera > Pelagisphaera phototrophica. Next base: position 3,749,313 of record NZ_CP076039.1, read on the forward strand.
CGCAATCCATTCTAGATACGAGGATGTCATCTGCCTCCTAAACAATGATACAAATGTCATCAATCCAGAATGGCTTGAGGAGTTAGTTATGCAGGCTGTCCGCACCGAGATTGGACCAGTCGGTGCAAAATTGCTGTATCCCCACGAGCACGTTCAACACGCAGGCATCGTACTTGGTGTAGGAGGGGTCGGTAGCGAAGCGTTCAAATTCATCCACAAAACCGATGACGGTTACATCCACCGCGCCTTTCTAATTGGAAACTATAGTGCTGTTACAGGAGCCTGTATGGCATTTCGTAAATCTGTTTGGGAAGATGTAGGAGGATTCAACGAGGATGATACTCCTAATGCCTACAGCGACGTCGATTTCTGCATTAGGTGCGGGGTAAGTGGATACCGCTCCTTATTCACACCGTATTCACTTCTATACCATAATGAGTCGGCATCACGAGGACCAGACGATTCCGGAGAGTTTGAGAAAGCGACCAAGTATATGTACCTTCGGTGGGGCGATAAAATCAAGCGAGACCCCTTCTACAATTCAAACCTAACATTGGACCGAGAGGACTTTACATTTGCCCAGGGGCCTCGAGATTATTCGACCCGATGATGGTTTCATTCATCATTCCCGTTTTCAACCAAATAGAACTAACGCTTCAATGCATTAGTTCCCTTCAGGAAACGGTAACAAAAATTGACTACGAAATCGTCATTGTAGACGATTGCAGTAACGACGAAACCGCTACCCAACTACGTACACTGAAGAGCGATAGCATTCATGTTTTTCGAAACAACGAAAATCTTGGATACGCAAAGTCCAACAATATAGGTGCACGAAATGCAAAGGGAAACTATCTCTTCCTTCTCAACAATGATTTGGTCTTTTCCAGCAAATGGATAGAACCCATGCTTTCGGGGCTTCGCAAAAGAAAAGTCGGAATCGTCGGGAATGTTCAGTTAGACGCCACGATTGGAGAGATCGACCATTCTGGATTTCTTTTCGACGGGAAAGGCACTCTCCGGCACAAAAAAACCCCAAACCTCAAAGGCAGCTTTACGGAGTTCCTCGCAGTGACCGGAGCTTGCTTAGCAATTCGAAAAGATCTGTATCACAAACTAGAAGGGCTCGATGAGCGATACGAGAACGGTTGTGAGGATATCGACCTATGTTTTAAAGCTAAGGAGATCGGTCTAAAAACCATCGTCGCGAACGAAAGTACGATTAATCACTACGTCAGTTCAACCCGCGGTACAAATAACTTGCACAATGAGAGCAACATGCGCCTTTTTCAAATAAAATGGCGTTCTCAAATATCTACTACAATGTCCAGCGCGTGGCCCGCAGCCTATTTGCAGGGTATCATCGATGGGAGCGAATCTGTCTCTTTGGAAAAAGTCTGGGAAGCGGTATCTCATTTTTTTCTAAACAAGAAGCTACCACCTAGTGGTAAACTAATCGTAGAAGCAAAGCTCAAACGAAACGAGAGGCATTGGATGTCTATTCTAGATAATAAGACGGACGAAATGATCAAAGAAAGCTACCATATCGATCAAGGTAAATGGATAGGAACTCAATTTTCATATTCCGGATTTGAAACAAATCTAGACCGAGAAAAAGGGAATTGGATTAAAGAGGACGCCAAACTAAAGCTAGGGGCAGGATTTTTTCTTTCTAGCATCCAAATTATTGGTACAATTCGGCTACCAAGCAACAATAAAGAGACGCACGGAAAACTCGGCCTTCGGATAACGACCAACTTTGCCGAATCAAAAGATTTCTTTCCATTAGAATCCGGTCAATTTTCGGTCAACATAGAGGATGTCCCCGCCCTACCTGAAAGCAATTCTCAAATTGATATCACACTCTTAGGAGTATCGAAATCCAACGCCTATGCCTATCTTGGCAGAAAACTGAAGAACTGGTTTTTGATCCCAAAGGCATTGCGACACTATTGGGGACGATTTCGAGCCCAAAAACTCAATCAAAGACTCTTGATCAAGAATGTGCTGATCAATCATGAGATGCTTCTGGACTTTGATTCTCAGTCGGGTTCTCCCGCAAATTTTGATTTTCTCCGGCGAGCGTCAAACATCGGAATTAACTTAATCGGATGGTTTGACGCTGAATTGGGTATTGGGGAATCCGCCAGGCTCGCTACCAAAGCCATGGATACAACGTCGATTGGCACCGCTTTAGTTCCTCTTAAAGTCAATTGCCTAGCCAGTAGAGAAGACCACTCCCTTAGCAGCCGTTTAGTCGAACATAATCCCTATCCTATCAATGTATTCCACATCGACGCCCCACAAAGCGCTGACATTGACCACCATCATGGTGAAAATTTTCGAAAAGGAAAACGCAATATCGCATACTGGGCCTGGGAGCTACCTGATTTTCCTGATAGTTGGATGAAATATTTCAAATACTACGATGAAATTTGGACCCCTTCGAATTTCGTCCGAGACTCAGTAACGATAAAATCGCCTATACCGGTTCTCACCATGCCCCATTGCATAGACTTCGAGACTCCTCAAAAGCCAGACCGAGAGAAATTTTCCCTTCCGTCCGACAAATACCTATTTCTTTTCGCCTATGATCTGAATAGCTATCAGCCTAGAAAAAACCCGAAGGCTACTATTAGAGCATTCCAAAAGGCGTTTGCTGGTAAAGAGGGACAGGATGTCGGTCTGGTCATCAAGACACATTCAATCGAGGGGAACAAGGAGGCTTATAAGGAACTCCAATCCCATCTGAAAGGAATCGAAAATGTATACCTCATAGACAGGAGGCTCTCCCGAGAGGATATCTATAATCTAATGTATTCAGTGGATGCCTACGTATCCCTGCACAGGGCGGAAGGGTTTGGACTTACTGTGGCCGAATCCATGTATTTGGGAAAACCTGTTATATCAACTAATTGGTCCGCCACAACTGAGTTTCTGAACCAATCCAATGGCTGTCCGGTGGACTTCAATCTTGTAGAATTAGAGAAAAACTTCGGTCCCTACACCCAAGGACAGATCTGGGCGGATCCTAGCTCTGAACACGCAGCTGAATTGATGAGGAAACTGTTTGAGGACCGCAAGTTCGCAAAAGACCTTGGCGAAAAAGCGGCTATCACCATAAGAAATCAATTCTCGCCCAAAATCATCGGGAAAATTTACGAGAAACGTCTCAAATCATTTGCACTTTGGTAGATGTAAATCAACGAGTACAAAGAATAGACATCCTCAATAATATAAATGAGTGAAAAGGTACTAATAACCGGTGGGTGCGGATTCGTAGGATCCCATCTGGCGGACGAATATTTGAAACAAGGCTACCAGGTACGGATTTTGGACAATCTAGATCCAATAGTACATGGGCACATCAAAGCGCCCCCTTCCTACGTAAACAAAGAGGCTGAGTTTGTTTACGGGGACATAAGGGATACGAACTTACTATCAAAGTGCCTTGAAAAAATTTCTGTAGTATCGCATCAAGCGGCAGCCGTCAGTGTGATGCAGTCGATGTGGAACCCAACCAAGTATGCAGAAGTAAATACCTTGGGAACAGCCAAACTACTCGAATTACTCGTCGACCGAAACCGTTATCCTATAAAAAAATTGATCATACCCTCTTCCATGTCTATCTATGGTGAGGGGTTATACAAACAAAACGATAACGAAGTATTCCCTAACCTTCGAGAAAGAGAGCAACTAGAGCGTGGGACTTGGGAATTAGAATGGGACAAAAAACCTTGTTCCCATGTACCGACCCATGAAGACAAACCTCTTCGTCCAACATCAATCTACGCTATTACAAAACGTGATCAGGAAGAAATGGCGATCTCGATAGGCAGGGAATATAGCATTCCTGTTGTCGCTCTTCGCTATTTCAATATTTACGGGAGACGCCAATCCCTTTCAAATCCGTATACGGGTGTCGCCGCGATATTCAGCAGTCGAATCCTCAATGGTAATGCACCGGTTGTATTTGAGGACGGGGCACAACTGCGAGATTTCGTACACATAAGCGACATCGTTCGAGCAAACCTGCTCGCAACTCAGAAAGACGCAGGCGACTACCAGGTTTTCAATATCGGTTCGGGTCAGCCGATATCCATTTTGGAGGTCGCGAACAAAGTAATAGATTCATTCGAAAAAGATTTCTCAGCAAAAGTAACAGGAACCGCACGACCGGGAGACATACGGCATTGCTATGCCGATATATCAAGGGCGAGAGAGATCCTAGGCTATACTCCGAATGCGAATTTTGATTCTTCAATCCAAGAACTTATCGAGTGGGTAAAGACCCAATCAGCCCCAGATAATTTTGAAACCGCTTACAAGCAATTCGGAATATAACCCTGGGCCAAGAAGACAATTTTAGCAGAGCTAGGAGTGGACAAATAATGTGGCTCCAACCTTCCGTATCGCTTGTGTCCCACAAACATCTATTAGGTCGGCAATGTATTTCCAGTCCCCCTCATAGGTATTGTCATTCCAACCAGCCTTGAGAGCCGTTTCACTCCGCGCCATCACACATCCGCAATCGATAAAGGAATACTCAAGTCGAGTTTCTAAGTTTCTCCAGCTATAGTAATCGTGAATCATGTCACAATAGACTGCATGGGTGTCATCATCAAAATGCTCTAGCATTTTCTCAATATAACCAGGGACATGATAGTTATCCGAATTCGTAACCACTAAAAAGTCCCCAATCCCCCTTTCCCGAATTTCCTCAAACGCTATCTGCCTTGGGGTATGACCCCAATCATTTGCCCTTTCTGCTGTTTCAATAAAACTTATCCGGTCGTCTCTAGCAATTATCGCCTTTGCTATTTCGTCTAGATCATCCGCAGGGCCATCGTGAACGAACAGCAGTTCCCAGTTTTTATAGGTTTGCTCTATAAGCGACAACGCTAAGAGCGGGAAGGATTTATATATCGGAGAAATGAATACAATTTTAAAATCTCCATTCCTAATACTATCCTTGTACACAGGAGCAGGAATTAAATCGCGGGTTCGCCTTAGGATCTCCCAATGCCTTAGCTTATTTCTAAGTTCAATAATCGGGCTATGGTCTCTGAGCCAAGGCGGCAGGCTGCTCAGTAGTCTATAAGCCAACTCCGTTAACAGTCTCATCTCAAATAAACGCAATTCACGATCAACTCCATAATAACCTCAATGGAGGTTCCAGATATGCTTAATCCTAGCAACTCTTAAATCCGTATTTAATTATAATATACAAAGCTCTGACACCGTCTTTAGGACGAATTTTCTTTCCCTCGTTAAAATTTCGTTGCTTGTAGGAGATCGGCACATCCACGATGGTTAGATTCGCCATGGCCGCCTTTGCTGTCAGTTCTGGCTCTATTCCAAATTGGTTTTCCTCGAATTCAACCGATTTCAGAAATTCGCTCGGAAAAAGCTTTAGGCAGGTTTCCATATCTGTAATTCGGTATCCGGTAAAAAAATTCGATACAAGCGTCAGAAATCCGTTCACCATTCGGTGCCAAAATGGACTCACTTCAGACAGACCTCTGCCTAAAAATCTAGATCCATAAGCCGCATCCGCACCCGACTTTCTTAAACTGTCGATTAGTGCGCTGTACTCATTGGGGCTGTACTCCAAATCGGCATCTTGAAATATGATATGAGACCCTTTCGCCATTTGAACACCCGTTTTCAAGGCCGCTCCTTTTCCCATATTTACTAAATGGTGAACGACTATATCAACTTCCGTACCTAGTGGTCCCTTGAGCAAGTCGGCCGTGCCATCGGTTGATGCGTCGTCTACTACAATGATTTGCAAATCCGGAACACCACAATCCCTAACCGCGCCAATCAACGACGACAATGTATCCACTTCATTAAAGGCGGGAACGATTACGGATAGTTTCATTCATAAGACATCTTCAAAATTGCCTGAATAAGATGAACTCTTTTCCTCAAACCGGCAGAAATTAACATATAATTGATCCGATTGCAGCGAACTTCAGATCGGTTAAGCTCGAATATCTCTAAAAAATAAACCCTGTTCGTCTCAGAGGCAAACCGGGTTTCGAAACTCGCTTAGATGAGGAGGTGTTCAGTCCGCGAGGAAGACTTCGACTAGCCCAATCCCAGTGCCATCACTGACACCCGACATTACGAAACTGTATAAACCGGGTACCGCATCGATCAAAATTATCGAGTCTTTAGAACCGGAATCTAGCACCGCTGCTCCAACTTGTCCGGATGTAGCGATTATCTCATCGACCTTGGTAGCATCATCTTCCCAGTTGTCATTCGTCGCGACTTCAATTTGGGGAAAGCCAGGTTGAGTAAAATCAGTACGGAATAACGTTATCGTCGGATCCTCAACCGTTCCGGTTAAACCAGCAATCGACGGTCCCAAACCTCTCAATAATAGCTTGGAATCAACCTGGCCATCAACAATAAACCCAGCAATCAACACTTCGTCGCCTGTACCCACAAATCCACGAGTAGCCACATTGACGAGTCGATTTTGTGCATCATTGGGAGCGACTCCATTACGCGACGTTCCAGTGGCATCGAAAACTTCCACGAGGCCTACGCCATCAGCATTACCACTGTCGTTGACGATAGCGGTGAACAGCTGCGTGCCTTCTGGCGAAAACGCTAAAGCAGCGTCCTTCGATGCTTGGTCCGTAAAATTGGTAGCGAAAGATCTCCCAACGAAATCATTGATTTCCGTAAGTTGCGTGTTTCCCCAATCGTCGTTCTCCACATCGGGAGCAGTTGCACCAAAGGGAAACAGGGCAATTGTCGGATCCAGGGCGAAATTGGTAATGCCCACGTTCGCAAGCTCCGGACCTTTCGCCGTTGCTAAGATATCGATCGGACCAGTCCCCTTAATCACAAATCCTAGGATCAGCGCCTCAGCCCCACTTTTTAGGACTCCACGGGTGGCGATGTTGGCGAGGCTTGATTGTAGCGATTGTATCGAAGCTTCAGAGCTCGCAACGGAATCAAAGCCGTTGATGGCCACCAATCGATATTCATAATCCTTCCCTCGACCTACTGTAGGGTCGTCGAAACTTGTTTCTCCTGCTTCCACAGTACCTAATACTGTCCAGTCTGAGCCGCCAGCCTGCTTTCTTTCAATTCGATAAGCTCCTCCTGGGACACTAGCTCCCTCCCATTCGAAGGCGATTGTACCGGGATTGTCCTCGTTGGTTGCGACTGTTGCTGGAGCAGTCGGAGGTCCCGCTGATTCGCCGACTCCAAGTCCTGCAGCCGCTAACAACGCAGGAACGTCGCTGCTTTCGACAAGCGGATTATCGCCTTCGGTGAAAAACTTTAGACTGTGCAAGAGTGTCCCATCTTCTGGAAGTTCCCAGACGTCGCCCCCTCCCCTTACGGAAGTGTTCCGGTAAAATCCGTAAGCCTCGCCTGCGGCCGGAGACTGGTTACTCACCGCTAGATTTGGAAACCAAAGGATCGCGAGATCGTCACCCAATGCCCAAGTTTCGTCATAAGCAACTTTGCCCGAGGAAACAATATACTCGCCCTGGGTCGAGGCCTCCGCGCTCAAGTCCCATGCTGCGACGATCGAATCGTCTCCCGCACCGGTGATTGAGCCTTCTGTCGGAAGTGAGAAGGAACCATCGGCACCACTAGAAATTAGGTAGAGCATCCCTTTATCCACCAGTGCGATACCGTTCTCGTCCTGTAAACTACCCACATCTACTGTGAAGAAGACTGAACCCCATGCTTTGGCTACGAGGATCGATGTCAAAGCCCCTGTTGTGATTAACTTTTTTGTTCTCATTGTGGCAGCCCCCATTCATTTACCCAGTTGGAATCTTCAGGATTAGAGCCCACTTGGATCTTTTGCACTGCAAGACCCATCCCGGGTTGAATTAAATCGCCTCCCTTGTCTGCGCTAGCGCCAGCACTTTCTTCACGCCAGGCTCCGTTATAGTAGTAATACGTCCCAACGGGTTTTTTGTTCTTACCGGCTTCTGTCAGGGAGTATACCAGCAACTTATCGCTCGGGTTATCTGGATCCGTCGTTTCTTCAAAAACTCCTCCCCCTGCTAGTCCTAATTCGTCTAGACTGATAGCTAGCGGCCGGTTGAGACCGACAAAGTTATTTAGTGAATACTGGTCAGATTCACTTAACGGAATCGCAATGGGAGCGTCAACTACTTCACCAAAGAAAAGAGCATTCTTCACTACCGTACCATTGTTTCGTATTACGAGCGCTCGTCCATGGTACAGGACTGAATTATCAGCTACCGCGTTGATGCCTGCCCCAACTTGGCGCCAGGCTCCACCCGAAAAGTAGAAAATGCCCTCAGGAATCATGTTTCCAGCGGACGAGGTCGCTTGCGGGACAATTACCTCGATTTTTCTTAATCCAGGTTCATCGTCATCCTCATTCGCTACCCCTAGCGGAAATGCCGATCCTAGGGTCCAGTGCGGATAAACGGCGATTTGATCTCCGTTTGCGAGTCCGGTCGCATCGCCACCGTCAAACGTGAGTTGAGATCCGGTGTTGGACGAGATGTCAATGTGAACCCCCTGTTGAGTGCCTGACTCAATCACAAGGTAATGGGTTGGCATTCCGGACTGGGCATCAAACGCCCCACTTGTCAACGAGTCGGCAGAAACATTCACAACCAGACTCCCAGCCCCTGAGGCTGAATCGAGAACGCCTCGAAACTCGGCTGACTGCTTGAACGGAAATGAGACAATAACATCACTTTCCGCCGGCAAATTGATAGAGATGGCTCCCACAATCTGCGAATAAACCTCCTGAGCTTTGACGACTGTTCCTGCAGCAGCAACGGAGGCAACAAACGCTAAAAACTTTTTCCCCTTGCAAATGTAATTCATGGATAATTTCAGTAAATCGAGATTCGTGATTAAATCATGTTTAATACGGTTTAAACAAGCCATTGGTTTTGTTTTTTCCTATCTGAGCAAAAAACCAACAAATCTACCAATAATCAAAACCCAAAGAGGGAACCAAGCTATTTAGACTAGTACATCCCACTACCCCAACCTCTTCGGATCTAAGAGTTGATCGGACGGTGCGCAAAAACTTCTAGCGCCCGCAACACTGCTTATACTTTTTACCACTTCCGCACGGACAGGGCTCGTTTCTACCGACTTTAGGCACTGCCCTTTTCACCGCTACTTTGGGTAGAGAAATTTCCTTCTGACCCCTCGATTGACCTACTGGGCCAGATAGATCTACGTCACCTGGCCCCCGTGCCACTGCCTGGCGAGCCAGCATGGTCTTGACGTTTTCAATTGCGACTAGATTGGTCGCAGTCCGGAAAAGTTTCGAACAGAGCTGGGTTCGGATCATTCCGATCAACTCCTCGAAATAGCTGTAGGCTTCATTCTTGTATTCACTCAGCGGATCCTTTTGTCCATAACTCCTGAGTGAAACACTCCTTCGAAGCTCTTCCATTTCGGTGAGATGCTCCTGCCAGCGCCCATCTATCGAGTTCAGCAGTATAAAACGCTCAAGGTGCAGAAGAGCCGCCTCATTTTCCGCTGTCTTTTTGAGGCGATAAGCCTCCTTGACTTTACTCATCACCACATCGATAGCGGATTCCGAGTTCACTCCAAAGAGATCCTCATCTCGCAAGCCAATCGGGAAATGCGAATTCGCCCAGGTCACAAAGCCGCTCAAGTCGCCGTCCACTCCGTTCGGCTCCGTCTCCACCCGCTCAGCTAGCTCTTCTTCAACCAATTCAAAAATAGTATTACTGGGAGACTCACCTCGCAGGGCCTCGTTGCGAATCCCGTAAATAATTTCGCGCTGCTTATTTAATACATCATCATACTGAAGAAGTCGCTTACGAATCGAGTAGTTCTGCTGCTCGACTTTTTTCTGGGCGGTCTCAATAGAGCGATTCAAGAGAGAATGCTCCAGAGGGTCACCCTCTTCCATCGAATTTTGCAGAATTTTGGCCATGGGACCTGAATTCGCAAAAAGGCGCATTAAATCATCCTCCAAAGAAATAAAGAACTTCGACCGCCCTGGGTCGCCCTGACGGGAACAGCGGCCCCTAAGCTGACGATCAATACGTCGGGACTCGTGCCGCTCCGTCCCGACCACCAGAAGGCCACCGAGATCCTTGACGCCCTCACCCAACTTGATATCGGTTCCTCGACCCGCCATGTTGGTGGCGATTGTGACAGCCCCCTTAATCCCCGCACGGGCAACGATTTCTGCTTCCTGCTGATGGTATTTCGCATTGAGAACATTGTGAGGGATGTTCCGCCTCCTCAACATCCGCCCTAATAATTCCGAAGCTTCAACCGATACCGTCCCAACAAGGACGGGCTGCCCTTTCTTATAGGCTAACTCGATATCGTTTATCGCCGCATTGTACTTTTCACGACGCGACTTGAAAATCACATCGTTATCGTCAATCCGGATACAGGGCTCGTTTGTGGGAATGATCGCGACATTCAATGAATAGATGTCATGAAACTCAGTCGCCTCCGTTTCCGCTGTACCCGTCATTCCTGCGAGTTTGTCATACAATCGGAAGTAATTCTGAACTGTTATAGTGGCATAGGTTCGCGACTCTCTCTCTATCGTCACGTTTTCCTTGGCTTCAACCGCCTGATGCAGTCCATCGCCCCAACGCCGGCCAGGCATAATACGTCCCGTATTCTCATCCACGATCACTACCTTCCCGTCTTGCACTACGTACTCGACGTCTTTCTCGTAGAGCGAATACGCTCTCAGCAACTGGCTGATCGCGTGTATATCTTCTCCAACTACTTCTAGTTTTTCCTGCTCAGATAGTTTGACGGCGTCTTTTTCTTCCGTCGACAGAGATAAGTCTTTATCGAGTTCGCTGAATCGAGTCGCGAGGTCCGGCAACATGAATGCGTCGGGATCATCTGGCCGTAGCTCCTTCCTACCATTTTCAGTCAGATCAGCTTGCCTCTGCTTTTCATCAATCACATAGAAAAGTTTTTCTTTGAGGTTGTACATGCGATCCTTGTTCAGGTCTCCATGCATTTCCGTATCAAACTTGTCGAACTCACGGCGATACTCCCCATTCTCCATGAGTCTCAAGAATGTCTTATTCTTAGGTGTTCCTAGCTTCACCAACAAAAGATCTGCGAAAGGGTCGGCCGCTTCCGGTTGAGGCAAGAGAGGCTCTCCATTCGCTCCAAGAGCCTTATTTTCTTTGGCAATCCGGGCCGACTCTTCCTGGAAAGCCTGAGCCTCCTTGGCCACCGTTTCTTCGTCTTTGTCGAGCTCAATTTTCGCCGCGGTTGCAAGTTTGTTACACAATGCAACTTGTTTGGTTACCAATCGATGGATACCGGCCTTCATTTTGGTGTAAGGCTGCTCACGTTGAATAGGGGCCGGGCCAGAAATAATGAGCGGGGTTCTCGCCTCATCGATTAAAATGGAGTCAACTTCATCGATGATCACAAAAAAGTGATCGCGCTGAACCTGCTCCTCTTTGCTGTGTGACATCCCATTGTCCCTAAGGTAGTCAAACCCGAATTCCGATGCAGTGCCGTAGGTAATGTCACAACCATACATCTCACGCTTTTGGTCAGGAGGCATTTGGTTCTTAATACAGCCAATCGTGAGTCCTAAGTACTTCAGCAAGTGCCCCATCCATTCGGAATCCCGCTGTGCGAGGTACTCGTTAACGGTGACCAATTGTACATTTCTAGATGACAAGGCATTCAGGTAGAGAGGAAGGGTCGACACTAGTGTCTTCCCCTCACCGGTAGCCATTTCTGCGATACGCCCTTGGTGAAGGGCCATTCCTCCAATTAGCTGTACATCGTAGTGCACCATCTCCCAAGGGATTTCCTGCCCCATCACAAGACTTTTTGATCCAACCAGTCTTCGGGCCGCATTTTTGACCGTGGCAAACGCCTCAGGTATAAGGTCTTCTAGTGTTTCACCATTCTTGAAACGTTCACGAAACTTTTCCGTGTGCCCTTTTAATTCTTCTTCACTGAGAGATTGATAGCTCAGCTCTAGTTCATTGATTTTCTCAACAAATGGCTGGCAAGACTTGAGCCACTTTACGTTGGAGCGGCCGGCGAATTTTTTAAAAATTGATGATAACATTATGGCTCGTTAAAATAAGACCCTGTCGGGTAGCGGATAGAAGACCAGCTTGCAATGAAAAGGTTCTTATTTCTGTCAGCCGGTTTAAATGCCAAAATTCTGAGAACTTGGCTTCGTCCACTAGCCATCTGGCTACGGCATGGGCTAGAGATTTCGGTTTTCAAACGCTAGCCAAACCGCTGGGCCATGAATATGGTCCGACTCATGTTTATCACCTAACCACTCAAATCCGAAGTGGTCAAAAGCCCTTAGCATCTCCTCTTTCTCCATCCAATTGCAAGATTCGCTGCCTCCTCCGCAAAATCCTTTCCAGTCCAACGCTTCGCCGTAACCGTAGGCATGCAGCCGGTGATCAAACCCCATGTGGCTCGCAACCCAGCTCCCTGAGAACTTGCTTCGCAATACTTCGTTTCCTCCAATCAGCTCGGCGTCATAATAGTGGGTCCATACGAACAACGATCTTACTTTTTTCGACAAGAGCTCAATGAGTTCAACTGGATTCTTCATATGGTAGAGGACACCACAGGCAATTCCCACATCAAAACGTTCTTCCTGCTCTTGCAGGTAGCCCACGAAGTTCCCCAACTTAAATCGGGCCCTCTTCAGATCAAGCAGCTCCTTCACCACCAGACATCGAAGGAAGGCTTCTGAGTTCGCTTCTACTCCTAAAATCGAGTGGGCTCCGGCCTTTTCAAGCATGGCAGTGTGACAAGCTTCCAGCGGGCCAAGTTCGAGGACGGATTTGTCGCGAAAGCCACCAAGAATAGAGGAAGCCCAGTAAATACGGCCATCATCATGAAGCTTTCCGATTCCTTTTGAATCAACGCCCAGTTTTTCAGGCATAATTGAAAACCACTGGCCCTCAAACAATTGAATCAGATTTTGGTTGGAGGGTGCTTGCTCGAAAAAATTTTCTTTGTTCATCTCATCAAGTGCATTTGCGCCCCTATTCACGAAAGCAGACCAAAAATCTCATCTAGCTATCCAAATAAGACCTAAAATAGTCGATCGTTTCTACCAAACCCTCATCTAGGGAAACTCTGGGCTCCCATCCTAACTCCGTCCTGGCGAGTTCGATATCTGGCTGGCGCTGTTTCGGGTCATCCTCAGGCAACGCTTCATACACGATTCTGGACTGAGTCCCCGTCAGATGGATCACTTTTTCAGCGAGTTCAAGCATCGTGAATTCACCCGGGTTCCCAATGTTTACAGGTCCTTCCAGTTTGTCCTGCTCCATTAAACGGACGAAACCGTCGATCAAATCACTGTAGTAGCAGAACGAACGGGTCTGGGAACCGTCGCCGAAGATCGTGATGTCTTCGCCCCTGAGGGCCTGTACTATAAAATTTGAAACCACTCGACCATCTTGCGGCGACATTCGCGGCCCGTAAGTATTGAAGATGCGTACGATGCGAATATCGACCCCGTTTTGCCGGTGATAGTCGAAAAATAGAGTTTCCGCACAACGTTTGCCCTCGTCATAGCACGACCGAATTCCAATCGGATTAACGCTCCCCCAATACGATTCCGGCTGTGGATGAACCTCTGGATCACCATATACCTCAGAAGTGGACGCCTGGAACACGCGGGCGTTTACTCGCTTCGCCAAGCCAAGGCAATTAATTGCTCCCATCACTGAAGTTTTAATCGTCTTGATCGCATTATACTGGTAATGCACGGGAGACGCCGGACAGGCCAAATTGTAGATCTGATCCACCTCTAGTTTAAAGGGATCTATCACGTCGTGCCGCAAAAATTCAAAGTTCGGATTCTGTACCAGGTGCGCGATATTCCTCTTCGAGCCCGTAAAGAGGTTGTCCATGCAAATGATCTCGTTCCCATCCTCAAGCAGTCGATCCGCTAAATGACTGCCAAGAAAACCTGCCCCGCCTGTAATTAGAATTCTCATTAGACGTTTACTTTCGACCACCAGTATGGAATTCCAAGAGCAATGATGTCAACCGGCCGTTAAATGGAAAGTCTACCGGAATGGGAGACCAGTGATCTAGTTCTCAGATCGGTCCCCGGATTCGTATTTCTCAATCCACTCGCGACTCCATGACGAAAAATCGCCGCTCTCAATGTGATCTCTGGCCTGCTTGATTAAATCTAGATAGAAATACAGGTTGTGAATTGTCAGCAAGGTACAACTCAGAATCTCTTTGGCAACCGTCAGGTGCCGGAGGTAAGCACGGCTAAAGTTTGCGCAAGCGTAATTGTCCATACCTTCAACCAATGGCGATGGATCTTTCGCAAATTTTGCATTCCGGATGTTTTTCATTCCGAAAGGTGTGAAAAACGCCCCGTTTCTGGCAACACGAGAAGGCAGCACGCAATCAAACATGTCCACTCCAAGCCCAATCATCTTCAGCATCTGAGGAGGAGTCCCTAGACCCATCGTATAGCGAGGCTTTTCTGGCGGTAGAAACGGTATAGTCACTCCCACTTGATGGAGCATCTCAGGCTCCGGCTCTCCAACGCTGACCCCTCCAATGGCATAGCCCGAAAACTCTAGAGCAGAGAGTTCTTCTGCAGACTGACGCCTCAAATCCTCAAAGGTGGAACCTTGAGCAATCGCAAACACGTGGCGTCCTGAGTCGAGAAAACCTATATCATCTGCAACTTCACGACATTTTCGAGCCCATCGAGTTGTACGCTCAACCGCTTTCACACAATCTTGCTTCTCGCAGGGAAAAGGCGGACATTCATCGATCACCATAGCGATGTCAGACCCGAGATTCGCTTGAATGGACATTACCTCCTGCGGTCCTAGAAAAACTTTCGATCCATCTAAATGGGACTGAAACGCAATTCCCTCTTCGCTGATTTTGCTCAACTTTGCCAAGCTAAACGCTTGAAACCCTCCACTGTCAGTCAGTATTGGCCCATTCCATCCCATAAACGAGTGGAGCCCACCGAAGTCTCGAACCAAATCCGAACCAGGCCGCAAGTTTAGATGGTAGGTGTTACCTAGAATGATCTGAGCGTCGATCTCATGTAACTGTTTAGGCGTCAGACCTTTAACGGTACCCTGCGTTCCGACCGGCATGAAGATCGGGGTTTCGATATTTCCGTGTAATGTTTGCAGTCTTCCTCTACGGGCGGATGAATGTGCATCAGTGGCGATTAGCTGAAAGTGATCTGTCATTAGAATTTGTTCGACCGCTAAGAGGGAGAACTTCCAGCCCGCTTTCAACACTTCCTTACTCAAATTCAATGAGACCAAACAAACGCGATAAAGTACCATGGCTCATCCGCCAGAATCCCGTCCTTGACCCCGAAAGATCACCCCTATTTAAACACGCCCACGGATAATGCTACTGGTCATCGACAACTACGACTCTTTCACGTACAATCTTGTCCAGTATTTTGGGGCTCTGGGGATCGAGCAACGGGTGTTTCGCAACGACAAGATTTCAGTTGAGGAAGCCTTGGCTTTACGACCTTCACAGGTACTTATTTCTCCTGGTCCCTGTACTCCAAATGAAGCTGGCAACAGTATTTCTATAATAGAAGCATTTGCCGACAAAGTACCCATTCTAGGGGTCTGTTTGGGTCATCAGTCGATCGGACAGTACTTCGGTGGCAACATAGTCCGGGCAGATCGGCTGATGCATGGAAAAACCTCCGTCGTTAAGCATAACGGAAAAGGGATCTTCGCAGGAATCCCCAATGAGATTAGAATCGCTCGATACCATTCCTTGATCATAGAACGGGAAGCCTTTCCGGATATTCTCCAAATCGTAGCCGAAACGGATGAAGGCGAGATTATGGCCTGCCACCATCGTGAGCGGCCCATTTGGGGCCTTCAATTCCACCCAGAATCAATCGCGACGCAAAACGGGATGGATATTTTGAAAAATTTCATCAACCTTTAATTTACTATGAGATGCCCAAAGTGCGCATCGACGCTCGACAAAGTTGTCGATTCCCGGATCAGCAAGGATGGGGCAACCATTCGACGACGACGTGAATGCATGGAATGTGGACACCGGTATTCTACGATCGAAGAAATTCTTCGCGAGAATCTGTACGTGTTCAAGCGAGATGGAAGACGTGAGGGATTCGACAAGATAAAGATAGTTAATAGCTTAAGGAGAGCTTGCCAGAAGCGCCCTGTTGACGCCGAACAGATCAATATTCTCGTCGAAGATATGATCGACGAGCTCGAAAACGAGTTTGGGATGGAAATTCCTTCCACTGCGATTGGAGAAAAAGTGCTATTGAATCTCAAGAATATTGACCCGATCGCTTACGTCCGATTCGCAAGTGTGTATAAAGACTTTCGCAATCTGGAAGAGTTCTTGGACGAGATTGGATCTCTGTCGAAACAACCCATTCTATGAGCCGTACAAAACCAGAAGATCTTTCGAAATTGCAGGTAGTCTGTTCTCTTTTTTCAAAGACCGTCGGTAATGACCTCTTTTTCGCCCAACAGATAAAAGAGTCCATCGAGGCGTCGCTTTCTGAAGAGGAGTCCTCGCTTTTTCAGCCGTTCATTTTTCGCGCAAAGGAATTGGTTTCGAAATTGGAAAGCAATCCGGCTGAAACGGGGATAGAATTGGTAGAAGCTGATTCCGAGCAAGCACCCTTTTCCATGCTCGACCTACGCGTGAATCTTCTTGATGCCCTCAAACAGATCTGTCGGTTCGATAAAGGTGTAGTGGTACTCACTGGGCTGAAGGAAGCCATTTGCCCAAGAGGAAGACGCTGGTCCAAAACGAGAAAGATAGAGTATGAGGAAGCGATCTGCTACGCACGGGCATTTTGCCAGAAGCGCTCTCGTGCTTCGTCTAAACTGTCGCTAGTGATTTTATAGTTCCTTACGAGATTCGCGGAAAAACCAATTCTAGCCAAAATTGACCATGTCCACTGAAAGAACCTTGTTTCAAAAAATCTCTGATCGAGAAATTCCTGGCAACTTCGAATACGAAGACGACCTCTGCTTCGCTATTCGTGATATCGATCCCCAAGCGCCAACACATGTGCTTGTAATACCCAAGGTCCCGATAAAACGAATCGGCAAAGCGAAGCTAGGCGATCAATCTCTCTTGGGACACTTGCTTCTAACTGCCAGCAAAGTCGCCGACAAGCTCGAACTTGAAGCAGGCTACAGAATTGTGATCAACAATGGTCCACATGGGGGAGAAGCCGTTCCTCATCTCCACGTTCATCTATTGGGAGGTCGCCAGATGGCCTGGCCTCCAGGCTGACCATAGGTAAATTATTCTAGCTATATCTGGATACAGCTTCATAGGACCCATCAAGGCGTTTGGCCACATATCCCTTCAGTTCCAACATCATTAGCGTCGAAGCAATATCTGCGGTAGCAATCTGGAGCTGCTTCGCTATCCGATCAGCATCAAGAGCCTCCCCACCCTCAAATAGCTTTATCAGCTTAAGCTCAACTTCATCAAGCTCCTCAACGTCGCAGTCCCGTTCTCCAGAGTACGCGATATTCAGATAGGGGAGCGTCGTTTCGTATTCAAGTTCCGTCAGCAGATCGTCAACGCTCGACAGGAGAAGCGCTCCATCGCGAATCAACCGATTGCAACCTCGGCTCGTCTTCTGGTCAATTCTACCCGGAACC
Organism: Candidatus Pelagisphaera phototrophica; assembly: GCF_014529625.1. Classification (GTDB taxonomy): domain Bacteria; phylum Verrucomicrobiota; class Verrucomicrobiia; order Opitutales; family Opitutaceae; genus Pelagisphaera; species Pelagisphaera phototrophica. Next base: position 3,766,985 of record NZ_CP076039.1, read on the forward strand.
GCACAGACGAGTCTCCCCTGCTCGCCTGCGAACCGTGCAGTTATCAACGATCCTCCAGTTTCATCAGACTCAACAACAATCACCGCTTGTGACATGCCACTGACGAGCCGGTTACGCATCGGAAAGGTCTGTTTATCCGCCCGGCGGCCCAATGGAAATTCTGAAACGACTGCGCCAATCTCCCCAATCTTCCGGTACAAACCGATGTTTTCAGGTGGATACACGATATCAATACCGCAACCCATGACCGCTACGGTCATTCCTCCCTCTGCGTCCAATGCCCCCTGATGAGCGTAGGTATCAATTCCACGAGCCATTCCACTAGTCACACAGATACCTCTACCAGAAAGCTCGCGTCCGAATTCTCGAGCGACGCCTTGACCATAGAGCGTTGTTCGCCTGCTGCCGACTATGGCTACACTTGGTCTGGAAAACCTATAGTCTCCCAGCACGTAGAGACCTATAGGCGGATCGTGTATCTCTTTTAGTATTCCGGGGTACCGATCACTCTCTCGGTCCACAAACCTCACCCCCAGTTTAGCTGCTCGCTCCTTTTCTCGGGATAGATCGAAATTCGATTGCCAACTTACAATAGCGTCCACTCCCCTTTGAGTAAGTCCTCTCACTTCAGACAACTCCGCTCTGTCTGCGTGCAGCACCCTGACGGGGTCACCGCCAAAACGCTCCAACATTTGGTTCAGCGATATCGGTCCGATTCCTTGAAGACCGTTTAATACCCAATAAGCATCGTTATTCGTCAATCCTCTCTTCCTCCACACACAAGGCTTCACCCAAATACTCCAGCATATCTGTCGTCCGAACGGCAACCTGACCTTTTCGACTTGCCAACAAATCAGCTGCCTTTCCGTGCCAGTAAACCGCTCTGCAAGCAGCGCTCAACGCATTCTGTGGAGACTGAGCTAAAATACCGGCAGCGAGGCCAGCCAGCAGATCTCCACTCCCCCCTCTCGCAAGGACAGAATTTCCAGTTGTATTCAAATACAGGCGCTCGCCGTCGCCAATTCGAGTCATGGCTCCCTTAAGGGCGACAATTACAGAATGCTCTTGTGCAAACTCCTGCAGCTTGCTGTTCACATCGGAAATATTTCCTTCCAAACCAAGGATTCGTTTAAACTCTCCCAAATGGGGAGTAACGATACAAACACCCTGGACCCAGTATAAGACCCTTCGCTGTAGGGCATCCGCATCGATAACAATGGATCCGGTCCATCGTTTAAGTAGTTCGCCAAGCAGGTTGACTGTCTCTGGATCATTCCCCATTCCGGGACCCACTAGGATTGCGCTGGCGTTTGACTGAATTGTCCTGATATAACCGAGCCCTTTGGAGGAAAGTCCACCAGATGGGGATTCTGGCCAAGACACCCACATTGCCTCTGGAACCAATGGAGCCAACCCGGGAACAATACCCGCCGGTGCACAAACAGTAACCAGACCCACTCCACTAAGCAATGCTGTTCGAATGCTCATAAGAAGCGCTCCCGGCATTTCTCTCGATCCAGCTAGGATAAAGAGATGACCGTAGAATCGTTTATCGACATGAACTGGACGCCGTCTTCGCATCAGATTCAGAGTAGAGTCATTCAATACCCGATTTTTTGACTCTATCGGGTCGTTGAAAAGACCTATATCCAAATATCGTATACTACCAATCGAACCGCCTTTCCCTCCTTTCAGCAAAGGGCTCTTCAGAATACCCGTCGCAAAGGTAACGTCTGCCTTAAAACAAAGGTCATCTGCTTCATCACCCAACCCGCTAGGAAGATCGACCGCGACCCTGAGTCGAATATCCTTAAGCTTGTTTGCAAATTCGATTACTTTTCGAGTAGGGCCTTTCGTCGGCGGACGAAACTGCATGCCAATGAGTCCATCGAGACATATATCAAACGGCTCGCCGGCCTGCCACTTTTCGATTTCGCTATGCCAATCGCTGCTTACGTCATCATCACTTTCAAAAATCGCCAATCGGTCTTCTGGAAAACGATTCTTCAATTGCTCTAAAGAGCGGGCCGTATTTGGTTTCAGGGTACTCTCTGGACATGCTAAGAGAAGCGTCACTATCCCCACCGATCCAGCTCTGGCCATTTCATCAATCCCCAAGAGAGCGTCTCCTCCATTATGGCCTTTGCCAATCAGACCAAGAACGGACAGTGATTTCTTACTGTATCGAGTAAAACCATACTCTGTCAGAATCCCTTGGCCCAGTTTACGGCCTACTTCAGCCATTGCATCCCAAATCTTCTCGTCTGAATCCAAGATGGAGTTCTCATATTCCCCCGCTTCTTTGCAGCTAAGGACCGGGTCCGAATTTTCGAAATATTCTGCCCTCATTTTCCTACCATTCTCCCTTACGAATCTCCCTATCTACCCTATCAGTCCGGCTATCGCGATTGCCGTTTTTTCGGTATGAGTGAGGCTGATGGATATCCGAGTTCCACCCATTGAGAGCATAAAACGTCGCGCTTTTTCATCCAGTTCAATCTCAGGCTGTCTTCTTTCACCCATCGCGACTCCGATAGACTTCCAATCGAAATATTCACCAATTCCAGTCGTGAATGCCTTCGAAACCGCTTCTTTCGCCGCAAATCTAGCCGCCAGATGTTGGTCTGGGTACTTCATTTTCATACAATAATCCAATTCCGTTGGTATGTAGACTCTTTGCAAGAACCGGTCACCTTGGCGTTTTCGCATGCCTTTGATTCGCTCTACATCGACAATATCGACACCAAGGCCCAGAAGCGGGCCGGCAGGAGGCAACCGGAAATCAAGAGTCATCAATGAAATTTCACTAAAACCCTAGCCATTAATCAAGGATTTCATCTCTCGGACGGCATCAGAAATTCCGCAAAACAGTGCCCGACTAACTATGCTGTGACCGATGTTTAACTCATGGAGGTTGGGAATCGTCCTAACCTCCTTGATATTGTTGTAATTAATTCCATGCCCCGCATTCACCGTTAGCTTCAAATCAAGCCCTTGCTTGGCTCCAACGAGTAGTCGATCGAATTCATCGGCCCTGTTATCGAGATAGTAAGCATTCGCATACGCCCCTGTGTGCAACTCGATATGTGAAGCCCCCGAATCCGCGGACGCAGCGATCTGATCCGAATCAGGGTCGATAAACAGACTCGTTACTATGCCGGCAGAGGCTGCGGTGCTTACAATTGCCTTCACTCTTTCAAAATTACCCGCCACATCCAAGCCCCCCTCGGTGGTCACTTCTTCACGGCTTTCAGGAACAACACAGATCGAGTCGGGGCGGACTTCCAAGGCGAAAGCCATCATCTCGTCTGTCGCCGCCATCTCCATATTTAGGCGAGTCGAAATCACTTCGCGGATCTTGAGAACATCACTCCGTTGAACGTGACGCCCATCTTCTCTCGGATGCACAGTAATCCCATCGGCTCCCGCCTTTTCTGAGAACAGAGCGATCTCAATTAGGTCCGGTTCGACAATGGGGCCAAATTCCTGTCCCAGACCCCGATAGCGGGCTTCGCGAACCGTAGCAGCATGATCGATATTGACGCCTAGAAGAATGTTTGCGTTAGACATGGTGTTCAATTGGCTAAGGATTCCACCTAGATCCTTCAGAAGGCTGAAAGCAGGGACGATAGAAGACAACTAAAGAAAAAATTAATGACACCAACTAACGCCAAACGAGAAAACCTGCTTCTCAACATCATTTTCAATATTGTTGCACCGAGTGTGACATTCTCGAAATTGGATGACCTATTGAAAAAGGTCGGGCTAGAGGGCATATTGAGTCCGACCCAAATTCTAGTAATCGCCGTTTCAATGCCTCTGGCGTATGGAATCTACGACTACATCGTTAGAAGAAATGTCAATCTATTCTCAGTTCTCGGATTCGCAAACGTAGGACTCACAGGACTCATCGGAGTCCTTGCTCTTGATGGCCTTTGGGTCGCGGTAAAAGAAGCCAGTCTCCCAGCGATCTTTGGAATACTGGTTCTCGCAAGCGCGAAAACCGAAAAACCTCTCATTAGAACCATCTTCTACAATCCTGATGTGATCGACGTCGATAAGATCGACGAGATTGTAACCGAACGAAATGAGGAGTCTGCTTTTGAGAAGCTATTCTCTCTTGCTACCCTCCTCTTTATCGTTTCCTCAGTTTTTAGCGTGGTTATGAACTTCGTACTCGCCCGCATTTTAGTAACGAGTTCAGGAGGCACGGAGCTCTTTAACGAACAAATGGGCCGCATGACCTGGATTTCCTACATCGTTATAGTGATTCCAGGAATGGCGATTTCCATCGTCGCCATGTGGAAACTCTACGCCGGGATTATGAAGCTGACCGGGTTGAAGTTCGAGGAACTGATGCATCCTCATCATTCAAAAAAGTAGGCCCGATTCTGAAGTTTCAAATCGCTATCTGCGATTCGCTTCTACGATCAACTGGCTTATTCGGAAAACCTGTGCTGATTCAGGTTCCACTTCGACTCTAACCCCATGCATATTTGAAGCTCCATAGACTTCTAAACGGGTTAGGTTTTCGATACTGTCGCGAGCCGTACCTTCGAGCATAAGTGGCTTGTCTACACGGAAATAGTGTGAGTCTCCATGGGAAGCCAAAACAGGCTTGCTGAACGCGATCGTTAACTCGCGCAGTTGCTCAAGAAATCGGGCAAAGCCTAGATTCCACTCCCTTCCCAATTCTCCAAAAGGGTTTCCATGGATAAATATCGCCAAGCCTGGGGCATCCAAATTCCGAGCTTTCTCAAATGCATTTTCCAGCCATGCTTCATTTGCTTTATCACGAGCAACGAACTCTTCTACGGCTCCAGGAACATCAGGCTGGTTGTTATTATGGCCACCAAAGATATGGAGGGTCGCAAACACAACCCCATCTCGAATCCACATTCTATTTTCAGGATAATCTCTCAAATTCGTATCGGTAGATTGTATACTTATTTCAATAGGCGTTCCGCCTCCCAATGACCTGCTCGACCCGAAAAACCGATCCCGAATGACCGATAATCTCTCAAGCGGATCCATCGATCCCGCGGCTTTTCGGTGACAATCTGTCCATTCATTGTCTCCCGGGGTATAAACCAACGGATGATCAAATTTCGAGAAACTGTCCCAAGTGCGCTGCACTGTTTCATTCGAAAAAGGAGAACCTCCCGACTTTGTGTCCCCCACGTGAGCCGTAAACGCAGGTTTTTCCCGATTGACCGCTTCCGATTACATTGTCAAAGCGTTCGTAGTCCTCGGGCAGGGAGTAGGGCATGTCCCCCAACACGCAAAAGTGAAATGATCTCTCAAATTCGGGGTTTTTCGGTCCAGTGCAATTGACGCCACATACCAGGCAGAGGACAGTGAATGCGATAGAGAAAAGCTTAACCCCAAAAGACCATTCTCAATAAGCTCAGTTAGCAAGCTTTGAGCGACTCGATTCGACCCAACGGTATTCGAAATCCTATCCTCTATCTTCCATCGCCACGTAGTCACGCAACGCAGGTCCCTGATAAATTTGTCGAGGGCGATTGATTTTCATTTTCGGGTTCATTGCGATTTCTCGCCAATTCGCCACCCAGCCTGGCATACGGCCGATGGCAAACATCACCGTGAACATATCCGATGGAATACCCAAAGCCCGCAAAACAATACCACTGTAAAAGTCCACATTCGGATACAGATTGCGGGAAATGAAATAATCGTCAGCCAAAGCGGCCTGCTCCAAATGACGTGCAATATCTAAACAAGGATCATCAATTCCCAGCTTGTTCAAGAGCTCCTCACAGGCTTTGCCGATAATCTTTGCTCGTGGATCGAAGTTCTTGTAAACACGGTGCCCAAAGCCCATCAACCGCTTTCCACTCTTACCACTCTTTGCCTCTTCGATAAATTTCGAACCGTCATCTCCCGTAGCTCGAATCTCTTCTAGCATCTTAATCACTGCCATGTTCGCTCCACCGTGGGCCGGTCCCCAAAGCGCTCCGCACCCCGCAGCAACAGAGGCAAATAAATTAGCTCCGCCCGAGGCCACCATGCGTACCGTTGAGGTGCTGCAATTCTGCTCATGGTCTGCATGGAGCAGCAGCATGAGATCAAGTGCCCGACTCACCTCGGGAATTGCTTTATACGGCCTTCCTTCTTCGGAAAACATTAGGTGCAAGAAATTGTCCCCAAACGAAAGCGAGGGATCAGGCTGGTTTCCCTCAAGTCCTTTAGTCACACGGTACCCAAGAGCAGCCGCTGTCGCCGTTTGGGCGATCGCTGCAGCTGCCGCCTCGTCGAAATGCTCAAGATCCACGGCTCGGTCGTTGGTAGCCATGCTCGCATTGTAGCAGCTCATAGCTCCTAGCATCGATCCCAACATCCCCATTGGCGGGGCATCGCGAGGAAAGCCTTTCAATGCGTCGCACATCATTGGCGATACAGCAGCTCCCTTTCGAACTCTAGTTGTAAACTGATCCAGCTCGAATTGAGTCGGCAAATCTCCGTACAGGAGCATATATGAGGACTCTAGGAAGCTCGACTTGTCAGCAAGTTGTTCGATGGGGATACCACGATAGCGAAGAATTCCTACTTCTCCATCGATGTAGGTGATTTCGCTCTGGCAAGATCCCGTATTTCCATAGCCCTCGTCGTAGGAAATGTAGCCAGTCGCTGAACGAAGCGTCCGAAAATCAACTGCCTTTTCATTCTCAACACCTTTGATGGTTGGGAAAACGTATTCTTTGTCGTCCAATGTTAGGACTGCCGGTTTGCTCATGAGATCTCGCGCTTGTAAGTTACTAAAAATGTAGAGTAATCGAATAAAAGGATGGGTAAGACTAATTTCCTTGGTAGCCTGATGTAAAGCATGACACGCCTGGAAGTTAACTATTACCGATCTTAAGAGGCAAAGGAGTCGTCCTGATTACAAATCGAGGCGAAATTGGAGTATATCTGGAGCCCTTTTGCCTGACTCTTCTCTGGGTGAAACTGGCAGGCTAAAGTATTCGCGCGGGCGATCGAGCTCGTAAAAACGCCGTCGTAATCCGTGGTCGTTAGTACCAGTTCAGAATCCTCTGGTACTGCGTAATAGCTATGCACAAAGTAAAAGCGGTCCTTCTCGCTGTCTAAACTCTTCCAGAAGGGAGAGTCATTTTGCTCGAGCTTGGCAGTATTCCAACCCATATGGGGAATCTTGAACCCAGGCTGTGAAACAAAACGGACGACCTTTCCTGGAAATATTCCCAGCCCTTTCACATGCCGCTCTTCTGACACATCAAACAACGCTTGCAGCCCCAGACATACTCCCATGAAGGGCCGATCTTCCTGTATCCATCCCGCAATGAAATCGTCAAAATTCGATGCTCGCAACCCGTCGACGCAATCTTCGAGGGCCCCCACTCCAGGAAGCACCAATCCTTCGACATCGGTAACTTCGGAAGGCTTAGTGACGATCTTCGGAGAGGCCCCCACCTTTAGAAGGGCATTCTCCACACTCCTCAGGTTCCCCATTCCATAATTGATAATTGCGATTCTGGCACTCATTCTATCAAGAAGTCAGGATCCATACGCCACTGAGAAACCTTTAGTCAACAGTCAGCTTAGCCCTACTCAAAGCATTCCTTTGGTAGACGGAAGAAGTCCTTCGAGACGACTGTCGATTGAACTAGCCATATCGACTGCCCTCGCCATGCATTTGAAGATACACTCCGCTATGTGATGCGGCTCTTCTCCATACTCGAGTTTAATATGCAGATTCGCTCCCAATGTATTTGAAAAAGCCCGACAAAACTCCTTTACGAGAACAATATTAAAGTCCCTCACATAGGATGTTGGAGCAACCACTTGATAATCAAGAAAGGGACGATTGCCGAGATCGATCGCCACTCTTCCTAAGCACTCATCCATTGGAAGAATAAAGAAACCATAGCGATGCATGCCTTTTTTGTCTCCAACCGCGTTCTTAAAAAGCTGCCCCAGCACGATTCCAACGTCTTCAACCGTGTGGTGATAGTCTACTTTTACATCTCCTTTCGCGACAACTTCTAGATCGAATAACCCATGAGCTGCAAACAATGTCAGCATATGGTCGAAGAAGGGCACTCCTGTATCGATCTCAGCCTTACCGGTACCATCAATATTGAGAGATGCCTTTATCTGTGTCTCATTGGTTTCGCGTTCCAGCGATGCTATTCGTTCTTCAGCCATTGTTCTATCGTTTCGCTTAATTTGAGCATTTGACCCTCTTCTCCAATACTGATTCTTAAAAAACTGGCAGTCAAGGCGTGTCCAGGGAAATACCGAACCAATATTTTCTCGGATTTCAAGAACTCGAGCAAGTTTAGAGCAACCGACGGCCCTTTTTCTCCCTCTCCATTGACCGGTTCGGTAAACAGCATATTCGCCTCAGATTCATAGGTAAACCATCCGAGCGAATTGAGTTCGTCAAAATAATAGTCCCGCGTGCGAGCCACTTTCCCCACAATCGCCTTCATGTAGCTCTGATCCTGAATCGCCGCTAATGCCCCGGCTTGTGACAATTGATTAACATTGTAGCTATCTCGCACGCGGTCCAAAGCCTCGATAATCTCCGCACTCGCCAGTGCGTAGCCCACCCTTAAGCCCGCCAAAGCATACGATTTGGAAAGCGTTCTGGTGATCACCAGATTCGAGAATGCTTCGACTAATTCGACTGCATTTTCCTTAGCAAAGTCGGCATATGCCTCGTCCACCACGACGATGCCTCTGAATCTCTCTAGCAGTTTTCTGATCGACTCATTTGAGAAACCTACTCCAGTGGGGGCATTGGGCGACGTGAAAAAAAGTATTCCAGCGTCGCACCCTAAAAGCTCTAACAATGGCAGGTCCATATCACGACCAAACGGGATTTCGATAGTACTTGAATTTTGAATCCCGCAAAGAACGGGATACAGTGAGTAGCTGGGGAAGGTATAACCTACCTTTCTCTCGATCGTCGAAAAAGCGCGTGTCAGCAAATTCAACAAATCGTCCGAGCCATTTCCAACGATCACATTGCAGGCATCCAAACCATGCAGATTCGCTATTTCTGAACGCAGCTCCGAGCTTCGGGGATCTGGATAGAGACGTAGCGAATCCCCTAAAGCGTCCCGAATCGCCGCTTCAACGCTTGGGCTCGGCGGATAGGGGTTTTCGTTCGTGTTTATCTTAACCCAGCCATCCTCTTTTGGTTGAAAGCCCGGCGTGTAGGCATGCAATTTCTTTATGTGGGGCAGCACATACTCTGAAACTAGAATTTGATCACTCATCGCTTCTCCAATCTAATCGAAACGGAGCGGCCATGCCCATCCAGACCCTCCATTTTAGCAAAAGCCTCTGCTGCTGGAGCCGCCTTTTTCAGGGCGCTTTCGGTGTATCGAATTAAACTGGAACGCCGGAAAAAGTCGATTACCTGCAAGCCACTGGAATACTTTCCCGATCTTCCCGTGGGCAACTCGTGGCTTGGACCCGCGACAAAATCTCCAAGGGCGGTCGCCGACCAGCCGCCTTGCATGATGGCTCCCGCCGTTTTTATTGCTTTAGTAAGATAGACAAACTTATCGGACTGGACCTCTAGCTCCATATGCTCGGGTGCCACAAAGTTTGCGACCTCCGCTGCTTCTTCGTACGTATCTACGACCACCGATAAGAACCCTTCCCTCAACACCGTTCGAATGAGCTTAGCACGGGTAAGTTCCTTTATCTGTATTTTTATTTCAGCCCGAATTCGCGTAGCTACCTCTTTCGAGAGGCTTACTAGAAAAATCTTTTCCCTGCCCGAACCATGCTCTGCTTGGGCAAGCAAATCGGCTGCCACAAATCGAGGGTTGGCAGAATCGTCCGCGATTACCAGCACTTCGCTCGGACCTGGAAGCAGATCAACGCCGATGGTCCCAAAAACCTGACGTTTGGCCTCAACGGTAAAGGCATTTCCTGGTCCGAACACTTTGGATACCGACTGGATCGTTTCCGTCCCATAGGCCATCGTTCCTATCGCAGGCACTCCTCCAATCCGATAGGCTTCCTTGATACCGCAAAGCTTTAAAGAGGCGAGTACGGCTGGATTGACCGATCCATCTTTTCCACAGGGCGTAAAAGCTACCACTTCCGGTACCTTAGCCAATTTCGCTAGAGCTCCGGTCATGATCGCGGTAGATGCTAGATCCGTAGGAATGTAGAGCCCTACACGATCCAATGGATAAAATCGCTCCCCTATCGTGGCCCCATGTTTGTTCTTAGCAGTCCAAGATTGGGGGAGTGCATGGCGGTGAAAATCTGATACGGAAGCGATCGACTCTTTGATCGCTTTGAGCTTCCATTTCTCCAATTTTCTGCCGGAACCTATCAGCTCTGATTCGGAGATTCGGAATTGGGAAGGCTTCAAACGGAGCCCGTCAATCCGCCGCATCGTAGCCGCAATTCCTTTGTCGCCCTTGCCCCAGATGTCCGCGAGGATCTTGGAGACAGTATCGACTATACACTGCGGGACTACTGCGGTCTCGCAGAACGTTGCCAACCTCTGCTGAAAGCCGCTTGAGCGATATGCCAAATCTGCCATGACGCCACTAATGGAAGAGCCTCACGTGCTTGGCAAAGATAAATGTAATTTTAGAGTCTCAATCCCTAAAGGAATCTCCAAGCACGAATGATTCCTAGGGAAGAGGCATTATGAAATCCGATTCAGGCAGATTCTTGTTTATCTCCACTGACGTGTAGGCAAATTCCATCGTCTGGCTTCCAATGGCAGTTGAGAACGTGCTCACCATCTTCTTGGGAAAGCGAATTCCTTCTACCACTATTTCACCTTCTTCGAAGTACTCCACACCTTTACTATCGAGGGTTCTACGAACTTGCCCAGTTTCCGCGTCGATATAGCGCTGGAAGGCGATTCCGTCTCCATGATGATAAGTCAAAACGATACATTCATGGCCTTTGACCATCTCCTTGCCTTCGTAGATGATTTCTCCATTACGGACGTTCGGCTTCTTGAAAAAGCCAAAAGCCTCCCGAACGCTAGCCTGCATGATGAGAATTCGGATCGGGTCAAATATCTCCATGCTCAGAGGGACTGAATCAATAACTCTTTCGAAAGTGGTCCAGCCTTCTGAGTTGTTTAAAACCGATATCTCTTTCCTGTCTCCGATCACCGCGACCATACGCTGCTTCATGGGTTTCTGGTACACCATCTCTATCGTACCCAAATCCCCCGAGCTATAGAGCAGAGAACCTTTGTAATGAATACTGGTAATCGAGTCCAACTGGTTGCGGTCACCTAAGTAAGACCGTGCCAATTCGATCGTTTCCTCGATGATCTCCTCATCGGAGTCAGCTCCGAGTGCGATTAAGCTTAGCAGGATAGAAGCCGCGAGAACGGCTGGGGTTAATCGTTTAGTTTTCATAGTGATATTGTAAGAATCTCAAACTGACGCCTATTCCCATTCGATTGTTCCAGGAGGTTTGGAACTTATGTCGTAAACTACGCGATTCACGCCAGAAACTTCGTTAATAATTCGGTTAGACACCCGCTGAAGCACTTCGTAAGGCACCCTCACCCAATCGGCAGTCATCGCGTCTTTGCTCTCAACCACTCTCACCGCAATCACATTTTCATAGGTGCGCTCATCCCCCATCACACCCACGGTGCGAACAGGCAGGAATACACAGAAAGACTGCCACACTTTATAATAGAGATTCGACCCCATCATCTCTTCGTGCAGTATCGCGTCCGCTTTCCGTAGAACGTCAAGCTTACGCCTGGTTATGCTACCCAACACTCGAACCCCCAGTCCGGGACCCGGGAACGGTTGGCGCCAAACGACCTCTTTCGGCAATCCCAACTCAGCTCCTAAAGCGCGAACCTCGTCTTTGAACAACTGGCGCAAGGGCTCGAGAAGTTCAAATTTCATATTTTTAGGCAAGCCGCCAACATTGTGGTGGCTCTTTATTGTGGCAGCCGGATTGCCATCTATCGACACGCTTTCGATAACATCTGGGTAGAGTGTACCTTGAGCAAGGAATCGGGATTCTCCGATCCTCTTCAGCGAATCTTGGAAAACTTCAACGAACGTATTTCCAATTATCTTTCGTTTTCTTTCCGGATCGGACACACCCTTTAGCCGTTTTAGGAATTTGCTTCCAGCCCTCGCAACCCGGACATCCATGTTAAAGTGGCGCTTATAGAGATCCACTACCAGTTCGCGCTCATTAAGGCGAAGTAACCCGTTGTCGACAAACACACACGTCAACTGCCTACCGACGGCTTTGTGTATTAGGGCAGCGGCTACAGATGAATCAACCCCGCCGCTCAATCCCAACAAGACGCGGTCGTTGCCAACTTTTTCCCGAATGTTAGCGATGGATTCTTCGGCAAGAGAGGCCATCGACCAATCCGCTCGGCAGCCGCAAATCTTTCTCAGGAAGTTTTCCAGGATATTCAGTCCTCCTTCCGTATGGTGAACTTCTGGGTGAAATTGAATACCGTAAAACCTGCGTTTTTCATCAACGATCCCGGCAAATCCTGAATTCTCAGTAGACGCAACGGCCCGGAATCCTTTTGGCAGCTTCCCTAAGCGATCCCCATGAGAGTTCCAGACGCGCAAGACGCTTGGCAATCCTCGGAAAAGGCTTCCCTTTGTTTTGATTTTCAATTCCCCATGTCCGTACTCGCGAGCATGGCTCTTTTCGACTTTTCCGCCGAGCATGTGTGCCAAGAGCTGTACCCCATAGCATATTCCAAGAACGGGAACCCCTAGTTCAAAAACCTTCTTGTCAGGCCGAGGAGATCCTTTGGACAACACGCTTTCCGGTCCTCCCGAGAGAATAATCCCTACAACATTGTCTTTCTTTAGCTGTTTAGCCGATGCCTTGTAGTGATAAATCTTGGAGTAAACGGAACATTCACGTATGCGGCGAGCTATCACCTGAGTGTATTGGGATCCAAAATCGAGAACCGCTATGGTTTGATGCTTCATATAGAAAGACGGAGATTTAACCACTTGATCGCCAGCAGTGTCACTCACTTTTAAAGGGAATTCACTAAACGTATGGTTTGACCTCGTTGCTCAAGAAAAACCCAGACTCCGCCAGATTATCCAGAATTCGCATTCTTCGGACCAGAGGATCGATGTCGTAGAAATTGCAAGAACCAAGACCGGTCGCCTAATAAGGCCCTATTTTATAATCCGTGAATTCTAAAAAGAGCAGACAACCTACTGGTCCGAGTCATCTTTCTGCACCACCCCTTATCCCCTCGGCCGGGCTATAACCGCACCTCTGCCTTTAGACGATTGAACGTAAGATAGAATTACCCACAACGCGGGATTCGATCCCTGCCAAGCTTTCGAATTCAAGGAGGGTTTACGCCGATTGAAGGTTAGAACGATAGTTCGTAATTATTGTACTCGCATTCCGGACATGGTTCCCCAAAGGAAACTTCACCTTTTCTCACGGAGTACAGATTCCCACATCTAACACAGTGGAAGACCTTTCGTCGGCGGTTCGCCTCAAAACTACTTTTGTCTCTCCTATCGTAGAAAAACCAGAGAAGAGATAATCCAACCAAAGCCGATCCGGTATAGATTATCAAAAAGTAGGTGAACGCTTGCATGGCAACTTCAAATAAAAAATGCGTCCTCAAGTCGAAGAACGCATCATAAACTAAAGTGATTGAAGAGAAGGCGTCAGCCCTTTTTCTCTTCCTCCCCTTCCTCTGCTGCTTCGACATCCTCCGAGGCATCTGCCTTGGCCTCTTCCTCCACTTCAACGGTGACTTCAGCAGCCAGCACTTCTTCCGCAACTACAGATTCCTCTTCCGCTACCGGATCTTCTTCGGTAGCAACGTCAGTCTCTTCTGCAACCGCCGCCTCTTCAGCAACTGAAGTTTCCTCGACTGCAGCTTTCGCCCTTTTCTTCGCTTTTGACTTTGGCTTGGTCTTTTTCCCATAGCCTTCGTCGTCCGCATCGATCAGTTCGATTAGAGCCATCTCTGCCGCGTCTCCACGGCGCGTACCTAACTTGTAGATACGGGTGTACCCACCGTTTCGGTCACGGAATTGCTCGACTTTCTCTTCAAAAAGCTCGTGCACCGCACCAGTGTCGCGAACCCGCGCAATAGCTAAACGTCGATTGTGAAGGCTTCCTTTCTTCGCAAGCGTAATCACTTTTTCCACGAAGGGGCGGAGCGCCTTCGCTTTCTTTAGAGTCGTCTTTATCTTCCCATGGTTGATGAGAGCAGTTGAAAGATTAGCGAGAAGAGCTTCACGATGCTCTTTCTTGACGCCTAGTTGATTGCTATGCTTGCGGTGACGCATGGCCTAAATAATTTTCCTTAAGTTGTATCCCTTTTCGACTATAGTTCCTTCTTCATATCAAGAAGGCGCTCGTCGAATTTCATGCCTAGAGAAAGGCCGAGAGATTCTAGTTTATCTTTAATTTCGTTTAGAGATTTCTTTCCGAAGTTACGGTACTTGAGCATTTCCTGCTCACTCTTCATGGCAAGCTCGCCTACCGTTGTAATGTTCGCGTTGTTCAAGCAATTCGCGGCACGAACCGAAAGCTCGATCTCATTGACGCTCATGTTGAGGAGCTTACGGAGCTTGTTCTGCTCTTCGCTTACTTCTGCTCCCTCGTCTTCGAATTCGTAATTCTCGTCGGACACATTGTCGAATACATCGAGGTGATGTTTGAGGATGGCTCCTGACTGCTTGAGCGCGTCATCTGGAGTCATTCGTCCATCTGTCCAAATTTCTAAGATCAACTTGTCGTAGTCCGTGATCTGTCCCACACGAGTCGCTTCAACCGAGTACTTCACGAGACTAACGGGGCTGTACAACGTATCAATTGGAATTACGCCAATTGGCTGTTCCTCGTTCTTGTTGTCTTCCCCTGGGCAATAACCACGTCCTACTCCGATTTCAAGCTCAGCAGTGAATTGCATTTCGCGATCCAAGGTGCAAATGGCTTGGTCGGGATTTACTACCTCTACATTATGGTCAGCTTGAATATCAGCAGCGGTAATTTGGCCTGAGCGGTTGACGTTGATTATCAACTTCGCTCCTTCCCGATTATGGCAGATAAGCAAGATCCGCTTAAGATTCAAAACGATGTCGGTTACGTCTTCGACGATTCCATCAACGCTCTGAAATTCGTGGCTAACGCCATCGATCTTAATAGATGTTATGCCCGCTCCTTCTATAGAGCTTAGCAATACACGCCTCAAGGAATTACCAATGGTATGCCCATATCCAGCCTCGAAAGGCTCGGCAATAAACTTGGCATATGTAGTCGAGGAACCTTCCTCCACTTTTACGAGACGATTAGGGAGTTCGAACTTTCCGATACGTTTTGGCATTTCGCGGTATGGTCTGAGTACGGCTGAGCAGGATTAGTGAGAAACTGGTACTTAAAAAGTGATTAGAAGCGGCTGTAGAATTCTACAATGAGCTGTTCATTGATGGCTGGTTCCATTTCTTCGCGAGCTGGAAGGCGGCTTACTACACCCCGAAATGCCTCGTCGTTGCGAGTCATCCAGTCCGGCACATTACGAAGACGAGTCGCTTCCAAATTACGAGTCGCCAACTGACGGGAAGATGTTCCGTTACGAACCTCGATCTCATCTCCTGGCTTCACTTGAAAGCTTGGAATATCTACTTTTTGCCCGTTAACACGAATGTGACCGTGGTTTACGAACTGTCGGGCTGCTTGGCGAGATTTCGTGTAGCCGAGCAGGTAAACCACGCTGTCTAGACGCGTTTCCAAAAGTTGAAGAAAGATAGTGCCCGTTACGCCCCGTTGTCCTTTTGCACGATCGAATGTGCGGCGGAACTGCTTCTCCATCAGGCCATACATGAAACGCAGCTTTTGCTTTTCACTTAAACCGATCGAGTACTCAGATTGCTTGCGACGCAGGCGAGGACCGTGTTGCCCTGGCGGATACGCACGCTTCTCCAATGATTTGTGGTTGCCGAAAATTGGCTGACCAAAACGTCTGCTGATTTTAACTGTTGGACCGGTGTAGCGAGCCATGGATCTTGTATATAAAGTTAGTAAATTAAAATTCGCCGATTTGGCTACTAGACACGTCGGCGCTTTGGCGGCCGGCACCCATTATGAGGAATTGGAGTGGTATCTACGATAGAAGCGATTTCAAGGCCGAGTGATTGGAAGGCTCGAATCGCAGAATCGCGACCCATTCCCGGACCTTTGACGTGAATGATCACTTCCTTCAGACCGTGGGACATTGCTGCTTTCGCCGCGTTTTGCGTAACGACCTGAGCCGCGTAAGCGGTAGACTTGCGGGATCCTCGAAAATTCATCTTACCCGCACTCGCCCATGAAATCGTGTTACCTTTGGTATCTGTAATCGTAACGATGGTATTATTGAACGTAGCACTCACTTTGGCAATGCCAGTAGTAACGTTCTTGCTACCCTTGGCCTTGCGAATTTTGAGCTCTCCAATTTCTTCCTTGAGCAGATCCTGCGCAGTTGGCTGCTTTTTCACGCCACCTGGAGCAAGCTCCTCCTCCTTGGGAGCCACTTCGCCTTCCTCAGGCACTTCCGCAGTCTCTTTGGGGGTTTCCTTTTTAGAGGCTGGTGCCGCGTTTTCCTCCACGGGCACTTCCGCTTCCGGAGCCTTCGCTACCTTCTTTTCCTCTTCGGGTTGAGCTTCTTCTTCAGCCATTTTAATTCGTTTTCAAAAATTATTTGCGGAGACCACCAACACTGGCTGTCTTACCTTTGCGTGTACGAGCATTTGTCTTGGTGCGTTGCCCTCTTACTGGAAGACCCCTACGGTGGCGGAGGCCACGATAGCAATTGATCGCCTGAAGGCGTTTCATATTGGCCGCATGATCGCGACGTAGATCGCCCTCTACTAGGTAGCTGAGCTCGCTGATCTTCGACATTATGACGTTGATCTGCTCTTCATCCAAATCCTTGGCCCGCATGTCGGGATCAAGACCTGTTTGCTCTAAAATGATATCAGCACGCTTAGGCCCGATTCCATAGATGTAACGGAGCGAGTATGCGAGTTTCTTATTATTGGGAATGTCGACGCCTAGAATACGTGGCATTTTAGTTTAGCAAGTTGTTGATGTTAGAGTATATTGGTGATTTCGAGAATCTCGAAGGAAAAGGAATGCGAAAAGCAACTAATGACCGATTTAATCCAATCTGTCCCCATCCAAGCGGCACACAGGAGGAAAAAGAGTGAGGTGATGACCTTTCGTAAGCATAAAGTAAAGATTTAATTTGATGATAATTGTAATACCCAAGCTACGATTCCGATCGCGAAAATAACGAGCAGCCAGAGGTACAACTTTCCAACGTTGTTCATGTCCGCCGCTCCAGCCAAACCAGTATCGAGACCCTTGGTATTGCCACGACTCTTGATTCTCCCTTTTTTGAGGAAGCCGTCGTAATGGCGCTGCAGAAGATGCGTTTCTATCTGGCGCATGGTGTCAAGCATCACACCGACGGTGATCAACATACCTGTACCACCGAAGAAGATGGCTACCCGCATGGGAATGTTGGCCTGAAACAACAAAATATCCGGGAAAATCGCGATAACGGTCAGAAAGATCGAGCCCGCTAAAGTCAGACGCGTCATGATGAAATCTAGAAACTTGGCTGTCGGAGCTCCTGGACGAACGCCCGGAACGTATCCACCGTACTTTTTCAAGTCATCCGCGATCTGGATGGGGCGAAACATCACGGACACCCAGAAATACGAGAAAAAGAGAATCATCAGCCCAAATATCGCGTAATAAGTGACGCTCCCATGAACCATGTAGTTGGCAATGTTGATTAACCATTGTTGATCAAGCCAGGCTCCCAACTGCGAGATAATCTGTTGTGGGAAAGCGAGGATCGCCGAGGCGAAAATCACGGGCATGACTCCCGAATAATTGACCTTTAACGGCATAAAGGAGCTTTGGCCACCGTACACTTTTCTTCCCACTACCCGCTTGGCGTATTGAACGGGAATTTTGCGAACGGCTTGAATCACTGCGACAAGCCCAGCAGTAACGCCAAGCCCTAAAGCAATCATTCCTACTGCGTGGACAAAGGTAAGATTCTCTCCCGCTCCAACTGGACCGAAAAACAAGCCATAGGTCGCTTGAACCGCTCCTGGCAAGTCCGCCAGAATGCCGACTGTAATGAGAAGTGATATCCCATTACCAATTCCAGATTTTGTAATTTGCTCACCCAGCCACATCAGAAGGACCGTTCCTGCAGTAAGGAAAACCGTAGAGGTAATCAGGAACCAGGTTTTTCCAACAATTACGATATCACCGTACTCGGCCAACGAGTAGCCCGGAAACAGTCGTCCCGGATTCTCGAGCGCTAGGATTAAAAGCACGGCCTGGACCGCACAAATGATCACCGTGGCGTAGCGTGTGTACTGGTTAAGCTTTTGACGGCCGGTTTCGCCCTCTTGCTGTAGACGAGCCAGAGCCGGGAAGACAGCCCCCATCAATTGAAAGATAATGGAAGCGGAGATGTAAGGCATGATGCCCAAAGCGAAAACGGCCCCCTTGAGAAGCGCTCCCCCTGTGAACATGTTGTACAGTCCAAGAAGACTACCAGCCCCTTGAGCGGTTTGATCGGCGAAAAATGCCTGTAGCGGCTGCGTATCCAATCCCGGAAGTGGAATATTAGCCCCAATTCGAGCAATGAAAAGCAATGACAGCGTCAAAAAGATACGCTGACGCAGCTCAGGGATTTTCAAGCAGTTGGTAAATGCGGATAGCATGCCTTCTCAGTCTAGGTGATTGATTACTCGCTGGCTTCAGCGGCTATTTCAGCAGGATCTTCGAGAACGACTGCTTCGCCTCCCGCCTTTTCTATCTTCGCTTTAGCCGAAGAACTAAATTTATCGGCCGTAATTTTTAAGGCTCTGCTCACTTCGCCTTCACCCAGAATCTTCAATGGATTGGAGTTCATGCGGACGAGTCCCGCTGTAGCGAGCAATTCCCTATTCACTTCCTTAATAGACTCGTCTAAACGAGCAAGTTCACCAATGTTAACCGTTTCGTAGTAAGTCTTGAAATTCTTATTGTTGAACCCACGACGAGGAAGTTTCCGGAATAAAGGCATTTGACCGCCTTCGAATCCAATGCGGATACCGCCACCCGAACGAGCCGTCTGGCCTTTGCCACCTCGTCCAGACGTTTTACCGTGTCCGCCACCTTCACCACAGCCCACCCGCCTGCGACGGTGGACGGCTCCTTTAACATTTGAAAGATTGTGTAGTCTCATGATTCGAGTCTTTTCTGAATTTTGGATTAGGAACGAAGCGCTTTATAGTCTTCGAACGTTTTCAATTTCCGCAGGCCGTCAAGCGTGGCATTTACAACCGCGTTGGCGTTGTTCGAGCCCAACGACTTCGTCAAAACATTGTGTACCCCTGCTGCTTCAAGCACGGCACGAACACCACCACCGGCGATAATCCCTGTACCCGTCGTAGCGGGCCGCAAGAGAACTTTGCCACCATCGGCCTCGCCAAGAACTTCGTGTGGGATAGTGTCACCCTTGAGCTTGATCGGCTCAAGATTTCTGCGAGCACCTTCACTCCCTTTCCGAATAGACTCGGGAACCTCGTTGGCCTTTCCATACCCCACTCCGATCTTTCCGGCACGATCGCCGACAACGACGAGAGCAGAAAAGCTGAAACGACGTCCTCCTTTTACTACCTTCGCGCAACGGTTGATGAACACGACCTTCTCGAAGATACCGTCATCCGGCTTCTCCTCTTCCCGCCGTCCACGGTTGCCGCCCCTGGACCCACGATTACCGCCTTGTCCACGGTTGCCGCCTTGTCCACGGTTGCCGCCAGAGCCACGATAGCCCCCACTGGGTCCATTGTTAGCGGGTGCTGCGCTCGCAGGAGCTTCGCTTGGGGTCGTACTGGGTGTTTGATTTGTTTCTGTGCTCATAGGGCAATTAGAATTCTAGGCCGGCCTCACGAGCGGCATCTGCAAAAGTTTTCACACATCCGTGGTACTTGCGCCCGTTGCGGTCGAATACCACCTTACTAATACCGGAATCCTTCGCCTTTTCGCCGAAGGACTTTCCAAGGGCACAAGCGCCGTCGTTATTGGCTTTCAAATTCTGCTCACGAAGCTCTTTCGCAACAGTTGATACAAACAATAGCGTCTTCCCTTCGTCATCATTGATAGCCTGGGCATAGATGTGCTTATTGCTGAAATGCACACTCAACCGTGGACGCGCTGCGGTACCCGCAACCTTCTTACGGATGCGCCAGCGTCTCTTTTGTTCGAGCTCTCTCTTCTTTTGGATTTTCATTTCGAAATTCTTTTAAAGGTTATTCCTTACAGGTTATCGAACAGCGCTAAGCGACTGTCTTTCCTTCCTTGCGGATTTCATGCTGCCCAACGATGTGAACTCCTTTGCCCTTATAGGGTTCAACCGGGTGATAGTGGCGGATCGATGCCGCCGCTTGTCCCACTATCTGCTTGTCGATTCCTTCGATCTTCAACTTCGTTCCATTATCCGTGACCGTGATCGTCACACCATCTGGGATGTCGTAGTTGATATCGTGCGAGAATCCGAGCTTCAGCAAAAGAGTTTTCCCTTTCAGAGTGGCATTGTATCCAACACCGCTGATCTCGATCTCTTTCGTAAAACCGTTAACAACCCCCTCAACCATTCCATTAACGATCGACCGAGAAGTCCCATACATGGCGTTGGCGAAACGGGTCTTGTTCGCTGGGGAAACTTTGATTTGCCCATCGTCGACCTCAAAAGAAACGTCGTTGACAAACTTCTTGGTCAGCTCTCCCTTCGGGCCCTTAAGCTTGATGGTCGAGCCATCGATTGATACGTCAACCTTTTCAGGTATCGTGATTGGTAGTTTTCCTATTCTGCTCATTATTCGCGTCCTCTTCTACCAAACGTTGCAGACCATTTCACCGCCAAGCTTTTGACGACGAGCATCGCGATCCTTCATCATGCCTCTTGGCGTAGTGAGAATGCAGACACCTAGTCCATTGAGTACTCGTGGAATATCCGAGCTTTTAGAGTAAAGCCGAAGACCCGGGCGGCTAACCCGCTCCAGACCGTTAATTGAAGGCTCGCCGTTCACGTACTTGAGTTGAACCACAAGGGTTTTGTGCCCTCTATCATCCTTCGCATCGGAAAAGTCTGAAATGAAGCCCTCCTCTTTTAAAATGCGGGCTATCTCTGCCTTCATTTTCGAATGAGGAGAAACACATTCGTCTTTGCCGGCGCTCGATGCGTTGCGGATGCGAGTCAGAAAATCGCTGATTGGATCGGTATGCATGATTATTTAGTTTTTGACCGGGTGATATCCACACTCCCGGGATGTGCGTTTGCACGAAATATTGATTAATGAAGAGTTTTGGGGTGACAAGCCTACCAAGAAGATTTGGTAACGCCAGGTATTTTTCCCTCTAAGGCGAGTTCTCTGAAAGTTAGACGGGACAACCCATAACGGCGAATGAATGCCCTCGGACGCCCTGTTACGTTACAGCGATTGCGGATTCTGATTTTAGAAGAGTCACGAGGCATCTTGGCTAGCTTGCGCTGCGCTTGGTAGAACTCTTCGTCTGTCGTGTCGGGACTAGAAAGGATCGCTTTGAGTTCAGCTCTCTTTGGACCGAGGCGCTCTACGAGGCGGCGGCGTTTTTCGTTACGTGCTACTGATGATTTCTTTGCCATGTTAAATTACGCTGCGGTTTCGTCTTTTTCATTTTCGCTCTCGGTTGGAGCGTCGTCATTGCCATCTTGAGTCTCTCTCTTCCGGAAAGGCATTCCCAGTAGGTCGAGCAACTCGTAGCCCTCTTCATCCGTTTTTGCAGAGGTTACAATGGTAAGTTCCATTCCAGATTGCCGTTTGATTGAATCCACAGAGATTTCGGGGAAAATCGTGATGTCTGTGATCCCGAGAGAATAATTACCGTTTCCGTCAAACTTTTGCGGAATGCCACGAAAGTCGCGAATTGCGGGAAGGGATACCGCAACCAAGCGAAGGAGGAAATCCCACATACGCTCGCCTCGCAGAGTAACCTTACAACCGATTGGCATTTCCTCCCGGAGTTTGAAATTCGCGATGCTCTTCTTCGCAAGGGTGCGAACAGGACTTTGCCCAGCAATAAGGCCCATGTTCTTCACAGCCTCTTCCATGACGCTTTTGTCGAGCAAAGCGCTCACGCCCATATTGAGAACCACTTTCTCAATACGTGGAATCTGGTACTTGTTCTTGTAACCGCGGGACTTATTAAGTCCTTCGACGACTGTCTTTTCGTAATGTTCTTTTAGAAAATTTTGAGAGCTCATAGCTTCTGTTCGGATTTCCGACCCGGAACGGGTTCAGTTCTCTATGTAATTTAGTCTTTCTTGGCCTGACGTTCGTCGAACTTCGACGCAAGCATCAGGTTTGAAATGTGAATGGACCCTTCGCGTTCCGCGATTTGTCCGTCGGGATTTTCTTCCGACTTCTTGAGATGGCGCTTGATCATCATAAGACCTTCAACAACTGCTCTATTTTTCGTGGTGCGAAGTTCTAGGATTTTGCCGCGCTTACCCTTTTCCTTGCCTGAAAGGATAACGACTTCGTCGCCCTGTTTTACATGTGTCTTAGCCATGATTAAAGTACCTCCGGAGCTAGCGAGACAATCTTCATGAATTGTTTCGTGCGAAGTTCGCGAGCAACTGGCCCAAAAATGCGGGTGCCACGCGGGTTTCCATTGTTGTCGAGTATTACGATCGCATTGCTGTCGAAACGGAGGTAGCTACCGTCACGACGGCGAATTGGAGCCTTTGTCCGCACTACAACAGCTTTTACAACCGTACCTTTCTTAACAGACGAGTCTACGCTTGCCTCTTTGATATTGACGACGATGACGTCACCAATGTCGGCGGTCTTCTTGCGCTGACCCAAGCGGCGAATCATATGGGCCCGTTTGGCGCCTGTATTGTCTGCAATCTGCAGTTCTGAACGTAATTGAATCATTTTTTTTCGCTCCTTTATTTAGCAGAAGCTGGTTCGATTTTCTCTACTTCCTCTTCTTTCAAGCCTCCTGCTACAGGTGCCCGATCTATAACCCGAACTAAACGCCAGCGTTTTAGGCGGCTAATTGGACGTGTCTCCATAATTTCAACACGATCACCAAGACCAGCATTGTTGCTTTCGTCATGAACGTGAACAACTGTTTTTCGATTGATCACCTTGCGATAACGAGGATGAGGAATCTTGTAACTGTAGGTAACCTTGATCGACTTGTCCCCGGAGGTTGAAGTCACGAACCCGATTAGGCTTTTTCTGCTATTGCGAGAGTTTTCCATGGCGTATCAGTTCTCTTGTTAGGCGGATTTCGATTCCGCCTGGATTTTTTCACTACGAATGGTTTCCATCCGTGCGATATCCCTGCGGCGCTGAGTCAGCTCCGCTGTATTTTCAACCTGTCCTGTCTGCTTACGCAGCTTCAATTCGAGAAGTTGATCACGCGTGTCGCGAATCGATTTCTCCAATTCTGGGAGCGAAAGTTCCTTGATGTCCTTTACCTTCATTTTTCCGGTTCCTTATTAGGATCAATCCATGTTCTCACGTACAACGAAACGTGTCTTAAATGGGAGTTTCGTATCAGCCAAGCGCATCGCCTCACGAGCGATCGAAAGCGAAACCCCTGCTAGTTCGAACAATATCAAGCCAGGTTTAACGACCGCTACATAGTGATCAACAGGTCCCTTTCCTTTACCCATACGAGTTTCGAGAGGCTTCTTTGTGATCGGCTTGTGAGGGAATACTCGTATCCAGAGCTTTCCTTTACGTTTCATGTGACGCGTGATGGCGACACGAGCGGCTTCGATCTGATTACCGGTGAAATATCCACGACCCAACGCCTGAATGGCATAGTCGCCAAACGCCATAGAGTCGCCGCCCTTTGCGTTGCCGCGCATGCGGCCCTTCATGGACTTCCGGTATTTTGTACGTGATGGAGTGAGTGCTGGCATAGCTCAGTTTGAGATGTTTATTGTTCGTCCTTTTTGAAAACCCAGCACTTAACGCCAATAATGCCGTATACTGTTCTGGCTTCTGATGTACCGTAATCAATTTCTTCGCGCAATGTATGGAGAGGTACACTACCTTGGCGCTGAACTTCGGTACGAGCGATGTCCGCACCACCGAGTCTTCCACCGACCTGTACCTTAATGCCCTCCGCGCCTAGACTCATAGCGATTTGAACCGCCTTCTTCATAGCGCGCCTGAAGGAGATACGGCGTTCCAGCTGAAGAGCAACATTGTCCGCGACCAGTTTTGCTTCGAGCTCGGGCTTCTTTACCTCCTGAATATCGAGAAGGATCTCCCTACCCGTCATCACAGCTAGCTCTTCCTTTATCTTTTCGATCTCTTGGCCCTTCCGGCCGATAACGATCCCTGGACGAGCAGTGAAAATCTTAACACGGACCCGGGAAGACGCCCGTTCAATGAAGATACGAGGTACGGAAGCGTACTTCAGCTTCTCCATCAATTTCTCACGAATGATGTAGTCCTCGTGTAGTGTCTTCGCGAATTCGTTCTTGGGTGCAAACCAACGTGATTGCCAGTTGCGATTAACTGCGAGACGAAAACCTATCGGATTTGTTTTTTGACCCATATGTCTGAAATTAGTTAGCGTTGTCGGTTAGTACGATGCGGATATGCGACATGCGCTTCTTTCGTTTGGCAACCCCACCTCGAGCAGCTGCTTTGAAACGTTTAAGAGCCGGACCCATTTCGATGATCGCCTTATCAACGGTCAGATTGTCCGCAGACAAGTCGTGGTTGTTTTCAGCGTTCGCAATTGCTGATTGCAATGTCTTTGAAATCAGTGCCGCAGACTTTCGTGGAATAAACTTCAGCAGGTCGAGAGCTGCCGTGGCCTGTTTGCCGCGAATGGCACGAGCTACCTCGTTCACCTTTTTCGGTGACATGCGTGCGTATTTGGTTAGCGCTTGTACTTCCATTATATTACCTCCCTTGATTATTTGCTGCCACCGTGAGCCTTGAACATGCAGGACTGGGAGAACTCGCCGAGCTTGTGTCCCACCATGTTTTCCGTGACGTAGACGGGGATGAATGCCTTCCCGTTGTGTACAGCAAAATTTAGACCCACGAAATCGGGTGTGATTGTAGAACGACGTGACCAAGTCTGAATTGGTTTGCGGTCATCCTTTCCCTTGGCGACCATGACCTTGTCTTCGAGGCTTGGGTCGATGAAATATCCTTTTTTAGCTGAACGAGCCATTATCTATATCGTAATAAAAATTATCGTTTGAACTTGCGACCATTGCGACGGACCAAGATGAGACTGTTACTTTCTTTAGACTTGCGACGAGTGGGAAAACCCTTCGCTAACTGACCCCAAGGAGAAACGAGCATCTGGCGACCACCGCCACCTTTACTCTTTGCTTCACCCCCACCATTGGGATGGTCCACCGGATTCATAACAACACCCCGAACCCGAGGACGCTTGCCCTTCCAACGGTTACGTCCCGCCTTTCCAATGACTACCTTTGAGTGCTCGGCGTTACTGACAGATCCAATAGTCGCGAGGCACTTCTTGCTCACCAAACGAATTTCACCCGAGGGCATTTTCAATTGAGCGTGACTCCCTTCAATATTAATCAGTTCGAGAGAATTGCCTGCTGAACGAGCGAGTTGGGCCCCTTTACCAGGAAGTAGTTCTACAGCGTGAAGGCGAGTCGAGGGAGGAATGAATTCCAGTGGCATGGTATTGCCAATATCAAAGCTGATCATATTCTGCGACGAAAAAATCTTGTCACCCACCTTCAATCCCTCAGGAGCTATGATGTATCGCTTTTCACCATCCGCATAGGCGACCAGAGCAATGTGAGACGTCCGGCCTGGATCGTATTCGATCGCCTGTACATTTGCGGGGATGTCGAATTTGTTGCGTCGAAAGTCCACGATTCTACGCAATCGCTTATGCCCACCTCCACGGCGGCGTGATGTCACGCGTCCGTAGCAATTGCGTCCCGCAGACTTGCTGTAAGAAGTAGTAAGCTTTTTCTCCGGACGCTTCTGCGTAATGTCTCTCTTCTGGAGCTCCGCAAAACGCAGAGACGGAGTGGTTGGTCTAAAACTTATAATAGCCATTATATGTATCCCCTTCGTTTATACGATTTCGATCGTATCACCTGTCTTCAAAGTGATGATCGCCTTCTTATAGTCGGATTTATAGTTAGAGCGACCAGTCTTCCGGTTACGGGCCGGCTTGCCTTTTTGATTAATAACATTCACACGCGTCACCGAAACATCGAACACCTTTTCGACCGCGGCTTTAATAGCGTACTTGTTAGCGTCTTTGAATACCTCAAACGTGTACTGACCCACTTCAGCTGACTGGAGATTGGACTTCTCAGTCAAACGAAGAGATTTTAAGATTTCGTCTGCTTGAATCATTTCGAGCCTCCTTTCGAGCGGCCAAGAAGTACTTCCATCGCTTGACGCGTTACAACAATTGTTTGGAAATCTGCGAGATCGGTAACGCTTACAATCGCAGCCTCCTCAAGGATCACTCCACGCAAATTGCGTAGCGCTAACATTGAGGTATCGCTGAATTCCTTGTCTACCACGAGAACGTTTCCTTCCGGGGCGATGCCTCGGATGACACCGGATGCCACACTCGTTTTCGCGGGAGCGATATCGAGGGCATCCACTACAACCAACGAGCCATCACTCGCACGTTCAAACAACGCTCGATTAAAGGCGAGCTGACGAACCTTCTTGTTAATCTTCTTGGAGTAGTCACGTGGTTTCGGGCCGAATACGACCCCACCTCCAACCCATATCGGGGAGCGGCTACTTCCTGCACGGGCACGACCCGTTCCTTTTTGGCGCCATGGCTTCTTGCCACCGCCCCGAACCTCGCCACGCGTTTTTGTATTCGCACTGCCTTGGCGAATATTGGCCGCTTGCGCGACGACTACTTCCTTCACTGCCTGGAGACCTTTACCGTCTTCGAAAACAGG
Source organism: Candidatus Pelagisphaera phototrophica (assembly GCF_014529625.1). Lineage (GTDB taxonomy): Bacteria > Verrucomicrobiota > Verrucomicrobiia > Opitutales > Opitutaceae > Pelagisphaera > Pelagisphaera phototrophica. Next base: position 3,793,998 of record NZ_CP076039.1, read on the forward strand.
GATATCGAAATCACCTTCTCCGTTCGCGGAGCCATCGTTGTTAAATACTTTCAACTTCATGATCAATCAGTACTTCCCGCTTTATTTACCCTTAATCGCACTGCGAACGAGAATCGTGTCGCCATTGGCTCCAGGAATTCCGCCCTTTACGAGAATGAGGTTCTTTTCTGGATCGATCTTAACGACCTTCAGATTCTGAACCGTGCGCTGCCTTCCGCCCATGCGGCCCGGCATTTTTTGGTTTTTGAATACGTGACCCGGCCATTGGCAAAGGCCAATCGATCCGATACGACGGTGAAACATAGAGCCGTGAGAAGCAGGTCCCCCTTTAACGTTGAAGCGCTTCATTACACCTTGGAATCCACGGCCTTTAGTAATTCCGATGATGTCGATCTTCTGGCCCTCTTCGAATTTCGTTACGTCGAGCACATCGCCAGAATTGTATTCCGGAGCGCTATCACAGCGTACCTCGCGAATGGCTCGTGGCGTGGCGGCACCGTTTTTCTTGGCATGTTTTTGCTCTGCCTTGCTCGCTCGCTTCTCCTTTTTGGTTTCGTAGCCGATCTGAATGGCATTGTATCCATCCGTTTCCACTGTCTTCACCTGAAGAACAGGGCAAGGGCCTGCTTGAATCACTGTGACGGGAACTTGGACCGTTCCGTCATACAGTTGAGTCATGCCCAATTTTTTGCCTAAGAGTGTGTAGTTCATATTTCTAAGAGGTAGGTGGAGCATCTGCTCCGTTTTACTAGACCCACGTTAGCACCGGCAAATGCCAGCGAAAGTGTGATGCTGTATCCGTTGATTTATACGTTAATGGTAATGTCCACTCCTGATGGAAGATTCAGCTTTTTAAGTTCGTCGACCGTTTGAGCAGTGGGCTCGATAATGTCCAACAAACGTTTGTGCGTACGGATTTCAAATTGCTCCATAGATTTCTTATCTACGTGAGGCGACTTGTTCACGGTGACTTTCTCGATGCGCGTCGGCAACGGTACAGGACCGGAAACACGAGCGCCCGAGCGCTTGGCGGTATCCACAATCTCGGATGCGGACTGATCGATCACTCGATAGTCAAATCCTTGAAGTCTGATGCGTATTTTTTGTCCAGTCATGAAATTTCGGTTATTAAAATTCTTATGTCCCTATCTGGATGGGTCTTCGGTAAGCCTAGCGAGCACATTCGGTGGTACTTGCTCAAAGTGAGAGGTTTCCATGGAGTAACTAGCCCGTCCCTTTGAGAGTGAACGAACATCGGTTGAGTAACCAAACATGGTTTCGAGAGGTACAGCCGCATTGACGATAGCCAAATCGTTCTTCGACTCCATATTTTGGATATGTCCACGTCGTCGATTCAGGTCGCCGATCACATCACCCTGATACTCATCTGGAGTCGAAACCTCCACTTTCATGATCGGTTCGAGGAGAATTGGGCCGGCGTTTTTCATCGCTTCCTTAAAAGCAAAGATACCCGCCATTTTAAATGCGATCTCAGATGAGTCCACTTCATGAAACGAGCCGTCGATAATACGAGCTCTCCAATCGACTGCGGGGTATCCTGCAACCACACCATTGTTCGCTGCCTCTTTGATTCCGTCTTCGGTCGGTTTAATGAACTCTCTCGGAATGACGCCGCCCACAATTTCGTTAACCACTTCAAACCCTTTTCCCGTTTCTCGAGGCTCGAGTTTGATGACCACATGACCATATTGGCCGCGTCCTCCTGATTGGCGTATAAACTTTCCCTCTCCCTCGGCGAAGCTAGAAATGGTTTCCCGATAGGCGATCTGAGGCTTTCCAGACTGGGCCTTGACTTTAAACTCACGGAAGAGCCGGTCCCTAATGATCTCCAAGTGGAGCTCGCCCATACCCGAAATGATTGTTTGGCCGGTTTCCTGATCGGTCTTCACAACAAAAGTCGGGTCTTCTTCTGACAACCTCGCCAATCCGACAGAAAGTTTTTCCTGGTCCGCGGATGTTGCTGGCTCAATCGTCATCGAAATGACAGGGTCCGGAAATGACGGCGGCTCGAGAGCCACATCGAGGTTTTTCGAAGTAAAGGTGTCACCCGTCCAAACATTCTTCAATCCGATCGCTGCACAGATGTCTCCTGAACGAACACAATCCACATCATCACGGCTATCCGCCTTCATTATTAGGAGACGGCTTACTCGCTCCGATTTCCGAGTGCGAGGATTGTAAAGGATGTCCCCTTTCTTGATCGTCCCGCTATAAATACGAATGAATACGAGCTTTCCCACGTAGGGATCGCTCCAAAGCTTGAAAGCGAGTGCCGCTGAGGGACCGTTGTCGTCAGGCTCGATAGAAACGGGCCTCTCCTTACCGTCTTGACCCTTAATAGGAGGCATGTCGATCGGGTTGGGCAGGTAGTTTACAACCGTATCCAACATGCTCTGAACGCCTTTGTTTTTGAAAGCAGAACCGGGAATAACTCCCACAAAATTCAAAGATAGCGTCGCCTTCCGAATCGCTAAGACCAACTCGTGCTCGTCGATCTCTCCACCATTTAAATACTTTTCGGCAAGGGTGTCATCAAAGTCCGCGACTGCTTCGATCAGCGATTCCCGTAATTCCGTCGCTTCGCGAGCCATATCTCCCGGAATTTCACACTCGATCACGCTAACGCCCATCGCGTCTGACTCATCGAATTGAAAGGCCTTTTGGCAAACAAGATCAATCAGCCCCGTAAAGTGCTCCTCTGAACCGATATTGAGAAAAAGCGGGTGAGCATTCGCACCTAGCTTGGAACGCATATCCTCAACGACCCCGAGGAAATTTGCCCCGGTGCGATCCATTTTGTTCACAAACGCAATCCGCGGAACATGGTACTTGTCGGCTTGGCGCCAAACTGTCTCCGATTGGGGCTGGACTCCAGCGACCGCACAGAATACCGCAACCGCTCCATCGAGTACACGCAATGAGCGTTCAACTTCAGCTGTGAAGTCGACGTGGCCGGGAGTATCTATGATGTTTATCTGGTGATTGATCCCAGAGAACGGGCCGGATCGGCCTTCCCAGTTACAAGATATCGCAGCGGAAGTGATCGTAATACCGCGCTCACGTTCTTGTTCCATAAAGTCCGTGACGGCATTACCGTCATGGACTTCTCCTACCTTGTGAACGACTCCTGTATAATAGAGAATACGCTCAGTCGTGGTTGTCTTACCCGCATCGATATGCGCCGCAATACCTATATTGCGTGTCCACTCCATTGGCACTGGACGTCCAGAGCCATTTTTCGTGGAAATATCTGAGGGAGCTTCAACCATTTTACAAAGAACATAAGGGAGCAAAATCGATCACCAGCGAAGGTGGGCGAATGCACGATTAGACTGTGCCATCTTGTGTGTGTCTTCCTTTTTCTTAACAACCCCGCCTGTATTATTATACGCGTCGATTATTTCATTCGCGAGCGCGTCCTTCATCGGGATGCCCTTACGGGCGGCGGCAGCATTTACCATCCATCGCATGGCAAGGGATTCTTGGCGCTCGAACGGGATTTCTAAAGGCACCTGGTAGGTGGCCCCTCCAACACGCCGGCTTTTCACCTCTAAACGAGGCCGTGAGTTTTCGAGAGCTCCCAAAAGTAGATCCACTGGATCACCCTTTTCGAGCTTTTCGCTCACTTTCTCAAACGCAGCGTATACGATGCGCTCAGCCAAAGTCTTTTTCCCGTCACGCATGACGGTGTTCACTAGGTGACCCACCAGAGTGCTCCCATAACGGGAATCCGGTTTGGTTAGGCGTTTAACTGCTCTTCTACGACGTGACATTATCTAAATAATTGAATTCTTATGCCTTAGGGCGCTTGACGCCGTACTTTGACCGGCTGCGTCGACGCTTCTCCACACCCATTGCATCCAAGGTACCGCGAACGATGTGATAACGCACACCCGGTAAGTCCTTCACACGGCCGCCCCGTACAAGAACGATGCTGTGCTCCTGAAGGCTGTGTCCTTCATCAGGAATGTAGGCGATGACTTCGATGCCATTGGTCAAGCGTACTTTCGCCACTTTTCGGATGGCCGAATTTGGCTTTTTCGGCGTACGCGTCATGACTTGTACGCAAACGCCGCGTCTAAACGGATTTGAGTCAAGCGCGGGTGACTTAGACTTGGTCCGGGCCACCTTGCGGCCTTTTCTGACAAGTTGATTAATGGTTGGCATGATGAGAGATTTTTAGAAAGGAGCGTGAAGTTAGCTTAAGGCGTTACCTCGGCAAGTATTTTCTGCCGAAAAACGAGTAAAAAGCATACCCTGCCAAAATTTGGCCTGATATGCTTGAAAATCGGGCGAGCCTCTTGAGGGAAACTCCATAGTTTATCAGCTTCGATAAAATTGAGAGTTTTGCGTATTGCCGATTCGTCCCAATGACATCAAGGTAAAAACGAAGAATATGGAACAATTCGTGCTCGCCCTTCATTGCGAAGCAAAACCGATCATCCAGCACTACCGCATGAAACTATGCGGCAAGCACGGTCAGGCCCAATTTTTCGAGGGCGAAACAGCTCGGCTGGCTGTGACTGGAGTTGGCTCGTTATCGAGCACGATCGCAACAACCGCAATGGGAGAAAGATTCCCTTCAAATGATTCAACCTGGCTGAATATCGGCATTTGCGGCGGGGAAGACTTAGCGATTGGCGAGGCATTCATCGGAAACAAGATCACTTCTGACTATTCACGCGACGTATTCTATCCTCAACTTGTGGGAAAATCCCCTTGGCCTGGGATCGAAATCAAAACCCTAAATGCCCCATCGAACCGCTATGAAACCAATCGGGTGTTCGACATGGAGGCATTCGGCTTTTACACCGCCGCTCTAACATTCGCCTCTTCCGAACGCGTTCAGTGTATCAAGATCATTTCGGACAACTCTGATTCTCCCACAGGCGCTCATTTCAACAAGACGGAAATCTCAAGTCTGATTGCTTCACAGATCCCAAAAATCGATAGTTTTCTGGAGAATACAGGCTTTTCGAAAGCTGAATACTACATGAAAGGCTGGGCGAATGATCTGCTGACTACGGCGAAAACCCGCTATTCCTTTACGGAAACAGAGAGGCACCAATTATCCAGTCGGATACGCCAGTTGGATGCTCTCCTTGACCTAGAGGAAGGCCTATGCCTGCAGCTCCTCTTGAACAGCCCAAAGAAAGGCAAATTCCTCCAACAACTTCAGTTCAAAATCGACCAAGTGTCTCCACAGCGAGTCTGCTAATGTTTGATCGCATATACATAGAAGAAGCGGTTCAAAACCATCCGCGAACGCTGGAGATTCTAAAGCGCTACGATCGTGCCGAACGAATCGATTGTGGACGATACAGCGAGGTCTTTAATCCTAAGAGACAGAGCTTCCGTCTCCAAAAACAGAATCCGGCTCTCATACTAGCGGCAAAGCACGGAAACCGAGTTCTCCCTACTCCACCCGAATACGGCCTTGGAGCTGACCAGCATTACTATTTTTCGCACATGCTTAATTGCCTGTACGATTGCCGCTACTGCTTCCTCCAAGGAATGTACCAATCGGCTAACTATGTTCTTTTCGTAAACTATGAGGATTTCGTAAATGAGATCAAAGCCACTCTCGACGAGGATCCTTCCAAGCAGTGCTTCTTTTTTAGTGGATACGATTGTGACAGTCTGGCCATGGACAAGGTCACTGGTTTCACAAACGTTTTCCTTCCGTTCTTTGCCCAACACAAAAATGCTTGGCTAGAACTCCGCACAAAAAGCGTTAACATTTCTTCCCTTCTGGAACGAGAACCTATTCCAAATGTAGTAGCTGCTTACAGTTTAAACCCTGAACCAGTAGCGGATTCACTCGAACACAGAGCTCCCCTAATCAAGACACGTCTATCTGCGCTGAAAAAACTAGCTGAAGCAGGATGGGAAATTGGACTTCGTTTTGATCCGCTCATTCACTTCGAAAACGGTATTCAAAAATATAGCCAATTCATCGATCAGGTTTTCGATTCAGTTCCTCCCGTATACATCCACTCCGTAACGCTTGGAACCTTTCGTTCCCCCAAAAACGTCCTTAAAAAGATGGAGTCGCTGTATCCGAAAGAACCTTTGTTCATGGGCAATCTTCAACTAAAGAATGGAGCCATTGGCTACGAGGAAGCGATCGAACAAGCTCTATTCAGCAGCGTGGAAGAAAAGATTCTTCAATACATCCCCCCATTTAAGTACTTTCCCTGCCAGTAGGATGCCTAGTTCGAGAAATTGAACGCCGGTATCTCCAGAACAAAAAAGCCGCGACACTCGGTCGCGGCTTGAAAGTTTATCTTCGTTCTCGAGAAGCTAAATCACTTCAGAATTTTGAACCATGGATTCTGCTGCCTCCTCGGTCGGAACCTCCTCATCGATTTCACTTCCAAACGGAAGCGTGATTCGAAGATCTCGATACTGAGGAAGACCCGTTCCCGCAGGAATCAAGTGACCCATGATTACGTTTTCCTTAAACCCGAGAAGCGTGTCGATTTTACTCAATGTTGATGCGTCCGTTAATACGCGAGTCGTCTCCTGGAATGAAGCAGCCGAGATGAAACTCTCGGTTTCAATCGATGCTTTTGTAATTCCAAGCAATACCGGTTCTGCTTCCGCTGGCTTCCCACCTGCTTCAATAATCCGGTTATTTTCGCGCATGAAAGTCGTACGCTCAACTTGCTCGCCCCAGAAGAACTCAGTGTCACCCGGATCGGAGATACGAACCTTACGAAGCATTTGACGAATGATCAGCTCGATGTGCTTGTCGTTAATCGTCACCCCTTGCAGGCGATAAACTTCTTGCACTTCATTAATCAAAAACTCGTACAGACGGTTAGGCCCCAAAATATCGAGGATTTCATGAGGATCCGCAGAACCTTCGGTCAAGTGCTGGCCCTTATGCACCACATCACCTTCCTGAACAATGATCTGCTTCGCATGCGGGATCAAATGTTCCTCGTCAGTGCCCGTTTCTTCGTTGGAGACAATCAACTTTCGTTTCGCTCTAACAGTTCCACCGAAAGAAACAACCCCATCCAACCGGGCCATCTCCGCAGCTTCCTTTGGACGGCGCGCTTCGAAAAGCTCGGCGACACGTGGCAAACCACCGGTAATGTCTTTCGTCTTCGAAGCCTGTCTTGGAGTCTTCGCCAGAAGCGCTCCTTGAGCAATAATATCGCCTTCAGCAACCGATACCTGCGCTCCAGTTGGGATACTGTAAACCGCCTGTACCTTACCTGAATCGTCACAGATTTCTACGGACGGATTTAGGTCTTCCTTGTGCTCGATAATTACTGTCGCGATTCTTCCAGAACTTTCATCGAGCTCCTTTTTAATCGTAACACCGCGAATCATATCACGGAAGCGCACGGTTCCAGCCTTCTCGGAAAGATTGGGAATATTGTAGGGATCCCAACTTGCCAATACGCCACCGGCTTTGATCTCTTCCCCATCTGGAATACGGATGGCAGAACCAACTACGATATCATAGGCTTCAAGCTCACGATCATTTTTATCCAGAATCTGAATCGCTCCAGTCTTATTCAGAGCAATGAAAACAGGTCCTTCAGGAGTCTCGATATGAACCAAGCGCAATCCGCGATATTTAACACGCCCTGTATTTCTGGCGATGATACGAGGATCCGTCACAACCGAACTGGCAATACCTCCAATGTGGAAGGTACGCATGGTTAACTGCGTTCCGGGCTCACCAATAGACTGAGCCGCGACAATTCCAACTGAGTCACCAAGCTTTGCCAAATCGTTGGATGCGGGATTGATACCATAAGATTTGGAATCGATACCGTAACTTGCAGATGATGTCAGAGGCGACATCACCTTGATGCGCTCAATTCCGCAATCTTCAACTCTTTGCGCCGCCTCTTCTGAGACTAGCTCCCCTGACGTGATAATAATTTCGTCTAGATTGCTCGGATTGAAAACATCATCACAAGCACAGCGCCCTTCGATACGTTCACGCAGGCTGACAATTTCGTCATCACCTTCGAAAATAGCTCTCTTCCAAATTCCATCACGTGTACCACAGTCGTCCTCTGTGATGATAACATCCATTGCCACATCACAAAGTTTACGAGTTAGGTATCCAGCATCCGCAGTCTTAAGGGCGGTATCAGCCAATCCCTTACGAGCTCCGTGAGTAGAAATAAAGTACTCAAGTACGGTTAACCCTTCCCGGAATGAGGAAAGAATCGGTCGCTCAATGATCTCCCCTGAAGGCTTGGCCATCAGTCCGCGGGTACCACAAAGCTGGCGTACCTGGTTCGGATTACCACGAGCACCTGAATCCATCATAACGTAGACCGGATTCACTCCACCTTTTCCACCATTCGTCTGAAGTTTTTCGAAAACCGCCTTCTTGATTTCATCAGTAGCAACCGTCCAGATGTCGATGATCTTATTGTAACGTTCGCCTGTCGTAATAATTCCCTTACGGTACTGACCTTCAACTTCATCTATTTTGCCAAACGCATTGGCAACGATATCTGTCTTGGACTCGGGGATGATCATATCATCGATACCGATTGAAATACCGGCCATCGTCGCAACGTCGAAACCGAGCTTCTTAAGCCGATCCAACGAAAGTACTGTCTGCTCTGGACCCGAAACCTTATACGTATTGTTGATAATGTTTCCGAGTTCGCTCTTATCTACTTGGAAATTCAAGAAGCCCAATTCCTTTGGCCAAATCTGGCTAAATCGAATTCTTCCTATCGTAGTGGTAATCGTCTTATGTTCGCCATTTCCAAAGACCGTCTCACGTCCATAGTCTGGATTTGGAATACGGATCCAATCATGGGTCTCCCTAACCCCATCCATTTGAGCGAATAGCGCTTCATTCTCCGTCGCCGCCAGCGGAATACGTCCAGCATCCTCTTCGACGGTCCCTGGCTCCATCGTCAGATAGTACGAGCCCAGAATGACATCTTGAGAAGGAGTTAAAATCGGCTTTCCACTCGATGGAGAAAAGATGTTTCCACTCGCCATCATCAGTGTTTTGCACTCAAGAGTCGCCTCCAGTGACAACGGAACGTGTACCGCCATCTGGTCTCCGTCGAAGTCCGCATTGTACGCAGTACAAACCAATGGATGAACACGAATCGCTTCTCCTTCAATCAATACAGGTTCAAAAGCCTGGATGGAAAGTCTGTGCAGTGTAGGTGCACGGTTCAATAAAACCGGGTGCCCCTTGGTCACTTCTTCAAGTATGTCCCAAACTTCTGGAGACTTCTTCTCAATCATGCGACGAGCTCCACGAACGGTATGAACAAAACCAAGTTCCTTCAAACGCCGGATAATGAAAGGTTCGAAAAGCACCAAAGCCATTTTCTTTGGCAAACCACACTGGTGCAGGCGAAGCTCTGGGCCAATAACGATTACCGAACGTCCCGAGTAGTCGACACGCTTGCCGAGAAGGTTCTGGCGAAAACGACCTTGCTTACCTTTGAGCATATCACTCAAAGATTTTAGCGGACGGTTTCCAGCACCGGTAACGGGACGACCATGGCGACCATTATCGAATAGCGCATCGACCGCCTCCTGAAGCATACGCTTCTCATTGTGGATAATCACATCCGGCGTTTTCAACTGCATCAAGTTCTTAAGGCGGTTGTTACGATTTATTACACGACGGTACAGATCGTTCAGGTCCGATGTAGCGAAGCGCCCACCTTCCAATGGGACCAAAGGACGCAGATCTGGTGGAATCACTGGGAGAACCTCCTGAATCATCCACTCGGGACGAGACGATGATTTTATGAATCCCTGAATAACCTTAAGTCGTTTCGCTAACTTCTTTTTAATCTGCTTCGATTTGGTGCTCCGCATCGACTCCTGAAGCTCCAGAACAGTACCCGGCATATCCATTACAGACAGCACTTCGCGTAAGGCTTCCGCACCCATCTTAGCAACGAAGGAATCGTCGCCGTATTCCTCCACCGCTTGCAGGTACTCTTGATCCGTCAAAAGCTGCTTTTCCTCAAGAGGAGTACGTCCTGGATCAGTGACCATGAAAGCTTCATAGTAAATGACGCGTTCTAGGCTGCGGGCAGTCATATCAAGCAACAAGCCAAGACGAGATGGCATGCTTTTCAAAAACCAGATGTGAGTAACAGGGACCGCGAGTTCGATATGACCCATACGGGAACGACGAACACGAGATACCGTAACTTCTACTCCGCAACGATCACAAATGACTCCTTTGTACTTAATTCGCTTATACTTGCCACACGCACACTCGTAGTCGCGGACGGGGCCGAAAATTCGTTGGCAAAACAGGCCACCTGGCTCTGGCTTAAAGGTACGATAGTTAATCGTTTCTGGGTTCTTGACCTCTCCACGAGACCAGGAACGGATCGTTTCCGTAGATGCGACGTTAATCGTTACGCAATCGAAGTTCGATTCACGTTCGATACCGAGGGTTTCTTGGGCTTCTTGGCTAGACATTATTTGTTCCTAGTTAAATTTATTCTACTTGTACTCCAGTTCGCTTTGACGACCTAGTTTGACATCCAAACCGAGCGACTGTATTTCTTTAATCAGTACATTAAATGACTCCGGCGTTCCTGCCTGAAGAGTCGAATCACCCTTTACAAGAGATTCGTAAATCTTGGTACGACCTTGAACATCATCGGATTTGACTGTGAGAAGCTCTTGAAGAGTATAGGCCGCTCCATAGGCTTCGAGAGCCCAGACCTCCATTTCTCCGAAACGCTGGCCACCGTACTGAGCTTTACCACCCAGTGGTTGCTGAGTAACCAATGAATAAGGACCAACCGCACGAGCATGGATCTTATGAGAAACCAAGTGATTCAGTTTCATCATATAAACCCAGCCTACGACCACTTCCTGATCTAGCTTCTCTCCAGAGCGGCCATCGTAAAGGACACTCTTACCTGTCGTTGGCAATCCAGCATCCGCCAAGTGCTGACGAACGGTAACTTCTGGAATACCATCAAAGACCGGCGTCGAAACCTTCATTCCCAGCACTTTACAGGCCCAGCCCATGTGGGTTTCCAAAACCTGTCCGACATTCATTCGGGAGGGAACCCCCAACGGATTTAGACAGATTTGAATCGGAGTGCCATCGGGAAGATAGGGCATGTCTTCCTCAGGAACGATCTTCGCGACAACACCTTTGTTACCGTGACGCCCTGCCATTTTGTCACCTACCTTAAGTTTTTCCTTGGTAGCGATATAGACCTTAACCTGCTTGATCACACCTTGTGTAGAATCATCACCGGTTTCAATATTAGCAGTCTTTCGCTCGCGATCGGATTCCAACTCATCGAACTTACCTTGATAAGAACTGATGATCTCCATGATCTTTATACGAACTGGCGAGGGATCGATTTCTACGTGCTTGGAGACAGCGGCCAGTTTACGAAGAAGTGTTTTCGTGATCTTGCGATTCGCAGGGATGATGATTTCGCCGTTCTGGCCATTGACCACATCCAATGGAATTTTCTCCCCCAAAAGAATGTTAGACAGCGCTTCGGTCAGTCCCTCGCGAAGCTTATCCATCTGAGTCTTGTATTCCTCATTGATCTGCTTCACCTGACGACGTCGATCCGAAGGGCTCAAACGTTCGCGTTCGTAGTCAATACGACTCGAAACTTTCACGTCCATTATGATACCTTCAACACCTGATGGCACGACGAGAGAGGTATCTTTAACATCCGCGGCCTTTTCACCAAAGATGGCGCGCAGCAGCTTCTCTTCCGGAGCGAGTTCAGTCTCGCTCTTAGGTGTAATTTTACCCACCAGAATATCACCTGGATGCACTTCAGCCCCGACGCGAATAACCCCGTCGTGATTCAGGTTCCGCAGAGCTTCCTCCCCGACGTTCGGAATGTCTCGAGTGATTTCTTCCGGTCCGAGCTTCGTGTCTCGAGCAGTTACTTCAAATTCAGCTACGTGGATCGAAGTGTAGATGTCATCCTTCAGTACTTTTTCAGATATAAGAATAGCATCCTCAAAGTTGTATCCGTTCCACGGCATGAACGCCACCAGGATATTTCGGCCGAGAGCTAGCTCACCCTGTTGAGTGCAGGGGCCGTCCGCTACGATGTCGCCCGCTTTGACTGGCTGACCCTTGGAAACAATCGGTTTCTGGTTAAAGCAGGTGCCCGCATTGGACCGCATAAACTTACGCAGTTCAATTACATGAACACCGTTTGCATCATCCGATACAGGTTTGCTAAAAAAGTGCTCCGGTAAATTTCCATCGTCTGTAATGACAATCTTGTTTGCGTCCACAGAAGCCACGATTCCATCGTGATCTGTCACGCATACCGTCTTCGAGTCACGAGCAACGCGCTCTTCGATTCCAGTTCCCACCAATGGAGAATCCGCTTTTAGAAGTGGAACCCCTTGACGTTGCATGTTTGAACCCATGAGGGCTCGGTTAGCATCGTCATGCTCGAGGAAAGGAATCAGTCCTGCCGCAACCGATACGAGCTGCTTAGGCGAAACGTCCATGAAATTGACTTGTTCCTTGTCGACCTCGAGAAACTCTCCGCTTTGACGAACCGTCACTTTGCCAACAAAATTACCTTTGTCGTCCAGTTCAGAATTAGCCTGGGCAATGATCTTGCCTTCTTCCTGGTCCGCATTAAGATAGCGAATTTCCTCTGATACTCTGCCCTTCTCGACTACACGGTATGGGGTTTCGATAAAGCCAAACTCGTTGACGCGAGCAAATGTTGAGAGCGAATTGATAAGACCGATATTGGGTCCTTCAGGCGTCTCAATAGGACAAATACGACCGTAGTGAGAAGGATGCACGTCGCGCACTTCGAATCCCGCACGTTCACGATTCAAACCACCTGGCCCAAGAGCGGATAGACGCCTTTTGTGCGTCAGTTCAGCCAATGGATTGATTTGGTCCATAAACTGGGACAACTGGCTGCGCGCAAAGAAATCGCGAATTACCGTCGTCAGCGCTTTAGGATTAATCAGCTTCTGTGGTGTTATCGAATCAACACTTTGATCATAGAGGGTCATGCGCTCGCGCACAAGACGCTCTGTACGAGAAAGACCGAGACGACACTGGTTGGCGAGAAGTTCACCAACGGTTCGCACACGACGACTTCCCAAGTGATCGATATCATCCAGATAACCTTCGCCACCTTTGAGCTTAATCAGGTACTTTGTGGCGAGCACAATGTCATCGCCTTCCAACGTTCGCTGCTCGACATCAACATCCATCTCTAGCTTTTGATTAATCTTGTAGCGGCCAACGCGTCCAAGATCGTAGCGCTTGGGATCAAAGAAAAGCCGCTTCAACAACGCCTTCGCATTTGCCGTCGTCGGTGGTTCACCCGGGCGAAGACGCTTGTAGATTTCCTTGAGAGCCTCTTCCTCGTTTTGGGTAGTGTCCTTCTTGAGAGCTCTAACGATTGCCCCTTCATCCGATGAAGTGTCTATGATCTTCAGTGCGGGAATACCATGAGACTCAAACTCTCTTACAATCGCTTTTGTTAACGGCTCAAAAGCACGGGCGATGACCACTCCTTTTTCCGCGTCAACGGCATCCTCAACCAAGACATACTGACTGACATTCTCCTTGGACATGGCTTCGCCTACCGGCATCTCCTCGATCGAATAGAATAGATTGAGAATATCGATGTCCGAGCTGTACCCTACCGCTCTTAATAGAGTTGTAATAAGGAACTTGCGACGACGACGACGGCGGTCGAGATAAACGTAGAGCAGATCATTATTGTCGAACTGCACTTCAAGCCAAGTACCACGATCGGGAATCACCCGATAGGAATGAAGTAGCTTACCGTTAGTATGCGGCGTCACTTCATAGCAAATCCCAGGGGAACGGTGTAACTGGCTAACAACCACGCGCTCGGCGCCGTTAATAATGAACGACCCCCGGCTTGTAACCATGGGCATCTCACCCATGTAAATTTCTTCATCCTTGAGGTTGTCTTCTTCACGCAAACGAAGCTTAACGTACAGGGGAACCGAATAAGTGATGCCCTCACGGATACACTCAATTTCGGTCGCCTTCGGGTCTCCAATCGTGTAAGAAACGAATTCCAGAACAAGACGCCCATCATAGCTTTCGATGGGGAAGACTTCGCGAAAGACAGCCTCGATACCGTCGTTCTTTCGTTCGAGTATCGGGGTGTCCTTCTGCAGAAAATCCAGGTAGGAGTTGATCTGAATTTCAATCAGATTTGGTGGACTTAGAGTGTCCTTGAGTTTTCCGAAATTGATGCGGTCGGCCATGGCGATTTCTTGCGTGAAAAGCTAGATTAGATGCGTGATTATGTTGGAAAAACAGTCGAGAAAAGATGGATTCCCGGCTGGCATTTAGAGACAGGAAAGACAGGCGCACGAAAACGCGCCTGTCTTACTGAGAAAGCTGTTTGGAACAGTACTGAGCAATGTTATTTGAGTTCTACCTTTGCGCCAGCAGCTTCGAGCTTGGATTTGATTTCTGCAGCTTCGTCCTTGGAAGCGGCTTCTTTGACTGTCTTCGGAGCACCCTCAACGAGGTCCTTAGCGTCCTTCAGGCCAAGACCGGTGATCGCACGCACTTCCTTGATCACATTGATCTTCTTAGCGCCGGCCTCGGCGAGGATAACGTCGAATTCAGTCTTTTCTTCTGCGGCTTCAGCGGCTTCTCCTCCACCTGCGCCAGGAGCAGCAGCTACGGCTACGGGAGCAGCGGCACTAACGCCCCACTTTTCTTCCAGGTCTTTAACGAGTCCGGCAATATCTAGCACGGACTGGTTGCTAAGCCACTCGATTACGTCTTCTTTTTTTAGGTCTGCCATTTTATTTTTGATCGGCTAGTTTGGTATTCCTCTTTTAAGGCCAAATCCGGCCCTAGCCTGTATCTTTAGTTATTTGGTTTTTGTGAGACGAAGGCACCCAAGCCCCCGAAATGATAAAAGTTAGTTTCCGCCCTCCGCGTCGACTTTCGCCTGAAGAACATTGAGAACGTTCTGTGGAACCGCATTGATGACGAACACCAACTGCTGCCCAGGTTGACTGAGCAAGCCAAGGAGTTGGGCACGAAGCGCTTCGATCGAAGGCAACTTAGAAAGAGCGACTACCTCGTCACTCCCCAGTCGCTGGTTGCTGAGAACACCCACCTTGACTTCAATTTTTTCCTCTTTCGCAAAGAATTTAGTCAACACCTTGGCGACACCGGAAGGATTTTTACCTCCAATCACAATCGCATTCTGACCCGTAAGGTGGTCATCAAGCTCGGGGAACCCACGGCCTTTCGCGGCCACTTTGAGTATGTTGTTTTTGATGACATGAAATTCAGCCTCTTCTGCTGCGAGTTGTCCACGTAGACTCGCAATATCAGGAACAGTCGCACGCTCATAGTCGGCAACAAATACGTAATCAGATTTGTCGAGATGAGAATTTATCTCATCTACTAGAAATTGTTTTTCCGGTCTCATTGTGTAACGTTTCTAGTTAAATTTTAGTATTTCGAATATTCGGATCCCGCTATTTTCAAGCCCGGGGTCATCGTGCCGGAGATACTCGCACTTCGAATGTACCGACCTTTGAAGCCTGCTGGCCTAGCTTTGCCGATCGCATCCAAAATCGCGTTTACGTTTTCAGCGATTTGCTCTTTTGAGAAGGATCGTTTTCCAACGCCTACTCCCAAGGTAGCGCTCTTATCCAACTTGAACTCCACTCGACCAGCCATCACTTCCTTAATCGCTTTATCGATATCTGGCGAGACCGTGCCTGCCTTTGGGTTTGGCATCAGGCCTTTTGGACCGAGAACACGGGCGATCTTACGAACCTCCTTCATGGCATCCGGTGTCGCGACCGCCACATCAAAATCAACCCAGCCTCCTTGGACCTTTTCGATCATGTCTTCCAGTCCCGCTTCCGTCGCTCCCGCAGCTTTCGCTGCTTCAACATCGGAAGTGAATGCCAAGACACGAACCGTCTTTCCACTCCCGTGAGGCAACATCACCGTTCCACGAACCATTTCTTCCCCCTTACGTGGATCAACGAGAAGCTTCATAGAAAGCTCCACAGTCTCGTCGAATTTCGCCTTGGGAAATTTCGCCAAAGTTTCGACAGCCTCTTCGACCGTATATTCTTTACTTAAATCGGCGGCCTCTTGCGCCGCTCGAAAACGTTTAGTCAGTTTAACCATTTATTACTCCTTACAGTTCACACGCCTTTCGGCTCCTGCTTCATGGGTTTATATTTAATGAAAATTAGTCGACGACCTCTATGCCCATCGATCGGGCCGTTCCTGCAATAATGCGTGACGCCATTTCGGGATCATTCGCATTGAGATCCGCCTTTTTCGTCTCAACGATTTCCAGTATCTGCTTTTTCGTGACCTTACCAACCTTGTCGCGATTCGGTACACCTGAACCTTTGGCAAGACCAGCTGCCTTCTTCAGCAGCACAGCCGCAGGCGGGGACTTCAAAACGAAGCTGAATGACTTGTCTTGGTAGACTGAGATTACTACTGGGAGAATCGTTCCCGCTTGGGCCTGGGTCTTCGCATTATACTCCTTGCAAAAGGCCATAATGTTGACCCCAGCAGCACCCAGCGCAGGACCCACAGGAGGAGCTGGATTGGCACCGCCAGCAGGCAGTTGCAGACGAATAGTTCCGGTTATTTTCTTTGCCATCTGATAATTCTAGCTAGTTATGCGTTCGACTTGCCAATACTCCAACTCCACTGGCGTGAAACG
Organism: Candidatus Pelagisphaera phototrophica; assembly: GCF_014529625.1. GTDB lineage: Bacteria > Verrucomicrobiota > Verrucomicrobiia > Opitutales > Opitutaceae > Pelagisphaera > Pelagisphaera phototrophica. The sequence goes on from NZ_CP076039.1 coordinate 3,810,728, forward strand.
GCCAAAAATGGAAACGGATACCTTGAGCTTGCCTTTTTCCGGATCAATTTCGTCGATCCGGCCATTGAGATTAAGAAAAGGTCCATCGGTAATTTTCACTTCCTCACCGACTTCGTATTGTATTTTCGGAGTCTCCTTGCCTGAAGCCGCTTCTATCTGGCTCAGGATCGTATCGATCTCCGACTTTTTGAGAGGGGCCGGCCGATCGCCGCCCACGAAATTGATGACACCCGCTGTCTCCCGCACGAAATACCAAGGCTTGTTTAGCAATTTGCCATCGTTATCATAGAGCCGCATGCGCACGAAGGCGTATCCGGGATAAAACTTGCGGGTTATCTGAGTCTTTTTGCCATTCTTTACCTCTACAACATTTTCAGTCGGAACAAGGACCTCGAAAACGTAGTCCTCCATTTCCTCCTCGACAATAAACTTGTCCAGGTATCGCTTCACTTTTCCTTCCTGATTGGAAAGTGTCTGGATTACGTACCATTCCCCGAGGTCTTTTGCTCTTGTTTCAGTCATCGCTTCAGAGCTTAGCGCATCCATCCAGTGAAAAGATTCACCACGTTTGCCAAAGAGAAATCCGCCACTGCAATGAAGAGCCCCAGGATGGCGACTGAAATTAGAACGACGATCGTATGATCGCGGAGCTCAGTCCGCGTTGGCCACGAGGCTTTGTGCAATTCACTCCAGGTTTCGCTGGCGAACAGGCGGATGTTGCGGAAAGGATTTTTCATTAAACGAGTTTCGAGAATGGCAGGGCAGGAGGGACTCGAACCCCCAACCAATGGTTTTGGAGACCACTACTCTACCAATTGAGCTACTACCCTATAACCTTAAATTTAAAAAACAGAATTGCCGAAACCCCATTACGCGGGTTCCGGCAAGAAAAACAAACTGTAACGTTTCGCTTACTCTACGATGTCGGTAATACGTCCGGCCCCAATGGTACGGCCTCCTTCACGAATCGCAAAGCGCTGGCCTTTCTCCATTGCGATCGGTTTCGTCAGTGAAACCTCAATCGCAATGTTATCACCCGGCATTACCATTTCAACGCCTTCCGGCAATTCACATACCCCCGTGACGTCAGTCGTCCGGAAGTAGAATTGCGGACGGTATCCATTGAAGAAAGGAGTGTGACGTCCACCTTCGTCCTTCGAAAGAACATAGATTTCTGCCTTGCCCTTCTTGTGAGGAGTGATCGATCCTGGCTGAGCAAGCACTTGACCGCGCTCGATCGCTTCCTTTTCGATACCGCGGAGAAGAATGCCCACGTTGTCTCCTGCTTGACCTTGATCGAGCATCTTGCGGAACATTTCCACACCAGTGACAACTGACTTTTCGGTATCTTTCAATCCGACGATTTCGACTTCGGAGCCTACCTTGATTACACCACGCTCAATACGTCCCGTTGCCACCGTACCACGTCCTGTAATAGAGAATACATCTTCGATCGACATGAGGAAAGGCTTGTCGATTTCACGCTCCGGTTCAGGGATGTCGTTGTCGATCGCGTCCATGAGGGCTTGGATGTGCGCCTTTCCCTCTTCCGTTCCCTCGAGGGCCTGCATCGCAGAACCACGAATGATGGTCGTATCATCCCCTGGAAAATCATACTTGTCGAGAAGCTCGCGCACTTCCATTTCAACAAGTTCAAGAAGCTCCTCGTCGTCGATCAAGTCGCACTTGTTTAGGAAAACGACAATCTTTGGTACACCAACCTGGCGGGCCAAGAGAATGTGCTCACGAGTCTGCGGCATCGGTCCGTCAGCTGCGCTAACAACCAAGATCGCACCATCCATCTGAGCGGCTCCCGTAATCATGTTTTTGACGAAATCGGCGTGACCTGGGCAGTCAACGTGTGCGTAGTGCCGGTTATCCGACTCGTACTCAACATGTGCCACCGAGATCGTAACGATCTTAGATTCGTCCCGAACAGTACCACCCTTTGCGATATCGGAGTAGCTTTTCAGCTCTGCGAGGCCTTTGCCTGCTTGCACTGCCAAGATGGAAGTGGTCAGGGTCGTTTTACCGTGGTCAACGTGTCCAATCGTGCCGACATTGACGTGCGGTTTTGTTCTTTCGAAGGTTCCTTTAGCCATTTTTGGTTGTTAGTTATTTATGTTAAGTAAAATTATTTGTGTTAAGTAAAATTGAACTTTAAGCTTCCGACACCTCCAAAATAAAGGTCCTCGCTCGCATGGAGCCCTCGAGCGGATTTGAACCGCCGACCTCATCCTTACCAAGGATGTGCTCTACCAACTGAGCTACAAGGGCCTTTCCAAGTGGTGTGTGTCGAAAAAAGAAGCAAAAAGATGCCTAAGCCAAAATTTCCCGTCAACTGAAATTTTAATAAATATTCACCCTTCTTCACCGAGCGACTTTGACATGAAAAAAACCGTTGGTCAGCAAGCCTTTAGGAAGCAATTGAAGGACGATTAGGTTGCTCAATTGACTGTCGGCCTCTGAATTTCCTGCGGATTGATCAATAGATGGACGGCCAACCTGAAAGGAATCAACTACTTGAACAATAAATGAGGCGATGCCCCAGCTTCCCGGTATTTTCAGAATTTCATCCGCTACATTGTTATAGAACGTCTCTTCAAACACCGTTGCACCATCCCGCATTCGGACTACTTCAAGGTCTACGCCTTCTCTTGCCAGACTCTGGGTATTCGCAGCGACTCTACCGAGTTGCCGGGTTGTCTGTAAGGGAAAGCCCAGTATCGTGTCTTTGGCAGAACCGGCTGGGCTCCACGTGTTTCCATAAACTGAGACAAACTCTCCATCCTCGGAGCCATAGATCGGCTGGTAATCAACAAAGATCTCCAAATCCGCCTCCACATAATCGCCTACACGATCAAAGTTGGCGGTATTCCAAGGGGTTGGTTGCATCAAGGGCTTAGGGTCGAACAACTCGATCTGCTGCTGCATTGTTAACGAAAGATCCCCTGAATCTGATCCGATGTAGGCTACTTTAGCAGCCTCTTTCCTCTTCTTCGGGCCGACTTCAACATCTCCAGGCGCAAGCAACGCCAGGCTCCAAAAAATGCCAATGTGAAGGATTCCGCCTACAGCCACACCGACGATCCATCTGGAAGTTGACCGTCTCATGGATTACCACCACCCAGTAAATCCGTCACCATCTCTGGATTTTCGGTCGCCCATTGGATATTACGATACCCTGCCGACTCAGCGATTTCCAGTATTGAGGTGAAAGTCTGAGCCGATACTGAGCCATCAATCCGGATGAGCAAAGACACGTTTTCAGAAATTTCGCCCCGAATCCGAAGCATCTTCTCCAAAGTCTCCAATTTGAGGAGACGGTCTTCGAAGTAGATTTGCTCCTCTCCGCTCACCTCGTCCACAGACATTACCTCGAGTCTCTGGGCAACCGAAGACTGAATGTGGTTTGCACGCGGCAAATCGATACTAATACCCGGAGCAATTACAAAATTGGAGCCGTAAAGCGTAGCGAAGAGGCCAATTACACATAGGTCGAAAAACGGCCAGAAATTGAGGCTCACAGCTTTGGGGACTTCACTCTTCAGATTTAGAGTCAACAGTCTCATTAACGCCCTCCTCTGTTGATATATTGGCATTCGCTTTGATCTCCACAAAGGTCAGTAGAAGTTCGCTACCCAGCCACTCCATCTCCTGAACTATTGAGTGAATTCTCCCGACCAAGAAGTGGTGGCCCAAAATGCACACCGCGCTGAGAGCCAGTCCCGTCGCAGTCGAGATAAGGGCTTGCCACATGCTCCCGCTAAGAAACCCAGCGTTTAGGTAAACACCTTGCTCCTCGTACTGGGAAAATGCGTCTATCAAGCCAATCAGCGTTCCCAAAAGCCCGAAAATCGGGGCTGCATGCGCTATTGCATACAAAGCTCCAATTCGCCGCTTAATAGGCCCCAACTCCACAACAGCAGCCTCTCTTACGGATTCGCGAATCTCTTCATCAGACTTTCGAAACGACATCAATCCCGCCTTCACCATCGCGGCCGCAGGACCGGGAGTGTCCTGGCAAACGGTCAATGCCTCAACGAGTCTACCTTTCTTGAGCGTATTTTCAATTCCCGCCAGGAACTCTCGTGACCGAATTTGGTTTCGGTGCAGGAAAAGTACCCTTTCAATGAATACAGCCAGGGCAGCAAGGCTCATTAAGAACATGGGCCACATAACGATGCCGCCTTGCTGAAATTTATCAAACAACTCTATGTGTATCGAATCTATGGTAGCGAAATACATATACCTAATTTACTGAACACTAGCGACTGGAGAACGCCCTCTCAATTGCTCTATACGAGCTCTGGCAAGTTCGGAACCAACTAGCCCAAGAAGTTCGATTTTCTCGTAGAATTCAACAGCTGTATCCAGATTCGATTCATTCTCAAATATCTCCGCCAGCTCAAACATCGATCTCGAAAGCCAGTACCTTCCCTTTTTGCCAAGGCTCTGTATACCTTCCTCCTTCAGAACGAACAGGTCATACAGATCCCAATAGGCCGCTTTCGCCTTTAACTTCTCCCCTTGGGTCTCCCAGGCAGTTCCAATCTTGTAGCCGGCCTCCACTCTAAGTTCGATGGGCACATTCGGGAGATCCATTAGCAATTCCAGTCTCGAAATGCCCGCTTCGAATTTACTCGGATCCTCACTGGCTCTGGCAATCAGAGTATCCGCGAGAGAAATTTGCGCCCAATAACGGTCCGGCCGGTCGCGGTAAGTATTTTCCAAGGACTCGTAAACAACCTCAGCCGTTTCGAACTTGTTGAGCCGGCGAGCTAGATTTCCTTGCTTCAATCTAGCATAATACACCAAATCCGATTCCGGATAGTCCCGGGTAATCCTGTCCAGCAACTCCAACGCCTGATTCAGGTACTCACCCTGTCCTCGCTTTTCTGCATTCAGCGCAATTTCGTATAGAGCGAGCGGGGCGAACTTACTGTGAGGATTATCTGTAACCAGAACATTCAGCAACTGCGAGGATTCAACCAAAAGGTCCTGGTCTGCCAGATGCCGCGCCTCTACGAGGTAAGATCTTTCGGCCGACTCGGAACCGCCGAACTCGTTGCGAACTCGCGCCAAAATAGCCAGTCCTTCCTCAATTTGGTCCGACTTCAAAAGCGATTCTGCTAGTGTAAGCAGAGCATCGGACTCAACTTGATTGACGAATTCCGGGTCCTCCACGTCTTCAAGTAAGTCCCCCAAAACCGCTGTCAGCCGATCTACCCAAGTGCGCGTCTCGCCATACAACCCGGACTCGTAGGAGAGTTTCGAACCGAGCCAGAGCATCTTCATCTGCAGACTCAAGCTCAATCCTTCAAGGCTAACGAAGGAGTTTATCCTCTCATAGGCTTCTATGGATTCCTGACGCAGCCGCATTTGCTTAATGAGCATCCATTCCGCTTGCCAGATCTCCACTGGTGACGATTTTCTACTGAGCTCAGGATTGTCTAGTACTCGCTTCGCTTCATCGAATTCGTTGGCATTCAAGTGCGAAAGCACGAGTTGGAAAAAAACCTGGCTGAATTCCTGTTCCTCCAAATCTCCTTCCAGTGCCACCCTGTAGGCATCTGCAGCATCTGAAAAATCTCCCTCGCTATCCGCCTGGTCTCCCGCCCTAAAGTAACAGTCCGCGATTAGTATGTTCAGCCGATCAACATCCAGCTTGTCTGCGAATCTTGATTTCAACTGAGTAAGAAAGCTCGCAGCCGTCCGGAACCGATTCCGTTGCCAGGCGGAAGAGGCCAACAATGTGAGCATTCCTTGGTTGTATTCTGAATCTGGATATAGATCCACAATTCTTTTCCCGTCGTCCTCTAATCTTGTATGATCCTCATTCTGAAACCCATCGATACTCCGGTAGTAAAGTGCCTCAGCTGTCATCGGATGGCCTTGTGAAGTCGCAATAATCTCGTCAAGCGTCTCACGCATAATTCGCTTAATTCCATCAGGACCATTCAAGCCTTCTGACACTAGATTCTGCAGGGCGATGCGCTGTAGCTTCAAATCACTTCCTTCGATCGCCAAACCCTTAGCCGCATTTTGACCCAGGCTTGAGTCCAACCCAGCAATAAGAATCTGGAGAAGCTGTATGCCGTCTTTAATTTCAGCATACGTTTCCGGAATTTCAGAAAAGGCAGTACTCAATACTTCTATCGCTTCGTCAGCTCTGTTCTCATTTTGAAGCGACACTGCCAGGAGTTGGGCATACCTAAAACCGGTTTCGGAGCCTCGAGATCGTTCATAGGCTACCTCTAAATCCTCTAAAGACAACTGATCGCTCGCAAACTCTAATTGAAAGCGAAAGGTTAGAAATCCGATCTGCGCATACAAGGAAGGAGCCGTGCGTTGCGCAACATTTCCAGCCTCTTCAAACTCTATCTCAGATCCGCCGTAGTCACCCGAAGTGAGATCGAGCCAGCCGTGGATCAACGCCAGCCAAGCAAGCTCCCCTCCTTCTAGATCCGATGACTGCACAGATTCCAGATATCGGGAGGCAGACGATGCGTTCTTGCGGGACAACGCTATGAGAGCTTTGCGAAGATCCACCGAGCTGGTGTTTGATGGTTCCTGACCAATTTCTTCCAGGGCAGCCTCCGCATCAGATAAGCGGTCTGTTGCCAGCATGGCATCAGCTCTAATCAACCGAAGCTTATTACGCAAATTTCGGTCGGTGATTCTCTCGTCCTGCAAGGCGGTCCGTGCATATTCAGAAGCCAACTCGTAGAGACCCGCCTCCAAAGCTCTCTCGGCACTTTTGGCTTTCCAGAACACATCCCCAATACCGGAAAGCTCACTCGAGATATTGTTTGATAGCGGAATCTGATCCACTTGACCTCTCAAGCCATGGAGCGCAAGCAACCAGGCAAAACAAAAGGCTAGTGATCGGAGACTATGGATCGATCGGATCATGGGGCTTTAGATTCGAGAACTTCTTTCAGGTTCGAAAACACATCGAATTGAGGAATCCAGCAACCACTGAAACCAACTAGATATGGCGCGAATCCGCTTCGTTTTTTTCGGTATACCCTGAATCCTGGCGCTCGTGATTCACCTTGTTTTTAGCAATATAGGCTTTGAATACGTCATCCGCCGTCATTCCCAAAGTCTGGGCGAGGGATACCAGAAAGTGGAACAGATCAACGACCTCCACCTTCGCGTTCTGATGGTCGAATTCCTGGTACTTCGCCCACCATTTCCAAGGCACAGAGTCCGTCAATTCCGCAAGTTCCTGCTGCATCGCCCGTGTGTAATTCAAAATCCACTTAGTCTTCTCATCGTCGTCGATGTCCCTGAGATTCACCCCTATTCGGGAGTTCAGTTCTTCCTGCATTTCAAATATTTGCGTGAGCTTGTCCATGTATTGACCGCTAGCTTCCATTGTCCTATCAGGCAAGCCAATAGGCCAAAGATCTGAGCCACAATTTCAACCCAAAGGGCTGAAACGATCCCTTGACTGAGGACGAACCAACTCAATCTCGAAGGAATAAAGATTGAATAATCCGCTATATTCGTAAAGTACCCATCTTTCGCGGCGAAAACAAATGACCCTTCACGACGCAGGGATACGCCGCAGAAATCAGGAAATACCTAAGCTCGATCGACGCTAGAATTCCGATCGAAGTAAATGAAACAACAATGTCCGAAAACGAAGAAATAAACGATGGAAATAAAGAAGGCGAAACGCTAGAGACTAAGCATCAAGGAGTTACAATTAGCGCCTCTGAATCGCCAAAAAGCGACAAGCCTTCCCAGCCATCCCCCAAAAAACCAACCATCCTGTATGGAACTCGAAAACGCCGGCCAGGCGCCCAAACACCGTCGGCCGCCAAAACCTTAGATCAAATCCGTGGAGCTTACGACGATGACGATATCATCGAAATCGACGACCTCCCTACGAGATCGACAGCTCCAGCGGCTCTTGTCGAGAACGACCGCCCGCCTGAACGCAAACGACGCGAGCGACCTGAGCAGAGAATTGAACCCGTAAGGGACGATTCTTCCTCAGAAGAGAATACACTTTCCCCAGTGTCTGAAGTTGAGGCCTATCCAGCAGATGCAAAGGATTCCGATGAAAATCAGGAATCCAGCCGACCAAGGCGATTTGCTGAAGTAGATGAGTCCAAACGGACCGGCTCACGCCAGATCGAAGAGTTCAGCCCATCGAAGGACGGCAAACGAGCTGCACCTGAAAAGCGGGTTCTCTCCAAGGATCGGATTTCAGATGCTCCCGTTGCTAACGAGAAAAGGGGTTTCTTTGCCTGGCTGAAATCTCTTTTTGCTAGCGAGCCGGATCAGCCGCAAGAACGGCGAAAAGGCCGCCCGAATAATCGCAAACCCAACCAAAAACGTCGCGGTGGACAAAACCGCCGTAGAGGCGCCCGCCCGCAAAGGGAAGGTTCCGGTGAAGGGCAAGAAGGTCGTCGTCGACGTCGAAACCGGCGCCCTCGCGGCGAAGGCGAGAATAGCGAAGGCAACCGGCAGGGCGGTAACCGCCAAAGACGACGCAGGCGGCCACAGGGTGAACGAAGAAAAACGCCTTCAGAATAGCCCGAAAAATTCGAACCCCGCTCCTCAACCTGAGGTGCGGGGTTTTCCTTTCCTTGCACTTGCTCTTATCCCAAAGCTCCATCTTACTTTTAAAAATCGAGCCTTCGAATGACATCTACCCGATGAGCGAACCAACACACACCGGAACTGACTTCTACGCAAACGCGCTCGAATCTCCGCTAAATAGTCAAACCGAGTCCGTGCTTCGGCCCCACTCCTTCCAAGACTTCGTCGGCCAGTCCAAAACCATCGAGCGTCTCAAAATCATGTCAGGCGCCGCTCGAAAACGGAACGAGCCATTAAATCACCTATTACTCAGCGGCCCTCCTGGTCTCGGCAAGACCAGCTTGTCATTTATCCTTGGTGCTGAAATGGGGACCAATGTAAGGGTTACCTCAGGTCCCGTAATTGAAAAGGCCAGCGATCTCGCGGGAATGCTTACCAATTTGCAGGAAGGCGACATCCTCTTCATCGATGAGATTCATAGACTTCCAAAAACCGTAGAGGAGTACCTGTATTCAGCGATGGAGGACTACCGAATCGACATCATGATCGACCAAGGCCCAAACGCCCGATCCGTGAGGCTTAACATACCCAAGTTCACATTGGTAGGGGCCACCACGCGCAGCGGTCTCCTCACAGCCCCACTTCGTAGTCGCTTCACTCTCCAAACGCGACTCGACTACTACAATACGGACCAGCTATTGAGTATCGTGAACCGAAGCTGCGATCTTCTAAATATCGCCGTAGAAGGTGAAGGGAGTGCCGAAATCGCGAGCCGCTCGAGAGGGACGCCACGAATCGCCAATAACCTCGTGTATTTTGTTCGAGACTACGCAGAAGAAAAAGGCGACGGGGTGATTACCCGGGACATCGCTCGCAAAGCACTCGAATTGCTCGAGATAGATCGACATGGCTTGGACGAAATGGACAAGCGGATCCTAACTACGATTGCCAAGACCTACAAAGGTGGTCCCGTTGGATTGAGCACTATTGCCGTCGCTGTGGGGGAGGAACGAGACACCTTGGAAGAAGTTCATGAACCCTATCTAATCCAGAATGGGTTTCTGCAAAGAACTCCACAGGGAAGAATTATCACGGGTAAAGGCTATGAGGCAATTGGGCTAGAGGACAAATCCGTTCCCAGTACACCAAATCTACTCTGAACTTAGCGGGATTACGCCTTGCATTAGTCACGACGACATCTTTCAATGATGGCCTTAATTAGTTGGGGAACCGCTTGAAATGGCGCGTTTTCAAGCAGTAATGATGGAGGCGCCAGCTATCTGCTCTGCATATTTAGAAAAGGCGCTTTCTCAAAAATGGATATATATGTAGGCAATCTGTCATTCGACGCATCGGAAGATGATGTACGTGGAGCGTTCGCGACCTTCGGTACAGTCGAATCTGTAAAAATGATCATGGATCGCGAAACCGGAAGACCACGTGGGTTCGCATTTGTAAACATGACGGGATCGGACGAAGCGAATACCGCGATCGAATCGCTAAACGGAAGTGAACTATTAGGTCGCGAACTCCGAGTTCGCGAAGCAACTCCTAGACCGGAACGTCCACGTGGCGGCGGTGCTGGGGGCGGAGGCTATCGCGGTGGCGGTGGCGGAGGCTACGGCGGTGGCGGAGGCTACGGCGGTGGCGGTGGCGGTGGCGGAGGCTACGGCGGTGGCGGTGGCGGTGGCGGAGGCTACGGTGGCAGTGGTGGCAGTGGCTATCGCGGCGGCGGCGGAAAGGGATCCCGAAGGGGAGATCGACGCCAGCAGCGCGACGGCTTTTAAATCTGAAAAGCTAACGATAAAATTTTCTACCCGCTCTTTTTTTAAAGGGCGGGTTTTTTATATTCCCATCCAATGGTAGAGCGTTTCAAAACACATCCCTTCCTTTGCCACTCGAGAGATAACCCGACAACGTTAATTACTATTCGTCAACAGTCTCAATCACTTTCAACTCGCCCGACTTAACCTCACCGGATCCGACATGCGTATTCACTTTGCACAGGTCACTATCTAAATTCGTCCCAAAGTAGTTTGCCGTGCCCCGACTCAAAGCAAAGTGCATTTCATCAAAGCCTTGCTTCACCGTATCCAGGCTTAACCTAGTGGTCCAAAGCAGCTTCTTTTCTCCTGTTTTACGCAGCAACTGCCAATCGAATGCGGACAGAATCATAAAATACCGCTCATTCTGAAGAATTTCCTGAAGTTCAAATTGGTCCTGAGTTCCCAAGTCTTTTCTCCTCAAGGCTCGATCAAATCCAATAAGTGCCGCATTACTTTGCTCACTGTAATTATACCCTCCCTATTCAAGGACAGAACCGGGTATCCCATCGAGAAAGGAGTCGGATGCTTCGCCTTCTTCACCCGTCTCTTCCTCGACGTCGGTCGGAAAAAGCTCGTCAAAGTCAGCTTGTATCTGGGTCACTCCCCAATTCACGATTATTAGAAGGTCACCCTCTTCCTTAGCCTGTGCCGGGTAGTGGTCTCTAGACCTGAGCTGCTCAGCCAAATTCTCAGCCACTTCGATGAAGGGGACGTCGCTCAATGACTTGTCACTAATTTACCCACCAATCTTTTTACCCTGAACAAGGTGATACGTTTCCGGGACAAGCCCTTCATCCGTCTCTTTCGACTTGAGGTAATTCTCTTCGGCAAAGGAATCCACAAGTACACGGGCTCTTCTCTCCGCAGCGAACAAATCAAAGCTCAGAAAAGCAGAACCAAAAACCAGAACTGCCTTCAACCAGCGGGATTAGCACTCAATCTTCTTTCACGCGGCATAAAATAAAAGACTTAAACTAGCTCTAAGCGTTTTCGGCCTAAATCAATTAAATCAGATGGGATCCCCATCGAAAAGCGCCCAATAAACGTGACCCACCATGACTCTCTTATTCCGCCAAAGCAGCTTGGCAGCTCTCTAAAAAAGTTGAGGCAATCATCGGATGTGGCCGAGGTTCGCGGAGAATTCGAAATTATTCCTCGAGCCCAATTCTCTCGAGAATTCGCTGCAGGTCGTCATTCCCCGTGTATTCGATGACGATTTTGCCCTTCTTCGGGTGATGCTTTAAAGCGACCTTTGAACTCAGATAAGACATCAAGCGCTTTTCAATATCTTCAACCGCGGCCAACTCTACTTCGGGAATGTCCCGCGTCGGGCTTGACTTGAATTTACTCGATTTGCGAATCGATTGCACGAGATCTTCCGAACCACGGACACTAACGCCCTCTTCAATGATTCTCCGGGCTAGCAGCGATTGTTCCTGCTTGCTTTCGAGGCCCAGAAGCACCTTTGCATGGCCTGTTGATAGCATCTGAGATGAAAGATACCCGCGAACCTCTCCCGGTAAAGAGAGCAAACGAAGCGAATTCGCAATCGTTGCCCGCCCTCTTCCGACACGCTCTGCGACCTGCTCTTGAGTTAAGTCAAAATCCCGGACCAAACTCGCAAAGCCCATAGCCTCTTCGATGGGATTCAGATTCTCGCGCTGCAAATTCTCGATCAAGGCCATCGAAGCGGCGGACGAATCCCCCGCTTCCAGAATCCTAGCCGGAATTGACTTGAGTTTCAGAAGCTGAAACGCCCTCCAACGACGCTCGCCAGCAATCAGTTGATAAGATCCATTTACCTCCCGGACCACAATCGGTTGGATCAACCCTTCACTCTGAATACTCTCCGCGAGGTCCACCAACTGGCTCTTTTCGAACTCTTTTCGTGGCTGGTAAGGATTAGGCTCGATTTTCCCTATCGGCAACTCCAAGAATTCGGGGCTGGCTCCCTCCACGGCAAACCCTTTTTTCGTAGCCCGCTTGGCATCCGTGTTCCCTGCTGACGATTTCGCAGCCGCAGTTGCGGCCTTCTTAGCGACCGTTTTTTTTGCCGCCAGACCGGAGTTTCCGGACCCTCCGGAGATGAGGCCCGCAAGGCCTTTACCGAGTCGAGATTTGGGTTTCGCCATAAGCTAAAGAGAATTTACTGGTGGGGTATGAACAGCGTTCGACCAACCTGCAAGTATTTGGGGTGGGAAATCTCATTGGCATTTTGGATCCAATCCCTCGTCGAGCCAAATTTGGTGGCGATCCCGGAAATCGTGTCCCCACTACGCACCGTGTAGGTTGTTCCTGTCTTGGGGAAATTGTCGTGAAACGAAGTCAAAACATCCGGATCCGGTTTAACTTGTAGAGGAGGTAACCCACCGATGCTCTTTTTAACGCTATCCACGAAGCTCGTTATCTGTTCGGTTACCTGTAAAACGATCTCGCTTTTCATCTTTTCGTCCCTCAATTCCAATGAAGTAACCGCCTTGGCAATGGCTTGATTCAACTGCCCAACCGTCGCGAGCTGGCCCATGCTGCTGTCTATACGCGTCTCGTAAGTACCGACTTGCTGCCGAAGTTGATTGTTCTCTCTGCGCATACTATCAACCTCGACTCGCATCGATCTAATCGATTCCTCTAGAATCCGAATATCTTCAACCAAGTTAGCCACTTGGTACGCCAAATTACTGGTCTGGGCGAAAACAGAGAAGTGTCCAAAAAGCAGACTTAGGAATCCAGCCCAGACAATTCGTGCTAGTTTGCCATTAACAATTCCGCCCATTTCGAAATGGTGGAAAAAATGAGTCCGGAAAACAAGCATCAACCCCTGTCTGAATGGGAAACAATTGTTAAGCTACCTTCAAAAATACTGCTTCGACACCAAACTTGCCATTTCCACGGATTCCAGAACGGTCCCCACAGGCAGCTCAAAACCTCGAACAAAACTGGCCGCACCGAGCATTTTCCCACCAGGTCGCTGTAATTGCTTGAGGTACAATGCGCCTGTCCCGCAGGCCACTGCCAAACCTTCCGCCTCCAAACTGATCACCTGACCCGCTGAAGCCTCAAGTTCTAGTGCACCGTGGTCGGCTAAGCCGACTTTTATAACCGAGTCGCCATATCTGAATCGAGTTCCTGGCCAGGGAAACAGAGCATTAACTCTCTTGGCAACTTCCTCCGCAGGGCGTCTAAAATCGAGTCCTCCATCTGCCTTAGTCAACTTTCGCACATAGGAGACCCTGTTTTCGTCCTGTGGATTTGGCATCGCACCGCCCGAAAAAACGAGGGGCAAACACCTTTCCAACAAAGGCAGGCAGGCTCGGGAAAGTTTGGTTTCCAAAGTCAAGGCCGTATCCAAATGTTCGATATTCACTTTTTCTACATCAAGAACGGGCCCTGCATCCATTTCTTTAACGACTTTCATGAAACTTACCCCCGTTTCTAGGTCACCAGAAGCAATAGCGGATTGAATGGGAGCAGCTCCACGATATCTAGGAAGTATCGAAGTATGCAAATTCCAAATTCCCAAAGGAGGTGTATCAATCAATACTTGGGGCAATAAGTGACCATAAGCCATAACAAGGATCGTATCTGCGTTGATCGCTTCGATTTCATACCTCACCGATTGATCCACACGATACGGTTGAAAAACGGGGACACCATTCTCCCGTGCCCACAATTTGATGGCATTAGCCTCTATCCGTTTTCCTCTCCCTCTAGGTTTATCAGGTTGGGTGTACACTGCTGACAGACCAATGCTTCCACAACTCCCGTCCAAAATCGCGTTCAACGCAGGAAGCGCTATTGAATCCGATCCCATGAATATTAGCTTTTGCCTCATGCTTCTATTCAACCCGACCCTAATCCAAAACAACTCGTCAATCTATAAGTGAATTCCACTTAATCAGTTTTCACATACGGATTCTTCTTGTTCACGAGATCAAATACTACAGGGCAACCCTCAAGTTTGAACGCATCAACTACCGCCGCTTGCATGTAGCGCTTGTAGGAATCGTTTAACTTTTTGGCCTGGTTGCAAAACACCTTTATCCGATAAGGGCGATTCGCGATATGTACTGCATAATATATACGAAAGCGACGACCGTCGACTTTTGGTGCCGGCATACGATCCGCTAATTTATAAAGCATACTATTCAATCTGCCCGTGGAAATCTTTTTTTCCGTACGCTTGTCCATCTGGCGGGCATCGTAAAGCATCTTTTCAATGTCGATGTTTTCTAGAGCCGATACAAATCTTATGGGGGAACCCGGTGTAAAGAAAATCTCCCTACGAAGCCCTTTCTCGAAAGCCTTTCTAAATTCACTCTCGGTTTCAAACCCGTCTATTTCGCCCTTCTCCCAGGCCTCTAAAGCCAAATCCCATTTGTTGACCACAATAACGATCGGCTTGTTGAGCTTAGATGCCTCGCCCGCAATCGCTTTGTCTTGATGGGTCGGACCTTCCTTCGCATCGAGCACCATAAATACAACGTCCACATCTCGAATCGCATCAAGAGAACGAACTCGTGAGAAATATTCCACCGATGAGCTGAGCTTGGTTTTCTTTCGAATTCCTGCGGTGTCGGTCATAATAAAATGCCAGTCTTCACCACGCTTAGACCTCCAGGTGAAAGGCGTTTCAATGGAATCTCGAGTCGTGCCAGGAATGTCACTAACGATGAACCGCTCTGACTTGACGAGACAATTGCTCAATGAGGACTTTCCTACATTTGGGCGACCAATAAAACAAACTCGAATCTTTTTCCGGCCATCGTCGACTTTGGGTTCGGGAGGTCCCGCGATTTCATCACGTTTCGCTAATACAAGAGAACGTAAACTCGAGATCCCCCTGTCATGCTCAGCCGAAACGAGGTACGGTTTGCCAAGGCCAAGCGAGAAGAACTCGTTTATCTCGATCTCTGTGTCTGCCTTATCGACTTTATTGACGACCAGTCCTACCGGTTTTTTATTCCGGCGCAGGATTTCCGCCATTTCCAAGTCCAGAGGAACCAGACCCTCTCGGCCGTCCACAACCATCAAAACGTAGTCCGCCGTATCGATCGAAAATGCGATCTGGCCTTCAACCGCATCAACCAGCCGCTCAGGTGTATCGCTCATCCCCGGCACTAGACCCATCCCCCCTGTATCCATCAACGAATAGCCGTCTTCATCAATATCGAAGGTCAAAATATCTCGGGTCACTCCCGGCATATCATGGACAATGGATACACGTCTCCCAATCATCCGGTTGAAAAGTCGGCTTTTACCAACATTCGGACGTCCGACGATCGCGACAGTAAAGTGTGATGACATAATAGATATTCTATGTATACAAAGCAGCGAGTAGAGAATTCTACTGGTTGCTACCCTTGTTAAATTTTCTAGATCGAAGCGCTCGCTGCAACCGCTCTCTCAGCACCTAAAGACGCGACGAAGCGCTCGATTCGGTTGCAAGCTTCCAATAGGTCCTCATAGCCTGATGCAAAGCTGCAACGCGCAAATCCTTCCCCAAATTCGCCAAACGCACTCCCCGGAACCATGGCCACTTTCTCTTTTTCCAAAAGCTGCTTGGCGAATTCGACTGATGAAAGCCCCGTCGATTCGATGTTTGGGAAAGCGTAAAACGTCGCTTGAGGCAAATGACAAGTAAGCCCCATCTCATTGAATCTACGAACAACCAAATCTCGACGACGACGATATTGTTGCTTCATTTTTTGAACACCGTCGTACCCATTTCGCAACGCCTCTACCGCCGCGTCTTGGGCGATTATGGACGCGCACATCATCGAGTACTGATGCACCTTCATCATTGCTTCAATCAAAACCGCAGGAGCGCAAGCATAACCCAGGCGCCACCCGGTCATCGCCCAGGCCTTAGAGCAACCGTGAAGGAAAATCGTTCGCTCCTTCATCCCCGGAAAATTCACTATGCTTACATGCTCACCGTCGTAGGTGAGTTCCGCATAAATCTCATCGCTGATTACAACAAGGTCTTTTTCCACCGCAAATCGGGCGATCTCTTCGAGTTCGTCCCGCTCAGCAACACCACCCGTCGGATTGCAAGGCAAGTTAATGATCAGGGCCTTGCATCCGGGCACCCACGATTTTTTCACCTCCGCTGCCTTTATCGTAAAGGCGGACTCCGCGTCCGTCTTGATCGGAATACCAATCCCATGGGCCAGCATTACCGTCGGATGATAAGACACAAAGCAGGGGTCCTGGTAGAGAACCTTGTCTCCCGGATTAAGGATGGCTCGCAACGCGATATCCATCGCTTCAGAAACACCAACGGTGACAATAACTTCGCTCTTCGGATCGTATTTAATATTAAAATACTTATCTATATAATCCGAAATTGCCCGACGCAACTCGAGCGTCCCGAGATTTGACGTATAAAAAGTACGGCCCTTTTCAATCGAGTAAATCGCAGCCTCTCTGATATGCCAAGGTGTCGTAAAGTCAGGCTCGCCAATTCCAAGGGAAATGACGTCTTCCATTCCCGCGACAAGCTCAAAGAAGTCTCGGATACCCGAACGAGGAAGTCCGGTGACATGATCGGCAACAAAACGGTTTTCTGAGTTTTCCACGAATAAATTGAGTTTAAGCTAGGTCAAGGGCGACACCATGGATCGGAACCCCATGGGCTCATCCAAAGTTCTTCTGGCTAGCAACGGTTCTACGGCGAAACATCCAAGCGATCCTTGTCCTCCTTGGGCTGCTCAATCAGGAAGCCTTGCTCTTTGTACCCTCTCAACATGAAATGCGTCGCCGTTGAAACAATCCCTTCAATCGTCGATAGCCGTTCCGAAACAAACGAGGCCACTTTGTGGAGCGTAGATTGTCGCACGACTACGAGAAGATCATAGGATCCAGACATTAGGTAACAGGATTCCACTTCATCAAATCGAGCTATTCTTTGAGCCAAACGATTGAACCCGCCCTCTCTCTCTGGGGTAATTTTCACTTCAATCACCCCACGAACGGTCATTTCCGCATCTGCCTCTGGATTCAACACCGGGATCCAGCCCAGCAAAACGCCTTTTTCCTTCAATGTTGATAGCTGTTCCTTCAAAAGGTCTTCGGACATGCCAAGAATTTCAGCCATCTGGCTCTCGTTCAGACGCTCTCCTTCAGTAAGAAGCTTTAATACCTCGTTCATGATGGCCGACAAAATGCACGCTCCTGAAATAATATCCAGCCGTAAATCGAATCACGCCCATCGAAAGCTTTACGCCTTGAAACAATCTTCCCAATATCTCCATCCATGTTTGAAAGCCTAACCGACAAACTGTCTCACGCCATGCGCCAACTTCGCGGTACGGCGAAGCTGAGCGAGGAAAATATGTCCGAAGCTCTGAAGGAGGTGCGCGCCGCCCTCCTTTCCGCCGACGTCCACTTCAAAGTCGCGCGGGAGTTTATTGAAACCGTTAAGGAAAAGTGCGTCGGACAAGAAGTCCTGAAGTCGGTTACTCCGAGCCAACAGATCATCAAGATCATCAACGACGAGTTGGTTAGACTCTTAGGTGAGGGTGAAACGGAGCTGTCAACCAATCGGCCCCTCAAAATATTGATGGTGGGTCTGCAAGGAGGGGGAAAGACAACCACCTCTGCCAAGATCGCGAAGTTTCTCAAAAAAGAGGGCTACAATCCTCTTTTAGTTGCCTGCGACATCTATCGTCCCGCTGCGATCGACCAGCTTGAATCCGTCGGTGAACAGATTGGCGTTCCTGTATTTTCAGATAGATCATCGCCCGACGTTCCTCTGATTGGCGAAAACGCGCTAAAGCAGAGCCAAATTGAAGGACGTGACCTGATCATTTTCGATACCGCAGGACGGCTCCAAATTGACGCCCCACTGATCGAGGAAATCAAGGAACTCAAACGACGCATTCAACCCGACGAAGTCATTCTGGTCGCGGATGGAGCGATCGGTCAGGAAGCAATTAATGTGGCCGAGTCCTTCCACGAAGCAGTCGAGCTAACGGGGATCGCCATGACAAAACTCGATGGAGACGCCCGGGGTGGCGCGGCTCTCTCGATGAAGCAAATCACCAACGTTCCGATCAAATTTGCAGGTACCGGCGAGAAGCTGGAGGACTTCGATCTTTTCCATGCCGACCGGATGGCTTCACGGATTCTCGGGATGGGCGACGTGGTTTCGCTCGTCGAAAAGGCCCAAGAATCGATCGACGAGAAAGAGGCGGAGAGAATGGCCGGCCGCATGATGGCTGCCGATTTTAATTTCGAAGATATGCTCAACCAGTTCAGCCAAGTCAAAAAACTGGGCTCAATGCAGTCAATTATGGGAATGATGCCAGGTATGAGCGGAATGAAAATGGACGACAAAGCGGAAAATCAGATGAAGCAGTCCGAAGCGATCATTCTCTCCATGACGCTACAAGAACGTCGCTCGCCTAATGTCCTCAACGCCAGCCGCCGCAATCGTATTGCCAAAGGTTCCGGAGTCAAAATCAGCCAGGTCAATCAGCTCATCAAGCAGCACATGCAGATGAAGAAGATGATGAAAAAGCTTAACGGGGGCGGGAAAATGAAGAAAATGATGAAGCAAATGAAAGCTCAAGGCATGGACCCTTCTCAAATGGCCGGTGGCGACCTGGGTAGTGGGCTGGGCGGCTTTAAAGGAAAGCTTCCTTTTTAAAGGCAGCTCAACTGGTTCGGCTGAAACAAAAAGTTGGTAGAATAAAACCTGCTCTCTGCCTTCTACGCTATTTCGAACCTATTTCTGGTTTTGCAGTGCCTCTAGTTCCTTCTGCTGCTTCTCCCTTTTGGCTCTGGAGCTCTGAAGCGAGCTAATCAGCTTATCAAAGGCTCCTGCGATCTGTCCGGCATTGAAATTCGCCGAACGTCCAGGATCTCCCGCGGAAACGGGCCGGTCATACTGGCCTGACATGAACTCTTGGTCATTCCTCATCGTCACCATCATTTCGTGGGCCGCATCAGGATCAAGATCGGCGATTCTTTCGAGCCGGCGTCTTGGTTTAGGATCTAAGACTTCCATAAGTTCTCTCTGCAGCTTGATATCATCCCCGCCGACATTTAATGTCTTCAGTGTTACCAATTCCATCTCTTCCGAGTTTAGATGAGCGGGCAGACCCTCACTCATCTTCTCGTTTTGAGCTTTGGACTCCTTATAGAGTTTCTTGATCTCCGTTTCGTCGAAAATGGTCGTCCTGCTAATCTTCACCTTGTCGATCGAAGCCGGCTCCGCCTTCTGCTCAGCATTGGCCTCTTGTATCTCCCCAATTCTTGGCTTGGCAGTTTCATCAGCTACACCCAGAGGGCTGACAGCGAGACTTAATCCTAAAGTAGTGAAAAACAGAAGTGATCGGGAGGTCATAAGAAAAGAAGCTACTTTGACCCGTTACTCTAGCCCGTTTTGAGGCTATGGCGAAACAAAAATCATGTGTTTTGCAGCATAATTCTGACCTGTTCCAACTTATTTAGATCCTTCAACCCGGGAGATTTCTCAACCCCACTGTTCAAATCGACCTGCTTCGCTCCGGTTTTCTCAATGGCTTCGCGGACATTGCCCGGATTCAAGCCACCCGCCAGAACCCAATTCTTATCGGGGGACTTTCTCGACACTTGTTCGAAACCTTCCCAATCGCCAACTTTGCCTGTTCCGCCGAAAGCACCTTTCTGGTAGGTATCCCAAAGAAAGGTATTTGCGTAAGCTATAAGGGTTTCATCAAATTCCTCCTCTGGACCCACTTTTTGGGCTAACCAAAGCTTTTCCGGAGTCACTTGCCTTGACCACTCCTCGATCTGCTGCCGATAAGGCCCTGTTAATGGAAAGTGGATTTGATAGTAATCGAATCCTGCCTGCAGGAGAGCATTGAGCTGGTCCGCATCAGGTACAACCGTAACCGCCACTTTTGGCAAATCCGGTAATTCTGATTGAAACGTTTGGTACTCGTTCAAAGCGAGACATCGAGGCGACTTAGGATAGAAAATAAATCCAAGGAAGTCCGCTCCCATTGCAGCCGCATTTTTCGCATCACTCAGTCGCGTCAAACCGCAAACTTTGATTTTTACAACTCCTACCATCCGCTCAACCGACAAATTGGTTAATCTTCTCGATCACATAATCAACTTCCCCATCCTTTAATTCAGGAACGATTGGCAGACTCAGACAATTGCGAGCCAGATTCTCCGAAATAGGAAAATCTCCTTCTTTGTAACCTAAATAGGAAAAACAGGGCTGCAAATGCAACGGATAGGGGTACACGATATCGGTTCCAATTCCATTATCTGCTAGGTAGGTCTTCAATTGGTCACGCTCCGGGTGCTGAATTGTGAACATGTGATACACCGACTCCCCCCACTCAACAACTGCCGGAAGCTTGATTCGGAGGTTTTTGATTTCCTTTCCATAGCGACTCGCAATCAGCTGCCGCCGCTTCGTTTTCTCCGCCAAACTCGGGAGCTTAACGTTTAGGGACGCCGCCTGCAACCCTTCCATCCGGTTGTTGTATCCAACGAAGTGATTCAGATAGCGTTCTTTAGAACCGTGGGCTCTCAACACTTCGATTTGGTCGAGTAATGCGGAGTCACCTGACGTCACACATCCCCCTTCGCCCAATCCACCGAGATTTTTAGTCGGATAAAAAGAAAACGCTCCCGCATCGCCAATCTCCCCTACGGGTCTTCCTCGGTAAGTTGCCAAATGAGCTTGGGCTGCGTCCTCGACTAACTTGATTCTTTTTGAACGCGCGATCTCCAATATGGGATCCATGTCAGCCGATTGACCAAACAAATGCGTCACAACAATCGCCCTAGTTTTGTCCGTAATAGCAGCCTCAATACGATTTGGATCCAATGTATACGACTCGGGATCGATATCCACAAAAACGGCTCGGGCTCCAACATATTGGGCGAACCATGCCGATGCGATAAAGGTAAACGCGGGAACAATAACCTCATCTCCTCGACCGATACCCATGGCACAAGCGATCAAATGCAGTGCTTCGGTCCCACTGCCTAGACCCACGCAACGGGACACCCCTTGCGCTTTTCCGAATTCCAATTCGAATTGCGCGACATCCTTTCCAAGACAGAACCCACCATGCTCTATGGTGCTCGCAAATGCCTCCAAAAGCTCCGCTTTGATCGGATCGTGAGCCCGTTTGAGGTTAATAAAGGGTACTTTCATGTTCAATTCGATTCCTTCCCGAAGTTCCGTACAAGTTCCTCAACCAGACTATCAAGGCTGGCTTCCTTCGCCTGGAAATTTCTAGGCACTCCAAGCCGCTCCATACTAGCGCTCGTGATGGGGCCAATACTCACAGTCTTGGGTCGAATCGCATCGGCGCTTAAAACCAAGTCTTTCGCTTGATCCACAAAAGATTTCACGCCCGATGAACTAGTGAAAAGTATGGCATCTGCTCCTTGCTCTCTGAACGCTTTCGCAGCTGGATCGCTGGAGAGATCCGTTGGATCCGTACGATAGACTTCAAATCGATCAACGATCGCCCTCGCCTCTTCCAACTTCTTCAATAGGACATCTCTACCCAAATTCCCCGTAACCAATAGCACTTTCGCGCTATCCAAACTTTCCGTCGCCACGAGAGCGTCTGCCAGGCTCTCTGCATTCGCCTCCTCTGGTATCAGATCTGTGGCTACGTAGAACTTGCTGATTTCCTTGGCTGTTGACTTGCCAACGGCTGCTATACGAATAAAGCCTAAGGACCGTATATCGTCGAATTTTTCGAAGAACGTATCGAAAAAATGCCGTACGCCATTGGGGCTCGAGAAAACAATCCAGTCATAGCTGGCAAGTTCAGCAAACACGTCGTCTCGAGTCTGCTCATTTACGTTTCTGGAAATAGAAATCAAAGGCAGGCCGATCACCTCCGCTCCCAGTTTCTCCAGTTTTTCACTCAACTCACTCGCCTGTCCCTGACTTCGTGTCACAACGAAGCGCCGTCCTTGCAGAGGCTGTGACTCAAACCATGATATTTCGTCTCCCATTCCAGCATTCTCTCCTATAATTATGACGGCAGGTGATTTCAATTTAAACTCCTTGGCGTCACCACAAATTGTGCCCAAACTCCCCCGACACACACGCTGGCAGCCCAACGTCGCCCACTCAACACAGGCAACAGCCGTATCGCTCTCAAATCCAGCATCCATCAGACTGGCTGCTATTAGCTCCAGTCTTGAAATTCCCATGTAAACACAGACCGTACTATTCACCCGAGGAATGTTGGCCCAGTCCACCGAGATCTCTGGTTTTTCCGGGTCCTCGTGCCCCGTCACAATCACAAGGGTCGAACTCGAGTTTCGCTGCGTCAGAGGAGTCCCGCTAAAGGCTCCCGCCCCAATGGCAGCAGTTATTCCTGGAACGATCTCGAAATAGACCCCCTCTTGGCGCAAAAACAAAGCTTCCTCACTGCCACGACCAAAAATAAAAGGATCACCTCCTTTAAGCCGCACCACAAGCTTCCCCTCCCTCGCCTTTGCAACAATCAACGATTGGATCTCAGCTTGGGGAACTGAATGACAGCCCGACTTTTTGCCCACAAAAATCTGTTCGCATTTCTCCTTTTGCAAGGCAAGTACCGCGGGATGTACAAGCGAGTCGTAAATGAGCGTGTCGCAGGACTCAATGAGCTCCTTTGCTCTTACTGTTATCAAGCCAGGATTGCCAGGACCGGCACCAACCAAATAGACTGACCCCTTAGGCATGACCTAATTCGAGCTGCTGAATTAGCTGATCTGCTATTTCAGTCGGTTTTTCCTTAGCGTACTGAATGGGAATCGATCTGGATACCCTACCACAATCCTTGTGATAGATTCGCAGTTTCCCGTCGGAGTAATTTACTGCGAACGCAACCTGGCAACCCCCTCCAAGACGTTTCATAAACGCTCTCTCTAGACCTACTGCAATGCTCGTAGATGAGTCAAGAGCCCGTTCGTACTCCGGCACATCGCTCGTACGACACTGAATAGCTACCGCCGCTTGCCCAACCGCGGGAACACAATCATCCAAGCCAAGCTTAACAAACTCTGTTCCTTCCGACCCAACGATTCCCAGTCTCTTAAGACCGGCTGCCGCCAGTACCGTTGCATCTGCATAGCCTTCCGCTATTTTATTCAAACGCGTATCCACATTTCCGCGAATTTCGATGAATTCAGCCTTCGGATACAGGAATCTCAATTGGATCCGGCGACGCGGACTTCCGGTTGCAATCACCTTTGGTATTTCTATCCCCTTTTTCAATACTAGCACGTCTTCCGGGCTCTCTCGCGGCAGAAACCCGGCAATAGAAAGTCCTTTCGGCATTTCGGAAGGGAGGTCTTTTGCGCTGTGAACCGCAAAATCAGCTCGCTTCTCGAGTAGCGCATCTTCCAGCTCTTTCGTAAACAGCCCTTTTCCTCCCTCCTTTTCCAAAGACCATTCCCGCTGCCTGTCCCCTGTCGTGACCATTTTTTCGACGCGGTACACCGTTCCAGGGATTGCTTGCTCAAAACAAGCCACTGCCATTTCCGCCTGCTTCAGAGCGAGAGGGCTTTTCCGGGTCGCCACAACAAACTCTTTAGCTGGCTGTATCATGGCTGAAGGAATCTATTTAAAAGGCGTTCTAGCAGAGTAACTGCCAGAAAGTTTAGCGGTGCATCGCTAGATTGCCAGTACGGCCTAGCTCTATGATACCGAACTTCTCGATCAGGTTCAGAAATGCAGTAATCTTGCCTTCGTCTCCGGTAAGCTCCGCCACCAAATCCTCATGTTGTACACTTATGATATTTGCCCGAAACAATTCGCATATCTGGATGAGTTCCGATCGATTTTCCGCACTCACCTTTATTTTCACTAGAATCAATTCGCGCGAAACCGCTTGGCCCTTTTTGAAGTCGTGAACTTCTATAACGTTTATCAGCTTTTTGAGCTGCTTAGTGATCTGGTCTAACACCGAATCATCGCCTCGAACCACTGCCGTGACTCTAGATACTTTTGGGTCGTGCGTCGGCGCGACATTCAACGTATGAATGTTAAAGCCACGGCCGCTAAACAGACCCGAAATGCGAGCCAAAACACCGAATTTATTTTCTACGAGAACGGAGATAGTGTGTCTCATTGATTATACTGATTAAAATTAAAACGCCTTCATAGACAGCCCCACGGTGTCATGCAAGGGGGATTTGCATAAGTCTCACGCTCTCGTTCCCGCCTCTGACGTTACCCTGTTTTTTGTACAATTTTGCCTTGCCAAGGCCAATTGAATTCATCCTTATCTTCTGCCTTTTACGATGCGCGGGTAGCTCAGTTGGTTAGAGCAACTGGTTTACACCCAGTAGGTCGGGGGTTCGAGTCCCTCCTCGCGCACCACTGTTAAGCTCCTGAATATCAGATTTATGGGGATATTTGCATCGAAGTCCTTTTGTCTAAACTATGCCAACATAGGACAAATACCCGAGTAAAACTCCACTAAAAACTATTCTGTGAACGTTACCTTCCAACGGAGGCAGCTCACTTGAACCGTTGGAGTGTACCAGCCGACAACAGCGGGTCGGGGGCGGCAGCCGTATTGCAATTATTATGTATCAACTGCCCCCAAAAAATTGTCGCCCTTTGGGCCAATCTCTGCCCCAATCATCATCATGAAATTACTCCCCATCCTACTCGCCCTCAGTTGCCTTATATTTGCTGGCTGTCAGACTGCACAGAAATTAGCTGAGACCCAATCAGCCCAAATCCCCGAGGCGGATGAAGAACCGCTCGGTGGCCATTTCCTGATTAAATTTGTTAACCCTTTAAACGGGGCGGAAGTGAGCTCGGAATTACGGCTCAACGAAGAGGGTGAAGGATTTTCGGGCGCGATTATTTTTCCACAAGGCAAGGTGCCACTCAAAAACGTAGCCCTTGAAACTGATGGATCGGTAGCTGCAAATTTTATATACAGTGGTTATTCTTTTGATCTCAAAGCTGTCATCGATGGGGATAGCATCATGGGAGTGTTTAGTGGTCCGCGGAAAATCAGCTTCAGTGGATCGCGATTAGATTAGTGTTTCAAAGCCATCCTAATCTACCTTTTAAGCACCATAACTATGATCCATTCAATAATTTATATCGCCGCTCTCTTCTGGGGCATCTCATCAATAGCGACAGAAGGCTTTGCCCAGCGCAGAGCAGCGGATCAGGCTCCTAGAATAGAGCCTACGGTATCAAACGTTTCCTATGGTGAACATGAGCGTCACGTTCTGGACTTCTACAAAGCGGAGTCCTCATCACCTGCCCCGTTGGTTCTGTACATCCACGGAGGCGGTTTCGTGAGAGGAAGCAAGGACACTGTAAATCAGGAGACACTCAAGCAACTTCTTGACGCGGGGATTTCGGTGGCTGCCATCCACTACCGTCTGGCTGGCGAAGTGCCGCTTCCGGCTGCCCATAAGGACGCTCAGCGGGCGATTCAGACCTTGCGGTCCAAAGCGGACAAGTGGAACGTCGACAAAACCCAGGTAGGTGCCTTCGGTGGCTCTTCAGGTGCGCAGTTGTCCATGTGGCTGGCTTACCAGGATGATCAGGCCGATCCTGAAAGCAGTGACCCCATAGCCCGCGAATCCACGCGCTTAGCCTACGTGGCGCCGCTGAGCGGCCAGACAACGAATGACTTCGATTGGTGGCTTAATAATATACCTGGCTATGATGAATTACATCGGGCCAAAGCCGAAATTTTCGGAACGAATGACAAAGAAAAAATAGCCCTAATCGCCGAGAAGATTTCGGCCATTAACCTTGCGTCGGCCGACGACCCTCCCACTTACATGAGTTATCGCATGGCGCCTGGAGATCCGATTCCTGAAGGCGACCAGGCCACGGGTTGGAAAGTTCACCATGTTAGCTTCGGAATCACTTTGAAAAAGAAGCTCGACGCCTTGGGGGTCGAGAATTACCTCAACTATCCAAACGCCGATTCAAAGTACAAATCGGAAGCGGCGTTTTTTATAGACAAATTTGGCAAATAAGGACCAAAGGATGGAGATAATCTAGCACCTTCAGCAACTGCCTCCACTGCATCATCACGCGTTTCATCATACCCTTCTTCTATTTCCCTCCAGTGCCACAAGACCAGCTCTATTGCATCCTTTGCTAAGGGTTCAGTGATGGTCTGTTGTCTTTGAGAGAGACAAGAAAGCCAGCAAGACGTACAGCGTGTTCCCTGCCACGTCTCACAAACTGCTTTATGTCGCCATGATGGAAGGTTTCTTTATCAAGGTCGTTTGAGAACTTTCGGAACACCTCCTTGACTTCGGGACTGCACATAATGACCGTCTCGTTTTCCTTAGGAACTTTCCCATTCACGAAGGCTATTTGCCAGCAAGCGTATCGAAGGAGGGATGAGAAACCCGCAAAGGGTTCGGCGAAGCGACTCAAGGAGCGAAGATGGGATGGAGCGAAGTGTTTGTCCGGAGGACTTGAACCTTTCGAGGTTCAATCCAATCCCTACTCGTGCACCACTTTCCGTCGGCCGATTTTCTTTAATCTGAAAGTTTCTTCCAGCCAACGACCCCACAGGAACCTCAATAGCTTTGGCGAATCCACCTAGGTAGCTATGACGGAATAACACGAAAGTTTTGCGCGAGGTACTCGCAATCATCAGTTTTAATCCAACCCTTCCTCCCGAATCATTGCCATCTCCAAGGCATCAGCGAGATCGACGACTTGATTCTCTCCAGCACCTAAAAACGCGACGCATCTGGTTCTACGGCCGGTTTGGTTGCTGGAACAATTTCCCTCGGTTCGTTTTTCGATTTGAGCGAGACGCCAAATTTGATCCTAGCGTCATCCATACTAAAAAAATAGTACCGCTTGCCAATCGCACTATAGAGCTCATTGAACTGCAGGTTCCCATCGTACAGATAAAGAATCCCTTCGATACTCACGAAACTGCTTTCTGAAGGAAATTTGAAGGACCGTTTATTGGGAGGATTCTCTAATAAATAGTAGACACGGCCACTGATCGCGATGGCAGGAGCATTGAACGCGTCTCTATGATAGACCCCTTCCAGTCTAGCCTTCTGCCCAATGAGTTTGCCTAAATCCGCTTCGGATGCATAAGGAACTATGTCTGTCTGGGCAATGAGGCTAGAAAAGCAAAGGGTTATCATTCCCCCAACCAGGACCAAGATTCGCAAACTCATGTGACCTTACTATTTAGTATTCCGTGACCTCGGCAACTCGATATTTCACCCGGGACAATGCAACTTGCTCATCCTTCGCAGAGGCACTCAGCGATCTGTATCGCATTCAGCGCGGCCCCTTTCCAGAGCTGATCTCCTACCACCCAGTAGGCCAGCCCATTTTCAAAGGCGAGGTCCTTGCGAAAACGACCCACTCCACAAGCCTCCTTTTCCGCATAATCGAGCGGCATCGGATACCTTCCGTTTTCTGGGTCATCCACCAACTCAATGCCGGGAGCTGACTCGATGGCTGCTCTCGCTTCCTCGACAGAGACCTCTTTTTCAAATTCAGCATTCACCGAAACCGAATGCGAGCGCATTACCGGAATCCTAACACAAGTGCAGGACGCTATCAGATCAGGCAAATCCATGATCTTCCGGCTCTCATTCAACATCTTCATCTCCTCCTTAGTATATCCAGAATCAAGGAACGAATCGACATGCGGCAACGCATTCAGAGCTATCTGGTCAGGATAGGCCTCCACTGCAACCGCTTCTCCGCGGGAGATCTGGTCCATTTGGTTTTTTAGTTCCTCCATCGCCGCGACCCCGCTTCCACTGACCGCTTGGTAGGTTGAGGTTATCAAGCGCTTCAATCCAAAACGCTGATGCAGCGGAAAAGTCGCCATTAAGGTGATCGCGGTTGTACAGTTAGGATTCGCGATAATTCCCTCATGCTCCCTTGCCGCTGCCGCATTGATTTCCGGTATGACGAGAGGGACGTTCGAATCCATCCTGAAAGCCGAACTATTGTCGATCGCTACGACACCCGCTGCTGCCGCTGCGGGGCAAAGTGCCTTTGATAAAGTTCCACTCGCAGAAAATATCGCGAAGTCCAGTCCATCGAAACACGACTCGGTCGCCTCTTCAATAATGACAGACTCCCCCAATGCTGACACGCGCTTGCCAGCAGAGCGGCTCGACGAGAAGAGTCTCAACTCATCCAGCGGAAACTTTCTGTTCTCCAAGAGGGAAATCAGCTCCTGGCCGACCGCACCGGTCGCGCCCACAATACCTACTTTGTAACCCATTGTACTAAATTTATCTAAAATTTCTATCCGATCCCCCGCCTTCGATGGAAACGAATGGACCCGCTCGAATCATTCAATCAACTCTGGACGGTTACCGATCGACCATACTCTCCAAATGATTCCCGAATTTAATCAGCGATACACCGATAAGGTTGAAGCGCTAAATATCAAGCTCTCAGCGCGACGCTTGCTGGTATCAATCGAAAAGCAGACCCTGTACCTTCTCGAAAACAACCAGACTCTCATCGAATACAAGGTGTCTACCGGACTAAAACCACCTTCCAATATTGACGGTTCTGGAGGGACGCCTTTGGGCCTGCATCGAATTCGCGATAAAATCGGAAACGGAGCCGTGCTGGGCGAAGTCTTCAAAGGGCGGGTAAGCATCGGCAAACGCTATCAGGATCTCGACCCCGCGGACCAGAAACCTAACTTGATTACCACTCGGATCCTCTGGCTAGAGGGACTTGAGCCGGGCTTCAACAAAGGAGAGGACTGCGACTCCTACTCGAGGTTCATATACATCCACGGCACAAACCATGAAAACAGGATTGGTCGCCCTGCCAGTGGGGGCTGCATTCAACTATCAAACATCGACATGCTGACTCTTTACAATTCTGTGGAAGCCGGTGACCATGTTTTCATATGCGAGTGAAATAGCTACTGGAAGGCATCGGGGTTATTTGTCTCGGCGATAGCACCTCGTGAACAGAGTAAACATCCGGACATTAATATTCTATGATTTCGCCTAACGAGGGTGCAGAAAGCCGCTCGCCGTCCCCTTACTTGCCCGATATCGTTGCGCACGTTTTCAACGAAAAGGGCTGGCTGCAGTCCTCTCTCTCTCTCGAGCATCGCCCTGAACAAAGTTCTATGGCCAAAGCGGTAAGCTTATCCATGCAGGAAGACCAACCGCTTGTCTTTGAGGCAGGAACCGGTGTCGGGAAGAGCCTTGCTTATCTGATTCCAGGAGTCATCCACTCTATCGATTCAAAAAGACCCTGTATCGTTTCCTCCAATACGATTGCCCTACAGGAGCAGATCGAAAGAAACGACTTGCCGATTTGCCGCACTCTATTTCGCAAAGTTCCCGAACTTGAAAAGTATGCCGAATTTCGTTCTGTCATCCTTGTGGGGAAAGGAAATTATCTCTGCCCTACCCGCCTTGCCAACGCAATTGCTAACAAGACGGAACTATTCCCAAACGATGAGATTGATGAGCTGAAACGGATCGCGGACTGGTCGCAAAACACTAAATCGGGCCTGCGCCAAGATATGAATCCGATTCCCAACTACGATGTGTGGGAAATGGTCAATGCCGAAGGTTCAGCCTGTAATCGAAAGAACTGCAACTCAAACACCTGCTACTACCAAAAGGCTCGGGCTGAAATGCGTAAAGCCCAAGTGGTCATCGTAAACCACAGTTTGCTCTTTGCGCTTCTGAGTGCCGGAGGTCTGGCTCCCAACGCCAAGGGAATTCTCCTTCCTGAAGACTTTCTTATTATTGACGAGGCGCATACAACTGCCGAAGTGGCGACTGAACACTTCGGAGCTCGTATCAGTTCCTATGGTCTCGATCGTCAACTTAAGAGTCTGTTTAATCCGAAACGAAAGTCAGGTGTCGTCCGCAAGTGGGCTCACCCTAGACAGCTTCAAGCTATCGTAGACGCACAAGAAGCTTCGCAGGAATTTTTTGGATACATTGCGGCTACTCGACTGTCTCAACGCGCTATTGCCCGCATTTCAGAGCCTGACTGGTGCGAGCCCACCATTGTTTCTCCGCTTAAAGCAGTGGTTCAAGTTATGGATGGCATACTTTCGAAGATCGAAGACGGGGCGATGCACGACGAGCTCAAGGACCAGAGAAACCGAGTGCACAGCTACTACGCAGGAATCCGACGTTTCATCGACCTAGCAGAAGAGGATCATGTCCACTGGATTGAACGAAGTGGCCGGAGAAATCAGATTGTCACATTGCGCACCGCGCCCATTGAGATCGCTCCCTACCTCCGTGAAGAATTGTTTGGCGAAGATCGCTCAGTGGTCCTTACCAGCGCTACGCTCTCGATCGCGCAAGACTTAGTCCCTTTTCAATTAAAAGTCGGTGCCGAAGGCAAAACCTCCCACCGAGTCGAATCGCCCTTCGACTACGAGGCCAATACCCGGATCTACGTTGCGAGCGATATTCCTGCTCCCACCCCCGAAGAAGCGAAACTGGCAATCGAGACACTGATCGACTACATCAAATTCTGCGTGGATCGTGTAGCGGGGGGTACGCTTGTCCTCTTCACGAACTACTCAGACCTCAGGAAGGCCGGTGATGTGCTTGAATCTCACTTTCTCGATTCCGGTCGCGCATTCTTTGCCCAAGGACAAGGACTCAATCGATCCGAACTTTCCGCCGGTCTGCGAAACTCTGGTAATGGCGTTCTCTTTGGAACCGACAGCTTCTGGACCGGCGTAGACGTTCCTGGACCCGCTCTGTCACAAGTCATACTGACGCGGCTCCCATTCGATGTTCCCACCCACCCCATCGCTGAAGCGAAGTCCGAGCGGATCAAAGAACAAGGTGGAAATC
This sequence comes from Candidatus Pelagisphaera phototrophica, assembly GCF_014529625.1. Classification (GTDB taxonomy): domain Bacteria; phylum Verrucomicrobiota; class Verrucomicrobiia; order Opitutales; family Opitutaceae; genus Pelagisphaera; species Pelagisphaera phototrophica. The sequence goes on from NZ_CP076039.1 coordinate 3,841,915, forward strand.
CATTCGCAGAAATGACGTTGCCAGAGGCTCTAATTAAGTTCCGACAGGGCATCGGCAGACTGATACGAAAAAAAGACGACCAGGGAATCATCACGATTCTAGATTCCCGCGTACTGCAAAAATCTTATGGTCGCCAATTCTTGCAGAGTTTACCAAAGTCCAAGTTCATTCGCATGAACCAATCAGATCGCGAAGATCGTTTTCGCGACATTGATGAATCTATCTCTCCAACCCTTCGTAGAATCCCGCCCCGCCCATGAGTTCCCAGTCATTCAGCTGGAACAATCGTAGAATACAATGAAGTCCGAGAAATTCAAAGAGCTCCTCGCCGCAAATCCTGAAAACGAATTGTTCCGTTTTTCGCTCGGCCAATCGCTTATGGATGAGGGAAATCCCAACGAGGCGCTTCCTCTGTTCGAAAAGTGCCAGCAAAAGAAGCCGGATTGGATGATGGCTTCGATTCTCAAAGCTAAATGCCAAATAGCTCTGGAAAGAATGGAGGAGGCAAGGGTTGAACTAAATCAAGCCCTCAAACTCGCAATTGAGCAAGAGCATGAGGCACCGGAAGCCGAAATTAGAAAGCTCCTTGCCGCTATATCCCAAAATTGACTCTTCTATTAGGGTTCCGGCCGGGGGGATAATCCATCGGAACATCTAAACCAGATCTAAAGGAAACTTGACTTGACTTAGATTTGGAGCATTTTTCCTCCCTTTCCAACGGTTGCCAGGGTAGCTCAGTGGTAGAGCAGGAGACTCATAAGCTCTTGGTCGGCAGTTCAAATCTGCCCCTTGGCACCACCGTTTCGCCATCTGGGCCACGCACGGATGTCGCCAAATTGGAAATCCCAAAAATCGATCATTACGAGATACGTAGCGTTTCCGCCTCGCTTGAAAAACGAAGTAAGGTCAGACGCGCAATAGTCTACAGAGCCAACTCGCCCTGAGAATACCGCTTTTTTGCTTCTTTCAGATGCGTTTTCATCTCCATCTCTTCAAGAATTTTGAAAAGGCTTGTTGGGTCGACTACACCCGACGGAATAAACTCCGGCCCGCAATCCGGATCAAAAGTAATAATCTTCCGGTTAATCGCTAGTTGTTCACTCATCGTCGGAACAATCTCCTGAAATCGAACTGGCTTTAGGCTACTTGAATTACTGGCAACTCCTTCGATATCATCGTATTCATTCAACCACTTCACAGCGGTCTTCGGACCCACACCAGGAATTCCGGGAATATTGTCCGACGTATCTCCGATGAGTGACAAATAGTCTGCTATTTGGTTCGTTTTTACTCCAAACTTAGTTTCCACACCTTCTGGATCAATCACTCGCCAGCCCAGTCTTGGATTCGCAGTGGGAGGCGGCAGCAGCATGTGGATTCGATCTGTCACCGATTGGGCAAAATCCTTGTCGGCACTCACTATCATCACACGGGCATCCTCTTCCCTGGAACATAATCGATTCGCATAAGCAGCGAGGATGTCATCGGACTCGACCCCGTATTCTTCGTATATCCCATACCCCATCGCTTGCGTGAGAGCCTTGATAATCGGAACCTGCTTCTCAAAATCCTCGGGAGTTTCACCTCGATTCGCCTTGTATTCAGGTAATAATGCCAGCTTCGCTAGGGCTCCTCCAAGGTCGAAGAAGACGATCGTCTCATCTGGCTTCTGATCGTCCACGAGCTTCCACATCGAGCGAACCCAACCGTAGAGCGCATTCGTTGGAAATCCGTCGGAACGGGCTAATTCATGAACGGCATAATAGGCGCGAAACGCCATATTGAATCCGTCAACGAGCAAGTATTTTGGCATAACGCAATCCTCGCGCATCCGCACGAGGAAGGGCAAATATCAAATGTGGAATAACTGGGATGCCTATCAGTCGGCGGGCTACTGACTCCGCGACTCGCTTCCGCCCGGAGTTACAATTGTCGGATTCTGGAAGAGTGCCCCTGGCTGTACCCCTCGAAGCGTTTGACGCTTGGGCGATCCACCAGGACTAACCAGATTTGCCGTAACGAATATCAGTAAATTCCGCTTGGAGGACGCCTCACCTTCAGAGCGGAAGAACCGCCCGAAAAATGGCATGTCTCCAAGAAAAGGAACTTTGTCTTTAACTGTGATCACGTCTTCACGCGTTAAACCACCCATTACCACGGTTGCCCCATCCCAAATGGTAACTTTGGTTGAGACTTCCCTCACCGCGAAAATCGGTTGATAGAAACCAGAGGGAACTTTCACTGTGCGGTCCGCAGTCAATGCGACGCTCGGCCCGCCGTACTCGACGAATCCTTCAAATTCGGTCACGCTCGGGTTGAGCTCCAAAGTAATACTGTAATCATCCTCTTCAACGATTGGCGTTACCGAGAGTTCGACTCCGATATTTCTAGTTTCGAAATCTTCTGGCGTACCAGGTGTAATCGTTACTCCAGCAGCGCCTCCACCGTTGATACTACCACTGGTATTACCAACATTACTCTCAGTATCCGTGTAGCGGGTCGGGTAACGAAACTCCTGGCTAACGTTTATTTCCGCCTGGTTTCCGGAAAGCACGGTTACTTTAGGAGCGCTTAACAGATCGGATCCGGAAGTCTGGGAAAGTGCGCGAACGGCAACGTCCACGCTCATTTTTCCGATGTCCCCAAAAATTCGTGTCAAAGGCTCACTGCCTACCCCAAGAGGCACGCCACCTGGAATATCCGGAGGCGTAATCCGCTCGACTTCCAGTCCGTCGATCAAAATCGCACTCGATACATTTGAGGGGGAACTTGTATCAGAGAGACTTCTAAGTGAACTCCGGTAGTCCTCACCCGTTCCATTTGGATTACCACTTGTTCTGCTATCGTCATGGGTCAGTATCCAATTAAATCCCAATTCTTCGATCGTCCCTTCTTGAACCTCGAGGAACTTAGCTTCAATTTCGACCTGCTTAACATCGGTATACCGATTCAGTATATTTCGGATTCGCTCCAGGTTTCGCGTGGATTGGGTCACAATCATCGCCGATCCGTCGTAAGCCATTGTGCTACCTTCGGTGCTACTGAAATCTACCCCCGCCTGCTGCAAGAAATTTTGAATGGTGAATGCATCGCTCGCCATTCCTCTTGCAGGTGATGATGTGCCACCACCAGAAGCGAATGGATCCGCATCAAACGCGCTTTCAGTCGAAGAACCCGACAATCCAGTCATCCGAATTACAGTGGACCGGGAAACGGGGAATACTTCTGTATTCAGATTTCGATTCTCACCTCCTGGTCGCAGAACTACCGCATCTTCCTGGATTTCGTACTGAAAGCCAACAGAGTCGACAATGAAATCCAATATTCGCCTCAGCGACAAATGGCGGAGCGTGATGTTCACGGTAGGATTGATCCGCTCTGGATCTAGGAGCACGAGATTTACACCGGGTGCTCCTATATCTGTGTTATCAAAATCCTCGGAAATCGCGCTTAGCGTATTCACCGCTTGGTTAAGAGGGACTTCAGTAAAATTGACATTCGCTATGACAATCCGGTCCAGCTTCTGCAGCAATGGAGCAGGGCCTAACACCGTTGGGTTCACATCTGGACGCTCTTCGTAAATACCCGGACGTTGCCAGGCGCTAGAGACTTCTTCCAAAAGCTGTTCCCTCGACTTCAGTTTATTTAGGTAAGCCAATGACTGTCTTTCTTGAGAGATCTTCACAAGGAAGCTTTTCGCCATCGCGCTATTGGGATCTAGTGCTTCGATTTGCTTGAAGGAAGACTCCGCTCCGTCGATATCGCCTGCGATGAACTGGCTCCGGCCGCGCAGTGACAATGCTTCAATCTCTTGCTGAAGATTGACGAAATCTGGACTGATCTGGTCGATAGGCAAAAGTCCATTTGAGGAATCGGCGGCGGACACACGCCGGGCATCGCTCGTCGATTGCTTTCTCAAGATCTCCCGCTGATCGCGCTTAAGCTCATCAATCAGCGTTTGCGTTAATGGATTTGGCTCCAGCATTCCTATCGCGCTACCAATGGTTTTGAGAGCGAGCGGAAAGTCACCGCGCTTACTTTGTCTTAAAGCGATTTCACGAATTTCTCGAGCACTCACCATTGATTTTTCTATACGCTCTGCCTCTAGTCGCGCCAAATATTCCGCTTCGCTTTGCAGGGCTGCCCTTCGATCTGCGGCTGCCGACGCAGCGTTCGAGCCACCCGCACTGTTTTTTTCAGCGATCATGCTATCGACGCTTTTGAGAATGCTTTGGACTGAACGGTCAGCCGGTGTAATCTCCAACAACTGATTCAATCGCTCTCGGGCTTTCTCCAAGTCTCCCGAGTCGCGTGCTTGCAGAGCCTCCGACATCAATCGGATCTTGGTATCGATCTCACTCTGCCCCAAGGAGGAACTTGTCGAGACGATCGAAATCATGGCAACTGCAGCGCATACAGCGAATTTCGAAAAATGTGATTTTAAGTTTTTCATAGGCTTGGGAGCTCTGATTGGGGGAATTAACTATTGGGTTTCGGAGAAACGAATTTTGGCCTAATCGCGAAAGGACTGTAAGTACCTTGATCTTGGTTACCTTGATTCAGCAAATCGTCAGTCGCAGACGGCTTGAGCAATTTAGAAAGGCGTTTTCCACCATCGATAGAAATTTTCGTTACCATCGCTTCCGGAGGGCTGTCTGACAGAGCCCCGATCACATATGAACTATCTGCCAGCTCAACCTGGCTTCCTTCGCGAACGACATAAACGTCTCCATCCTCATTAGAACGAACTTTGGCCTCCAGATCAGAGAACATTTTCGTCTCCAAATTCGTGAGATAAACTTCTTCGTTAGTCTCATAGTCAAGCAATCGGGCAACACCCACTTTTTCAAAGACCGGCATGCTTCCCTCTTGCTCGACCTCCATCTGCTTCACTTCGAAAGAAAGGACTTTAACCCCTGCTTCCACAAGCATTTTGCCCGATTTAGCCAAGAGAAGTTCATTGGTATTCAGGAACTCGAAATAAGCCATGTAGTTACCCTCTTCTCCGGCATACCCAACCAATTGGAGCCGGTACGGGCGCTGCCTCACTTCAACAAGCTCTATCTCAAACTCCGTCCAAGGATCTTTGGATTTCAAGTTCGTTGTTTCCGGAGAAGTTACCGTAAACTCTCGCGAGGCAGGGTTGTAGTAAAGCACCGGAGGCGTAAACACATCGAAAACCCAATCCTCTCCACGAGATTGAGGCTGAGGAGGGGCCCAGGAAATTGACTTAGGGATATGCCTGTCTACAACGAACAATTCCACGTCCACTTTATTCTCTGAAAGCATCGGCATGTCTTGACTAGATAGTGTATCTAAACTTTTCACACTCTTGATACTCATAATCCCCATCAGAAGAAAAACGACCATCGCAACTAGTAGGATGAACTTATCCAAAAATTCTGATAGACTAAATCTAAACATCGCCACTTCCCTTTCCCACGCGCTCCACCTCAGTCAATACCCCGCTATCGATCAACTCAAGAAACTCCAAGGTCACACCGAAGTGAGACTCGTTTTCCGATATGATAGGCACTTGAACCGCCCTTGATTGCACATTCGAGTTTTCTTCGCTCAAGAAAGGATTGTCAATAATCGCACTGCGACCTTCATCAGACCCAGATTCACGTTCGAGCCTAACATCAACTTCATGCACTGAAAAGGGCAAAGACGAACCCGTGATTCGATTCAGGAATCCTCTCATAGCGAGGGACTGACCCTTGAATTCCAACCGGAAGGCCAGAGAATCAAATGAATCCGCGCGACGAACCAAGCCATCGCCTTCTAAACTGAATAATTCCCCGTTAGAAGTTGAATTACTTCTCCCTTTCAATTGCGGCTGAGCTTCTTCCGATCCTTCACGTTTGATGGATACGAGCTCGCCAATGCCTGAGTCAAATAGGGCTTGAAGCAAGGCTTCCATAATCTTCGTCTGCCGATGGACCCGAGTAATATCCTCTTTCGATGGTCCCACGTTCTCGTACTGCTTAAAACCAAACCGGCTGCCCTCGACCGTTTTCACGCTACTGCTAATTGCCAGTCGCCGGGTATCCTCGACATACTTGGCGATCATGAAGAAGGCATCGTTGCTATTCGAAGGCGGTTTTCCAAAAAACAGATCCCTGTCGAATGTACTCAGATTAAGGGAAGCTTGGGATTTCTTAAACTCCTCCATCAATTGCTCATAATTTCGGTCCAAAACGGCAAGATTGGCATTCGTAGGAGCGGGAGATCGACTCAAGAAAAGCTGTAATTGCTTGTCCTTGGACTCATACTGATCCTTGAGCTGCTCGAGCCTATCCGCATCCTTCGAAGTGTAAAGCATCCCCCCAATCGCGACCACCAAAAGCAGCCCAAGAGTGAGATAGAAAAAAGGATTTCGCTTAAGCCAGAACATCGAATTACAATGGGCGGGCGGAATCGACCACCAAAGTGAAATTAAACTTCAGAATGCCAGGCACGTTATTATCGAAACTCTCGTTTTCCAGACCTTCAACAAACTCGGACGCAGCAAAGCTGTCCAAAAGAGCCGACACCCGGCGATTAGACTCCTGGCTTACTGTCGAAAGGGGATTGGACACATCGAGCAACCGCCCTTCCAGATGAAGGCGGACCTTGCTGGGTTCTGCAGCACTCGCGTTGTTTCGCTTAGAATTGAAACGGTTAGAAGTATTTGAGGCGAGAGTTACCGGACGGGCAACTTCTATTCGGTCTATCCATACGTCTTCCACGTCGTCGAGCCGCGATTGAATGTCATTCAGAAACTGTATCCAGTTTGAACGACTCTCCGCGATCATACTCGCCTCCCCAATCACGCTTCTCAATTTCTCAATATCGGCTATTCGATTATTGATGCGAGTATTGAGCTCCCGGAGAGGAATCACTTTCGAATCTAGATTACGAATCTCCTCTTCGTATCGTTGTGCCGCTATTTTTGTGTTAACAAGTGGCAATGCGATCGACGCGCACGCCACGAGGCCCGCAAAAAGATAATAAGGTTGCTGGCGTTTAAATTTCCGCTGCCATAGGATACTCCTCGGGAGCAGATTGATTTGCGTCGAGTCGGGCAAAAACCGCCCTATCGCGATTCCAATCGCCTCCGCGAGAAAAGCCTTATCCATTTCGAGCTTCTCGTCAGAACAACTTGTAGAAACTCGAACCTCTTTCAAGGGATCGAAGTGCCCCACAGGTAAACCGAGACGGTCTCCCAAACCGCCTTGGAGATTCGGCAGCAGAGACCCCCCCCCAGTAATGTAGCACCGAACGGGATCGTCATCGTATCCGTGATTCTTGTAAATAGCTAGGGTTCGACTGATTTCTATATTGAGCTTCTTAAGGAAGCTTTCTTGGGCCTCCCTAAATGCGATATGCTCCCCCGTTGGTAAAGGGTCACCCGCGATCGCAGCTCGCTTGATGTTCTCAGCATCATCAAAGGGCAAATCTAAAGCGCCTCGAATTTCCTGGGTTACGGTGTTACCCCCTAGAGACACATTTCTTGAGTAGAACTTGCTACCATCGAAAAAGACAATGTCGGTAGACTTTGCGCCGATCGACAAAAGAAGCGAACAACCGCTGGTTTCGGGCTCGTTGAATCTGAAGGCATTGATCAAACCCACAAAAGTCGGTTCAATCACATCTGGATCCATCTTGGATTGCTTTCCGTAAAGTGAGAGCGATTCCACAAGCTCAGATTTGGATGCGGCGATGACGGTTTCGAAGTCCAGATCATCTTCGTCGATCAGATTGTCATCCCAAGCCACATCCGCGATCGGGTACGGGATATTCTGCCTGGCCTCAAACGCGACCACCTTTTCCCGCTTCTTCACAGGAACTTGGGGGATCTTCAGATACTTCGTCAGTACCAGATTGCCAGGAAGCGCATACCCCACAGGCATGTCACCCTTGAAGCGAGAGCGGACATCGCCAAAAGACTGGGATGCCGCCTTGAGCCAGAGCAGGGGCTCGCTGAGCGACTGATCTAGTTCCCTCCTCCAGTAGTTGACCAACTCGCAGCGACCACTTGTGTTCATAGACAGATGAACAGCAGCAATGTGGCTCGAGCCACAGCTTACAACTAGGTAGTGAGGAGGTCTCATTTGTAATCCTTTACTATTTTTTGAAATATATCAGATCGGTACAAGAAAAAACGGTCGATCACCAGGTGTTTACATCGATAAACTATTCCATATAACCCTGAATTAATTCCCACCTGCTACGAATTGCTCCTCACATGACATAAAACAAAGAGCGATTCACTAACGACAATGAGCAATTTCGCCCATTTCACAACGGCACAACATCCAAAAATCAACTGATTTCAGACAGGCGAACTTTTTTGAGAGCTAAGGAACCAAGACTGGAGTGTCCAAGTCTCGATAGCTGGGGGTTTCTCGAGAATAGGCGTCAGAGAAAGGCGTTTTAAACTGCGGCAGGAGAATGCCGTCGTTTTGAGAGGATTCTTCCTCGATCCGTTTAAGGAAGCTGTCTTTGACCTGCGGCCTTTCCAACTGCCGCGAAACTGTCTCGAAAACAGGGCCCCCGGACCGCGCTAACTGAACCAAAAAGGAATGAACTTCGTTCCGCACCCGATCCCTTTCCACAATCTCAGGCGGCAGATAAAATCGTATGTAGTGACGCCCTTCCTTCAAGGAGACCAGGGATGCTTCAGATCGGAAGAACTCGAAGGTTTTTCCCGACTCGCTTTCCACTTCCACGCCAAGCATCAGCTTTACCACCAAATCGTCCAAATAACTCGGGTTCTTGCGGGTAGGGTCCTGCGAATCTCGCCTCACCTCGACTTCGATAGTGCACTCTAGCCAATCGCCTGATGAAGAATTCCCGTTGAGTCTGTCAAATTCAATTTCGCGGACTCCGACCGACCCCTCAACAAAAAAAGGCCCACAGAGGATCAGCAGAAAGCTGCATATACTGAATTGGCGAGACATTATCCTTGGCTAGCGAAAGAATCGATATCCCGCAAGACTTTGCACGTCTTTCGGGTCTTTTTGATTCTCGCTTTCCGCTTGACCCTCCTATTTCTCTCCACTGCCTGAACTCCGACAGATCCCATGGAATATAAGATAAGCGTCCTGATCTTCATCAGAAACATCAAAGGAGAGTTCCTGATGCTAGAAAGAAAGAAATCTCCGAATCAGGGTCTCTGGAGCCCTATTGGCGGAAAGCTTAAAATGGAGACGGGTGAATCCCCCCATCAATGCGCCGCTCGAGAGACGTTCGAGGAAATTGGGCTTAAAATTGACCCTTCCCAACTCCACCTCTTTTGCATGATCGCGGAGAAAGCTTACGAAGGGAATAATCATTGGCTAATGTTCCTATTCGACAGCCAACTAGCGATTCACGAACTTCCTGAAGCCATAGACGAGGGAACGTTCTCATTCTTCTCGCGGGAACAAATCGACAATCTTTCGATACCTGAAACCGACCGCCAGGGACTCTGGGCGATCTACGACAATTACAGGGACAGCTTCGTGTCCGCTCGAGCCAATTGCGAGCCAGGGCAACCCCTGGAAATCGTCGTGGAACAAGTGATTGAAGGTTGGGAAAGCAAATCCTGACGCCCAAATACCTACAAGAAACTCTAGGATCTGCGATATGCCCTTGATCATTGAAGAAAATTGCCATCATTCTTACAACTCAAATTAGAAAAAACTCAAATCGTGACCAAAACCACCGCACCAAAGAAATCTGCGCGACCCAAGCCGACAAAGGCAAATCTCGCCAAAGAAGCCAAAACTTCCGCCAACGCCAAACTGACGGCCGAAGAGCTGATTGGATTCTACCGGGAAATGGTCCGAATCAGAAGATTTGAGGAGAGGTCTCTTCGGGCCTACCAACAGGGGAAAATCGCAGGATTCCTGCACCTCTACATTGGACAGGAGTCCATCGCTGTCGGTTGCGTCTCTTTAATGGAGGAAAATGACCACGTAATCACCGCGTATCGTGATCATGGACACGCTCTCGCGGTTGGGATGAGTATGGACGAATGCATGGCTGAGCTTTTTGGGAAGGCTACCGGGTGCTCCAAAGGGAAAGGGGGCTCGATGCACTACTTTGACCCCAGCAAAAACTATTGGGGCGGACACGGAATCGTTGCGGGACAAACACCGTTAGGAGCCGGTCTGGCATATGGTCTGAAATACCAAGAGAAAAAAGGTTGTGCCCTTTGCTTCCTTGGAGATGGAGCCGTAAACCAAGGGGCCTTCCACGAGTCATTGAATATCGCTTCCCTTTGGGACCTGCCCGTCGTCTACATCATCGAAAACAATGGCTACTCAATGGGGACTTCCCAGGAACGTTCCAGCGTACATCCCGAAGCTGGCATTGCTGCAAGAGCGGATGGATACAATATGAACTGGGCCAAGATTAACGGAGAATCCCTCTTCGATATTCGTGAAGGGGTAGAGAAAGCGATGAATCTAGCCCGAGATGAGTCCAAGCCGTCCCTTCTGGAGATCCATACCTACCGATATCAGGGTCACTCCATCGCCGATGCGAACCACAAGAAATATCGTTCCAAGGAGGAAATCGACGACTACCGTAAAAACCATGACCCAATAATCCTTTACCGAGACTATCTACTTGAATCAAAACTGTTGGACGACGATGGCATCAAAAAAATAGACCTCGCTGCGAAAGAGGAGGCAGAAAAGTCTGCCGCCTTCGCGGAGCAAAGCGAGTTTCCAATCGAAGAGGATATATTGAAAGACGTGTACTGGGAAGAGGACAATCCAGATCAAAAGCAGTCCGAGGGTCGAATTTTTTTCAACGATTAAATTAGTAACTTATTTTTAGATACGCAAAACCAATCAGGGAATTTTATCATGCCAGATATCAGTTACCGTCAAGCGATTAAAAACGCTATGATAGAAGAGCTCAATCGCGATGAAAACGTCGTAATTATCGGCGAAGAGGTTGCGGAATACAATGGCGCTTACAAAGTCACAGAGGGACTCCTGAAGCAATTCGGGCCCAAGCGAATTGTCGATGCTCCGATCAGTGAAGCGGGTTTTATCGGAATGGGGATTGGCGCATCCATGCTCGGGATACGACCGGTTATGGAACTCATGTTCTGGAGCTTCGCCTACGTTGCCTGGGACCAGATCATTAACAATGCCGCCAGCGTCCGCTATATGTCTGGAGGAAAAATCAATGTGCCAATCGTTATTCGAGGACCCGCAAACGGCGGCACCGGTGTTGGAGCCACTCACTCTCACACTCCAGAAAACTTTATCGCCAACACTCCTGGTCTTAAGGTTGTCTGCCCGTCCAATCCTTACGATGCCAAAGGCTTGATGAAGTCCGCCATCCGCGACAACGACCCGGTTTATGTCATGGAGAGTACCATCATGTATAATGACGTGGGCGAAGTTCCGGACGAAGACTACACGGTCCCCCTCGGAAAGGCAAAGGTTACGCGGGAAGGCACCGACCTATCACTAATCGCACACGGACCCTCCGTACTGGTTTGCCTGGAGGCAGCAGAAGTATTGAAGACGGAGCACAATATTGATGCAGAAGTCGTGGACCTACGATCAATCCGCCCCCTAGATGAGGAAATGATTGTCAATTCAGTCAAAAAGACGAGTCGTGCCGTGCTTGTAGAAGAGAACAAACCCTTCTGCGGTGTCGATGCCCAGATCGCTTACCTGATTCAGAACCAAGCCTTCGACTATCTCGACGCTCCCGTCCAGCGGATATCCGCGATCGACGCGCCGGCTGTTTACAGTCCACCTCTGGAAAAAATCCAGCTTCCCAAAGCCAATGTGGTCGTGAAGAAAGTACTGGAGATCTGCTGACCCGATAAAATCACCACAAATAATTTCCGACAGAATATGGCCACTATAATCGACATGCCCAAACTTAGCGACACCATGACATTGGGAACCGTCGCTAACTGGCTCAAGAATGAAGGCGACACCGTAGAGTCCGGCGACGTCATTGCCGAAATCGAAACCGACAAGGCAACCATGGAACTGGAAGCGTTTGACGAGGGTGTGCTCTTGAAGCAGATTGCCGCCGTCGGCGCCCAAGTGCCCGTTGGATCTCCCATCTGCGCCATCGGAGAAGAAGGAGAATCCATTGATATCCAGTCCACGCCGGCAACGGATACTTCAACAAGTGCAGAGGCTAATGCAGAACCTGAGACCTCTGAAAATGCATCATCGGATTCAAGAAGTTCAGAAGCAGAACCTGATCCTACTCAAGAAAAAGCGGCTACTGGTCGACTCAAAGCATCCCCGCTAGCCAGGAAGATTGCGGAACAACGGAGTATCGATCTTTCCAAATTGACCGGTTCTGGTCCCAAAGGTCGAATTGTTAAGAAAGATGTGCTGGGAGCGGATTCAGGATCTGTGGGCCAACCCACTTCAACTGATGTCCCTACTTCCACATCGGGTGGGATAGCCGTATCCGAGGACATTCCGGTTTCCCAAATGCGGGCAATCATCGCCCAACGGCTCCAGGAGAGCAAAACGACCGCTCCTCACTTCTATCTCGAATCAGAAATCGATGTCGGTGCACTGCTGGACTTGCGCAAACAACTCAATTCGGAGTTAGCCGCCCTTCCACCGGAGCACGGAAGCGTCAAATTTAGTGTTAATGATTTCATATTGAAGGCAGCAACCGAAGCCTTGCGCCGGGTTCCCGCAATGAACCGCTCTTGGGCAGGAAAGACCATCCGGCAACATAGTTCCGTCGATATTTCTTTTGGCGTGGCAATCGAAGACGGCCTTTTGACCCCAGTCATCAGAAATGCGGAGGCAAAGTCCCTGAAATCAATCTCAGCAGAAGCGAAAGAACTAATCACTAAGGCCAGATCGAAGAAACTTTCCCCCAACGAGATGTCCGGAAGCACTTTCACGGTAACCAATCTCGGTATGTTCGGCGTAACCGGATTTTACGGAATCATCAACACTCCAAACGCAGGAATTCTGTCAATTGGTGCCACAATCGCCCGTCCAGTCGTCCGAGATAACGGAAGTATTGAGGCCGCGCAGATAATGAAAATCGGCCTTAGCTGCGATCATCGTGTTGTCGATGGGGCGACCGGAGCGAAATTCCTCCAGTCGCTCAAGACGATCCTCGAAAACCCAGCCTTCATTTTCCTCTAAAGCAAATTCGGGCCAGGCCCGGCTACACTATTCAAAAGCAACCGGTTTTCCGGCAAACCGGTCTACGACTTGCTTCACATCAGCTAGTCCGAACGGTTTCAAGAGAAAATCACAATTCTCCTTCTCCCCATCTGAGAACGGCAATGCCTGCTTGTCATCGTTTCCACTCGTCATTATAATTGGGATACGATCACCATCATTTCTTATCCGTTCAAAAACTTTACTACCATCAACACGGGGCATATTCATATCAATAATTACGATTTCAATTTCCCCCTGATGCTTTTCGTAAAGCTCTATCCCTTCTACCCCATCATTGGCGAGTAGAGTAGTGAATCCATAGGAAGCCAAAATAGAGTCTAGGGCTTTGCGAAGCACCTCTTCGTCGTCTACGATCAAGGCGATTCCAACCGCAGCCAAATTCTTCTTAACGGATTTCCTTTGTGTTTTGGACGGTTCTTCAAAACCGGCCTTTCCAGAATTCTTGGAAACATAATTCTCCTTATTGTCGTTCAGCCGGAACAATGAGCCCCCAATCACAACCGGCTCTGGATCCCCTAATGGAATTCGACCACCTCTCATTCCAACGCTCGCATAGAGGTCATCTCCACAACATATTCTAAATCTCAATTCAAAATCATATATCGAATCACCGGCAATAACGCGAAACTCAGCTTTTACTCGATCTTTATCCTCTGGGTGAACCAATTCCTCGAAATCTGAAAATGTATCGCAAAATACAGACTGCTCGTAACCCAACGTTCTTCGTAGCGAATCACTAAACTGCGCCTCTTGGCTCGCCAGATTCCATGACCAAAACCCAACTTCCATCGTGGCTAGATCCAGTCTCCTCTGACTCGCCAGAAAAGCGTCCTCCGCTCTCTTCTGCTTAGATATGTCCCGCATCGAAATGAGACACGCCAATTCCGTGCCCCAATCCACAGATAAGGACCTCAGTTCCGCTCGCGGATAGCTAGAATTCTTGACGGAGATCTCCATCTCGACCTCGTCAACTTCAAGGAGATCGTACTCCAGTACATCCTCGAGGGCTTCACCCATATTTGCGCCAAACCAACGCTTAGCGGTTTCGTTCGAGTACAACAAAACCCCGTCTTCTCTGGAAACGACAAAGACCGCCTCATCAATCTTATCCAAGATCCCTTGATAATAGAAATTCTCATACCCTCCGACTTTTTCAGTCCGCTGAATCTGCAGTTCTCGAAGCATGCGACGGCGCTCGAGCGCATAGGAAATGGATTGAACAAGACGATCCTCCCCGAGCTCTCCCCAAAAGAGGCAATCGTCGGACAAGCTTCGAGCCGCATTTAATACCGAATCAGACTCTGCTCCTTCTACGAGAGCTATGACAGGAGTATCCGCTCTACCTAGGTTAAACGAGACAAGTGAATCCAATCCTTTGGCATCCACTAGCTCGAGGGAACTTAGCACGATGTCACATCGCTTTTCTACAAGCAGCTTGTTCGCCCGCACCAAGGAATTTGCAGTGCAACAACGAAACCGTTGATCGTTTGATCTCTCGAGAAGCGCGACGATCCGATTTGTCCTCGACGCATCCGATTCAACAATTAGCGCTTTGATCTCTATTCGACCCATTTCAAATTTACGGGATTCTCAGCATGGCTACCCTCCTGCTAAGTCCTCTGAGATATAAAACGTTTTCCAATCTTACAACGGGTGCAAGTACTGAAAACGACGATTTTGCTAATCTTCAGTGAATCGTTTCATCTGAGCCTTCAAACTCACTCCTTCACTCCGGTCAAAAACTCACGCCCTGGATCTCGTAATCGTCTGGGGAAATCGGAGCGTATTGCATTCTCAATACAGAAAAGACCCCGAAAAGGAGCATCACCGCTCCGGCAATGCCCATTTCCTCAGCGTATCAAAAAGAAAAGGGTAACATTCCTGCAATCATTCTGGTTTTGAAAGTCCCGCCACCCTATTCATCCACTTCCACGTTCTTAAGCGGTACTTGCTCGGAATGAATGTCCACCTATCGGTATGCGGATGAACGGCCATTGGATGAGGGAAGCTCCCGAAGATCTCGTTTGTATTGATATTACTGATCGTAAAATTTTCGGTGGACGAAAAAACCGCTTCAATAAACTCCTTCCTACCAGATGTGCCACCATTTTGGCTGACAAGGTAAGGTCGATCACCCACTCGCTTCAGGCGTTCGATCGCTCCCGCACGGTACTTTTCCATCGGCGTTCCCTATTCAGTATTTTTCCACTCTTTGATCCCATCAAAGTGGTCATGAGTAATAAAGGCCGACCATAATCGAGCAACCTCGACATCATACAGACCAAGATAGTTCACCCCAATCGCCCCCCTGGAAAAACCGCACAAAAACACCGCTTCGGGATCCGCGTTGTACTCTCGAATAATCCGCGGCACATTGACCTTTGCGTACTCAACCGTTGTGCGCTCGTCGCCCCACCACGTCACCTGATTGTCCTTATGATCCTGGCTTATGTAAGGCAATGAGACCCAAATAAACTTACCTCCTGACAGACCATAACCTAGCCCTGCATCTTCAACCTCGCCCGTCGATCCTGATTTAGGAAAGTAATTACCCGTGTACTCAAAAATTATGGGCAACTTTTCTCCCTTATATCTCCAGTTCCTTGGCAAATAGAGCGTATGGGAAAACTTCGGTACCCAAGTACTCGGGAGCTATTAGATTTACCCGCTTACCCGCCGACGGCTCACCGTCACTTAACTGAGGGATTTGCAAGATCTCGTCGGCCTCAGTATCCAAACGGACGCTTTCGGCCGCAGCAAAAACGGAACCTCCCACCACGGCGGCGGCAAACGAACGAACGAAAACAGCATATCGATTCAATTGGTTTACAAAAGTAACTCAACCGTCCCCTTCGCAACCCTTAACTGCCCATCAAATCAAAGGCAAAGAATCTCGGGCCCAATCCCGCGTATCAGGCGAGCTGGGTTCAAAATCAGCTTACTACCCTGAGCTCGTCGATGGACCGAGCGCCTACATGTCTATCCGATTTGATAACAATAGCGATTTTCCCCAACTGCCAGATCAAGAAGGATGGCCCGAGAGTGCTGCTCCGAACGGTCAAGGGTGTACCTTACCTTCAGGATTTGCCCTGCCTCCACATCGAATGGCTTGAATGGGAAATGAATCTGACGCCAATGGGTCAGAGGGGAATCAGGCCCCGTATCGAGACGGACCGAGGGTGAAAGCTGCATAGAGAACCAGCCCACAAATCCATCCAGACGGGCTCCGCGCTCCATTTGAAACTCAAGCTCTCCGCGTTCCCATGGATCCTCGCTCGAGGCAGTTGCCAAATTCAAGGAAACCATCGGCTGCCCTTTTGCTAGCATTGACTCCGCCGGCAACCTGATTTGCAGTGACAGTTCCTGATTTTGCTCCAATTCCTCCAAAATCGAATAGTCGATTCCGTGAATCGGCTCCCGCCAAAACCCCGGCCCTTCCCGATTGTACAGATCGGGACAGCTCACTGGAGCCAAGAGCACATCCACCTCTGATGGAATCATTGTACCGCCGGGCTTCAAGTTTGCGTCTCGGGCCACAATCAGATCATCCAGCATCGCTTCCGCAAAGGCAAGGAGCCCGAGCCATTCGCTCACGATTACATCCGTGGTATTTCCTAAATCAAAATTGCTGGCATTGCATCGTACAATGTCAACCACGTCCGTCAGTCCATTTCGCTCGACCAGCGTCTTCGCAACTTCCGCGATATCCGAATCATCTAACCCATAGACTT
Source organism: Candidatus Pelagisphaera phototrophica (assembly GCF_014529625.1). Lineage (GTDB taxonomy): Bacteria > Verrucomicrobiota > Verrucomicrobiia > Opitutales > Opitutaceae > Pelagisphaera > Pelagisphaera phototrophica. The sequence goes on from NZ_CP076039.1 coordinate 3,858,818, forward strand.
TCTTGGCTCCCGCCTTGGCAGCTAGTATCGCCAAAAGTCCCGTACCTGTACCTACGTCGATAACCTCGTCCCCCTCCTGAACAACTTCCTTAATCGCTGCCGCAAACGAATCTGTTCGAGGCTTGTCCGAAACCATGTAACGCTGCAGCCCAAGGCCTCCGTAAGATTGGAAATAGTGATCCATCCTATCCGCATAGATTCATATTCCTCTTAAGCAACTGAATTCGGTAACAATGCCCAATCATCGACTGAAAGTCCAAAAACAAAAATCCCATTCAAATAGGGTTTCAGAGATTTTTGGATACATAATTCTCAATTCCGGCAAGCTACTTGAGATTCGACAAATCCCTATCAATCTGCTCAAGTACACCTCAATCCCGCAGCCCATCGTAATTAGCTCAAGACGTCAATTCACCCAGTCCGCCACTTTAGCAGGAGGCGCATCATTCGCATGGCGGCCCGCAACGCAAACGTGGTCACGCAGATGGGAACGCAAAACCACGCCAACGACAACTATCGCCGCGTGGTCGAACTCATTCAATCCGGGTCGATCGGCGCGGTTCGGGAAGCCCATGTCTGGAATTCACGTGCTTGGGGCTGGCATGCGAGCGAACAGGCGGCTCGCGACGCGAAAGATCGCTACATCGTTGTTCGTCGTCCCAAAAAACCTCAGCCGATACCCGCTAGTCTGGACTGGGACCTATGGGTAGGGCCCGCGACAGAAACTCCTTTCCACAACGTTTATTTCGAAGGCCCTTTGTGGTATCGCTGGTGGGACTTCGGCAACGGCACCATGTCCGACTTGGGAAGCCATTGGATTGATCTTACTTTCTGGGCTTTAAAGCTCGAAGCACCCCTCACCATCGAAGGCAAGGGCCCAAAACCACACGAAGCCATGGCGCCCGCTTCCATGCAAGCGATTTATGAATACGGTGCCCGAGGCGATATGCCACCGGTAAAGCTGACCTGGTATCAAGGCTTGCAAAAGCCGCAAATCTGGAAAGAGCATGGAATCCCTCAGTGGTCCAGTGGCCATCTATTCATCGGTGACAAGGGAATGCTGTTGTCGGACTACAATAAGCATATCTTGCTCCCCGAAGACAAATTCGTCGGTTTCAAGGGGCCGGAACCGTTTATTCCCAGATCGGCCAACGGTCATCATCAGGACTGGGTTGACGCGTGCAAAGGGGGAGCTCCGACCCTTTCCAACTTTGAATATTCCGGCCTGCTAACTGAGGCCAACCATCTTGGCAACGTCGCGTATCGTACCGGCAAGAAAATCCATTGGAACGCTAAGGAAATGCGAGCCACCAATGCGCCTGAGGCCGAGCCATTCATACGACGCGAATACCGAAAAGGGTGGACGCCTAGTTAACAACGCCAAAAACTCTTAATTCAGGCAGTTCGCTTCCGGCAAACAAACTCCCATACAGAGTATTCAATAATCCTTTACTCAGCGTACTTATCAACCGTTAGGTCGTCGCAGTCGTACTCCAAGAAGGGGTCGCTGGTCAGCACGGAGGTATTCTGATGAGTGTGCGGCTGGGCTAGGTACACGGGATCGACAACCGTGTACTCACGCTTGAGTTCATTACCTGCTTCATTGAGATAAAAACGTTCGGTGATTTCCATTTGCTCTCCGTGTCTAATAGCCGGACCCGGTCTTCCTCCTGGGGCCCGTAGGAATCCGGGACCGAAACCCTTCGTTCTGACAACCAGGGTGTCTCCTTCCCATTTGCCAACCGAATAGCCTCTTACGCTGGGTTCGATCGTTTCGGGAAATTCACCGTCCAGGTGAATGGTCCGGACCACATCCATAAATCCATAGGTGATCACAATCTTGGTCTCAGACTGCTCGAACTTATTAACCATTTGATCAAAATTGTAGTCCAGTATGATATTGGTGGGCTCGCACATGAACCTTGGATTGTCCGCTTCCGTGTAGTTAACTCCTTCTTCCCTCGCGATCTGAGACATCACATAGCGAGGAGGCCTAGCGCCACGACCTCTGCCTCTTCCTCTTGGGGGCTCGGTCCAGTTACCTTCAAGATTGGGCGTACCGTCTTCGCGTTTAAGTTCGCGTTCCCCGCTCACCACTTGCCCCGCCTCGTTGAGCGAGTCGCGGCGGTTCACTATTTTGCCATCCGCAAAGGTGATGGTATGAGCATAGCAGGTTTTCGAGTCCCGCCGGTCCGGCGATCCGTTGACAGTGATTTTCGTTCCTAGAGCAAACATCTCCTCAGTCCAGCCCCTTCGCTTTAACAAGCTTCCCGAACGCAATTCACATCGCCATTGTTCCTCTTCCCCAGCTTCGTTGATAGCCTTGAAGTAGACGTAACCATGCGGATTCACAAAACGAACGCGATTCACGGTACCGGTCACTGTCACATTCTGATCAAGGTTGAATTGTCCCGTGACTCCGTGATGCGAAAATACAGTCGATGAGGTCAAAATTGACGCACACACAAATACCAAAGCGCCAGCGAGATAGGATTTATTTATAGTCATGGTCATTATTCTGTGGGTGTTTAGGCCCTAATTAGCTGAAGCATTCAAAGAGACAGTTTCTTAAACCGCCTTCTATGAAATGCCTACACTAAGGTCTCGGTTACAATCAATGTGCTAAATCCCTAGGTTATGGCAAGAAAGCTCTAACGAGGATACCATTGCCTTGGTAGGGTGTATCTGTATTTCAATATTCTTTGAGCATTGAACGACCGTCTAGGATTTCAGGGCTTCAGAATGCTTGCACCTTCTGTATTTTGTGTTTCGGTACGCACTTAGTCAAAATACCTATGGACGAGCTACCCTTGTTTTCTCGAGTGCGTAACTATGGTGAGAAGGTCGCCATTAGTAATACCACATCGCAATTTACCTATAAACAGCTACTAACGGATTCCGCCGCACTGGCCTCAACGCTATTGGGGGATGAGGCTGACCTGAAAGAAGCTCGTATCGCCTTTTTGGCTCCTGGTGGCCCTGAATATGCAACCATTCAATGGGGGATTTGGCGAGCAGGTGGAGTCATAACTCCCTTATGCCTTTCGGCCGCAGAACCAGAATTCGAATATTCAATCACCGATTCGGAAGCCAGTCGAGTTATAGCGACACGGGAACAGGCCAACAAAGTGGCATCCGTCTGCGAGCGCCTAGAAATTCCTTTGCTGGTTCTGGAAGACCTGCAACTTGTATCTGAGAAATCGCTACCAATGCTGGAACCCTCGCGGCGAGCTATGATTCTGTACACGAGCGGAACCACCAGCAAACCAAAGGGAGTGGTCACAACGCACGGCAATATTCAGGCGCAAATCGAATCGCTAATCGAAGCCTGGGAATGGCAGGCCAGCGACCGCATCCCTCTCTTTTTACCACTACACCATGTTCATGGGATCATTAACGTTCTCTCCTGTGCCCTCTGGATGGGAGCTTCGATCGAAACGTTTTCAAAATTTGAATACGGTTCCATCTTTAAGCGTGTGGCGGAAGATGCCTATACGGTTTTCATGGCCGTGCCAACGATCTACGTAAAGTTGATTGAGGCTTTAGAAGATTCAGATGATCAAGAACGCTCGAAAGTAGTCAAAGGTTTCAATAAGATGCGGTTAATGGTATCGGGATCGGCCGCCCTACCCGCGAGCGTGCACATGAAATGGACCGAACTGACCGGGCAAAAACTTTTGGAGCGTTATGGGATGACCGAAATCGGCATGGCACTGTCCAATCCCTTTCATGGCGAACGTCGACCTGGATCGGTAGGCCAGGCACTACCTCTCGTCGAGATCCGCCTAAAAACTGAGACCGGTGAACTGGTAAAGGTCGAGAATGAACCGGGTGAAATTCAAGTGAGGGGGCCTTGTGTATTCAACGAGTACTGGAATCGCCCGGAAATCACCAAAGAATCCTTTGACGACGGCTGGTTCCGAACCGGTGATATGGCTGTAATGGAAACTGAATACTATCGAATCATGGGTAGACTTTCAGTTGATATCATCAAGAGTGGGGGGTACAAATTGTCCGCTCTGGAAATTGAGGCCGTACTATTACAACATCCGAATATCAGAGAATGCGCAGTCATTGGTCATCTAGACAAAACTTGGGGAGAAGTCGTTGCCGCTGCCGTAATACTCAAAGCGGGATCTAGTCTCGACTTGGGGCATTTAAGAGACTGGTGCCGAAATAGACTGTCCCATTACAAACTACCTAAAAGACTATTGGTGGTAGACACCCTACCTCGAAATACCATGGGCAAGGTCACAAAACCCGCGGTTAAGGAGTTATTCTAGAGCCGAAGGCGTACAAAGACAAAATTCTACAAACCTGACGCAATTCTCTATTGCGTGCCGTTTTTCATTCCTTTTCGGAATGGAGCATTGAAATATCCATCCTCAAATAAATGATTGGACAGTCTGTATCCGTATCGCCATTAAACCGATATGTCCCCGAATAGACCCCTGATTGCACTAGCTGTCCTAATTATTTTACCGCTGATCCAGGCCAACAATCGACGTGATATATTGTTTATTGCGATCGATGACTTGAACGACTGGGTTGGGCCTCTGGGGCACTCCCAAGCCAAGACACCCCACATGGATCGACTCGCGGAGCGAGGCATGGTGTTCACCAATGCCCACAGTCCGTCCATGGTTTGCAATCCTTCTCGCACCGCCATCATGCTGGGGCTACACCCCTCAACCACCGGTATCTTTGGGAATGGGCCGGATTGGAGAACGATTGAAGGGGTGAAAAACAAGGTATCCATTCCTCGATTTTTCAAGGAAGCAGGCTACCAGACTTTCGGAGCGGGAAAGATATTCCATGCCTCTACTTTCGCCCCGATGTCGTTCTATGGGTACAACGATCCGAATGGCTGGGATGCGTTTTTCCCGTCACTAGATCGGCAGCTACCGGACGAGATCGGTCCCTACGAGCGGCCGGCCAACGGCGGTCCAGAACGAAATTTTGACTGGTCCCCCGTTGCTGCACTCGATTCGGCAATCGGTGACGGGCAAGTGGTGAGTTGGTCCATAGAAAAGATTCTGGCACAGGGAGAGGGACCTAGGTTCAACGCCGTAGGCATTTATCGCCCACACGAGCCCTGGTACGTCCCTCAAACCTACTTCGATCTCTATCCACTTGAAGAGATCCAGCTTCCACCCGTGATCGCGGATGACTTGGATGACGTTTCCGAAGCTGCCAAATCTGGTAGACGCCCCCCAAGTAGAATCTCTCCCTATGACCTTCATAAATGGGTGCTGGAAGACGAAACCATGAATCGCTGGAGAGAAGGCGTTCAGGCTTACCTAGCAAGTATCAGTTTTTCCGATACGATGCTTGGACTAGTACTAGATGCACTCGAACAGAGCGGTCGGTCGGACAATACCATTATCGTCCTTTGGTCAGATCATGGATTTCATCTGGGGGAAAAGGGCCGCTGGCGCAAAGCTAGCCTCTGGAGTGAATCGCACAGAATACCGTTTATCATTGCCGCTCCGGGGATCACCACCCCTGGCAGTGTTTCCAACTCGCCGGTCAGCACTCTCGACATCTATTCCACGTTAGCAGAACTCACAGAAATGGAGGCGCCAACGCACGTACAAGGAACCAGTCTCGTGCCGATCCTCAAGGATCCAAGCAAACGTCCAAACCGGGCGGCAGTATCAACCTCAGCCTTCAAAACCCATGTCGTGTCAGGACAGAGATTTCGCTACCTCGTTTACCCTGATGGCTCGGAAGAATTATACGATATTGAAGCAGACCCTCATGAATGGCGGAACCTAGCTTCGGATCCAGCCTACGCGGAATACAAAACCAAACTGTCCCAGTGGCTACCAAAACAGAACGCGCCACAAATTGGAGGTCCCCCAACAGGAGGTCGAGGTGGGCAAAGACCCGCTGGTGCGCACCCCGAGACAGGACCTCGCGGAGGAGGTGGACGTCCCGATGGCGAAGGTCCGCGTGGACCGCGAGCAGGTGGTCCGCAAGGCTAGGATGAATTTAGAGATTCGAAGTCATCGATTCCCAATAACCTCCTGAGAAAGAGTTTCTTGTGGTAACGCACAAAATCTTGCCAGATCATATTTCTTAGTTTCACCTTCGTCCCGTAAACCTACTCCCTACTCCCATCTACAGATTTCAATGCCCAAAATTTTGGTTCCTCGTTATATAATTCTACTTAGGAAGAACTCGTGCTGACAAAAAAAACTCTCATCCAAAACGTTATTCTGCTGGCGGCAGCATCCATGATTGGATGCTCCGGACCTGGGCCTAAGCAAGAAACCATTAGTTTAACGGTCGTAGACGGCTACCCGACTCAGTCCCTTTGGGTGAGAGAGTTTATCGACTACTACATTCCCGAAGTCGACAAGCGCTTGGCTGCCACAGGAAACCACCAGATCAAATGGAACCAGGCTTGGGGTGGGCAAATCGTCAAAACAAGGAACGTACTTCCTGGGATACAAAAAGGTCTAGGGGATATTGGCGTCGTGACTACCGTCTTTCATCAAGACAAAGTCCCAATCCAAGCGATTGCCTATGTAACGCCTTTTGTCACGACCGATCCTGAGCTAGTCGCTCGAACCGTCGATCAAATCGCCGAGAAGTTTCCTGAGATGAGAGAAGCCTGGGAAAAATACGACCAAGTGTATTTGACCAACATGGTGGTTCTCGACAGCTACCAGCTGTTTTCAAAAGAACCAATCAATGGACTATCTGATTTGGAAGGGCTGAAAATCAATGGAGCGGGTACCAACCTGAGGTACTTGCAGGGCCTTGGTTCCGCGGGAGTCGCAGGGAGCTTGGTGACCTACTTCCAAAACATCAATACAGGTGTCGTAGATGCCGCTATGCTTTGGCCTGAAGCCGCTATCTCGTTTAAGATGCATGAAGTCGCTCCTTACATGCTCCAAGCCGACATGGGGACCGTTAACTCCAAGGCGATCACGGTTAACAAGCGGGCATGGAACAAACTGCCCGCTGAAGTCCAGCAAGTCCTTTCCGAAACAGCGATTGATTACCGTGACCATGTCGCCAAATTGGCGGTATCCAAAGGCATCGAAAGCCTTAGATTGTATCAAGACAACGGAGGCAAAATATCCGTTATGTCCACAGAAGAGCGCGACCAATGGGCAAAGAACATGCTGAACATCGCCAAAGAATGGGCTGACGGTTTAGAAGAAAAAGGACTTCCGGGACACGAAATATTGAAGTTCTACATGGATACCATGCGAGCTAATGGGCAAAAGATCTCCCGTCACTGGGATCGGGAGTAACTATTCATGGAAAACGTAAGCCAAAAACGATCTATTGGCATTTTCGATCGGATCTTGGAAATTTTGCTTTCCAATCTCAATAGCATTGGGTCGGTCTGGATATTTATCCTGACCCTCCTGATAAACGCGGACGCCTTTGGAAGGAAGCTCTTCCATTCTCCTATCGATGGAGTGAACGAAATTGTGGAGTTGTCCATCGTGGGCATTGTCTTTCTGCAGTTGGGAGATGCCACGCGAAAGGGGCGATTGCCCCGCTCGGACGGGCTTTTCAATTTGATCGGGAGACGAATGCCCAATTTCAGTCGTTTTCATGGGGCATTGTTTGATCTACTCGGTGCTGTATTTATGGGATTGATACTCTACGGAAGCATTCCTCTTTTCATCGAGTCCTACAATTCGGATTTCTACGTCGGAGTTGAGGGAGTGTTCACAGCACCCGTTTGGCCCATCAAGCTGATCATAATCATTGGCTGCACCGTGACACTCTTGCAATTTGTCGTTTTTGTAAGACGGAATTTGGCCAGACCAAAGATGCGACCCACCGAATAAGCGCTAGAGAAGATTCTAATGACAGGAGTAGAAGTTGGTTTAGTCTCCGTCGGATTGATCTTAGTATTGATCTATACCGGCCTGTATATCCCAGTAGCACTGGGGTTGGTTTCCTTTATTGGGGTCTGGCTTCTTCGCGGAGACATTGAAGTACCCATTTACCTGCTTTCCCTAGCGGCAGCTGACACAATCGCTGAACCTACCTTTGCTGTCGTACCCTTATTTGCCTTGATGGGGCTCCTAATCAGCGAAGCAGGAGTAGGAAGAGACATTTACGATGTATCCAATTATCTATTTAGAAGACTTAAAGGTGGGTTAGGCATCGCGACTGTTGTCGCCAACGCCATTTTTGCCTCCATCACAGGGTCTTCGATCGCTTCCGCATCGGTCTTTACCAAAGTTTCCATTCCCGAAATGAAACGCTTTGGATACAACCCCCGATTTACCGTTGGCGTGGTGGCAGGGAGTTCTGTGCTCGGGATGCTCATTCCCCCAAGCGTGATGCTTATCCTCTACGCGATCATCACGGAGCAATCGGTCGGGCATATGTTTATTGCCGGAATCATTCCAGGCATACTACTCTCAATCGCATTCGGAGTGGCAATCCTAGTAATGGCCACTTTTCTTCCGAGACTGGTAATGAAGGAATCCACCGACCAGGTCGAACAGGAGAAGCAGCCATCTTTAACGGGTCTGCAACTACTACGAATGGTATTCCCTATTTTGCTACTAGTAGGAATTGTCTTGGGCGGAATTTACACGGGGTGGTTTACCGCGACCGAAGCTGGGGCGGCCGGAGCCGTCGGAGCCCTCATTGTAGCAGTATTCAAAAAACGGTTGACCACCAAAGGGCTCTGGAAGGTCCTCACGGAAACAGGTCATATAACCGCTTCCATCTTGCTTCTCTTAATTGCCGCATCCATGTACAGCCGGATGCTGGGGATCGCTGGTTTGCCAACCACTTTTAGCGAATGGATCCAATCTCAAGAATTGGGTTTCGCTACGATCATGCTCATATATGTCATACTTTTAGTCCTCATGGGGACTATCTTGGATACAGTGTCCATCATCCTCATCATCGTCCCGCTTTTTCTGCCCATTTTGGAACCCATGGACATCCATTTAGTGTGGTTCGGTATCGTCACCGTCATCGGTGCTGAAATTGGCCTACTCACGCCACCCTTGGGGGTTTCTTGCTTTGTGATCCATAGCTCCTTGAACGATCCGGATATTTCGCTTTCTGACGTTTTTATTGGCGCCTTTCCGTTTGCCCTTATCATGTTGGCGATTCTTATTTTGATAATCGTTTTCCCTTCTCTTTCATTGGTCTTTGTTTGAGAAAGGAGGACATTACTTTTATAGACAACCTATGAAAAATCTCACAGAAGGCAATATCACCGAAGCGGTCATTAAGGCAATAGAAGGGACGAAAGAGCCTCGTGCAAAAGAAGTGATGTCGAGTCTTATTCGGCATCTTCATGCCTTCGTTAAAGAGGTCCAGTTGACTCAAGATGAGTGGGAGGCGGCGATTGAATATCTGTACGACACCGGACAAATTTCGGGACCAACTCGCAATGAATTTGTTCTTACCTCGGACACCCTGGGGATATCGTCCCTCGTCGATATCATCAACAGCAACCCTGATGGCGGCACAGAAGCAAGTGTGTTAGGACCGTTTTACATAGAAGGTTCGAAGATGGTTGAAATTGGTACCAATTTAATCGGAGACAGCGAGGGGGAACCGACTGTGGTATCGGGTATCGTTCGGACGTTTGGCGGCGAGCCGATCGAGGGTGCTGTGATCGATCTTTGGCAAACTGCTGCTAACGGCCTATATGAGAACCAAGACCCCGATCAACCGGAAAACAACCTGCGTTGCCGGATGCTAACTGACAAGGACGGCTACTACCAATTCACCACCATAAAACCGGTCAGCTATAAAGTTCCGACCGACGGACCTGTAGGCAGAATGCTCGATTTGCAGGGAAGGCACGCCTGGCGCCCCTCGCATCTTCATTACAAGGTGAGCGCAGACGGACACCGCAATCTGATAACGGAAGTTTTTTATGAAGGGGACGAATACATCGATGAGGATTCCGTTTTTGGTGTGCGAGAATCACTGGCTATTCCCTACAATCTGATCACCTCCAAAGAGGAAGCCGAAAAGTTTGGCGTCTCCTCCCCTTTTTACCGGGTGAAATTCGATTTCGAACTCGAAGCTCTCTAATCCCAAAAGTATAACTATGGCACAATCCTCTTGGGAAGCGCATCACGAGCACGTCAAAGAAAAAGGCTTGTTAGCTAAGAAACTCTACGTAGTCCTCACAAAGCCTGCCGGTGACATGGAAGCTGTGATGGAGAATCTACAGGAACACCTCAAATACCAATTGGAGTTGGAAGCTAATGGTTCGATGTTTGCCGCAGGACCTTTCGCTGACGATGAAGAACGGGAATGGGAAGGTGAAGGCATGGTTATTCTTCGGGCAGAATCTCTAGCGGAGGCCCGAAGCATGGCTGAAAACGATCCTATGCACAAAAGCGGAGCCCGCACGTTCAGGCTCAGACCTTGGATGCTGAACGAAGGATCTATAACGATCAATATAACCTATTCCAACGGTAAACGAAACATAACCTAATTCACAGTGAATCGAACAAACTCTCCTTCTACGGTTACAATGCTAAAATACAATTTTCTATTACCAAAGACATGGCCTGTAGTTGCAGGTCTACTACTCGTTTTCTCACAATCGGTCTCAGCACAGGATTTCAAAGTTACATTACTTGGAACCGGAGACTCGATCGTATCGAGCGACATCATGAAAAGTATTCCGAGAGCGGCAAAATCATTGCGTCAGCTGCTGTGTCGGGATTGTTGAAATAAAGCCTTTGTATGCGGAAAGAATTATCGACAAACTGATTTTTAGAAATATAGAAATACACACATGATTGAAAACCGCAAGCATTACAAAGAAGACAAGTATTGGGTAAGCCCATACAATTTTCATCCGGAAGTCACTGGTGAATTAAATCTGCCAGAGAAGGTCGAAATCCATGATGCGACGCTACGAGATGGCGAACAAACACCTGGCCTTGTCTTTTCTGTCGAAGAAAAAGTTGCGATTGCAAAAAAATTAGACGAGGTCGGCATCGATCGAATCGAGGCCGGAATGCCAGCGGTTTCGCCGCAAGACTTTGAAGCGATCAAGCAAATCTCGGCTCTCGGGCTTAAAGCTAAAATTTATACGTTCGCTCGTGCTATGACAGCGGACATCGACAAAGCGGTCGAATGCGGAGCAGACGGTGTGATCATTGAAGTACCGATTGGTTACCCTAAACTGAAATACCAATTTAATTGGACTTGGGAGGACGTTCTCAAAAAGAGCGCAGATGTGATCAACTACGCCAAAACTAAAGGGCTCCACGCTGTCTTCTTTCCCTATGACACTACGCGGGCGCGCGAGGACGATTTAACCAATTTGCTCACCGGCATCATGAACGAGTCAGAACCTGATTCGATCGGTGTAGTGGACACGATGGGCTGTGCAACCCCTGAAGCGATCAAGTATCTAGTTCGAAAGGTCGCTGATCTGACTAACCTTCCAGTCGAAATTCACACGCACAACGATTTTGGAACGGGAGTAGCAACCGAGTTGGCAGCCGTCACGGTCGGCGCATCTTGTGTTCACAGCTGCGTCGGTGGGCTCGGTGAACGAACCGGCAATGCGGCTCTCGAGGAGTTGATTCTCTGTCTCGAGCTACTCTATGGCTACGACACCAAATACGAACTCGCTAAACTGCCCGAGCTTGGCGAATTGCTGGCCAACATAACCGGCATTCCCTACGCTTTGAATAAGCCGATTCTGGGAGAACGAAATTTCACCCGCGAGTCTGGTATCGGCGTTAACTTGGTAGTCGAGAAGCCCCTTGCCATGTTTGGGACGCATCCAGCCCTAACTGGGCGTACAGGCGACATCGTACTTGGCAAGAAAAGCGGAAAGGCATCAATAACCTACAAACTTGATGAGCTCGGAATTGAAGGTGTCAGCGATGAGCAGATAACCGAATTGCTAGCTGAGGTCAAAAAAGCGGGGATTGCTAAAAAGGGCATACTTACCGATGATGAGTTCCGGAGAATCCTGGCGGGTGTCACTCAGTCTGATTCTGCGTAATGACGAACATCCAATTGGGCAATGTCGAAAAGCAATCCTCAAGCGGAAGCGGTCGCTAATTTGAAAAACCGTATCCAAAGACTAGATAATGATGGTCTTGATCTAATATTTCGAGAGGCCCGGTCCTTCAAGAAATGGCAGAATCGAGAAGTAGAATCCTCGGTCCTTCATGAGCTTTACGATATCATGAAGTGGGGGCCCACCTCTCAAAATTCCAACCCTGGGCGGATCGTTTTCCTGAGAAGCGAGGACGCGAAAGACCGAGCCATCCCTGCTTTGCACGAGGGGAATATCCCGAAGGTCAAGACATCACCCGTGTTGGCGATCATCGCATACGACAAACAGTTCTTCGAATATTTACCTCAATTATTCCCAGCGAAAGACACCAGCCCCCTTTATCGGGCCAATCCCGCCAAAGCCGAATCCACGGCTTTCCGCAACAGCTCGCTCCAAGGTGCCTATTTTATGCTAGCCGCCCGAGCCCTTGGTCTCGACGTCAATGGCATTTCAGGATTTCACAACGAGATTATCGATAGCGAGTTCTTTTCTGACGGACGCTACAAATCGAATTTTCTCTGCTGCCTAGGCTACGGCGAAATCGAGGGGCTACATCCTCGAGGTCCACGTCTGGATTTTGAAGAGGCTTGTGAGATTCTATAGTGTAGTCTTGGCAAACCGCCGAGAGCACAGAGAACGCGGAGTTTGGCGGACCGATAATCACTATTCACTCTCCTCGCGCGATCGATCTTCTCGTGGAAAATTAAGTGATATTGGAAATCAAAGTTGTGGATGAGCTCACTAACACACACAGCTCAACTACTGACCTAACTTAAACTTCCGGGATTCAAGTTGGGTTGTCCGTTAATCTTCAATACGAAAATTCTAAAGAACGGAATCAGAAGAATCTCCGCGACCTTTGAGATCTCTGCGGGAGTCTTTTAAACAATTCTAGCCCAGTCAGTTTCTAGCTCCACCCCGAGGACCCCTTCCAGGGGGAGGTGCAGGTCGGCCAACAGGCAGAACGATTCCATTCCTCGCCACATAGTCATCCCATTCTTTCAAAAGGTCTGCTCTAATTTCTGGCTTAGATTCGGAGAGATCATTCGTTTCACCAGGGTCAACGGAAAGGTCATAGAGACCCCATTGATCGGCCAGTTCCGGCACTACTTGTCCTGGCTCTGTCGGCTTTGATGTTAACCAAAGCAGTTTGTAATCCCCTTTGCGGAGAGCTCGATGGCCAAAGACTTCCCAGCCATAAGTAAAGTCGTCCGGACGGACTGAGTCGGCATCGCCAAACAAAACGGGCAACAGGGAATACCCCTGAATCTCATGAATGGCCTTTCCATTGCTCCCTGTCTTAAAATGACTGCCACCTGCCAATTCCACAAAGGTTGGGTAGAAATCGACTACAGACATAAACTCATCGTTCATCTGTCCCTTCTTGGTCATGTCTTTATTGTAAATGATTGCCGGGCCAAGCGATCCGCCTTCTGAAGTTAAAGCTTTGTGGTAACGTCCAACCCCTACGCCGGCTTGAGCCCACCGTTCTCCGTAGTATAGGTACGAGTTGATACGCCCCATATTTTCTAAACTGTTATCCCAGCCCCGCGCAGGTCCTCCTCGATCTACGCCCTCAGCACCGTTGTCTGAGATAAAAATGATAAGTGTATCATCGTATTCGCCGATAGCTTTCAGGTGGTTCAAAAGTCGTCCCACGTTCTGGTCTATACCATCAACCATGGCCGCATAGATTTCCATTTCTCTGGAAGCGATAGCTTTTTCCTCTACGGCAAGATCAGTCCATGCCGGGACCGATTGATAACGTGGATACATCACCGCTTCCTGCGGAATAACACCGAGTTTTTTACCGCGGGCAATGCGCTTTTCCCGCAGCACCTCATAACCTTCGTCATAAACTCCTTTGTATTTGTCGATGTATTCGTCGGGTGCTTGTAAGGGCCAATGCGGTGCGGGGTAAGCCAAATAGGCAAACCAGGGCTTTCCACTTTCCGCGTCCTTGTCCAGATAATCGATCAAAAGATCCGTATAAAAGTCGGTGGAGAAAAAATCTTCCGGTAGTTTCTCAACCAACTTTCCGTCCTCGTAGTAAGTCCCAAGCTGGTCGGGCCTGAAACGACCCCTATCATGAAAATGGCTGGCGAAGCCTTCCATGAGTGCATAGGAGCGGTCGAAACCGCGGGCGGATGGTAGATGCTCGGGCTCGCTGCCCAAATGCCATTTACCAAAAAAGTACGTGGTATAACCACTTTGGCGAAGCAGGTCTGGAAAAGGTACGACATCGAGGCTCAAATGAGACTCGTAACCTGGAACGCCTACCTGATTCGGTGTTTGATGCATGGCGCCACCGGCATTTCGGTTGTCAGTTCCGGCCAGGATGGATGCTCGAGTGGGTGCGCATACCGCTTGATTGTGAAAGTCGGTGAGTATCAGGCCGGCTTTGGCTAACCGATCCAAATTTGGAGTTTCTATCTCCCCGCCATATACGCCCAGATCAGTGTATCCAAGGTCATCTGCTAAGATGAACAGAATATTCGGCCTAGAGAAATCGGAGACAGTTTCCCCAGTTTTGCCGTCACCACACGCAACGAGAAAGAAAACGAACGGGCAGGTAAGTGCCCAGACTAGGTACTGTTTATTCATAAGGGTAGTCTTTGGTAAAATGATTTGAGGCCTCAAAATATGCGCCGTTGCGCTTCGTTAAACTGTATTCTTCCTGTAACTGCTAATCCGTCATTTTAAACCACCTAATTTTTGCTCGCACTCCAGTACAGCTACTTACAACACGGACACAGATCAACGAGCTCTGTCAAATAAATCCGTTTTCTAGCTTAACCTATCGTGCCATTATCAAACGACAATTCACTTTTATATTTCTAGAGTTTTACCCTGGCACGAATTTGCTACTTCCAGAACGTCCTTGCGCAGGTCCCTAGAAAAAAATCGAAAGATCAGTTTCCCTTAGCGGATCGTTGCTTGTCTTTACCGGCAGTTCACCGGTTTCACTTGCGAGTACGGGTGTAGGGTGGTTTTCTTCTTGTTAAAAATGAACCGTATAATGAGATTAATGTAGCCAAGATTAAGGATCGACAAACCTGACATTGAACGTAATCGTTTACTTAGATTTGCTCGTCACTAACTCAAACAAGACCCCCTGACTAATTACCTACAAAACAATGGCTAGGACTATCAAAAAATCATTCATGGCCTGCATGCTTGCATCGCTGTGCAGTATTGTACTTTTACCCCCGACCACCATGGCGCACCACGGTGTCAGCGGGCAATTTGACCTAGAGCAGGTTTTGACGGTGACCGGAGTCGTGAACCGCGTTCGCTTCGTAAATCCACATGCTTACGTCTATTTCATGGTCACCAACGCTCAAGGTGAAGAAGAACAATGGCGATGCGAATTGCGCTCAGGCAGCTTGCTCAAACGCAAAGGCTGGACCACGGACATGTTTGCAATCGGTTCGACCATCAAGATATTTGGATCACCGGACCGAAGGGATCCCAAGACAGTCTATACCGAGACTATCACATTTGAGGACGGCACGGTAATCGCCCGCTATGATGCGTTGGACGATTCCGGAAATACAATTGCGGGCGAGCGGGAGCTCACACGTGAAGATGGTACACCGAATCTGGCAGGGAACTGGTCTGAACCGGTAAGAAACAGTCCTCCCCCCCAGGGCCCACGCCCGAGATCGGCCCCGCCCGAAGGCATTAATCTCGCAAACGACGGCTCTCCCCAACGAGTAGACTTTCCACCCCCTACAGGAAACCAAGCGAGAGCCGGTGGCCCAGGAGGCGGACGGCCAGAGGGTGGACGACCTGGAGGCGGACGACCAGGAGGTGGCAATCGTCCGCCGCAGTATGCACTAACGGATATCGCGCGTGCGGAAGCTGGGAACTTTACTGCAGACCAAAATCCTCGATTCAACTGTGAACCTACCAACATCATATTTGACTACGCTTTTGATCAGATGTTGAACAAAATCGATCAAACCGGATCTGCGATTGTGTTCTCTTACGGCTTTATGGATCTGGTACGCGTCATTCACCTTATCGGAGACTTCCCCGATGAAATTGAACCCAGCGTAGCCGGCTACTCTATCGGCAAATGGGAGGAAGATACATTGGTCGTTCATACAAAAGGCTTTAAACCAGGTTTTCTTCAGGCCCCGGGAGGGCGGGCTAGAGGAGCTGTCCGACACGGTGACCAAATGGAGATCACCGAGCGCTTTACCATGAGTGAGGACGGCAATGAACTCACCCGTGAATACACCGTGGTAGACCCTGTCTATTTGGCTAAACCCTATTCGCACAGAAATTCGTCATTGTATACGACCGACCCTTTTATTCCGTACGAATGCGAAGAGTTGAAGGACGATAGGCAGCAGTAAGCGGGATTACTATTCGTATCCGCTATTCAGCTACGTTTCTACTTTATGCTGCACACAGCGGTTTTTAATCCTAAGAATATGTACCAGGATGAAGGACGATGACCCATAAAAGAAATCTGATCATCGGCATGCTTGCATCTTTGATCAGCATTGTCATCCTACCCTCTAACGCCGTAGCTCACCACGGTATTACTGGACAGTTCGACCTTGAACAAGTGCTGAGAGTGAAGGGTGTCGTGAATCGTGTTCGATTTGTGAACCCACATGCTTATGTCTATTTCAAGGTCAAGAATGACCAGGGCGATGAAGAGCAATGGCGTTGCGAATTGCGCTCTGGGAGCTTGCTCAAACGCAAAGGTTGGTCTGTCGACATGTTTGCCATTGGCAGCACAATCGAGATATTTGGATCACCAGATCGTCGCGATCCTAAAACGGTCTATACCGAGACCATTACCTTTGAAGATGGTACGGTAGTCGCTCGCTATCAGGCATTAGACGATTCAGGAAATGTCATCCTTGGAGAGCGTGAACTCAAACGTGAGGATGGAACCCCAAATTTGGCTGGAAATTGGTCAGAGCCAGTGCGAGACGGCCCGCCACCGCGAGATCCCACACCAAGGTCCGAGGGCCCGCCACCGGAGCTGAGTCTCACAATTGACGGATCCCCACAACGAATAGAGATTCTTCCACCCGTGGGAATTCAAGGAGTGCCGGGGATTGGAAGTGGTAGGCCGCGACCACCACTGTATGCTCCAACAGAAATTGGGCACGCCGAAGCCAGCAAATATTCAGGAGAGGACAATCCACGATTCAATTGCGAGCCAACCAACATCCTCTTTGATTACGCTTTTGATCAGATGATGAACAAGATCGAGCAAACGGGTTCCACGATTGTCATCACCTATGGGTTTATGGATCTGTTGCGCACCATCCATTTAATTGGAGATTTCCCGGAAAACATCGAACCCAATGTTGCCGGGTACTCCGTTGGCAAATGGGAAGGTGACACCTTGGTCGTCCACACAAAAGGCTTTAAGCCAGGTTTTCTTCAAGCCCCTAGAGGGGCCAGAGCCGGCGTCCGGCACGGTAACCAAATGGTAATTACAGAACGATTCAACATGAGTGAGGATGGCATGGAGTTGAAACGTGAATATACGGTCGTTGATCCCGTTTATTTGGCAGAGCCTTACTCAGGTTCTAATTCGTCCCTTTATACAACCGAAAAATTCATTCCTTACGAATGCGAAGAGTTAAAGGACGAGACACAATAACCGAGACATTCGTCGATAATTGGATAATAAACCAATTTTGAATGGAAATACTGTGGTGGATTGAAGATTCCTGGCTTGGGATGCTTGTTTCGAGCTCCCAGTGGGGTTACCCGATCGTGTTATCTCTGCATGCGGTCGGTATGGCTGTATTGGTCGGAGTTTCATTGATTCTCGCCATGCGCGTACTTGGTTTTGGTAACGCTATTCCAGTCACCGCATTGGCTCCATTCTGGACCATAGCTCAAGTAGGCTTCGTGGTAAATTTATTATCCGGCGCCGCCTTGTTTATGGGCAACGCATCTGTGCTGTTTTTCAATACGGCTTTTCATATCAAACTGATCGGAGTCGTCGTGGGCTTGGCACTTACCTGGTGGCTGGTAAAAATCTGCATACGCGGAACCGGTGAGGTCTCCACTTCTCACAAAGGATTTGCCGGAGTCGCTCTACTCGCTTGGGCCGTGGCACTCGTCGCGGGCCGTCTCATCGGCTATTTTTCATAGGAACGGACAAATGGATTCGCTTATAGAATGGCTAAATAGCACCGCTCTCAATGACTTCATCATGTCAACCGCCTGGCTATGGCCAACGCTGGAGATCGCACATTTTTTCGGTCTGTGCCTTCTTCTCGGAGCGTTGATCGTATCCGACCTTCGGATGATGGGGGTGGCACGTGCTGTACCGCTTGTCTTGATTGAAAAGTTCATGATCTTGGCTGTCATTGGCTTCTCGATCAACGCAATCACCGGCATCTTTTTCATTGTTGGGGATCCCGACCGTTACTTGCCCAATATCGCCTTTCGCATCAAAATGGTACTGATCGTGATCGCAGGCCTCAATGTCGGCTATTACTTGTTGCGAGTAAGATTCCAGGTCCTGAGTGGGAGTAAAGACACAGAACTATCTTCCGGCGGTCGCCTGATAGCAGCTCTATCGTTAGTGCTTTGGACCAGCATAATAGTGCTGGGGCGAATTATTCCCTATGTCGAAGACTAGCCAAACAGTTTGGCTGCGCTATGGGCGTTGGGTAATCCTGTCGGCAATTGGGGTTATCCTTGCGAGCGAGAGTTGGGCGCATGGGGTTGCCAGTTCAGATCAAGGATTTCTAGCGAGGGCGGAAGGCGTGCATGCAGGCCCTTTCCTCTATTTGGGTGCTAAGCACATGGTCACCGGTTACGACCACCTTCTCTATCTAGCCGGGGTCATCTTCTATTTACGGGCGCTGACCGACGTGGTAAAGTTTGTGAGCCTTTTCGCGCTCGGCCACTCTATCACGCTACTGTTCGGAGTGTTGTCTGGCATAAATATCAGTCCCTATTTCATCGATGCGATCATCGGACTTTCAATCTGCTACAAGGCTCTGGAAAATTTGGGAACGATTCGATTTATCGACCCAAAACTTGCGGTATTTGGATTTGGGCTGGCCCATGGTTTTGGCCTTTCAACGAAATTGCAGGATCTAGCACTATCTCGAGATGGGCTCATTGCCAATATGATCAACTTTAACATCGGAGTTGAGATCGGCCAAGTAATTGGGCTGGTGATTCTATTCATCGGTTTATCCTGGCTTCGGGAGCGCCAAGACTTCGATACTGTTTCCCGTAATGCCAACGTAGCGTTGTTCGGTGCCGGTTTGGTATTTTTTGGCCTGCAAATGACGGGGCTTTTCGTAAACTAGTCTCGTATTATGAAAAAAGAAAAATCATGGACTACCCCAACAAAGCTTGGCCTGGCTGCGGCTGGGGCCGCCGTGTTGCTGATCGCCGTTATCTTGCCAGCGGAGTACGGCATCGACCCTACCGGGTTCGGGCGGCTTACGAGTATTAGCGCCTTGTCTGAAAATGTCCCAGCCACAGCCCGCGATTTCGGTCAGACCATGGTATTCAACATCGAGGAATACGACCCCGCCGCAGAGCAGATCGAACAATCGATCCAAGGACTCATTCGTCTAGAGGAAAAACCGTTCCTTACAGAAACGATCGATCTAAAGATTGAGGACTTTGGGGAAATCGAACATAAGTTTATCATGCCAGCCGATACCACCCTACTCTACTCTTGGGAGGTGCTGGACGCCAAAGGCGATGGGGTTTTCTTTGAATTTCACGGTCATCCATCCAGTGCCGATGCGCCGAACTATCCAGAAGGTTTTGAACAAGCCTACAGTAAGGGTGAAGGCACTACGCAAAGTGGATCGTTCACTACTCCGTTTCCTGGCTACCACGGCTGGTACCTCATGAATCTTGAAGAAGGTCCCATTACCGTCCGCTTGCAGGTCAGCGGCTATTGGCAGGAACACAAGGAAATGTACCGTGCAGTCGACGGTAAAGTACTGAAGGTAGTCGATTTTTAGCTATTGAGTTTGAATCAGGACCCCAAGGAGCCTGAAGGAACAGACGTTCCAACTAAAAGGTCATTCCCCTTATCAAATCGATGCCTCTGGGCTAATATTAATTGGACTGGAAAAGTACTCGAGAATTCGTTCCGAACAATTGATCGTTGGCCATCTCCATCCGATGTTTACCGGACTAATTTGAGCCGAACCGATTCAGGAAGGCCTGAGTGGAGAAACCGACGAACATGGCTTTGTCCAATTCTGGATCCGGGTCTAGGGGTGACGTATCCGGTGGACGGATTGTTAGCATGCGGGCATTGCATGCGGTAACTGCAGGTAGCGCCTCAATCGCCTTCTCGCCGAGAAGCTCAATTACCCGGGCCGCGTGTTGAACCGCTGCGAGATTCTCTTCTTCCAAAGCACTAGCGAGGGCTGAAATAGATCTTTCATTACGTCCGTGACGAGCAAGCGCATTGGCAGACTCGATGCGAACATTCGGAGCTGCGTCCTCTAGAGCCGTCGTTAGCGCATCGATCGCCTTGTCGGAAAGCGACCCGGCCGCGCTGAATCCAACGGCTCCCCAAAAACGGACGCCGGGATCACTATGCTCAAGGTTAGCGAGAAACTCATTTTCCGAGCCTTGCCCCACTTGTGATGCGGCCTTAATAAGGCGGGACTGCTGATAGGCGTTCTGGGAAGCCCTAGCAAGATCGTAAGGAGTCGAGCCCTTGCTGGTCTCCCAGGCAAGAGCCTCCGGAATGAAGCCCAGGTCGCGGCTATCACGAAGGCGCTTATCAAGCTGTGCGCGCATTCGTTCAAGATTATCCTGGTGGGCAGGCGAACCGGCGAGATTCTTGAGGTTTTGCGGATCGGCCTGACAATCGTAGAGCTCTTCTAATGGACGGATCGGTCCCGCAAAATGCCGTTGCGGGTCCGTCATAAATTCGGTTTTGGCATGGGCGTAGATTTCGTGACGGATTTCACCGAGATCGGGCCAAGCCGTGGGCTGATTGTAACCAAGATGGGGCATGAAATTTCGGATGTAGAGGAAGCGCTGGTCCCTAACTGATCGGGCGAGATCATGAACTTCGTCGACACGATCTCGATGGCCATAAGTGTATTCTCGGAGGAAACCGTCGGCCTTTCCCAGAAAAGGCTTTCCTTCCATGTATTCGGGAATTGCCTTACCAGTGAGGCTGAGAACAGTGGGCCCAAAGTCGTCGAAGCTTACCAGTCGATCTGTGCGAGTACCTGATTCCGAGGGAGATAGATGCTGATACCTTTCCGGGAAGCGGACGATAAGCGGAATCTTTAGACCCGAATCCAGCAGTGCCCGTTTGTGACGGGGCATCCCAGAGCCGTGATCGGAATAGAAGAAAACGATCGTGCTATCCGCCAGTCCATCGTCTTCCAGTTGCTGAAGAATGGCGCCGACCTCCTTGTCCATGGCAGTGACACAGTCATAAAACCGAGCAATCGTTTTCCGGATAACCGGAGTGTCTGGATAGTATGGCGGAACAGGCGCAGACTTCGGGCTGTGAATTTCACTCGTCTCAAGCTTGCTCTGAATTTCCGAAACGAATTGCTCATAGGGCCAAACCATCGTCCGGCTCTGATGGGAGGTCATTAAATTAAACACGGAAAAGAATGCTTTGCCTTCTTCCCTACTCCTCCAATGAGCCTGGTCGCTGCTCTCGTTCCAGGAAGCTTCAACAATGGCTTCCCAATTACCGTTATTGTAGTCGGTCTTAACGTTGTTCGATGTGTAATAGCCCGCATCACGAAGAAGACTCGGGAATCCTTTCATGTATCCAGGAATTGGAAACGCAGAACGCATTTGCTGCGTACCCTGAGAGGTAGCAGGCAGTCCATTGATGATACACGAACGGGATGGGGAGCAAACAGGAGCCGTAGCAAACGCATTGGTGTAGAGGACACCGTCGGACGCTAGCTGGTCAATATTGGGAGTAATCGCGTAGTCATCTCCATAACAGCCCAATGTCGGGCTCATGTCTTCGGCGGTTATCCATAGAATATTGGGTACAGACTCTTCAACTACATGGGGTCCGTCGGCGGCGAGGGAGGAAACAATCATAAAAAGCAGCGGGGAAATTCGGGTCATTTTCAAGGATGAGGGATTCGATTTGGGAGCAGCGACAACGTGTTAGCCGCTGGACGTTTCCTTTATTCTAATGTTGCGGAAGGCCACGGTACAGCCTTTGCCATGGTCTTGGAAGGCAATCCATCCCTTTGACCTACTCATTTCCGAATCCTGATCAATCAGCGTGGCAAAGTGGACGCCATTGATCTTTTGAATGACCATGTCACCCGAAGCAATAATCTCCATAGTATTCCACTCATTTTCGTTATAATGGGCTTGGATTGCGGCCGCATCTTCGAGCTTCGTGTTTACCCGCGTCCCATCACTAACAATCAGGGCCCTTTCTCCCGCAGTGGTCATCAAGAACCGGGCTTCACGCTTTGGATGCTCCCGATCAATCAAGGAGTGATGCCAGAGTCCCATGACTTCTTGCCGCGCAATTTCTACTTGGTATCCAAAAACCTGCCACTCGCCAAGATCGTCACTGCGAACCTGCACACCTGAATTTCCCTTGTCCCAGCGAAACTCCAACCGGAGTGTAAAGTCGGTAGGCTGGCCGCCCCGCCAAATAAGCCAATTTCGATTTTCGGATACGCCGGTACACCAAATTTCATCACCACGTACTTCCCAAGCTCCAGGCTTGCCATCCCATCCGTCAAGATTCTCTCCGTTGAATAGCTCGACAAATCCTGATTCGTCATCGGCATGCGATTGAGTCACTAGAATGAGAAGGAAAAAGACGAGAGCAGTTTTCATAGTATAACTTGGTATTAGTAGGTGTTTTCTAATTCAGGCAACAGAATCAATGACATTATAGAATCTCTGTTGAGATTCTTGTTGGGTCGAATATATCGGTGGAACGCGACTCCATACCAGTCCCTATTTCTCCGGAGTTAGTCGCAGAATCATGCCCCTTCGATCGATCAATACGTATAGGGATCCATCAGGACCAGTCTTTATTTCCCTGACTCGCCCAGACTCCTTCAGAACGACCTCCTCTTTTACAACTGTGTGTCCGTCGAGAACGACCCGAACGATTTGCTGATGCTTAAGGAAGCCCACGAGAAGGTTATTTTTCCAGTCCGGGAAAAGCGGACTGGTTGAGAATTCGATGCCCCCAACGGCAGGTGACGGAATCCAGTAGTGAATCGGCTCCACCATGCCGGGCAGCGACTTGTGAGGTGTTTGTACTGTTCCATCACGATCCAGTCCTTTAGTAGTCAAGGGCCAGCCGTAGTTTGCCCCTGCCTTAACTACATTGATCTCATCACCTCCCATAGGTCCATGCTCAGCCGCCCAAACCTCGTGGGTTTCTGGATGGAGGGCCATACCCTGGGCGTTGCGAGTCCCGTAAGCGTAGACCGTGGGAAGAACACCGTATTTTTCCAACGAGTTGTAGGGGTTGCTGTCAACGGGTCGACCATCGTCATGCATGCGGTGAAACTTTCCTTCAGGACGGGCCAAGCTTTGGGAATCGAGCATGCGGCCGCGATCGCCAATGGACAAGTAAAGATAGCCTTCGTGATCAAAAAGCATACGAGCGCCAAAGTGGTCGTAAACAACCGTGTAGTCCTCTGGCCGAGGATCGTAGACAACCTCCTCGTCTTCCCATCTACGGTCAACGATACGGCCTCGAACAATGCGGGTGGCACACCGTCGGTTCGGTTCATCGCCGACGTTCAGATACCTCATCAAATCGCCGACGATTTCAGATACCTCATCAATATAGCACAGGTAAATCCATCCGTTTTCTACGTAGTTGGGATGGAGGGCGACATCCATGAAGCCAAAGGATTGGCCCGATGGACGGGTTGCTGGCTTAGGAGTATTGGCAATCGGCCGGTTGTCTACCTCCCCATCTACGAGTAAGCGCAATCGACCGGGAAACTCGGAAAACACGGCCGTGCGGTCATCGAGAAACTCAATCCCCCATGGCTGCTCCAAGCCTTCCGCCAAGACTTCGACCTTGAGATTGAAATGTTCGGTTTCAGAAAGCGGATTGGGCGGCGGAGGCTGGACCCCCATCTCTTTCTCGCGTTCCAGGATAAAGTTGAGGACCGCTTCGATCTGCTCGTCTTCGAGCACGCTTCCCCAGGCGATCATCTGCGTACCCGGGATGCCGAATTTGATATTGTCCCAGTGCAGATTGTATCCAGAAGCGTAGTTCCATATCCCGTCTAGAAAGCTGGAAGCCTGTCCCCCCTCCAGATTCGGGCCATGGCACTGGGCACAGTAGGTTGCGTAAATTTTAGCTCCATCGTCCAGATCTTGCGACGACGCATTAGGCACAAGCCAAAGAATGGGGATTAAGGCACCTAACAGTCGCCATTTTTCAATAAAGCAACCTCCTCTGCGTCTCCAATACTCGCTCGCTACACTGTTCAAAACATGAGTCCGGTTACTGGAGTAAGAGCGGACGAATTTACAATTTAGGTCTCGACTAAGATTAAACTGCTTAAACACCTCTCAGTTATCAGAAAGAAATCGAGGAAATTCAAGAAAGGATAAGCCAGTTAGCTCACAGTTCTCATCGGTTCATAGTCTCGCAGCCAACGAAAACACATGACCTTGAAAACTAAGCCCTCGCCAAGAAGCCGATCTACCTACCTCTGACCGCTCTGTTTCATGCCCTCCAACTCGTCTTCAGGAAGATCGTACGCAGCGCGTAAGCGATTGAGTTGTGCCAATAGGTTTTGCTGGATTTCCGGATTCGCCTGACCGTAAATGTTCTCCATTTCCATTGGGTCGTTCTTAAGGTCGAATAGTTCCCAGGTATCGTTTTCCTCGTCCGGGTAGCGAATCAGTTTAAAGTGGCCATTGGTCACGCCGAAGTGAAGCGGGACCCCATGCCCGCCGTGCTCGTAGTAATGATAATAGTGATACTCGCGCCAATCTTGCGGCGTTTCATTCTTAAAGATCGGCACCAAGGAGCGGCCTTGCATGTCGTTTGGTATTTCAGCACCCGCTAAATCTAAGAAGGTCTGAGCGAAGTCTAAATTAGAAACGATGTCCGTATCATTGACCGTGCCAGCTTTTGTGACGCCCGGCCAACGGACCAACAAGGGTGACCTCAGAGACTCTTCGTACATCCAGCGCTTATCGAAAAGTCCGTGCTCGCCCAAATAGAATCCCTGGTCCGATGAATATATAACGATAGTGTTGTCAGCTAGGCCACTCTCTTCCAAATATTCGAGCAGCTGGCCAATACTCTCATCTACCGCCTTCACGCACCGAAGGTAGTTTTTGATATAGCGTTGGTAGTTCCATTTGGTGCGCTCGACATCGTTTAGATTGGCGGCCAACATAGCCTCGTTGCGAGGGCGAAAGTAGTCATCGAAAGGCTTAAGCTGCTCAGGTGTATGCTTGGAGGAATACTTGATCATGAGTCGGTGATCGTTCATCTCCTCCAACATGCGTGCCCGATTTTGCGAGATGGGCCGTGCTCTGCCTGTATAGTCGTCGAATAATGTCGACGGCTCTGGCATTTCAATGTTGTCGAATAACTCCAAGTGCCGAATCGCCGGTTCCCAGCGACCATGCGGTGCCTTCTGCTGAACCATTAACAGAAACGGCTTATCTGGATCGCGCTCCTCCTGGAGCCAATCTAGGGACCGCTCGGTAATGATGTCCGTCGTGTACCCAACATGGTCTACATTCTCGCCATTGGTGATAAGCATTGGATTATAGTAAGCGCCCTGCCCTTTTAAGACCTCGAAGTGGTCATATCCGGTAGGCATCGATGCCAAGTGCCACTTACCGATGACTGCGGTTTGATAGCCCGATTTTTGCAAATACTTGGGGGCCGTCGGCTGGGTACCGTCGAACTGGTCACCGTTTTGCCGAAAACCGTTCAAGTGCGAATACTTGCCGGTCTGGATAACCGCTCGGGCAGGTCCGCAAATTGAATTGGTTACATAGCACTTTCGAAAAAGGATCCCCTCACCGGCAAGCCGGTCTAGATTAGGAGTCGGGGCTATATCGGCCAACATCCCTCCATAAGCGCTGATGGCCTGAGTAGCATGATCATCGGTGAAAATGAAAAGAATGTTCGGCCGCTCTTCCTTGCCAGCAAGACTCAACAAGAAGGTGCATGATAAAAGCCCTAGCCTCGAGAAGGCACGGACCATGAACGAAACAGGAAGTATCAAATTCTGCATTGTTTGACTTTCTCGCTAGCTTACTCGTCTGGCAAGGCAAGACCTAGAGCATGCTCGAAAAGATGCGCTGGCACGGGATTTCCTATTCAAATGGATTTATTCATTATTTTTCGTTAGACCATCGTAATGAATGGTGCTTAGAAACAAGGTGTGAAGTCAGATTTCAAGGGATCCTTCAAAACCTCGCTAATTTGACAATACGCGAAAAGACCCTAACAAAAAAGAGACCTGAAGGTCTCTTTGAAATTGTCTAAGGATTATCGGTCCTCGATAAGAGGAATCAGCTAGCCGTTGAGAGCCCATCCCTTGCGGTATTCCTTCCGCAAGAGGCGGTTCGCTTCTGGGCTATTCGTCACTTCCATCTTCTTCGCGTTGTAATCGATCTTTTTCCCTACATCGTAGGCCACAGCTCCAAGAAGTAGTTGCTCGATCAATACACCCGAGTAGTCAAAGTTGCAGGACGTCTTCAGGTCCGTCTTACAAGCATTAGTCCACTCTTCCCCGAAATTAGAGACCTGCCTTTCCGGAACCTTGATTTTGCTCGAATCGTAGTACGAAAGGTCCGCGGATTTTCCGTATGGGATAACCGTACGCGTCTTGAAATCAGCTACAATGAATCCCTTAGTTCCTTTGAAAAGCGCTCCGTGCCCGATTTTTGTAACGTCGACGTAGCTAAGCGGAGATTTCGGCATATTACCACCCTGATGCCAAGAAACTCGAATCTTGCCGCGCCAGTCGTTGGCGGGATTGATACAGCTCGAGCTCATACGCGATGGTGCGACGTCCGGATTATAGGCCTCTCCCTCGGCTTGGGCTGAAATGGGATAGTCGGCATCAAGCGGGTTGAAAGCCAAATCCATGGTGTGGCTCCCCATGTCACCAATCTGCCAGTTGCCAAATTCGCGATACATGTTCCAGGAGAGGCAATTCGAACCCGTCGGCCATTTCGCTGAGTCCGTCTCAAAATAGGAATGCGTCTTTTGGCCAGTGCGCCAATTGAGTGCGGTGAAGTAGTCCGAACTAAAGGGTCTCTTTTGAGAGGGGCCGACCCAGAGATCCCAGTCTATAAAATCGGGAGCGGACCCGGTTGCCATGGGGTAACTTTTTTTATTATGGTAGCGATCACCCCAGGCATGCACATCCTGCAGCTCGCCAATGGCTCCTTCTCTGATGAGCTCGCGTATGTAGGCGAAATTAGGATCGAAATGGCGTTGAGTACCACATTGGGTCGCGACCTTGTTCTGGTTCTCCAAATAGGTCTCACGGACCATTCGTGCTTCTTCCACGGTGTTCGCCAATGGCTTCTCGCCATACACGTGTAGTCCTCGATTCATGGCCCAAATAGAAATGAAAGCGTGATGATGATCAGGCGTACAGCAGACCACGGCGTCTAGATCTTTCTGGTCCAGGCATTTCCGCCAGTCTTTATACTGCTTGGCCTTGGGAAACTTCTGTCCGGCGGCCGCTAGGGCCTTGGAATTGATATCGCAGAGAGCGACCACATTCTCCTGCTCAAGCATATTGAAATGGGCTTTAGCACGACCCCAGCAGCCTATCAGAGCGATATTCAGACGGTTACCGGGACGATTCTGCCCGAAAAGCGTACCGCTCGGCAGAAAAAGGAGACCCGCACCTGTCGAAGCGGAGGCTGCGAGAAATTGACGACGATTTGGAGTAGAAGATCTGTTCATGATATTATAAGTTAGAAATCTGCCTCCCTACGTCAATGAATTTACACGTCCACCATTCAAGAATCCGAGACTGGCAAATTATGAGGGTTTTATCGCCGATTTCAAGCTGATTGGCGAAAAAGCGAAATAGGGTCTTTGATATCCTCTTTTAGTGGATGCTTGATTCCTAAAGACAACGGCACTATCCCTCTCGGTGGAGGCGGATCGGGTTCGCTGCTTTACAAGGAATTCGAAAAAGACTCGAGAAGCTAGATACCTCCTATCCCGGCAGCTCCCCTTTTTCACGATTCACCAAAAGATAGCAGAGGATTTAAAGAAGATCATATCAAAAGCTTAGATTGGAATAATCTGCCGACAGATAAAATGCTAGAGTAAGAAAGCATTCCCTTTCGTGCTACCTGATCCACTTTGAGTACCCCTGAAGTCGAGGAACCTTTTCAGACGATTGCTCAGACGAAGCCGTTTCACTAACAGGTTGACAATTGACCCCTTCGTACTTTTCCGAGATGGGTACTACCCAAATGACAAGATCAATTTTAGCAGGGCCAGCAGTGTGGAAAGGCGATGGGCTGTCGCAAAGTCCGGATTGGAAATGGGATTTTTCCAACACCGATCCAAGAGCAATTCGCGAAGCACTGGAGAGTGGCCCCGGAGCGTTAATGCTCCACGGTTTTCCTATTGATCAGTACGATCGAAACGAGGCCCGCGAGGCATTTCGGTCCTGGTGTGGCGAGCTAGGGAATTTGCTCGCTCAGAATGAAAGAGGCGACACTGTATTCGAGGTTACGGATGCAGGGTTTGGCTCCAGTGACCTACGTATTCGCGGACCAAATACTAATAAGAAACTTTCATTTCACACGGATCGTTGCGACGTCATCGTTTTTCTGTGCTGGAAGAAAGCCCTAATTGGGGGAGAGAACGAGGTGGTCAGCTCCATGCACCTCTACAACGAGATTGCCCAGAGGCGTCCCGATCTTCTAAAGATTTTGATGGAGTCGTTTACCTACAAGCGCCACACGGTAGATCTAGGGAATGAAAGCCGCTATTGTCAGCAGCCAATTTTTTCATTCCGCAACGGGTTTTTCGCCTGCAGCTTTCTACGGGTCTTGATTGATCGGGCCCATGCCGATCCGGAGCTGCCAGATCTGACCCCACAGCAGATCGAGGCCATTGACTTTCTTGAAGTAGTGGCGGGCGAGCCGGGCCAGTCCTGTCGTTTCATGCAAGAACGAGGCGATATTCTAATTCTCAACAACTGGGTGACGCTCCACCGGCGAACCGCATTCGAGGATGGGGAGAGTCCAGAGGAGAAACGCCGGATATTTCGCACGTGGCTCAGCATGCCCAATAGTCGGCCCATCGATGAGCGATTCGAGGCGAATTTCGGGGCTACAGGCGCGGGCAAAGTGAGAGGCGGTTTCCCCGTCTTGCGTGATGAGTAGGCCGAATTTTCGAAAGACCAAATCGGTTACAAGCTAGAGTTTTCCCTGCGTCAATTGAGCCTGGACGTTTTCGCAAGGAGCATTTCCTTTAACTCTTTAACTAATACCGGGTTTTCTTCTGCCAAGTTCTGAGTTTCCTTCTTGGGAGAGGTGTGATCGTACAGCTCAGTGTAACCGTCTTTGTGAAGCACAAAGCGATAACGATCAGTACGGAGTGTTTGTGCTCTTCCGGTGTAAGCGAGAGCAGTGTGGCCTTTGGCATTTGGCTTTTCGATCTGAGGAAGAAGCGAGGTGCCGTGGGCGAAATCCGGTTGTTCCAAACCGGTGAGTTCACAAAGCGTCGGAAAGAGATCGACGGTCTCTACCACCCCGTTCGATTTGGCGCCCGGCTCTTTCATGCCGGGGGCGGAAATGATGAGTGGGGATCGCAGGGCTTCTTCGAAGAGGCAGTGTTTTCCCCAAATGCTGTGCTCTCCTAGGTGCCAACCATGATCGCCCCAGAGCACGACAATAGTGTCTTTGTCCCGGCCGGTTTCCTTTAGTTTGGCGAGGATCTCTCCTACGAGATGGTCGACGTAGCTCACGCAGGCAGCGTAGTGGCGACGCACTTTGTCCGCGTAAGCTTTGTCTTCCCGCGGGTCCTGCCCGTGATGGAAGTACTGGTTCATGAATTCCCCAGAGGCATGCCAGGTGCTTTGCCAGTCCGGCTTCTCTGGATGAGGAATGGGTGGCAACTCGACCCCTTCGTAGGGATCCATGTAGCGCTTAGGCGATCCGAATGGGAGGTGAGGCTTGATAAAACCGATGGCGAGAAAGAAAGGCGTGTGCGAGTTGGCCAAATTTTCGAGTTGTTCGAGGCCGGCAGCACCAATCAAGCCATCATGGTAGTCGGTGTCCTTGCCTTCGGCGCTCTGCATGACTTCCATTTTATTTTCAGAGAAAGACCCGATTGGTTTGATCTCACCGTGAATCAAGGAGTGCATGGCGCCTCGTGGGTGCTTCCATCGGCCGGTGGGCATGAGTTGACGATCCCAGGCACCGGGCATTTCGAGAACGTTATGGTCGTACCAGTCTTCACCGCCCCAACCTCCTGGATGGTGCGAGACTTTTCCGACGGATACGGTCTTATATCCATTTTCCCGAAACCACTCCGGCATGCTTGGAGGAATGGATGCATCGGGGGAATCCAGCTTCTCAGCCCGAGCGAAGAGAGATTGATTTCCATAGGGACCGTACTGCCCGGTTAGCATCGTGTAGCGGGAGGCACCGCAGGTGGGGGCGTTGACGTAGTGATTGTGAAAGGCTCTGCCGGAGGCCGCGAGTCGATCGATATTCGGGGAGTGAATGTAATCGACGCCAAAGGACTTCAGCTCGGGGCGTAGGTCGTCGACGCAGATGAGCAAAATATTTTTCTTAGTCAATTCGTGCCCATCAGCTATTGCAGATTGGGTGCAGATTGAGAAGAGGAGAAGTGCGAAAGCGATGGGTGTGTAACGTTTCATTATCAGGATAGGGGAAATTCAATAGTTCCAGTTTTGGGCACCCGTTAAACTGAAGGGGTGATTTCTCTGTATCAAGGTATAATGCTCATCCGCTATTTCGAAAAGTTTCCGAAATTTTTCTGGCCCGCCGAAAAACCGCTAAACAACTCCTCTAGAGGGGCGAATGAAATCACAAAGCGATGTGGCTAGATTATCCAGATTTGACCTTAGTAAATGGAAATTACGGGACGATCTCGTCAGTTCGTTTGTAGTTTTCCAATTAACCCATCATGGAACTCAGAAGGTCCAATAAGCCGCTTTCGAGGTCTTGAAGTTATATTTCGAATTCAAAATTAGGCCTTTGAGCAGAGTAATACTCAGAGGGTGTTGCGATGCCATTAAACGAATTTTCGACTCAAATAGGACCAACGAACGAAGAAATTGGACTTTTAGGACACTTGTTTAATCTCAACTTTCTGATTTTTCGCCGATGACCCGTTCGTTGAAACTGCAAACCGCCCGACGGCAACTCCTGTTTGCTATCGTGGCGGTTATCACGCTAGCTGCCGGACTGCATCCAAAGGAGTTCCGATTTCGCAACAGCGTGGAACGTAGCGCGGAAGGCACTTAATTGCACTTCGGCAAAATCGGGGTCCCCTAAACGGATCCCAATCTCGACGTGACCACCGTGGAGATATTAAACTTGAATGGTTTTGAGTTGGCTCTATCGCTCGGGGAGCAGTTCGAGAACCTCATCGAGCGCGTAACGAAGGATCCAAGCTTTGCGAGTGCCGGAGGTCGTAAGAATCGATTTGTTGAGTGCTCGCAGCAGTGCGGTACGAGCTGACTCCGGGACTGCTATGGATTCGAGGAGAGAACGGCAGGTGATTTCGTAGATGGCGGCACAGGCGTCGGGGTTACCTTGATTGAAGATTGGAACACCCCGGGAAATAGCTAATTCGATAAGAGCTCGAGGCCCCTCCATTTGCGAGACGGGAGTCCGAGAAGAACCCACGGTGCTATCTGGGGAAGTACTTGAAGTGGCTCTGACGTACTCGATCTCAAGTTTGAAGGGGCCTGGGTTCTTATCAGACAAAGTGAAGCCGATGGAGTTAACGTCGCTAGGGTTTAGGGGAATATCAGAAAAGGGGCGGCCGAAAGACTGTCGGACAAACTCTGACGCCGGGAGAAAGGTTTCCGTCCATATGTTTTTTTCGGTGGGAAAGGCCGCGCGAAAGGAGCCGGAGGTCCTTTGCCCATTGACCCGGAGGTCAAGGTAGTAGGTCCGACCATCACCCCTTGCTTTGATGTTGAAGCCTTCGACGTTTTGCAGATCAAAAGAGTCAGGCCGACTTCGTATGGATACGAACCCGCCATTGTTTTCTAGAGAGAGTACACCTTGGAAGAGAAGATTTCCGTCGTCAGTTTGCTCGAAACGGCTGGTTGATATTCCACCCATGACTCTGTCGTTGACCACGCCCCAGTTTCGAAGGTCGCTGGGATTTTCGAAAGAAGCGATCGTTTGAGAGCGAAGAGGATTGGAGTTCACCGAGATCGTAAGCATTGTCAGAATTATCGTGGGGATCCAGTTCATACTTTTTGATCAACGCTTTGCGTCGGATATTTGAGGAGGAATACAACACAAACGAATGAGTTTGTGTTGTTCAAGGATTGTTCCAAGGCGAGAAAGGGAATGTGTGAAGCCCTTCGCGGCGGAGCAAATGAAGATCCTGCCCAATCGGAGAGAGGCTTAATGCAGAATCTCGGGCTTGCTTTTGTGTCACTTGATTACTCGGTCTAACCTTGTTTCAGCACTTTGGGATATAGGGATGAAATCAGTCGTTTCGATATCTATTGTGGAGATAGTGAATATTAAAAATAGACCCAATCAAATTCCAGCCTGCTTTTACAAACTACCTGAGGAAAGAACTGATTACTAATCCAATTTCCGTTGATCTAAACGTTCGGCCGCGGATCCCAATCCGAGGGCCTTGAGCACGGTGCGTCGGTCAAATTGATTCTGTGTTTTCTTCATGAGGAGGCGAGGTTAACTATCTGAAGAGGATGTGAATCATCAACGCAGAATCAAACAAGTTCGACGTAAGCACGTTATACTAGTCTGCTAGGCTCCCACAAATTACAGGTACGCGGTCCTGTAAGGAAACTACTTAGACAGAAAAACGTCGCTCTGCGTCACTGCATGGACCAGCGAACGCAAACCATAGTTCTCTCCTTCTAAATCTTCCACAATCTGATCCACTTCTCTGCGATCAGCGAACTCGATCTCGGCACCGGTGGCGTAGGTCATCACTTGATTTACGAGATTGCGAGCAATCTGCTTCACATCGGAAAGCGCCAGCTCCTTAAAGCCCTTTATATCAGTGAAAGCTCTGCCATCTGGCATGGAATAACTCGCGTCAACAGCCGGTCCGTGTGCCCATCCCTTGTCATCTGAATCAATCGCTCGATAATTGTCTCTCCAACCTCCGATGACATCATAGTTCTCAAGAGCGAACCCAGGTGGATCGATAATTCTGTGACAGGCCATGCATGATTCAGTAGAACGATGTTTATCAAGCTGATCCCGAATCGAAACCGCGCCACGTATGTCCGGTTCAACGGCGGGCACTTGATCTGGTGGTGGCGGAATATGTTTCCCCAAGATACGCTCCAACAACCAAACCCCTCTAACGATGGGCGAGGTTGTCGTCCCATTGGCGGTCACTTTAAGCACGCTCGCTTGCGTAATAAGACCGCCTCGCCTTGAGCTTCCATTAAGCTCCACTTCTCTCAATCCAGGCTCAAGCCCAAACTCTATTCCATAGTGCTTGGCGATACGCTCGTTGAGCACCGTAAAGTCCGAATCGATTACATTCGCCACACTCAGGTCCCGATCAAGCAGATGTTGAAGAAAAGAGTAGGTTTCATCCAGCATTGAATGGAGAAGAATGTTGTCATACTCTGGATACAGTTTAGTATCAGGAGTCGTGAAAGTGATGTCCCTAAGCTCGAGCCAACTATCCGCAAAATTCTTCACAAACGATTTTGCTTTGGTGTCATTGAGCATTCGCTCCACTTGCGCTTTGAGAACATCTGGACGTGAAAGTAGCCCCTTCTCAGCCTGTGCGAACAATGCGTTGTCAGGGGGAGCACTCCAAAGAAAGTAACTCAACCGCGTCGCAATACTGTAATCATCCAGCTGACTCGGATCTTCCTGAAAATAAAGGAAACGGTGAGATGAGAGAATGGCTCGATAACCGGACTTTACCGCCTTAATGAGCGAACCGCTCGAATCGAGCTCTACTTTTGCGAACTCAAAGTAGGGCTGGATGTCAAAATCGCTTGCAGGACGACGAAAAACGCGGTCCGCAAATCGACGTAGTAGCCGCTTAAGGTCTGCTTCCAATGCTTGGCTTACGAGTTCTCCGTCCCTGATCGATAAACCGCCAAATAGCTGTTTTCTCAGTTCAGGATTGTCCAATCCTGGATAGATTCTCTCGACCTCCAAGCTTTCGACCGCAATTCCAGAGGAACCGTCATGAATCACAGAGAGATCTTGAATCGCTTTTGACGAAACCCACTTGAGGGTTCTATCTGTTGGGCGGATTCCAATGATGTGATTTTTCCGAATCCAGGCATCAAACACAAATTCTTGAAGCTCTCTCGTGGCCTCGAACTTCCCTACCCAGTAGACGGCTGGCGCCTTGGCTCGAAGAATCCCAGTTTTAATACGACCCCAAACATTGCGTCCTTCAGGCGGATTGTGAGCCTTAGCTTTTAAGCGGATACGGTACCAACCGGTTTCAGGAACCTCCGTGCCTGCCATTCGTCCGTGAAAACCTTGTGTGGTAGGGAAGCTTAAAAGCTGGTTTTCGTGATAGATCGCCTGCCGCTCGTTCAAGATTCGCTCCGAACCGACACCTAGCTCATTGGGGTGGTAGACTCTCTTATACGGAAGCGTCGAAAGCAATTCAGCGATCTCCGCATTCTTCGCGATCGTTCCCCTGAGATCAAGCGGCGAATTCGTATCCACAAATTTCCCATTTTCGTATCGATAGGTTTTATTCTCGCTTCCTAGAAATGTCCTGTAGCCTTCATAAAAAAATATCGTTGGCAGTTTTGAAGTGGCAAACGGATCGATCTCAATGAGTCTCAAGTCTTTCGGCAAAGGTGAGGAAGCCGAGACCGGAGGATTGATAACCCGCTCGAAAGATTCATCCAGAATAAGGTCCACTACCCCTAGGTATTTCTGAAGCAGGTGATAAGACACCTGCTGCACCTCCGCGATATTGCTAAACCCATCCGTGGTCTGATCTTCAGGCAATAGTTCCAGCAATGGAATATCTACGCCCAAGAGATTATGTAATGTATTTTCATACTCAATACGACTTAGTCGCCGTGACTTCACGCGCCCTTCTGCCTTGATTTGCTTGTAGGAAATCTCGTGCAGAATATCTTCGAACTCATCCAAGAACCCGGCCCTTTCACCGGGCTCCAACAACGAATCCTTCGGGGGTGGCATTTCGGCTTCTTTAATGCGGTCGTGCACGAAGGCCCATCGGTCCATGTTCGAGTGGTCCGAGGGATCGAAAAGAAGCGATTCAAGATCGAGTTCCCCCTTCTTATCCACATTATTGTGGCACTCGTAGCAATTGAGATCGAGAAACTGGGTGATTGAATCAGGCACCTCGAAATCATTATCCGTTTTCCCAAAGCAGGGGAAAGCGAAAAAGATTAATGAAGGTATAATAATTCGAATCATGCTATTTAGCTACACCCATAAATTGGCCCGAATGGAACGGTCTCTGAAAAGGCAAAATTCACTACTTTCGTTTGGCCAAACCCAAAAACATTCGTTTGAATTAGCAAGATTGGTAGGTGAAAAAGATTTCTCTAAAAAATTCTGTAGTTAAAAACCGATCACTACGCTATTTCCAGACCCGTCATTTCACCTGTGCTGGTGGCGAAGCGTTCGTCTTCCAGTCCATGTCGACGAAGAATACTGAGAAACAGGTTCGGCAGTGGATAGTTATTCGCTTTGTCAAATGCCAGGTGCTGGCCGTGTTTGAATCCGCCACCCGCTAAAACCACCGGCATGTTGCGGTTGTCGTGAGAGCTCCCGTTACCCAAATTTGATGTCATGAGAACACTGGTTCTATCCAACAGCGTTCCACTGGATTCCTCCACCCCTTTGAGTTCACGTAGAAAATCTCCCCATTTCCGCATTAGCTCCGTTTCGACGATCGTGAGCTGATCCAGTTTTTCCTCATCCAGTCCATGATGGCTCAAGCTGTGGTAACCCTCGTCAACACCTTCAAGCGGAACCGCACCGCCTTCACCATTCAGGTGGACCGTGATAAATCGCGTAGAGTCCGTCTGGAGAGCCAGAGACATCACATCCAGCATCAGTTTTTTACGATCAATGATGGCGTCGCTGTTATCGATATCGACCGGCGCCGCGACCCCCACCTTCGGCTTGGGCCGTAACGTCCATTCTTGGGCCTCGCCCAGCCGCTTTTCGAAATTTCGAACAGAGGTAAAGTACTGATCCAGCTTTTCCCGATCTCCCGATCCTAGGGTTTTCTCAACCCGTTTTGCGTCCGCAGCGACCACGTCCATAATACTCCGACCCTGCTTGAGCCGCTCAACTTGGCGCGCTTTCTCTTTGGGCGTGTCCGGAATAAAAAGCTGATTAAATACTCGCGACGGAGACTGCTCCGCGGGAATCATGCTTCCTGATTCTGTATAGGAGGCACTGGTACTTCCATTGATATCAAGTACAAGGGAAGGGAAACGGGTGTAGTGCCCTTGATGTTTGGCGAGATACTGATCGATGGATATTGAGTTCTTGAAAGCGGCACTCCGGGAATACGGAGCAGCGGTGAGAATACTTCCCTCAGCTTGGTGCCCGCCACTCACCCCGGGGTGAGACGAACCTGTGACAACCGTCATATCACCAAGAAGATCCTCGACCTCTGACAGGTACAGAGAGGGTGCGTAGTTCCGACCGGTTTCCCTAGGATTTAAGTTCGGACCGTGAAGTCCTAAGGCAAGCGTAAAGGCCACAAAACGCCTTGGGGCTTCATAGGCTGAAGAGGCGGCAAACGCTGGAGTCATCGCTTCGAGCCATGGGAGTGCCATCGCGGCCCCCGCCCCTTTTAGAAACGAGCGTCGGGAGAGTGATTTTGAGAAACTAAAATGTACGTCTTTCATCTCGTTTGTTCTTCTGGTTTGTTTACCATAATAGAGGGATCTATAGACAACAAATTACACTAAAAACTAAATTGAAACACAATTCGAGTCTCAGTCTACAGTTGACCTATTACGGTAGCTCGCCCCCCAATCCACAAGCGGATTTGCAAAGAGCTTACATCGAAGTACGCAAGTAGTCGCGGTATTTCGGCTCCCAAAAGTTGTCGTCGATCGCCCGATCCAGGGCGAGTTCAGTCCCTTCGCGAGCTACTCCGTCCCGCATCGCTTGGCGCCCCACTCTCCTGGCAATGACTTTGCTTAAGTCCCGTATTTCATCCAGTGGCGGCAGTAGACCTTGATTAGGCTCATCAGCTTTGGGCGAACTATCCGCCAATGCCTCACTAGCGGCGATCAACATGTTTTCAGTCATCCGCTTCGCTCTACTCGCAACCACACCTAGACCTACCCCGGGAAAAATATAGCTGTTGTTACACTGAGCGATCGAATGAGTCCTCCCTTTATATTCAACCGAGTCAAAAGGGCTTCCCGTTGCGACGATCGCCCTACCTTCTGACCATTCGATCACGTCTTTTGGTGTCGCTTCCGCAAGGCTAGTTGGGTTCGAAAGCGGAAAGACAATCGGCCTTTCCACGTGCGTTGACATTTCCCGGATCACTGGCTCGGTAAAGAGATTGTATTGCCCAGAAACCCCTACCAGCACTGTTGGCTTCACCTGCTTCATAACACCCAGCAACGACACCTGCCCACTCTCTTCTAGCCACCTACTAGCTTCCTCATGGTCGCGAGCGAGTTCGTACTGGAAGTCCCGCAAGTCCTCCGAGTCCGTAGTCAGCAAACCATTACGGTCCACCATATAGATTCGTTGCTTTGCCTCATTTTCGCTCAATCCTTCCTTACGCATGTGAGCTATCAGATGCGAAGCGATGCCACAACCTGCTGAACCCGCGCCCGCAAAGCAAATTTTCTGATCGACAAGCCGTTCATTTTTTTGCTCACACGCAGTAATCAAGGTCCCTGCGGTAACAGCAGCGGTTCCTTGTATGTCATCGTTAAAACAGCAAAGACGATCCCGATAGCGTCGCAAAAGCGGCATGGCGGCTGGCTGAGCAAAATCCTCGAATTGCAGCAGCGCATTCGGCCAAAGGCTTACAACACACTCAATGAACTTTTCCACAAAGTCGAAATAAGCTTCGCCCGAAATGCGTCCGGTTCGTTTCCCCATGTACATAGGATCATTGACAAGTTCCTCGTTGTTGCATCCTACATCAAGTGTTATCGGAAGAGTATGAGCAGGACTAATGCCCCCACAAGCTGAATACAGGGCAAGCTTCCCAATTGTGATACCCATACCTCCAATTCCCTGATCACCGAGACCGAGGACTCGTTCGCCGTCCGTGACCACAATTACTTTAATATTCTGCTTGGTCGCGTTTCGCAGAATTCGGTCGATCTTGTCACGGTCATCGTAAGAGATGAATAGACCCCGCTTGCGCCGATAAATCTGAGAAAACTTCTGGCACGCCTCTCCAACAGTTGGGGTATAGATGATCGGCATCAGTTCCTCTAAATTGTGAACGAGCAAGCTGAAATATAGGGTCTCGTTCGTATCCTGAATCGAGCGCAAGTAGATGTGCTTGTCCATCCGGCTAGTGAAAGCGCAGAGCTGCTCATAAGCCCGTTCGCGCTGCTCATCTATTGTCTCGACACGATAGGGAAGCAGCCCGTCCAAATTGAATTCGCGCCGCTCCTTTTCCGTAAAACCACTCCCTTTGTTAAGCAGCGGCGTTTCAAGCAAAATAGGCCCTGCATATGGAATATACAAGGGGCGCTTTGATTTCTGCATCTTCATCACTATAGGTGAAACAGGTTTTTGCCGTCAGACGCAACCTTCTTTGCCTTCCGAGCAAGCGGGAACGAGTGGGAATTCACACTTAATGGAAAGTAACTTGTATTTCCGCCCGAACTGCCCTCTCTTCGGAAAACTACTCAATATAGGTATCCTGAGAAAAATCGGTGTCTAGGCCACGTTTTTCCCAAGACTCTCGAAACGTCTCTAAATCATATCCAAATAGTGGCGACACTTCGATCTTCCGCAAGGGAACTCCCTCACTATCTTTTTCAACTGAAACCCCTACATCGGTTAGCCACTGGGCAAATAACCGCTGCTGGTCCGCGCGGCAGGTAACCGCCGAATCCACGCCTTCGGCATTCTTGACGGGACTGAAATCGCCCAATCGAGTCGTCTCGATGATCATCGGCTTCCCCGCGAAAGGCAACGCATCAAAAACGAAGAGCTCAAATTTAAGCCCATTCGGCTCGCTTGGGAAAACCTTTTCCCCGTTTGAACCTAAACAGGCTATCTTCTTCAAAGCCTTGTGGAAGGGCAAAGCGATGGAGCTATTTTTGCCCGTCAACTTTCTAATGAAGTCAACCGAAACGATGTGGATCGCCACACTTCCGGCAATGAATCTCAATTGCCCCTTTTCATCCCTTTGGGCGGTCAACTCGTCGGGCATGTCGCTGTATTCAACGATTTCAAGTCGATCTCCCAAAACGCAAAAGTGCCCCAGCTTTTCTTTCTCGTAGGCCTTCGGAAGCATTTTACTCGACATCGAAGAGCCAGAGAGAATATGGAATCCAAGAAAATAAGGGTCAATCACTTGGACATGGGGATTATCCACTTGGAAATAGCTCATCAAGTCGATCCCCTTGGCCTCCATCTCATCGAGGATCCCATTTCTTTCCAATGCTCTTAAGGCTCCGCCGTGGCCATCGGGGCTCATCGCGATACTCCTTTTTGATTCCATCAAGATTTTGCCTTCAAAATCGACGGCCGGCATACGTCCTTGCCTAAAGAAACGTACACTGTCTTCCCCAAGCCCAAAGTGATCGTTCTCCCGAAAGAAGGAGACGGTTGCCTCATGATTGACATGGCTGGTCATGAGGTACCAGGGAATTTCACAATCATACCGACACCTCGCTGCCCTTATTTTTTCTGCGAACAACTGGAACAAGGTTTTATTATTGACGGGCGAGATGGGATAAGTCCCCTTTGGCCCGTCGTAACCCAAACGTGTGCCTTGGCCACCCGCTACGGTGAACGCGGCCACTCGTCCGGCACACAGAGCAGCTTCTCCATCTATTTTTGCTTTCTGCCACTTCTCGTCTCCAAGAATATCACCGGGGAGGGGCTCGTAAGGAGCGGGATCTAGGCTGCTGAAGTCTATTGTAGAGCTCCCTTTTTTCGAGAGAACCAATTGCTTCACTAAACCGTCTAACTCGTCGAGATCGATTTCATCTGCCTGCTCCTGCAGGACTCTCTTTTCCTCTTCGTCAAGCGATTCCCAATACTGAAAAACATGCCCCTGACCTTTCTGTTCGAAAAGTTCCTTGGTATCCATGGTATTCAAGTCGAAACGGGTGTATTCAACCCACGGCCCTTCTAACGGTCGTCAAACTCAAACTTGAAGACCGTTTCTTCTGCCTTGGCGTAATTCAATTTCTGGCGAATGACCTTTTCCACGTATTCAGGATCATGGTTCAACCGTTCAAGAGAGCTTTTCTTAGACCCGATTTTGGCTTCGATTTCCGCAAGCTGGCTCTTAGCCAATTGCTCTGATTCTCGAGCCGCCACCAGCTTATCGTAACGCGCATTTAGATGAGAAAGTGCGAATCCGCTCGCCAAAAGGAAAACTATGAGGAACAAGAGATTTAAGATTCGGGTGGTACTCATGATAGACAAGTGCTAAATACGAATAAACCTTTCTCCTTTGCAAAATTATAATTGCAGCCTTCCCTTAATTTAAGAAGAAATTTACTCAAATGTATCAGAGTTTCTACGGCCTCAAAGAGATGCCGTTCAACATTACTCCCGATCCCAACTTTCTCTACTTGAGCCCGACTCACCAGGAGGCCCTCCAGCACCTGAAGTACGGCATAGCAGAGAAAAAGGGATTTATAGTGTTGACCGGAGAAGTAGGATGCGGAAAGACCACGCTTTGTCGTCATTTCATTAATGAGATTGACGACGAGAAGTACGAGAGCGCCTTGATCCTCAACCCTCGTATCACCGAGACCCAGCTCCTGAAAACGATCCTCTCTGAACTCGGAGAGGAAGGCTCTAGCCGAAGTCGGAGCGGCCTCGTAAAACAGGTTAATGACGTCCTCTTGGACCGAATCCAGCGGGGGAAAGACATCCTTCTGATCATTGACGAGGC
Source organism: Candidatus Pelagisphaera phototrophica (assembly GCF_014529625.1). Lineage (GTDB taxonomy): Bacteria > Verrucomicrobiota > Verrucomicrobiia > Opitutales > Opitutaceae > Pelagisphaera > Pelagisphaera phototrophica. Next base: position 3,900,127 of record NZ_CP076039.1, read on the forward strand.
CCAGAACCTCACCTTTGACCTCCTTGAACAGCTCCGTCTGCTCTCGAACCTGGAGACCGACAAGCAGAAGTTGCTTCAGATCATCCTAATGGGACAGCCCGAGTTTAAGCGGATCCTGGGTGAAAATAGACTGCGCCAGCTCCGCCAACGAATCCTGGTCCACACCGAGCTAGTCCCTCTAAATCGCTATCAGGTAGAGCAATACATACACCACCGTATCGCGATGGCCGGTGGCCAAGGAATTCCGTTTTTCACCAGTTGGGCAGTACGTTGGATCCATTGGAAATCACGGGGGGTACCTCGGATCATCAACAATATTTGCGACAAGGCTCTTCTTTCAGCCTATATCAGATCTTCAGAAGTCGTGAAGGTGAAGGACGTGCGTACCGCTCTCAAGGAAATCAGTTCCTTGGATTTTGGCTGATACTCCCAGTCGGCTAGAAGATAGAATCCCTCTGATAAAGGAAGGATTCTTGCTAAAGTGATCCTAAATCTGGGGTTGAAATAGCGGTTGTTAGTACCACAGGTTCGAATCTCGCTCTCTCTGCTATTATATAAGTAATTGATACAAAGGGTTTAAATTGAAATAGGTTCAAACTGACAGGTGAAATGGTACACTAAGTGGTACACTGCTCATCAAGTTTCATTGTCGTTCGAGTAGGATTTTTCATCTGGATCATAACACACGGTTGCAAAAAACGAGGGGGGTGGGGTGTCGCTGATCCTGCGGTCGCTGTGGTAATATTGATCAACAGCCCCCAGAAAAAAATTGTCGCCCTATGGGGCAATCTCTGTCTCCGTTATCCTGTGAAAACACTCCCCACGCCACTCTAGGACCAGTAAAATAAACAAATCATGAACCTTAAAGAGCTTAAGCATTCTCTGCAACAACGCGACGAAATCACCTTCGTCTTACCCAGTGGTGAATACGTCCCTCCGCATTTCCATGTAACCGAAGTCGGAAAATCGAATAAGCTTTACGTCGACTGCGGGGGCACTGTCCGCGAAGAGGAAGTCATCACCTTTCAGCTTTGGAGTGCAGATGACTACGAACACAGAATTCAGCCTCAAAAGATTCTTCAAATAATCGAAATTGCAGAAGATACCCTTGGTTTGGAAAATCTCGAAGTAGAGATTGAATACCAGCGTGACACGATAGGACGCTATGGTCTGTCGATTGACAAAGATAGGTTTCTTTTGACCCCGACTCAAACCGACTGTCTCGCGAAAGATAAATGTGGCATCCCTGAACAAGTGGAAGGCCTTGATTCCGAACCTTCATCCGACTGCTGTCCAGATTCTGGTTGCTGCTGACCATTCAATTAAAGACGATCTGGACGGTTCGAACGATCTACTCGCCCAACACCCTGGTGGCTACCCTCCCAGCATCCCGATGTGCCATTTTCATTTTTGACTAAAAATAGGCCATTTTAGCCCAAAAACAGCCAAAAATCGTCAAATTTGGCTCATTTTATGCCATTTTTGGCCCATTTCAGGTATTCTCAGTTTTAGAATTTGTTCTGCTAAGCTCACTGTGTAACCTGCTTGAATCACGTGAGATTTTTGTGCGTTGCCCTGCTTATTTCCTTTCTGTTGTTCGGCTGCTCAAAAGCCTCAACAGAGCCGAAGGAGGACGAGCTACTGCTCACGCCCATTGAGGACTTGGGGTTCTCCCATGACGCGGAGGCGGACGATCCGCCTGGATTAAAGATCTATTCGCTACCTCATTCCGCCAGCCTTAGTCCCAATCCAGTCAAGATATCTCCCAAGTCGAAGGCTGATACTGCACGATCATTATCGCACGCGTAGAATACACCATGCGGGAAGCGAGACAGGGACTTCTGGCTTAGCCAAACACCGTCAGTATTCAAAGTCCTTTCGCCCGAAAAACTTCCTACATGGGTAAAGCTTTCACGGTCGAAAATATGGTACCAATTCTCGATCTTGCCTTGATCCGTTACGATCCAATATCCTTCCAAATCAGAGATTTTATACAGTGCGATGCCCTCGACCTGGCTTTTGAATATCCCTTGCCCGAAGGTTTCTCCCGTGAAATTCCCTTCGAAATCGTAGACCTTTACTTGGCGCCCTTTAATATCGTCTTCTAATTCCTCGGCGACCAAGAGTCGATTGTGGGCTGGGTCTCCGTAAACCGATTCGACGACGTACAAACGCCCATTGCCTGAGGTGGCTCCAAACGCCTCTTCCCATTCGCCATCTGCAGTCGAACCCGCGGTTTCCAGCAAATACCGATTCACGCGCCGATCTAGATCCTTATCCGCAGGTATCTCTTCGCTCGGGCTTTCATAGTTATCCGTTACATACACTTCGTATTCTCCTCTGCCCATCGGGCGAACATAAAGGCCGTATGGCTTCCTCAGTTCGCTCTCTCCGAACGTCGCGATGCCTACCATGGTCGGCAGATAGATTACTTGCACGCGGCGGTTGTCACGCTCGACCACCAACAAATAGTCATCGATCACCCATATGCCATTAGGGCGATTGAACTGGCCGAGTTCGGACCCAAGACCGCCCAATCGACTAACCATTGCTCCATTCTCAGCATCGAACACATTTACAGAGTGCCCCACTTTGCTCGTAGCGAAAAGCAGATTACGCCCATCCCGTGCGTGCCACACCGCTGGAGAATCGATATTCTCCCGAGACTGGTCCGTCGTAAAGAACACCTCCTTTACTACTATTTCTTCTTCCCCAGGTTGAGCCAGCCCCATCACGGAAAGCCAGGCTCCTACGCAAACAATCTTTTTCACAAAACAAAAATTGAGCCGCAGCTCGCTTAAGGCAAGTCTGCGGCTGTATATCTAACGGTATGATGAAAAATTGTGTCAATAGTGCCAGCGGAAACCGACATTCGAACTCCATCCGTATTCTTCGATCTGACCAAGACGGTCTGGAGACCCAGTGGGTGACTTTAGGAATACGTGGAAAGGCTCATCTGTGATATTTATGAGCTCAGTGTAAACTGTCCAATTCTTCGTCGCACGATAGCGGAATGTAAGATCGATCTGGTTGAAATCATCGACGTAGATATCCTCATAAACATCGCCCCCGATCGTCTCATCTTCTCGCAGACGCTCGCTACGCCAGTTCAAGGCGATACGCCCGAAGAATTTGCCCTTCTCATAAGTCAAAGCCAAGTTGCCTACGGCGTCGCTTTGTCCGACGAATGGTACGACGTCATCTCGGCCGGGATAGGTAGCCTCGCTGTCGAGGAAAGTAATATTCGCCATCAAGCCGAATCCTTCGAGCGAATTTCCAAGAAACCCGAGTTCCTGTTGGTAAGCGAGCTCGAGTCCCCTAATATCTCCAACGCTTCCATTAGCAAAGGTAGTGATCTCTTCGATTTCGTCGAATACGGAGCCACTGCCTAATAAGGTATCGAAAATTTCGGGATTGTCTTCGCGCTCGTAACCTTGCTCGTAAGCGAAATTCTCAATGTCCTTGATGAAGACGGCTGCGGAAACCACGCCTAGAGAAGGTAGATAGTATTCGACCGACGCATCCCAGTTGGTCGACTCTAGGGTCTCCAAGAGAGGGTTACCAATTTCGATCTCGTCTCCGTCGTCGTTAATGAAGCTGCGATAAGCGGTTTCTCCGAATCCTGGGCGAGCCAAGGAGTTCGACCAAGAAGCACGGTATACCAGATTATCGGTAGCATCGTACCGCCACTGGAAGCTTGGGAGAAAGTTGTCGTAGCTGTGAGATTCGGAAATCGGGGAGAAGGTCTCGCTGTCTTCCAGAAATTGAAAGCCACTCGTATCGAAATCTGTTTCCTCGAATCTGGCTCCCGCAATGAAGCTTGATTTGCCTGCTGTCCAGCCACTCATGGCATACAGTGCTAGAATGTCTTCTTCTGAATTCCAGTCGTCTACGGTACTGTCTTCAACGTGCCGCTCCGATTCGAAAGAACTCTCGTTACCGAAAAAGGCCGCGTTCACCTTCGAGCCATCGATTTGAGGAGTTCTCAAAAATCGGTAGCTAGAAATAGGGCCTGCCAAGTTCACATACGAAAATGAAGACGGCCCGTCTTCGTATTCGATCAATTCCGCCTCGCTGCTCTTCTCCTTTTTGCGCATGCGAACACCGAATTTGACGTATTTCCGAAAATCCCCCTGGAAGTCGAAGCGAGCGTTGAGAGCAAGATCCAAGGAATCCTCTTCGCCTACTTCGTTGGTGACCTCGACCCTGTGCAAATCGCTGAAAGTCGACGGCTCTTGGAAATTTGGACCATCTATTTGGTTCACAGTGAAATCGTAGGGATTGGTGAAACTGTAGTTGAAGCTCACGTCTCCATCGCGGCGCCTGAAGCGAGCCGAGGTTTCGTTGGGGCGAGTTTCCTTGCCATTCGAAATCCCTACACGGCCATCCAGAGTCCAATTTTCGACTAGTTTCTCAAAGCCGACGATCGCACCGATAGTTTCTTGATCCTTTGTACGCTGACGAAGACGACGGGCGATATCTTCCACGTTTTCAACAGTGCCAGAAGAATCATCGAATGCCGTCAACTCTCCGTCTTCGAAGGGAATGATCGTGCGATGGCGCTCCTCGGTATCCTTAAAGTTATTGTAGCTCGTTTTGATGTAGACCTTCGTTTCATCATTTGGCCTCGTTTCGATGGTAGCTGTAATGCCCTTGCGCTCGCGATCGATCACATACTCGCGGTATTGGATTTCTTCAGGGAAATAAATTCCGTCTTCCTCGTCCCAGGCATCTGCAATTTCGTAGTTGTGAGAAGCATACTCGCGACTCTGAAAAGAAGGAGCGATGAGGAAGCCCCACTTGCCGTCCTCAGCGAGCCAAGTGGTCTCGCCATTGAATTTGTGGCTCCAATCTCCAGTGATGTCAGAGTAGGTCGTTTGTAAACCGAACTTGGCATTGAAGACGTCGCCATCGAATGGGCTCTTGGTTTTGATGTTCACCTTGCCCGCAATGCCCTCTGCGTCCATGTCAGGAGTTGGAACCTTAGTGACCTCGATCGAGGCAAGCATGTCGGAAGAAACGCCATCCAACGCCGTCGCCCGTTCGCCCATATCGGCCCCAGCGAAGGCAGCTCCATCCAATTCGACCGAAGTGTATGTGTAATTTAAGCCGCGCAACACGACATATCGCCCCTCGCCTTGGTCTCGATAGAGTGCTACGCCAGGAATGCGCTGTAATGACTCCGCGGCGTTTTGATCTGGAAAGTTGCCAATTTCATCGGAAGCGATGATATTGCTCAACGAATCTGCAGCCCTTTGACTATTCAAAGCTCGGGCCGTTCCGACTAGCGAGCCTTGGACGCGAAACGCTTCTAGCTCTATCGCGCTCGTGGCGAAACTCGCATCGACCCGAGCAATGCCGTCGGAGGGGACGCTCACAGACTTGCTGATTGGGTCGTATCCAAGATAGGAGATGCGAATCGTCTTCTCACCTGGGGGCACGTTAGCCAGTACGAAATTTCCTTGATCGTCAGTGTATCCCTTAATCTCGCTATCCAACACTTGAACGAGCGCCCCGCCAAGAGCGAGCTCGGTATAATTATCCGTCACTCGACCAACGACATTTGCGTTTTGTGAGTATGCAATCGTGATGCTAACGCATTGGATTGCCAAAATAAGCCTGAGGCCCGTAATTAATGATAGTTTTTCCATAAGATCTGTGTCAGTTTGATTCTTCCTGTAGAAGAAAAATCGATACAAATTGTATTATTCATCTGTCAACACCATCCTAAAACTGCGCGATTTCTTAACCTAAACGTATGTTAATTGTTACATACGCGTAACTTAAAATCAGCGTTAGACGACTTCAAGATTCAGAACCTCATCGATGAATTTCAGGTGCTCGGATACCGCTAGGCGGAATCTAATTCCCGCCTCTTGATGAATGGGTGTGTCTTTAAGCTAAACGACATCGTCGACAACGAGCGGGGTCTTCGCTCCATTGGTTCGAATAGCGAGAGCACCGTATTTGAGACCCTATCCGGATATCGGTACTACAAGCCTCTTTGATTCCCCCGGTTCGTAAAGCCAGCCTTCCCAGAGGCCTATAATTACACAGTTGAAGTTTGTTCCCGAGGAGCCATGATTTCGGCATCATAAACTCAATTTTCTACCAATCTCCTATCGGCGAACTCAGAATCAGAGCGAATCAAATGGGAATCTGCTCGATCGAATTCATGAATCAGCCCAGTTCGGCCAACCACTCGCCCAACCAATCCTCCAATCCCCAACTCAAGAGCGCTATTCGGGAGCTGGATCTTTACTTTTCAGGAAAATTGAGCACCTTTAAGACCCCAACCGCCGCTACAGGAAGTCCCTTCCAAGAAAGCGTCTGGAGTGAGCTCCAAAAACTCTTAGCCGCGTCAACTATCCATTACGGCGCAATTGCCGAACGGATTGGAAACCCCAAAGCATCGAGAGCGGTTGGTCTCGCAAACAACCGTAATCCCCTGCCCATTCTCGTCCCTTGCCATCGAGTTGTGGGAAAGAGCGGTTCCTTAATCGGTTACGCAGGCGAACTTTGGCGAAAGGAATGGCTGCTCAAGCACGAGGGAGCTCTCATTTAGCTCAGGGACCCGTGATTTTCAAAAATCCATGGATTTGTCCTCATACGTAGTAGCCATATGGCCCTACTTGGGTACCTACCTCGGGTTTGGATTGGCGTTTGTTTTAATTGCTCGGCTCATGCGGGAGAAAAGGCGGCCAAGCGCTACCGTCGCCTGGCTGTTGGTCATTTGGTTCGTTCCTCCTCTTGGCGTACCTCTATACCTGATCTTCGGAGGGCGAAAGATCTCACGACTCACTCGCAATAAGAGTCCTTTAAACATCGCTCTGCCAAACGAAACGGGTACGATTAGTTCATCCGCCTTCGGCGTGATTTCGAAAGGCAATCGAACAGAGATGCAACCCACTGGCGTACACGCTTTCATATCGCTCATAAGAGAAATTAGAGCGGCTAAAGAATCGATAGAGATCACAACGTTCATTCTTAGCCACGACGCTATTGGGCGAAATGTGGTAAAGGAGCTCTCACGTAAAGCCCAGGCAGGAGTTGAAGTGAGACTCCTCCTCGACGCCGTGGGTTCATTTGGCATGAAAACTCTCTATATGTTGGAGCTGGCGAAAGCGGGGGGGAGAATTGAGCGCTTTATGCCCGTCTTGCCCTTTCTATCGCTTGGCAGAGCCAATCTCAGGAACCATAGGAAACTGGCCATTTTCGATCGAAAACGGGTAATCATCGGAGGACGCAACATTGGAAAAGAATACATGGGGCCCATCCAATCACCGAAACGCTGGAGAGACTTAAGTCTCCTCATTGAAGGTCCCGCGGTCATGCAGCTTTCGGCAATATTTGAAGCAGACTGGGCATTCGCTTGCCGGAGGAAGGGCGAAGTCCAAAGACCGGTTAAGAGCGTTCCTGAATTCCAGGGAAGTGAGCCAAGCACCATTGAAATCATGGTCAGTGGCCCCGATACCCGAGGGGATCCTCTATATGAAAAAATCCTCTCAATTATCCAAGAGGCTGAAAAGAGTGTCACCATCGTCACGCCCTACTTTATACCAGACGAAGTTCTGCAAAGATCTCTTATGGTAAAGGCTCGCTCTGGCAAGTCCGTCCGCCTCCTGATACCGAGGCGCTCCAATCACCCGATAACCGACCTCGCTAGAAATGACTTTCTACGTGAACTCTCAGAAGCCGGGGTAGAGATACTGCTATTTAATGATGGCATGATGCATGGTAAAGTCGTCCTCGTAGACGAGGATATCGCTATGACCGGTTCAGCCAATATTGATTTGCGAAGCCTGTTCGTGAACTACGAACTCGGCGCGTTCTTCTACTCTCAAAAAGAAATCGGTGAAATTACCAGCTGGGTAGATGAACTCTGCCAAAGCACGGAGCCATTCACTGATACTGATGAAAACAAGCAGCCGCTGCTAAAATCAATCGCCGAAGATCTCAGCAGACTGATAGCACCTTTACTCTAGAATACTAACTGATCTCAAAAATCACTTGTTCCCATCGAGCATCAGCTTGTACTCGACCGAGTCCCGGATTGCTTGCCAGCTGGCTTCGATAATGTTGTCGCTAGCTCCAACCGTTCCCCAGATTTCCTCTCCATCTGCAGATTCAATCAAAACCCGTGTTTTCGAATTCGCTCCCGCCTGAGAAGCCAATATACGTACCTTGTAGTCCTTCAACTCCAGATCCTCGAGGTTTGGATACGTCTTGGAAAGAGCCAACCTCAAAGCGCTGTCCAGCGCTCCAACAGGACCGCTCGATTCCGCGACGGTGTAGTGGGGTTCACCATCAACATTCACCTTTATGGTAGCTTCCGAAGTTGTCGGCTCATCCGGCGATCGCTTCTCAACGATTACGCGGTAACCCTCGAATTCAAAATGAGGTTTATGCTGCCCGATTAATTTATCTAGCAGCAAACGGAGAGACGCATCCGCCGACTCGTATTCATATCCACTATACTCTAACTCTTTAAGCTTCTCAATAATGGCTTTGGTTTCCGGAGAATCTCTATCGATGTTTACCCCAAGCTCCTGGGCCTTCATCAACAGGCTGCTTCTTCCCGCCATATCTGAAACAAGTACACGCTGCTTGTTGCCAACCTTCTCCGGCTTTATATGCTCATAACTATGGCCTACCTTCTTTGTCGCATCAGCATGAGCGCCTCCCTTGTGGGTAAACGCTGAAAGGCCGACGTATGGGGCCTTTTTATCATGGGATTGATTAGCCAAGTCAGACAAGAACAACGATATGTCCCGCAAGTTCTCGAGATTGCCGCTGCAATTCATTTCAAAGCCAAGCTTCAATCTGAGGTTGGGAATTATCGTAGTTAGATTCGCGTTACCGACTCTTTCGCCGTAACCGTTGAAGGTCCCCTGAACATGCGTCGCGCCGGCTTCAATTCCCGCAAGAGATACCGCTACCCCTACTCCAGCATCATTGTGGCAATGTACTCCAACCTGAGTGTCGGGAAATTTTTCAACGACCGCTTGGGTACCGCTCGCAAGAGCCCCAACCATCATTCCCCCGTTCGTGTCACACAGAGCGAGGCAATCCGCGCCGCCTCTCACGGCTGCTTCCAGTGTCTTTAGTGCGTACTCGGGACTATCCGTGTAGCCATCATAGAAATGCTCGGCGTCATAGATGACCTCCCTTCCATTCTCCTTGAGGAATCGGACCGAATCCTCGATCATTCTCAGATTCTCCTCTGGCTCGACTCGCAAAACTTCAGTGACATGCAAAAGCCAAGTTTTTCCGAATATAGTGACAACCGGAGTTTCCGCATGCAGCAATGTCTGCAATTGCGGATCGTCCTTTGCTGCGAGATTTCCCCTTCTCGTTGATCCAAATGCAGCGATCTTGGCATGCTTTAATTCAAGCTTTTTCGCTTCCTCAAAAAAGGCCATGTCTCTCGGATTCGACCCAGGCCATCCGCCTTCGATATAATCGATGCCAAACTGATCGAACTTTTTTGCGATTCGCAATTTGTCCGTAACCGAAAAAGATACTCCCTCTCCCTGGGTTCCGTCTCTCAGAGTTGTATCATATATAAATACCTTTGCCTTGCTCATAATGCTTTTACGATTGAACTGGTTTTTGCTTGGAGGCGATAAATTCCTTTATGGCATCCGCATTCGCAGAAATGGGATGTTTAACGATCTGGCGTTCCTTCAAGCTATCGAGGCTTGGATGCGTAACCGAGATGCCAAGCGTTTCTTCAATGGTTTCAGGAAATTTTGCAGGATGAGCCGTTGACAGTATGACGCAATGCTCAAATTCATCTAGGTCTTTGAATGCGCAGGCCGTGTGCGGATCTGCTATGTATCCATATTTATGGTATAAATTACTTATCGTTTCGAAAATCTCAGAATCGTCCATCCGCGAACTCGACATCGATTTTATAAGAGAATCGTCACGCGATTCGAACTTCCCTTTTTGCTTGAATTCCGACATGGCTTCACGGGTCTTATCCGCATCTTCACCAAGACCAAAATAAAGATACCGCTCAAAATTCGACGCAACCTGTATGTCCATAGATGGAGCCAGACTCGCTGAGGCATCATCTACGGAGTAGTCCCCGGAAGAGAAAAAGCGGTGCAGAATATCGTTTCGGTTGGTAGCCACCCTAAAACCCGCGACCTTCATGCCCATCTGGCTAGCCATCCAACCTGCCAATACATTGCCAAAGTTACCCGTCGGTACAACGAAAGTAGTCTTTTCTCTTTGGCCTACGGGCAATTTAAGCCACGCGTACAGATAGTACACACACTGAGCAAGAATCCGGGCAAGATTGATGGAATTTACGGCGGATAGATTCACTGCCCGACTAAAATCCCGGTCACCAAACACCTCTTTCAGTGCCGCCTGCGCTTCATCGAAACTTCCCGTAATCGCCATCGGGTAAACATTGGTTTCTCCCGTACATGTCATTTGCCTCTCCTGCAAAGGCGAGACACGACCATCTGGATACAAAATGAATACATTGACTCCCTTCTTGCCTACGAGTCCGCTAATCGCTGCCGCGCCCGTATCCCCAGAAGTCGCGCCCAAGACATTGATTAACAATCCCGTCTTAGACACTTGCCGCTCATATAGCTTCCCCAGTAATTGAAGGGCGAAATCCTTGAATGCCAATGTCGGTCCATGAAAGAGCTCAAGAACGCTAATGGACTCGCTTAGCGAGACCAATGGCGCGTACTCTGCGTGATCAAAGTTGGAATACGCTTCTTCAACCATCGCCACTAGTTCTTCCTCTTCAATATCGGTAGCAAATTCACGAAAGAACGACGCACACAAGTCAGGATAAGACTTCCCCTCCCAGCCAGACAGCTTCAAGCTAAGACTGGGCAGTATCTCTGGAACGAAAAGACCGCCATCTGGCGCCAGACCGATTTTCACCGCTTCTGAAAAGCTATGAGGTTCGGACAATCCTCTTGTACTAACGAAATTCATACATATTGAGGATTATTCAACGTCCAAGCCAAAGGCTGAGTGAACGGCTCGAATAGCATGGTCTGACTCGTTCTCATTGATCACTACCGAAATTTTTATTTCAGAGGTGCTAATAAGCTGAATGTTAACTTCCGCATCGCTTAAAGCTGAAAACAACTGGCTTGCCACGCCTGAGTGCGTACGCATTCCAACCCCCACTACGGAAAGCTTGGCGATATCTCCAACAAGAGTAACCTTTCCTCCACCCAGTTCCTGCAGCACTTCCTCCACGGCTTGAGAGGCACGGTGAGTGTCATCCCGCGGAACAGTAAAAGTGAGGTTTGCCACTCCGTTTCGCCCAATGTTCTGAACGATCATATCGACCACGACGTTTGCCTCAGAGAGCGACCTAAATACCCGAGCGGCCGTTCCCGGCTTGTCCGGAATATTCGCAACCATCACTTTTGCTTGATTCTTATCGAGGGCGACACCGCGCACCACGACGTCTTCCATAGAACTGACTTCCTCTTTCACGATCGTGCCTGGTTTATTTTTAAAACTGGATCTAACTTCAAAGGGAACATTGAATTTGTTCGAGAACTCAACTGAGCGGGCCTGCATGACTTTGGTACCTAAGCTGGCAAGCTCAAGCATCTCTTCATAACTAATCTCTGGCAGCTTCCTCGCCTTGGGGACAATGCGAGGATCTGCAGTATACACACCCTCCACATCTGTGTAGATCTGACATAGGTCCGCATCTACGCCTTTGGCCAAAGCGATTGCCGACAGGTCGGAACCTCCACGGCCCAGGGTCGTTATTTGACCTTGCTCACCTGCCCCTTGGAACCCTGCAACAATCACAACTCGATTCGAATCCAAATGTTCGATCAGGGTCCTGCAGTCCATACTGACAATTCTTGCTCTCGTATGATAAGGGTCCGTTTTGATGCCTGCCATTGCCCCGGTCAGGGAAACCGCATCCACGCCCAATGCCTGCAAGGCCATAGCGGTCAATGCGATTGTCTCCTGCTCACCCGCAACAAGAAGCATGTCCATCTCCCGGTCGGCTGGATTCCGATTGATCGCCTTTGCGCGATTGATCAAATCGTTGGTGACCCCTGAGCGGGCGGATACAACCACAACAATCTGATTGCCCTTATCGTGGTCTTCCTTGATTAGGCGAGCCACATTCTGGATACGATCTACGTCTCCTACGGAGGTTCCGCCAAACTTTTTTATAATACGCGCCATCTCACTGATTCTCTCAATCTCACGAAATCGTGCCAATCGGCATGCAGAACGGCTCTTCCTCAAGCGTCGCTAGACCCCCTAAATCCGCCACTGCTCGCTGGATTGCTTCTTCTGTTGTCAAGTGCGTCGTTATTATCAATGACGCGCGCTCCGCCTTTTCAGGCACTTCCTTTTGAGCCACACTGGCAAGGCTAACCTGGTGCGATGCAAGAATCGAAGCGATCTCAGCCATGACGCCCGGTTGATCCATTACCACTAGTCGTATGTAGTAACGGGATTGGATTTCACTCGGCCTCGCTACCTCTATGCCTCCACCATTCTTTGGAGCTGAATCCAAGAATGGAAAACGCCCTTCAGGCCCTCCGAATATCAGCAGTTTCGCCGCATCAACCACATCCGAAATAACGGCACTAGCGGTAGCGTGACGACCCGCTCCCGGGCCAATGTAAACCGTTTCGCCCACCACATCCCCGTGGACTGAAACCGCATTATAAACGCCGTCAACGCTCCCAAGAGAGCTCGTTTTCTCCACCAGTGTTGGCAGAACGGATACATGCAGTGCCTTTCCTTCTCTTTCCTTGTTAACGACAGCAATCAGCTTCACAGCGTATCCATTGTCTTTCGCAAAACGTATGTCCTCTTGAGAAACATCCTTAATTCCCATCAAACGAACATTCTTGAAATCGACCCACTTGCCATGAGCAAGGTACGCGAGCACAACCGCCTTGTGAGCCGCGTCAACTCCATCCACGTCAAGCGACTCATCCGCTTCTGCATAGCCCAGCTTCTTCGCTTCAACCAGGATTTCCTGATAACTTAGGCCTTCCTTGGCCATTCTTGTTAGAATGTAGTTACAAGTGCCGTTCAGGATTCCGTAAATGCTTGAAAAGTCATTGATAACCAATCCCTCACGAATGGCTTTAATTACTGGAATACCACCCGCCACGCTGGCTTCGAAAAGCAAGTGCCCTCCAAACTCCTGTGCAATCGACAACAATTCCCTACCATGATCACAGAGAAGCGCCTTATTGGCTGTCACAACGATCTTACTCGCTTTGAGAGCCGCAATCGTGACCTCGCGAGCGATCTCGGTCCCCCCCATCAATTCACAGACGATATCGATACTCGGATCAGTGGCTATAGCGATTGGATCGTTCGAAACGGAACTCTCGTCAATTTCTACGTCCCTTTTTTTGGACAGGTCCCTGACTGCGATTCGGGTTACAAACATATCAGCACCGAGAAGCTCTCGAAGCGCTTGCCGCTTGCTTTTCAAGTGGTCATAGACACCTTGCCCCACTACTCCAAAACCGCAGAGCCCAATATTTATAGTACGATTGCTCATTGGTTTTCCTCTTTTCTAGCCGATTTTTTTTTCAAAACGGTTTTCCTCTCCTTTTAGCAATCTGGAGATATTCGATTTGTGCCGGACGATTACCACCAGAGCCAGTGCTATTGACATCCAAAATAGCGATACACTTGAATCGAGCAAACGGTTCGAAACAGGTAAGGAAACAGACATCAGTATAGATGCTACGGATACGTATCGAGTCGTATAGAATACTATAAGCCAAACGATTATTCCAATCAACGCAGCATAGGGCATTAAGGCGACCACACCTCCCAGCATAGCGGCGACGCCTTTTCCTCCACGGAAGCGGGTAAATACAGAAAACGAATGCCCGATCACCGCAGCAAACAGGCCAATCAATCCGTAGCTTTCTGAGTATTCCAGTTTAGAATACGCAATTAAAGGCCACCCAGTCGCCAGTATACCCTTGAAGAAATCAAGCACGAAAACAGCATTTCCTGCCACATTGCCAACAGAACGCTTAACATTGGTCGCTCCTGCGCTTTTGCTTCCGACCGAAAAAATATCCACCCCATTGGCTTTGGCAACCCAGTAACCAAACGAAAGTGAACCGACTAAATAGCCAATTCCGGCTGAAAACGAAGCCGCTATAGGATCCAGCAACATGGAAAAAACCTCAACATTCCAGATAGACGAGCTTTGCCTGCTTGATCGCCTTAATGGCGTGGATCTTCTCCATAGTCACGTCATCTACCTCGCTATCCAGGCCCGCGATATTCAAAGCGATTCCACCAATCTCATTGCGGCCCAGGGACATCGAAGCAATATTCACCCCGGCATCGCCGATGATGGTACCCAGCAGACCGACGATTCCCGTTTCATCGCTATTCGCAATCACAAGGAGATACCCACAAGGCTCGACTTCTACGTCGCGGCCATTAATCGCCACAACCCGTGGCGAGTTCCCCTTGCCCATCAAGGTACCTTCAACTGAAACAAACTCCCCGTTATGGCACTTCGCTTGCACTTTGATAAGTTCGGTAAAATCGGTCTCCGCGCTCGAGCGAACGACTTCAACGCCTACACCCAGGCGCTCCACGAGCACCATTGCATTCACGAAATTGACATTGCTTCCTGATATATTCTGGAGAAATCCCTTCAACACGCCTCGTGTCAGAGAGTTCGAATCGAGATCCACCACTTTCCCATAGTAGGTAATGGTGAGACTCTCGATCTTGTCCAATGCGAGTTGCTGAACGAACGTTCCAATCTTCGAACAAAGGTCGAGGTAGGGACCCACTTTTTCAATCGTGGACGCGTCCAGGGAAGGCATGTTGATCGCGTTACGGATTTCTCCCCCACGAACGGCATCGGAAACCGCCTTCGCTATTTCAATACCCACACTCTCCTGAGCTTCTTGGGTCGACGCGCCCAAGTGGGGAGTGAGATTTACGTTTGGGTGAGACCGGAGGGGATGATCATCGGAAGGGGGCTCGGATTCATAGACGTCCAAACCTGCCGCAGCAACCTTTCCACTGTTCAGCGCATCGACCAAAGCAGATTCTTTGATAATGCCTCCTCGAGCGCAATTGAACACGCGAACGCCATCCTTCATCTTTTCGAAGGCCGCTTCGTCGATCATGTACTTTGTCTGGTCCGTCAAAGGCATGTGAACCGTTATGTAATCGGAACGCCTGAAAAGCTCGTCCAATTCGACCGGCCCAACGCCCATCGATTCCGCGCGAGCCTCTGTGAGAAACGGATCATAGGCGATGATATCCATCCCAAAGGCTTTCGCCCGCTTGGCGACTTCACTCCCGATGCGTCCCATACCGCAAACACCCAGCGTTTTACTCAGCAATTCGCTACCACCCAGAATCTTCCGATCCCAGCGTCCCTCTCTCATGGACGCGGCTGCCTGAGGAACCGGTCTTGCGCCGCAAAGCATATGCGTGAAGGTCAGCTCAGCCGTCGCGATTGTGTTTCCAGCGGGGGTGTTCATCACCACCACCCCGTGGTCTGTGGCCGCAGGAATATCTATGTTGTCAACTCCGACTCCCGCCCGGCCGACTGCCTTCAGATTTGACGCGTTCGCCAATACTTCCTTCGTGATCTTTGAGTCGCTCCGAACGATAATGCCTGAGACCTCAGGAGCATGCTCCATCAGCTTTGCGGCCCGCTCTTCTTTGGGCAGGTCAAAGATCTCAATTACCTCGAAGCCTTCTTGGCTCTTGAGATAATCGACTCCTATGGGAGAGATTTTATCGGCTACTAGGATCTTCATTGGAAAAAAGAGGCCCCATCAAAGGTGATACCCACTAAAAAGCAATAGATAATACTGTCATGAATCAGACCGCAGAAAGGCTCGATTATAGCCCCGATTTGGACCCACGCACGAATTGCTCGATCGCCGTCCAGTAGGCGAGACCTCCGACTCGATCCACATTGCGATGACCCGCTTCCGGTACCGTGAGGAAGGAGACATTCCCACCTTCAAATGACTCCCGAAGCGCAATGCTGTTGGCTGCGTCAACGATGCCGTCATCTCCACCATGGATCAGCAAAACCGGGCAACCTACTTTCGATGCCTTATTCTCGTTCTCAAACATATCTCCAGGAATCCATTTTAGAGACAGAAGATTCTCGTAAACGCTGGTGAATGTGGACTCGAGAATGAGACGGGCTGGATCGCGACTCGTTGCGAGCTCAGTCGCTACTCCCCCTCCCACTGATCGACCATGCAAGACCAGTCTGGACTCGCTGACTCCCTTATGCCGGAGCAAATAGTCGTACACCAGGCCCGCGTCTACGTATAGGTTGGATTCATTCGGGGCCCCTTCTGTAAAACCATAGCCACGATATTCAAAACTGGCTACATTGTATCCTTTCAGCTGGTAGTTCCGAAGCTTCGGCATCGCCATCGACAAATCTTCCTCGCTTCCGCAAAGGTAAAGAACGGTCCAGGCATCCTTACCCGCGCCCTCCCAGAATACATTCAGCTCAATCCCGTCATCCGCGACGACATACTCAAAACTTGAGTCCCTTTCGTAGGATACTGGAGGTGGTCGAAACAGAAATTCGTGGGCGGTCTGACGGGCATAAATCGCGAAAAACACTACGCCCGCGATCACGAGAACCATGAGAGCGTTAAACGGATTATGGGTCCTTCGCGAATCCGTACGCATTTCAAAAACTAGCCTAGACGATCCCTCAAAAACAGAGGCAGTTGGGCTCTCGGCACTTCCTCTTCGCTTCGGTCCGACAAATTCCGAATCTTCACGACGCCATTTTCGAGTTCGTCCGATCCATAAATGAGAGCGAACCTCGCCCCAGAAGCAGAAGCCGCTTTAAACTGTTTTCCAAATGCTTGGCTCTTGAATGAATAGTCCACAGAAAATCCGGCCTGCCTCAGGACGTTGGCATCAGATAGGGCAGCGACCCGCTCTTCTTCTCCTCCGACCACAAGATAAGCATCGAGAGTGTCAACGAACCTGGGCATGAGCCCTCTTTCCCGCAAAATGTCAGCGAGCACGACATCCCCCAAACCAAATCCCACAGCCGGCATTTCCGGGCCACCCATTTTTTGAATGAGGCTATTATAACGTCCCCCACCTGCGAGTGCACGGTTTTCCTTGGCCCGATCAAAGACCTCAAAAACGAAGCCGGTATAGTATGCCAAACCCCGTACGATGCTCAGGTCCATCTCTATATAGCTGCCGATTCCCATCGCATCGAGTCCGCCAAGCAATTCAGTCCAGTCACGAATACGGGCCTCGAGGGCCTCGTCTAGCTCAGAATTGACGGACACGGACTGAAACGCCTTTGAAAGTTCCGCAATCGTCCTCACCTCAAGAAACGCCCGAAGCGATTCCCACACCTGAACGGCAGAGTCCCCCACGATCGACTCGAGCTTCTCCTTTGCCGCCTCCTCAGGCATACGTTCCCACTTGTCGACGATTTCGAGAATCTTGGCGGACTGCACGGCAAATCCCTGGGCTTCCAAATACAACATCCAGAGATTTCGGTCGCTGAGGCGGATAAAAAAGTCGTCTTCACCAAGACCGAATCCCTGAAAAATCTGGACGAGTAGCGCCAGCAGCTCGATTTCAGCGGCGGGACCCGCCTCACCCAGTATATCGGCATTGAGCTGAGTAAAGCATCTCAATCGACCCTTCTGCATTCGCTCGTAACGAAAATTATCGCCGACACTAAACCATTTGATCGGACGCTTTAAAGCGTTCGCCCGAGCGGCGACCATTCGGGCGAGTGTCGGGGTTAATTCGGGTCGTAGCGAAATTTCCCGGCCTCCTTTGTCTTCAAAACAAAAAAGTTGAGATTCAATTTCGTCGCCCGACTTCGCCTTGAATAATTCCAGCGATTCCAGAACCGGTCCATCGTATTCCTGAAAGCCAAAACGTCGGGCAACTTGACGCCAAACCTGGAAGAGGAAGCGGCGCTCCACAAAATCCTCAGGATAAAATTCACGGAATCCGGGTAGTGATTTGAAATTCGACATCATTAATAACTGACAGGCCCTAGGGCACCTGCCACGTGTGTCAAGAATCGAGCCAACGCGCCCCAAAGGGGCCGAAGTCTAAATAGAACCCAAATCGATGTCCTTGATTCTCGCTTTGAGGACTTTACCGGCCTTGAATTTCACCACAGCCCGCGTGGGAATAACGACATCTGTTTCTGGACGGTTCGGGTTCCTGCCGACGCGAGCTTTACGCTTCTGTACTTCGAAAACACCGAAATTGCGCAACTCAACATTTCGCCCCTCTGCCAAAGCATCTAGCACGATATCCAACGTCATCTGCACTGTCTCTTGAATCTTGCTCTGAGGAATATCTTTCGTCTTATCGAAAATCTTTAAGACAATATCACGTTTTGTAAGATTATTGGACATGGGGAGCGTGTGTAGAAGTTACCAGAGATGATTCTCCCTAACTTACTTTCTCAGTTTAGGTTGCGTCAACCTCAAAGCCATGCAATTTACTCAACACAATGAGCCAAGACAAAGAACCGCCAGATCCGATGGAGGAGTTGAAGAGGAACCTGGATCAGGCCTTTAAACAAGGAAAGTCGTTTTTCCCCATGGGAGGAGGCTTCACCCCGCAAAGTGGCGTTTCATCCCCTTCTGAAAAGAAAGAGGATTCGGAAGTGGACGAAGAACGCGAGGAAGCCTTGAAGCGCATTTATGGATTCAACCTTAAGCCAAAGGAAATTCGAGACTACCTCGACCGATTCGTCATTCAGCAAAGGGAAGCCAAAAAAGTGATATCCGTCGCCATTTGCGACCACTTTAATCACGTACGCCGTTGTTTGGAAAATCCAGATCTCAAAGAGCGAGACTATGCCAAGCAGAACGTTATCCTGCTCGGTCCAACCGGGGTTGGAAAAACCTACCTCATGCGAAATGTCGCTAAACTGATTGGCGTACCATTTGTCAAAGCTGACGCTACCAAATTTTCAGAAACGGGCTACGTTGGCGGGGATGTGGACGACCTCGTGCGAGACTTGGTCAAAAACGCTAATGGCGATGTCGACCTCGCCCAATACGGCATTGTCTACATAGACGAAATCGATAAGATCGCCCAGAAAGGGGAGCATGGAAGAGATGTATCCGGCAGAGGGGTGCAAATCAACTTGCTCAAGCTTATGGAGGAAACAGATGTAAACCTTCAAAGCCAAACTGACTTACTAGGCCAGATGCAAGCCATGATGGACTTTCAGCAAACGGGAAAACCGCGCCAGAAGACGATCAACACTCGGCATATTCTCTTTATCGTTAGCGGCGCCTTCGAAAAGTTGGGCGAATCCGTAAAAAAGCGCCTGGCCACAACCACAATGGGGTTTGGAGCGTCACGAAAGAGCGAGGAGGAAGAGAGCGAGGATTTCCTAAACAAAGTCGAGACACGCGATTTCATCGACTATGGTTTTGAACCGGAATTCATTGGGCGACTCCCCGTTCGAGTGGCCTGTCAACATCTGCTTCCAGAAGACTTGCTCCAGATCCTAACATCCTCGGAAGGAAGCATACTCGCTCAATACCTGGCGGACTTTGATGGCTACAGTATAAAACTGGATGTATCCAAGGAAGCCCTAGAAAAGGTTTCCCGCCGGGCCCACAAAGAAAAAACAGGAGCCCGCGGATTGATGACGGTTCTTGAACGCGTGTTTCGGGATTTCAAATTTGAGCTGCCTTCCACTGGAATCAAGCAGTTCAAAGTCACAGGTGGCACCGTCGACGACCCCTCAAGCGATTTGAAGAAACTGCTCCGAGAAAATATTTCCGAGCAACGCAGCGTTTTGATGAGCGAAGTCACCACTTATGGGCAGCGATTCGAAAACCAGCATGGCTTTACCCTCGATTTTGACGAGGGGGCCGTGCTAGCCCTCGTTGAGGAAAGTCTGGATGCCGACAAAACAATACGGGCGTTGTGCGAACTGAAGTTTCGAGATTTTCACCATGGCCTCACTTTGATTTCGCGCAATACCGGGCAAACCATTTTCCCGATTACTGGATCAGTGGTCAAGAATGCCGAAAAGGAACTATCCGATTGGGTCGTCAACAGTTACCGCCAACAAAGCGAGGCAGAATCTGAATAGCCTCACTTGATCAGGCAAAATTTCACGAGTTTGTAAGCTCTCATGCCAAACGCATCCAAGGTAAATTCGATGTTCGCGAGAATTGCTTCGCGGTACGATCTCGCCAATCGACTTCTCAGTTTTGGGATCGACCAGATCTGGCGCAACCGTCTCGTTGAAGAAGTCGACTACCGGAAACCAACTACGGTCGTGGATCTTGCGACCGGCAGTGGAGACGTGGCATTTGCACTGCGTGAAGGCCTTGCAAAGTCAACGGTTATTAAAGGTCTAGATTTCTGTGCCCCCATGATCGATGAGGCAAAGAAAAAGCAAGTCGAGTTCCAAGAACCTGAAATCGAGTTCGGCATCGGAGATATACTGGACTTGCCATTGGATACCGGCTTGGCTCAAGCAGCGACGATCTCTTTCGGTTATAGAAACCTGGAAGATCGCCACAAAGGACTCCTCGAAATCCGACGTATTCTAGACCCGGAAAATGGACACATTTTCATACTTGAATTCTCCCAACCGCATCCCGTGTATCGGCCTTTTTACTACTTCTACCTGAAACGCCTCCTTCCAATCGTGGCCAGCTTGATAACGGGAGATCTTCCCGCCTATCAATATCTATGCAACTCCATCGAAACGTTTCCAGATCGCGAAGGTATTAGTTCCGAATTGGAACAGGCGGGATTTAAAGAAATTATAGCGATCCCGCTCGCCCTCGGCAGCGTAGCCTTGCACATCGCTAAAGCCTAGTCGCTAGGACCAGACGTAGAGCCCACTATCTTGACTCAACCTATGTGGTTCGCCGGGCCATAGAACCCTGCCATTGGATGACAACCAACCGTAAGTGCGGGATTAATGCCTCATCTACGTTCTTCGGTACCGTCGGGACGGCGCTCGCGACGTGAAGCGTTTGTAGCGTCCGACATGTACCCCTTAATCAAACAATGCCGGGCTGCGTCGACGCTTCCAAAACAAGTAGGCCGAACTTCCCGGCAACGATTCAGGCGATACATTACTTTAGTTGAAAGACTTGCCACATCCGCAAGTGCTGTCGGCATTGGGATTCCTAATCTCAAACCCCTTGCCCTGCAGACCGTCATCAAAGTCGATCTCGCTGCCTTTCATATATTCGATGCTTGCATCGTCCATTAGAAAAGAGACTCCTGCACTTTTGAGTGTGCGGTCGTCATCGTTCTTAAGATCAAAGGACATTCCATACTGGAAACCTGAACAACCTCCGGATTCGACGAAAATACGAAGTAACTTCCCCCCTCCACCTTTTTCCTCCTGGAGTTGCTTGACCTTGTTTGCCGCGTTTTCAGTAAGTGTGATCACAAGCCGAAAATCCGATTTTTAGACGATCCTGTCAAGAGGCGGAATCTGAATTGTAAACCAAATATAACAATATAAAGCATAAATCGCGCTAATTATGTCATGCGGCTTGCAATGATCAAAAATTCTCTATAGGGATCTTATCCGATAGCACTTTGAGCGCGAAGATGCATCTTGTCCGCGCAGTAAATCTTTCGACGAAAAAATGGCAGCACAAGGATTCAATCAAGAACTGAGACAAAAGCAGACGCAGTCTCAAGTCCTTGCCCCTCAACTGCGTCATTCGCTTAAGATTCTGCAGGTTGCCGCCCAGGATCTCAACATAACGATCCAGGAAGAGCTTCAAACAAATCCGTCGCTGGAAGAAATGCCGATGGATGGAGTAAGCCTAGACGACGGCACGTTAAACGGGTCGGATGGCGAGAACCCTGAACAGGAATCTGCTAGCCAGAACGAAGAATTGAAGTTCGACGAGACATTCGAGATTCTGAGCAAGATCGACCAAGACTGGCGCGACCACCTGTCCGAGGCCAGCAGCGGTCAGAGCTTTACCTCTGAGGATGCGGAGCGTCGCGATCATTTTTTCGACTCCCTCGTGACCGAGACTTCATTGCAGGAGCACCTTCTTTCCCAAGCGTCTTTGTCCGATATCAGCGCCAAGGAGTGCGAAGCGATCGAATACCTTGTCGGTAGCCTCGACAACAACGGGTTTCTAAACACATCTCTCTCCGATCTCGCCTTATTTTCCGGCATGTCGCTTGGCGAGATGCAGTCTGCTCACCAAACGTTGAAGTCATTCGACCCTCCTGGAATCGGCGCATTCGATCTCCAAGACTGTCTGGCTACGCAACTGGAACTGCAGGGCCTCAGAAACTCGGATGCCTACGAGATGGTCCAGAATCATCTTAAGCTTCTCACCCGAAGACGTATTCCCGACATCACTCGGAAAATGGGGATTAATTCCGATGAGGTTCAAGCGGCTATAGACGATATCGCCTTGCTTGACCCCGCTCCCGGTCGCCGCTTTTCCGAGGACACCAATCGATCCGTACTCCCCGATGTCGTCGTGGAAAGAGATGAGGACAAGTGGAAGGTGACCCTAAACAGCGACTACATTCCTCGTCTTCGTATCAGTCCTTCCTACAAGGAAATGATCGCCAAGGGCCAGCTTTCCCCCGAGGAGAGAGAGTACATTCAGGAGAAGATGCGATCCGGCAAATTTCTCATCAGCTCGATCGAGCAACGCCAGCAAACGATCGAGCGAATCGCGAACGAGATCGTAAAAATACAAGTCGCCTTCCTCGAGGATGGAGTGGCCAAGCTGAAACCTTGCACCATGACCCAGGTCGCTGAAACGGTGAGGGTTCACGAAACGACGGTCAGCCGGGCGATCGCCAACAAGTACATCCAGACCCCGCATGGGATCTTCGATATGAAGTTCTTTTTCACCCCCGGCTACAAAGGGGGAGGCGGTGAGGATATCTCCAATACCAGCGTCAAGGGAATGATCCAGCAATTGGTGTCAAACGAAGAACCCACCAAACCATTGAGCGATCAAGGAATCGTCGCCCTTCTCAAAGAGAAGGAAATCAACATCGCGCGACGTACCGTAGCCAAGTACCGGGAAGAGCTCGGCATCCTGCCGAGCAATCTGAGACGGCAATACTAGGATGCCGACAGCTCAGCAGGGCTTAAGTACAGTCCATTAGTATTCTATTCTGCGAACGACTCCTGAGTCGCCTACCCAATATATACGGCATTGTGCGATCGGAAATCGCCCAATACCTAAAAATACTCCGGAGATACTTAATTCACTTACTCGCTATCGATGCGGCAGGACTTTCGATCCCCTCTAGCGCATCCAGGACGATTCCCGGGTTCAATAGCTCAGGCAAGATTTTCGGCGTATCCGATTTTCCATCATACATGACATACAACGGCACTCCTGAGCGACCAAACTCTTCTAGAGCATCAGTGATAACGGGATTCCGCTTCGTCCAATCAGCCTTAACCATCACGAAACCTAATTCATCAAAACGATTTTTTACTTCGTCCGAGGCGAAAACGACCGCCTTATTCGCTTTACAGGTAAGGCACCACTTGGCGGTGAAATCGATAAAGACGGGTTTTCCTTTCTGTCGAGCCGATGCGACCAGCTCCGGAGAAAAATTTTCCCAGACTACGCCGTACTTGTCAGGACCACCCGCCTCTTCCGTAGCCACTGCCGATGTCGCTTCTTCAGAAGGCATCAGCATCCATACTCCAATGACAGCGATCACTACCGCGAAAATGGTCGAAACTCTGCGAGTCGTAACCGGTTTCACTGGCGACGACCAACGTCCGTAGACCCACGCCCCGATCGCCACAACGAGCAATCCCCCAAGAACCATGATAAGTCCGTCGTTACCGACATGAGCCCCCATCACCCAGATCAGCCAAATACAGGTTGCGAACATCGGGAAGGACATGACCTGTTTAAAAGTCTCCATCCACGCGCCCGGACGGGGAAGCTTCTCTATCAGCTTAGGAAAAGACGAGAGAGTCAAATAAGGGACCGCCATTCCTAATGCTAAAAATGTAAACACTGTCATCGACTGGAAGGCCGACAAGGTAAGGGCAAATCCAAGCGCAGGCCCCATGAAAGGACCGGTGCAGGGGGTCGCGACCGCAGTGGCCAGAACTCCGGAGAAGAAAGAGCCTCCATACCCCTCTCCTTTGACTTTTCCCGCGAGCCCTATCGCAGAAGTCCCTATTTCAAATACACCCACCAAACTCAACCCCAGCAGGAACATGATCAAAAGCAACGCCCCCACAAAATAGGGTGACTGAAGCTGAAATCCCCAGCCAAGGCTTTCACCACCCGCCCGTAAGGCGATCAACGCGCCCGCCAATACCCAAAAGGACGCCAGCACCCCTCCCGCGAACGTAAGTCCGTGAGCTAAGACCTTCTTGTTGTCCTCTCCCGACTGATGAACGAAACCAAGCACCTTTATGGATAAGATCGGGAACACGCAGGGCATCAAATTGAGAATCATTCCGCCGACAAACGCGAACAAGAGGGCTTGAGCAAAACCGATAGTCGATTCCCCGCCACTTGCGTAAGCCGTGTTTGCATCCGCCGCCGGCTTGATCGCCGAATCCAGAAAAATCGCCTTCGCATCGCTAGCAGACGCAAAGCCCGCCTCGTGAGATAGTACCCCAGAAAGCCGATCGACTGAACCTTCATGGTATTCCGACTTCTGCATCGACACGATGAGGGTCAAATCAGTAAGGGCGAAGTTCTGGGCCGCGGCTGAATTGATCAAACCTTCTTCCTCCGGATAGAAATAGAGGGATTTGGTGTCGATCCCATTGAAACCCGCCCAATCGATGCTAACCGAGATCGTGGATTCGAGCGCTTCGAAAGTAAGCACTGCCCCGTCGGGCGTTTTCGGGAGGTTTGCCCGCGCCAACGCCAAAGCATCTCCCCACTGCGAGGAATCAGCCGATTCGCCAGAAACCGGCAATTCCAGAGCGAGCTTCGCCCCTCCCGGGATACACATCTGCTCACAAGCCAGCCAACTGGCATCGGCATTGAGCGAAATAGTCTGACCTAATCCGAAATCCTCCGGGATCGTGACCTTCGCCAGAACGAATACCTCCCCCTCATAGCCGTACGAGACAAAATCGGGAGGTGTAATGATCTTCTCTGGAGTCGGAAACTCCAGTTCGCCCACTTCTATTCCATCCGGAGCCTCCCAATCAATCGACGGCGCTAACCCCGTATCCCCCGGGTTTTTCCAATAAACGTGCCAATGCGGATCCAACTGGAGGCGCAGCGCCACATCGATGGTCTGCCCAGGTTGCACTGCTGTGACTCCGGATACTAGCTCGGCAATCGCCTGCTCCGTATCAACCGCACCCTTCTGGTAGTCCTGCCCGTAGCTCAAGAGGGGCATTACCCCGCAGATGAGCGCGAAAAGCTTGAGAACATTCCCTTTTCTGTACATAATCATCTCTTACTTTGAAGGCGTTCTAGCGCTTATTCGTACACTAATCCACTCTGTATTCATGCTTTTCAAAACAACCAAGCAGGAGAGGAAAATCCTGACACTGCTCGCTCTCCTTGTAATCTTGGGGCTAATCGGACTGGCGCTTTTTTAAGACGCTGGACTCGGTAGGACCCCTTTTCAAAACGTAGCCAATATACTCCTGATTGCGATTCGCACAGGATTGGATTGGTAACGATTCAGTCATAGGCTCTGATATCCCTGTAGAATTTAACTGGAATAATCGACCGATGTTTCCCAAATAAAGGCTGACATTGCTCAAAGTTCGTTTCATCAACGCACTCCCTGTAATTCAGCTAATCCCAATTTTTTATGATTATTCGTCCCAAAGTAAGAGGTTTCGTCTGCGTCACAGCTCACCCAACTGGCTGTGCCGCCAATGTCCAGGAGCAGATTGACTATGTCAAAAACCAGTCCCCTGTCGAAAATGGGCCCAAAAATGTTCTCATAGTCGGGGCATCAACCGGATACGGCCTCGCATCCCGCATTGCAGCAGCCTTCGGATGCGGCGCCAACACCCTTGGAATCTATTTCGAGCGCCCTTCGGAGCGAGGACGAACCGCCACACCGGGCTGGTACAATTCAGTCGCCCTTGAAAAAGCGGCCAAAGCAGACGGCCTCTATGCCAGTAGCATCAACGGCGACGCCTTTTCAAACGAAATCAAGGAGCAATCCATCGAACGAATAAAGTTGGACATGGGGAAAATTGACCTCGTGATCTACTCGCTCGCCTCGCCTCGCCGCACCGATCCGAAAACAGGTGAAACCTATCGTTCCGCCCTCAAGCCGATCGGGGCAGCCTACTCGAACAAATATTTGGATACCGACAAAAGGTCGATCCAGGAAGCGACCGTGGACGCTGCTACCGATGAGGATATACAAAACACTGTCAAAGTGATGGGGGGCGATGACTGGGAATTGTGGATACAGGCCCTCAAGGACGCCGACCTGCTCTCCGAAGGCTTTAAGACAGTAGCCTACGACTACATCGGACCCAAGGTAACTTGGCCTATTTACAAAGACGGCACCATCGGACAGGCCAAAGTCGATCTCCGTCGGGCCAAGGCAGCGATTAATGAATCTGTCAGTGAATTAGGCGGTGAAGCCCATGTCTCGGTAAACAAAGCCGTCGTGACCCAAGCGAGCTCCGCCATCCCAGGGGTCAATCTCTACATCACTATTCTCTTCAAGATCATGAAGGAGCTCGGCGGCCACGAGGGCTGTATCGAGCAAATACAACGGCTGTTTTCCGATCGTCTCTACAACCAAGGTGGCAACGTCCCCCTCGACGAGCTTGGTCTCATCCGCATGGACGACTGGGAGATGGAGGACAAGATACAAGATGCGGTCACTAAAGTATGGCCCCTCGTTTCAACTGAAAATCTGGAGGAGCTGACGGACTTCGAAGGATACCAGACCGATTTTCTCAGGCTCTTCGGTTTCGGCATAAAAGGTGTGGACTACGACGCAGAGGTCGAGCCAGAGGTGGATTTCGACTGAGCCGGAACAACGTCCCGCCCCCACAGTCCTCCCGCCAATCAAACTAAAAGTCCTCTAGCCGCATTGAAACACCGTGAAGAAGGCTACACTCTTTTAAGCGGGAAAGGCATTGAAATCGGAGCCTTCGGAGAACCGGCTAAGCTTCCAAGCTTCTGCCAGGTTTCCTATTTCGACGCCATTGATCCGAAAACCGCATCCGCGCGTTTCCCCGAAATTCAAAATAGCGAATTGGTTCCCGTCGACATCCTTGGGGATGTGGACAAGCGCGACCTGCGGAAGCTGACGGCCAGCAGCCAGGATTTCGTCATTGCCAACCACGTCATCGAGCATGTCGCCTGCCCGATTGCCATGATTGAAGACATGTTCTATGTTCTCCGAACCGGCGGCTGGATCGCCATCGCGGCTCCGGACAAACGCTACACCTTTGACAAGGAGCGCCCGCTAACCAGTTACGAACATCTGGAAACCGAGTACATAAACGGTGTAGACGAAGTCGACGATGAACACTACCTGGACTTCCTTCGACATGTCGGCAAACACGTATTCGAGGAACCGGGACGCGACATCAAAGGCGACATCGCATTCGCCCGCTCCCGTCGCGAGCATGCTCACGTTTGGGACAGCCATACTTTTTTGGAATTCCTTATGGCTTGCAAGAAAACCCTCGTGATTGAGTTCCAAATCGAATTCCGATCCACCGGTGAGGAAAACGGGATCGAGTTCTTCGCCATTCTCAGAAAGCTCTAATCGTGAAAGCGGTCGTCCAACGAGTAGCCGAAGCCTCTGTGTCAATCGACGGTAAAGAGCACACATCGATTGGCCGAGGGCTGCTTGTTTTCCTAGGGATACACAAACTGGATACGAACGAAGACATCGAATGGATGGTCCGGAAGATCTGCCATTTACGCGTGTTCGAAGACGACAACCAGCAAATGAACTGCGATCTAAAATCGATCCAAGGTGAATTGCTGATCGTAAGCCAGTTCACTCTGATCGCCTCCACCAAGAAAGGAAACCGACCCTCCTTCAACGACGCAGCAGATCCCCAAAAAGGAAAAGCCTTCTGCGAGGACGTCGTCCGAGCACTCAGCGCAACGCTTGGCTACCCGGTAAAGACCGGCGTTTTTGCCGCCAACATGCAAGTCTCGCTCGTAAACGACGGCCCCGTCACCATCGCCTTCGATACGAGAAATCGAGAATAGCAGGCGGTCGGTCTTTTCTCGATGCCCCCAAGACCGGACGTTCAACTTAAAAATTTCAGTCTGGGTTTTCTTTGAATTCCTCCAAACATTGTTTCAGGGATTTACCTTCTTTGTGAATGCACTCACAAAATTCTATACACGTTCTATCATCTTCCCCCTCGCATTGAGCTCGGCAGTCAGAAAATGTGTTTCTCAGCATTATCGCGTATAAAATTTGGGCATGAAGCGCTGTTAGAACGATTACCGCAATTACACCGAAAAAAAACTTCACCGGGGTCTTTTTCGTCAATTCGCTTTTTTGAGGAAGATCCCAGTCTGAATCGTAAAAAGGGGAACAAATTTTTGAACTCATAATAGTCCCAACATAGTAAATACGAAACAGCACACACCATTAACGGGGAAATGATAAGGGATCCATCAAATCTAACAGAGAGGGATAAAATGCAGATATTTAAGATTATCGGGAAATATATAAGAGCTCCCATTGTTGCGGTCCGCGGGATAAGTAGGAGGATGGCGGCCAAAAACTGCATTACCCCGACAAATGTGTATTAATAACATGTATGATAAAGGGCTTCCAAGAAATTCCCCATTGGTTGGTTCACGGAGAGTACGGTAAACTTTTATCCGAGACTCTTTTGCAATCTAGAGGGAATAAATCCTGCAGCAAGAGCGATACGGCGAAACATCGAAAAGTAGTGAAGCCACTCATTTTTACTAGCTTAGTAGTGGAGCCTTTTCAGTGTTTTTCCGAGTCCCATTTGAGATCAATTCCTTTCATTACGACGCTGAATCACACAGGGTTCGAAACGTAGAAGGTTTGCCTGCTTAGGGGCAGGTCTAATCATATTTGTACCCACATACTCGTAACATTGACCGAATTTCATAATTGGTGCCACAAAAGCGATTACGGCAATCGTCGAAGTGGCTCGATGTCCGATGGAAGACTGTCATTGGAGTGGAGTTCCATTCCTTCTTCATTGAATTCCTAAAACGCTTTTTCAGCATCCAAATCCCTAGTCGCTTCTTCGAGTGTGACAACAGCTTGGATTTCCATCAGCGATACCGCTTTCGCAGCTGTTCAATCGTCAAATACTTGGTTTCGGCAGAATCCATCATTTGCTTCCGTTCGTTTAGAATCGTCTCGTGCCAAGAAGGAGATTCCGGCTCGGCCTCCTCGTGACAGAGCGAGTCCCAGATGCGCTCCATCGTCCTAAGTCGTACACGGATAGTCGTCTTTTTGATATCCCGGATACTCGTAATATCAAAAGTAGATCTTTTAGCTCCGGAGGCAAGCTGGCCTCTTCTTTCTATTAATGCAGAACCACCCACTAGCGAGTGCACCCTCTTAATTGGAGCCAGGACGAGTTCAAAATGAACCGTCTTGTTAAATACGCGAAAATAGAAAACTGGGCCTTCCATGGGCGCGGTTTATGCTAAATCCAGACTGGCCGACGAAATATCGGTCCTAAGAAAACAACACGAACATGATAAAGGGAATGGGAGTAAGAAACGTCCTGTTTGGTGGCACGGCCACTATTCGGGACCCAAGAACAAGAACGCTGACTCGTCCGAGAAAGCGCTGAAAAAGAAAACAAACGGGGGGAGGTGCAAGCCTCCCCCTTTTAGCCTCTAACGCTGAAGCTTAGCGAACCGGTATGACAATTTTTAGTCTAAGATCACCAGGTCGACGACCCAGCCTAAGATTTTAGAGTATTTGTCTTCTAGAAAGTTTCAAGAACACGGCCCTATCAAAACCATGCTTAAGCGATGATCTGCCACGATCGTTCTTTGTGTCTTTTGCACCTCTTTGTGGCTATCGATTTCTTGAGCACGCCCGTCCCATAGGAAACGCGGCATAGCGTAAGCGCTAGCCCTACCTTCGCAGTCTGCCAGAGAAAAACGACTCTGGATAGGGACAAATCCCTACCACAGATATCTCAGACAACACAGATCCATTGAGATAAGGATTCGAATCGTATTTTTCTAATGACTATTCCCATGGCCAAAAAACATCTATGCTCATCCGTATAATCCGTGAAACAAAAATCTAAAACCTTCTTAACGATGACTAGGCTAACGCGCTGAGCTACTCGAAGTCCGTGGTTAAAAGGCTACCGTCCCTTTAAGGCTTTGCCGGTTTCCGAATCCTTACCTTTTTTTACCGTATCCACTGTTCCGGCACAGACAATTTTTCCTCCATGGGAGCCTCCGCCCGGGCCGAGATCGACGATCCAGTCAGCCAGTCGCATGAAGTCGAGGTGGTGTTCGATTACGATGACCGTATTGCCCTTGTCTCGCAGTTGGAAAAGCAGGTCAGAAAGTTTCTGGATATCAGACCAGTGCAATCCGGTCGTGGGCTCATCTAAAATATAGAGAGTGCTACCCGCGGATCGCTTGGAAAGCTCCAACGAGAGCTTCAATCGCTGGGCCTCGCCACCACTCAATGTGTTAGCAGCTTGTCCCAGTTTCAAATACCCGAGCCCCACCGCGTCGAGGGTCCTCAACTTATCCATAACGCGTGGCACATTCTCAAATTGTGCCAAGGCTTCGCTTACCGAAAGATCTAGAGATTGGGCGATATTCAATCCTCCATATTGCACTTCCAAGGTTTCCCGATTGTAACGCGTACCTTGGCAGCTGGGACAATCGATATAGGCATCACTCATAAAAAGCATATCCAACTTTATCGCCCCTTGACCCTGACATCGTTCACAGCGACCGCCACGTGCATTAAAACTAAAACGCCCCGCTTTGTATCCTCGGGCTCGCGACAGAGGAATTTTTGAGTACAAATCGCGCAGCAGATCAAAGAGTTTGGTATAGGTGGCCGGATTAGAACGCGGGCTTTGCCCGATGGGATCCTGACTCACACGTACTGCCCTTTCGAAGTGCTCCAGCCCTTTCATCCCCGTGTGCTTGCCGGGGATCTCCTTGGCCCGGTTCAGTTTTCGGGCAGCCGCCTTCGCCAGAATCTCATTCACCAAGGTCGACTTACCCGATCCGGAAACGCCGGTCACACAGGTCAAAAGACCAACGGGGAACTGGGCATCCACCTTTTGCAGATTGTGCTGGCTCGCCCCTTTAATCTCGAGCCACTTCTTTTGTGGCGAAAGTGTTTTGACCGACTTCGTAAGCGTCTGTCGTCCTGAAAGGTATTCTCCAGTCTCGAAGCCATCTTTCTTTTGCCCGGCACAATCCTCCGGCGTCCCTTCGAAAAGAACCTCTCCTCCAGAAAGCCCCGCTCCCGGACCCAGCTCGATCAGATGGTCGGCGGCCCGCATCGTATCCTCATCGTGCTCCACCACAACAACCGAATTGCCGCGGTCCCGTAACTCCTTCAGTGACTCGATCAGCTTCTGGTTGTCCTTCGGGTGCAGTCCAATGCTGGGCTCGTCGAGCACGTAGACGACTCCTACGAGACTCATACCCAACTGTGTCGCTAGCCGCACTCGCTGGGCCTCGCCTCCGCTTAACGTACTGTATTGACGATTCAAAGTCAGGTACTCCAGACCCACCTCCTTTAGGAAACGCAACCGCAACTCGATTCCATCAAGAACTTCCCCGTAGGTTGAAACACGATCCTTGCTGGGTGACAGGCTACTCACGTATTCGTGGGCCTGACCTATATCCATCGAAAGGAAATCGGGCAGACTCTTACCCTCTACAAATACATTCGCACTCCGTGGACTGAACCGATGCCCGTCACATGTCGGGCATTTCTGGTCAGTCTGATAGGTCATCAGTCGGGCCCGAAATCCGTCGCTTTTAGTCTCCATGTAGGACTTTTGCAGCAACGCCATAAAGCCTCCGAACGGTTGGGGAGGAGGAAGCGTCTTACGGCGAGTTAGTTTGAAAGTGAAAAGCCGGTCTTCAACCCCGTAGAGCAAAGCCTGTTTGGTTTCCTCATCTAACTCGCTCCACGGCGTCGTTGGATCAAAGGGAAGCTGCTCTGCCAACTGGCGCAGCATCGCATTGTTTCGCATGATCAACTGCTTTCCTCCGATTCGCAGCGGCTTCAAGGCCCCCTTTTTCACTGACTTACTCGGATCGGGCACGATGAGCTCTTCCAAGAAGCGCCGCGTTTTCCCCAATCCACCGCACTCTGGACAGGATCCTTCCGCCGTATTGAACGAAAAATGACGGGGAGAGATCGGTTCATACACCTCGCCGCACTTCGCGCACGCGAAATTCCGGCTTAGACTGAGCTCCTTCCAGTCCGAGTCTTTCGATGCCTGATAGAGGACCATCGCTCGGTCTTTCCCTTCGCTAAACGCCAGCTCGAGCGAGTCCGCGATCCGACTTCTCTGCGCCTCTTCTACCAAAATGCGATCGACCACGAGTTCAATGGTCGCGTTTCCCCGTCCCTTTATCTCGATATCCGGATCACCAATACTTTTGACCTCATCATTGATTCGAATACGCTGAAATCCCTTTTGCCGCAACCGGGGCAGCTCCTCCAGTATAACTGCGGCCGTCGCGGCCATGTAAGGAGCCAAAATCATAGCCCGTGAACCCTTCGGCAGCTTCAAAGTCTGATCAACGGAGCTATCGAGCGTTTGCCGCGAAATGATGCCTCCGTCCTTCGGGCAATGTTGATCTCCTCGAAGCGTCCACAGAAGACGGGCATAGTCCGCAATTTCTGTAACCGTGGCAATAGTGCTCCGCGGAGAAGAACCTGCTGCCCGTTGCTCTATTGCCAAAACCGGTGAAAGGCCGTGGATGAAATCCACATCCGGTCGTTTGAACTGCTCCATCGCTTGGCGGGCCTGTGTGGAAAGGCTCTCCATATATTTTCGGTAGCCCTCCGCGTACAGCGTGTCGAAGGCCAGTGATGACTTTCCGGAACCCGATACGCCTGTGATTACGACGAGTTTATCTCGAGGGATCTTAACCTCGATATCCCGCAAATTGTGCTCGCGAGCTCCTTTTATGTGAATGTGCCGAGTGTGCCTCAATAGGATCCAGAAGGTTTAAACCCGCACCCTCTTAGTTTCCCCTCAAAGGTCAACCT
Organism: Candidatus Pelagisphaera phototrophica; assembly: GCF_014529625.1. GTDB lineage: Bacteria > Verrucomicrobiota > Verrucomicrobiia > Opitutales > Opitutaceae > Pelagisphaera > Pelagisphaera phototrophica. The sequence goes on from NZ_CP076039.1 coordinate 3,933,331, forward strand.
TTCGAGCACATGAAAGGTAGCGGGCGATCTCCGAGCGCCCACAATAAAAATGCCGCACAGATTCTTCATCGATCCTGAGCCGAGCCGAATGAAAAGCCTGCTTCAATTCAAGGTACGCAATAATTCTGCCTGTCCTACATTGAATGGGGACTTGGCCTAAAGACAGGTGCAGGGTGGTGAGCCTTGTCGAACCAAGCTTATGAGCGCAGTTGCCACGTGATTCAATGAGCCTAACATAGGCGGCGTGCCGGGCCGTCACTGCCCTTACCAAGAGAAATTTTCAATCAATCGCTTCCTCAAAAGTCTTAATTACAATTGCCTATATGGATCCTTCAGTGAAGGCTTTTGTCCATATTAGAATCGCCTCGTTCGCCCTATGAAATTCTGCTCCATTTTTACGATCGCACTCTGCGCATTGCTCACTCTCTGTGCTTATGCTGACGAACACGAAGTAGAATCGTCGATTCTCGAAGTCTCCCTCTTCCGAGATGGGGCTTTGGTCACTCGCCAAGGCACTTTGAACGTGCCCTCGGGGAAATCGACCTTGGTCATCAAAAATCTGCCCAGTCAGGTGGACCCAACAGCGCTCCAGGCAAATTTCGTAAACACCGCCAATGGGTTAATCCGGAACGCGAAGATATTCCAGCCGCAGAATCGCGACGAGAATTCTATAATAGAAGAAATCCAAACGAGACTCGACGCCGCCAAAAAGGAAAAAGAGCAAAAGCTGCGCACGCTTTCCAATGCCAAAGCGGATGTTGTCTTCGCCTCTGGCATGCGTACCTCCTTCGCTAAGGAGTTTGGCAAGATTAACGAAGGCCAAACCCTCACTCTAGCTCAAGCAAAGGAGCTGGCCGAGTTTGTCGGACAAACCCAGAAGAACGCCAACGAGCAGATTGACAAAGTTGAGATTGAGATCAAAGCCGTCGACAAGACCATCAAGGAGATCGAAAAGGAGCTTAGGGAGGCAACAGAGAAAGCGATGCTCCTTTCCTCTGTCGCCGAAGTAGAAATCGAGATGGACGCGGCAAGTGAAGTCGCAATATCACTCAGCTACATGGTCAACTCTGCCCGCTGGGAGCCTCAGTACGAACTACGCGCCTACCCTGACCAAGGGAAACTGGATTTTGGATACTTTGCCTCAGTTTGGCAATTCACTGGCGAAGATTGGTCAAACATCACCCTTTCGCTCCACACAAATCAGGCCAACCGCCAGGGCAACGTGCCTGAACTCTTTCCCCTGAATGTGGGAAAACAGGACGACTACTACCGGAAAGGGCGCTTCTCTTCAGTGGCGGAAAGAGCCGCTCCTCCCCCGCCCCAAGCAGACGTATTTATGGCCGAAGAAGCGGTCGGCTCTCGACTTCGTGCTCAAAAAGTCGCCATCACGGTATCAACCGTTTCCTTCCAAGCCACCATCCCCGGACAAATCACCGTTCCCAGCTCTCGCGAGCGCAGCTCATACAAAGTTCTCGAAGCCGGTCTGGAAGCCGAGTTCTGGTCCGAGACCGTGCCGCGAGCCCAGCTCGACGCGTACCTTAGAGCCAGAATTCGCAACACGCTCGAGCTTCCGATTCTCCCGGGGCAAGCTCTCGCGTTCGTTGACGGGAAACTCTCCTCTAAAGTCTCCATGAATAAAATTCTACCTGAAGAGGAAACCAAGCTATCGTTGGGAGTTGACGGAAACATCGTCGTTAAGCGGATAGAGGGAGCCCAGAAAGACAGCAATTCCGGTTTCATCGACAAGACCACGACCCTCAATCGCGAGTATAAGAATGAGGTCACCAATTTGCACACGGTGGCACACAAACTCATCGTGGTCGACCAGTTCCCCATCGCCCAAAATTCGAAAATCGAGATTCGCCGCAAAGCGCCCCCAACGAGTGAGGTCGAAATCGAGGACGAGAATAGCGGAGTCTTTCGGTGGAAAGCCACGCTTGCTCCAAAGGAAGAAAAAGTATTTAAAACTGCCTACGAAGTTATCTATCCCCGCGACTGGGATCTTTTCCCCGGATTGTAATCGAGTCCTTAACAAACCCCTCCTCCCGTCTTCCCTGAAATGTAAGCGGTCGGTATCGGAGCGAAGATCAAACCTTACCGAATGGTCGCGATCATTGGCCTTACCCTACCGCTCTTCCGTCTGTTCGTCTATGACATCTGGGATACCTTAATTCGAATTATCGCCTTCGACGTTCTAGCCCTTCTGTTCATTTTCGTAGGCTACCTCTGCCATCGATTTCAATCGCGAATCGAGTAGGACCCTTTTCAGGCACTTAGGTATTGGCCATTATATTCTATTGACGCTATTCTTGAGTCGGTTACCGAAGATTTCGCTCTACTTTATCCGAGTATATCATGACCAACACCCATTCGAGAATCATCTACACGAAAACAGACGAAGCCCCTGCGCTCGCCACTCATTCTCTCCTCCCCATAGTCGAGGCTTTTACCAAAGCAGCGGGAGTTGAAATAGAAACCAGAGACATTTCCCTTGCGGGCCGCATTATCGCCAACTTCCCCGAAAGATTGACCGAAGAGCAGTGCCAATCAGATGCTCTGTCCGAACTGGGTGAGCTCGCGAAAACTCCAGAAGCCAATATTATCAAACTCCCCAATATCAGTGCGTCGATCCCCCAATTGACCGCCGCTATCAAGGAACTTCAGACACAAGGCTACGCTTTGCCCGACTACCCCGAGGAACCGCAAAACGAGGCAGAAAAGGAGATTAAAACCCGATACGCAAAAGTTTTGGGAAGCGCCGTTAATCCCGTTCTACGCGAAGGCAACTCTGACCGCCGAGCTCCTGGTGCCGTCAAACAATTCGCGAGAACCAATCCTCATTCTATGGGCACTTGGGATCCGAGCTCAAAATCCCACGTTGCGAGCATGTCCAGTGGGGACTTCTATGGCAGCGAAAAGTCGGTGACCATCGACGAGGCAATCGATGTTCGTATCGAATTTGTTTCCACGGATGGAGCGACAACCGTGCTCAAACAATCCACTCCATTACAAGCTGGCGAGATCATCGACGCCTCCTTAATGAGCAAGAACGGTCTCTGTGATTTTCTTGCCTCTCAAGTGAAGGACGCCACTGAACAGGACGTCCTATTCTCTTTGCATCTAAAGGCTACGATGATGAAGATATCGGACCCGATCATCTTCGGTCATGCGGTCTCCGTTTTCTACAAGACCGTCTTTGAGAAACACGCCGCTACTTTTGATTCGCTGGGAGTGGATGTCAATAATGGGTTGGGTGACGTCTACGCCAAGATCGCGACTCTTCCCCAATCTCAGCGGGCCGAAATCGAGGCAGACATTCAGAGTGTCTATGAGGATGGTCCGGATCTTGCCATGGTGAACTCTGACAAGGGGATTACCAATCTCCACGTCCCTAGCGACATCATCGTCGATGCATCTATGCCCGCGGCCATCCGCGCTTCTGGACAAATGTGGGGGCCAGATGGTAATCAGAAAGATACGAAATTCATTATTCCTGACCGGTCCTATGCAGGGGTCTATCAAGCTACGATCGATTTTTGCAAAGAGCACGGAGCATTTGATCCCACCACAATGGGAAGCGTACCAAACGTTGGCCTCATGGCTCAGAAGGCGGAGGAATATGGCTCGCATGACAAAACTTTCCAATCACCCGGTACCGGCATTATCCGCGTTGTGGATTCGTATGATAACGTTCTGATTGAGCAGCCTGTCAAAGCTGGCGACATCTTCCGCATGTGCCAGGTTAAAGACGCGCCCATTCAAGACTGGGTAAAGCTCGCCGTAAATCGATCTCGGGCTACCGGTTCTCCCGCAGTATTCTGGCTCGATGAAAACCGGGCCCACGACTCGCAATTGATCAAGAAGGTCAACACGTATCTGCCGAATCACGACATCGACGGACTTGACATTAGGATACTCGCACCCGTAGAGGCCACCCGATTCTCGATGGAGCGGATCAAAGCGGGTCAAGACACCATTTCCGTAACTGGAAATGTCCTACGCGACTATTTGACCGATCTCTTCCCTATTCTCGAGCTGGGTACCAGTGCAAAGATGCTATCGATCGTTCCTTTGATGAATGGAGGGGGCCTCTTCGAAACCGGTGCTGGTGGCTCCGCTCCCAAGCACGTTCAACAATTTGAATCTGAGGGTCACTTACGCTGGGACTCTCTTGGAGAATTTCTCGCTTTGGCAGTCTCGCTGGAGCACTTGGCAAACACTTTTGGCAACGCCCAGGCCCAGATTCTCGCTGAAACCCTCGACGAGGCAACTGCCGCATTCCTCCAAAACAACAAATCGCCCTCGAGGAAGGTCAACGAGCTCGACAACCGTGGCAGCCACTTTTACCTCGCTCTCTACTGGGCCCGGGCCCTCGCCGCCCAGGATAAGGACGCGGACCTCAAGACACAATTCGCAGTACTCGCCCAACAACTAGCTGACAACGAGGCGACCATCATCAGCGAGCTCAATGCGGCTCAAGCATCTGCTGTCGACATCGGAGGCTACTATGCTCCAGACGAAGCGAAAGCAAACGCCGCCATGCGTCCTAGCCAAACGCTCAACGCCGCAATCGCTTCGGTGGATTAACCCCTTAAAGGTAGGGAAGACCGACTCTTTCCTCCAAAAAACCAGGACCACAGCAAAAAGTGACGGGCTTTCAAAAAAACCGTCACCTACGGTAGCTCGAAAATTTCGATCAGGACAATTCCAGAAGTGTAGTTGAAATCGTTTACAATAACGGTATACAGGCCCGGCTGGAGTTCACGCACCATAGCGGCGTCCTTGCTTTCTTCATCCAGCTGTGAGGCGCCTACTTGGGTAAAGGCCTCGCGCATTTTGAAAGTGAATTCACTCTCCCAGTCATCGTTGGCCGCCACCGGACCCGAACTATCGTAGAGAACCATATATGGATCCGGCATGGGGTCTGAGACTTGTCGCTTAGTCAATTCAGGTCCGAGAGCCCGTATCAAAACTCGCTTCGGATCCTCCCCGGTAATTACGAATCCTCCGATGGCTACTTGGTCCCCAGCGGCCGCTTTCACACGAGTCGAAATGTTTACGAGGCGAGTTTCGATGCTTTCACTGGAAGCATCAAAGACTTCAACCAGTCCAATACCCGTACCTCCATCTTGTCCTGAAAGGTGAGCCGTATATAGTCCGGGATCAAGTGTCACAAGAATCGCCGATTCATTGGGCTCCGCTAAAGGGGCAGCTCCCACTGCCAGGCTAACCTGCTCAATCTCTTCCCCGTTATCCTCCTGTTTCCAATCATCTACTCGAGCGACTTCCTGGCCCTCTATATCGTAAATCGCCAGACGTGGATCTTCGAGAACTCCCGAAAGCCCCCTTTGCTCAAGTGACTTACCTAATCCCCGAATCAGAACTCTTCGTGGACTCGACCCAGAAATAATGAAGCCGGCAATCATGATCTCGCTTTGAACCCCGACATATCCACGTGTCGCAATATTGATAAGCGCCTCGCGAATCATTCGAACTCGTACGGGCCCTGCCAATACAGATCCGTTTTCATTGGTGACAATCACCGAATAATCGCCTTCATCTTGAGAGCCAATCGAACCAATCTCGACCGATGCCTCAACGGCTCCTAATAATACCACTTCGTCCTTGAGCCACTGATACGTTACACCTGTCTGATCAAAAACATCAACTTTCAGGGTCAACAAACTTCCCTCGATCCCCTTCATTTCGATGGGGAGAGGCATTATCACAGGGGAGCCGGGCAGGGGAGCGACCTCTAGTACATAAAGATAGGATCCTGTTCCTTCCGCATTAGTCGCCTCTATCAACACCTCAAATCGGCCTGACTGGGAGGGTGTTCCGGAAATGGCTCCCGTATTGGGATCGATTGCCAGCCCCGCGGGCAATCCTTCCGCCGCAAACGAAATTGCGTTCCGATTCGCATGGATTTGGAAGCTTACAAATTCCCCCGCCACAAATCCTGGATCTTCCGGTTCGGCAATAACCGGAGTTACCCAGCTGGCATCCTCCTCTACGAGAATATTTAGGCGCGCCAGTCCATAACTACGGTCTCTTCGAAAGTCATTCCCATCGACTGCTACCCAGTACGAGCCTCCTGCGACAACATCCAGAGCCAGCCGACTTGACAATGCTCCTCCACTGTCATCGTTCGCGCCCAGGAGAGACAAGCTCGCCAAGGACTCTCCTTCGTAAACAGCGAGAATCGTATCGAAATCACTACCAAAGGTAGTCAGCTCCGCCTGCCCCGAGCGGGTGGAAGTCCACTTCCACCACAGTGACTGGCCAACCGCATCGCCGCCATGCGACGGCTCGCCAATTTCCTTTGTCGCCTGATTCGTAAATGAAATGTCGTCCAAAGTATCGGTATAGGCAGTACGGGCATCTTCTCTGTCATCATGCTCCGCCATCGCCACCGTTAGAGCGATTTGCCCATAGCTTCCATTCCAACCGTCGACCGCTATTTTGTACTCCGATCCTTCCTGTGCGTAAAAATTCAGTACACTTGTCCAGACGCCGGTCCTATCATCGTCATCGTTTGAGCTGACAAGCTGTAAGTCCTCTAGAGAGTCTCCCGTGTAGACGGCGAGAATCGTATCAAAACTGTTACTGGCTGACGTCGACACGGTGACATTACCGCTCAGCGGCGCCGTCCACTTCCACCAAACAGACTTTGAGCCAAAAGCGTTTTGGATATGCTCCGGTTCACCAGACTCTCTCGAAGCCGCGATATTCTCACTTGTCGTCCTAAAGTTGATCCCTCCAATTTCCAAGGCGCTACTAAAGTCGTCGTTGATCACGGACTGACCCAAGCTCAAACTCACATTCCCGCTATCACCCTCGAGCCCGTCAACGGCGATTCGGTAGGAAACTCCTGCAGACGCCTCAAACCCGACAAAGGCTCCGTTATTGTTGGGCGACTCGTCGCGATTCTTGGCGACAAGTTTGAGGGCATCCAGACTATCGCCTTTGTAAATAACAATAACCGTATTAAAGTCACTGCCTTCTGTGGATATCTCGGTGAAGCCACCCTCAACAGCTGTCCAATTCCACCAGATTGATTTACCAGTAGCATTAACATCATGTAAAGGTTCACTCGCCTCGGACGATCCGATAACATTGGACCCCGACAAGATAAAGTAAGAGGTGGATACAGAAAAGGCATCCTCGAAATCGTCATTGAGTGGTGCTGGCGTTTCCGGTTGAAGGGCACGGGCCAAATTTAGCCGACCTCCAACCCGACAGCGTCGAGCCAAGCTTTCGAGTGTATCCGTAGAGGAATATAATCGATTCAATATGGACGCCATAGGCTCCTCTGGAAATTGCGTTAGGAGCAAAGCGATCGCTCCACTGACAAACGGAGTCGCCATTGACGTTCCACTCAGAGCACGGTAGCTCGTATCCGAACTGAAATAAGTGGAGTGGATACCAACGCCCGGAGCGGCAAGTTCCACTTCAGTTTCACCATAGTTCGCAAAGGTCGCAAAACCATCACGCTTATCCGTGGCTGTCACGCTCACCACATTGGGGTAGGCGTAGGATGATGGATAATTCGGCTGGTCGTCATTGTTGCTGCTCTCATTGCCCGCTGCTGCCACGAAATAGATGTCTGCTTCATTCGCCTCCTCAATCGCGTCTCCAAGCAATGGATTAAAGTCCAGACCACCCCAGCTACTATTAATGATATGGGCTCCTTGCTCTCGGGCATAGTTGATACACTCAATCGCATCCGCGTCGGATCCCTCTCCTTGAGAATCGAGGAATTTGAGTCCCATCAATTTCACATTCCACGCTACTCCGGTGATTCCGACGCCATTGTTACCAACCGCTCCAACGATCCCCGCAACGTGAGTCCCATGACCTAGATCATCCATAGGATCCCCTTCTGTCTCAGGCGTCCTTTCACCATTCACTCCGACGGTATTGATGCCGTGAACGTCATCAACATAGCCGTTATTATCATCATCCAGACCATTCCCCGCAATCTCTCCCGAGTTCACCCACATGTTTGCCGCTAAGTCCTCGTGCGTATAGCGGATTCCCGAATCCAGGACCGCCACAAGTACTTCAGAAGCATCATTCGCAATCTCCCAGGCTTCCTTCGCACTCACGTCGGATTCTGCAATCCCACCCAGCTGGCCCGCATTATCGATACCCCATTGCTTGCCATCTCCTAGCAGAGGATCATTGGGGAGCACCGAAGCCGTGCGGATATAATTGTACGAAACACGCTCCACCAAGCCCGACTTCTTGTATGCGGCGATGGCGGACTCCAGGCTGCCGTCTTCGTCGAGGGCAACCAAGGCGAGGTTCGGAAAGGTGGAATAGGTCTGTTTCAGCTTGGTACCCGCGACCTTGTGAGTACTGCTCAAGACCGAGAGTTTTCCCCCAGCCGATTGAGGCAATATCAGGTCTCCCCTCATTTTTACCAGAAATTCCCCGGCCACAATCCTCCTGCCATAAGGGTCCAAGCCATCCTTTTCGCCGGCCCACACAATAGCAGGCACCAACAAAACGAGCCAAAGAGCCCAAAGACCTTTGTATCTTAACTTACTCATTTCAAACGACTATATAGATTATGCCCGAGGGTGAGCTCGGTCGTAAACGGCCTTCAGGCGACCCAAGTTCACGTGTGTGTAAATTTGGGTTGTCGAAAGCTTGGAATGTCCAAGGAGTTCCTGAACAAGCCTTAAATCGGCGCCGTTATCCAAAAGATGAGTTGCGTAGGAATGCCGAATTTTGTGCGGAGTGATATCCATCGGGAGCTCCGCCAGTTTAAGGTACTTTTTTAGCAGCAACTGGATCTGTCGAGAAGACCAGGGACGGCCCTGATTGCCCACCACAACAACGTCCGAATAGCCCGTTTCGGGAGCATACTCGGATTTCCACGTTCGCAGAGCCGTCATGGCCACTTTTCCTAGCGGGCAAATCCGCGATTTACCCCCTTTACCCACGATTCGGGCAACTCCTTCCTCAAAACTAATATCACCGTACTTCAGATTCACCAATTCGGATACTCGAAACCCCGCCCCGTAGAGTAGCTCGAGCACCATCCGATCCCGCCACGCAATGAAGGGATCGATGATCTCCTGCTCCAGCAGCAACGTCGGTCCCCTTAAGAGACGGAGCACTTGCTGTTGGGTCAGGAATATCGGGAGCTTTTTAGCCGGCTTGGGCAAGATGAGCCCATCAAGCGGATTGCGGTCGACCTTTCCCTGGCGAATCCAGAATTTGAAAAAGGTCTTCAGGCCGGAGACGTAATTCCGCAGCGTCACCCGGCTCACTCTTCTTTGCTCCTCAATCACAAAATCCCGGGCATCCCGAAGTCCAACTCCACCCAACTTTCCATTCCAAGATCCAGCGGCCTCAAGATGGCCAAAAAATCGCCCAATCGCAGTCGAGTAGTTTCGGACCGTGTAGTCAGACAATCGCCGCTCCTTGCTCAAGTGCTCCAAAAAAGGCGGCAACCATTCTCCCCGCCAGCGTTCAGGTGCTGCTTCGACTGCCGAATCCCTCGCTTTGCTTCGAGACGTCACTAATTAGGAAGATTTCAGCTCGTCGGTTGGGTGGCAAGCGCTTCCGTCTCATACTGCACAGCGCGTGCGTAGCGCCTTAACGCCGATTCCGGATCTATGCCTTTTGATCGGCAAGCCGCCCCAACTTCGAAGAGCAGTGCCCCCGCTGTTTCTTCATCCATCGAATCTGCCATTGTCTGGATCGATTCCCGATCCACAAGGGGACCCGTCGAAAGCTCCTTCTTTTGGATCTGCTTGAATATGTCCACGGCGAACATCAATGCCGGGAGAGAAGGAGGGAGATCTTTAAAAACCGAATCGGTTTGAGGCAAGTTCTTCTTTTCTAACGCCTTAATGGCGTCCCACTGATGGAGTGCTTGATCTGAGGTATCGAGGGAACCCTCTCCGAATACATGCGGGTGGCGGCGTATCAGCTTATCGTTGATTTCACGAGCGACGGCTTCGAAATCGAAGTACCCCGACTCTCTCGCCAATTGTGAATGGAAAACGACCTGCAAGAGCACATCGCCCAGCTCTTCACGCATATGGTCCATGTCCAGCCTGTCGATTGTCTCCAACAGCTCGCTACACTCGTCCACCAAACACTCAGCAATGGACTGGTGGTCTTGCTCACGGTCCCAAGGGCATCCGTCTGGTGCCCGAAGCCGAGCCATCGTTTCTAAAAGTTCGTCTATTGCGTTCACAGCAATACATGTATCTGCGATCCTAAAATCAGGGCAAATACAATCCTCGACAGTATGCGGCCGAACTTCCAACCTGACTTCCTCAATCAGACTGAAATGGATAAGCTGACGGAAATAATGAAATGGAAACGGCGGGAGATCGCTGCTGAGATTCGCGAGGTATCCTCAAACGAACTTGAATCGAGCCGAAGCGACTCACACCCCGGACGGTTTCTAGAGGCGCTTCAAGGGCCGAAAGGGCTCGCCGTTATCGCAGAAATAAAGCGTCGCTCTCCATCAGCTGGTGAAATTAAAAAGTTAGCGGCCGCTACAGACCAATCCGCAAAGTATGTCGAAGCCGGAGCAGATTGTCTGTCAATATTAACCGACAAGGAATATTTTGGAGGGTCTCTGGCCGACTTGAGATCGGTAAGCGAACAGTTTAAACGCCAGGAGTTAAGCGTTCCCTGTCTGCGCAAAGACTTCATGGTTCACCCGATCCAAGTTCTCGAGGCCGCCCAAGCTGGGGCTTCGGCTATTTTGATTATTGTCCGAGCTCTTGCGGACGACGAAATGAAGGTGCTGCGCGAAGCAGCCGATCACGCTGGGCTAGACTCTCTTTACGAGATACACAGCGAGTCCGAGCTCGATCGGGCCATCGCCCATAACGCCCGCATCATTGGCGTTAACAATCGGGACCTCGCGGTGTTCAAAACTGATCTTTCGTTTTCCGAAAGACTTATCCCTCAATTTCCGACCGACGTCTTGGCGGTTTCAGAAAGTGGAATCTGGAATCAGGAGGACGCCCGAAGAGCAAGAGCCGCGGGAGCGAAAGCCATTCTCGTCGGCGAGGCTTTGATGAAAGCCGATTCAACCAGCGACTTAATGGGGGCTTTTCATTCAGCTTAGACCCACACATGTCTTCGCCGTTATCACCCACTGAAACACGGGCCTTGCTGGAATCATTGGGTCATCGTCCAGTCAAAAATCTTGGGCAGAATTTTCTTATTGATGGCAACATCGTCCGTAAGTCCCTAGAGATCGCTAAAATTGAGCCCAGTGATAACGTTATCGAAGTTGGGCCTGGCCTCGGGACTTTGACACAGGCACTCCTCGATGCGGGAGCGAATGTGTATTCAATCGAAAAAGACAGGAGACTGGCGGAACATATCCGCAAGATGGAACTGTCCTCCAATGGCCAATTGAACCTTCTGGAAGGAGATGCCATGGATTTCCCTTTGGCCGGGCTTCCTGCTGACGTTTCCCATTTTAAGATCGTAGCCAATCTTCCCTACGCCATTTCGACTCCTTGGATGGAATCGATTATAAACGGCCCCACTCCCCAAAGTATGACCCTAATGCTCCAAAAGGAGGCGGCCCAGCGATTCGTAGCGGCATCCGGGACGAAACAATTTGGAAGCATTAGCATCTTTCTCCAAGCTGCTTTCGAGGTTTCCCAATCTCACAACGTAGCTGGAAGCTGCTTCTATCCGAAGCCAGATGTTGGCTCTTCTCTTCTCCATCTCAAAGTGAGAAAGGACCCTTATAAATTTCCAAAATCGGATCGAACACTCATCCGCGACTTATTCAAACAGCGGCGAAAACAAATGGGATCCTTACTTCGAAAGTCATCTCACCCGAAAACAAACGAGTGGTTAAAAATGCTAAATGGTCTTAGCATAGACCTCAAGACTCGTTCAGAGCAAATCGGCATCGATACCTGGATACGGCTGAGCCGCTCCTAGAAGAGTGTTTATCAATTTGGTTTCCAGAAGCTTTCGAAAGGGTGGTAGGGCTGCTTATCCGTTCGGCTGAGCTCACGTCCGAAGCCCTGTGCATCCACCGCAATTCGTGAATCCACAGCCGACTGAGGATTGGACTTCGGTAAGGCTACGACCGACACGTTGTCAGCCCTACCTCTGAACCAGAAAATTAACATTGCCGGACTCTCTCTAAGTGGTCAAGGCAGCGTTTAAACGACTAGCGGATCCAATTTCGCCTGTCTGCCGGCTCCGATTCGCCGCTCAATTTCAAGCTTCGAAGCAATCCGCCGTTCGCCAATAGCATCCATCTTTGACGTCGAGATCGATCCTGGTCTGAAATGTCTAGCAAGCGACGCAGCATGTTTTCACTGCGACTATCCCTAACAATGATGTCTTTAAACCGTTTATCCATAGTTCTATCCCATTAAATCGTATTTCTTTTCCAGATACGTAATCCAAACCCCCAGCTCTGAGACATTCTTTTCCAAGCTATCCTCGTCTGTAACCTCCGGCAAGTTAAGCCTCTTACTGAGGCCATAAGAACCGGTGCGTTCCGCAACTCTCGAGAGCATCTGCTGACTCAAAACTTCCGACACAGCCTGGCAAGCTGCTCGACGACCACCGGTGGCGTCTGTCGAGCAATCGACAGAGCGCAACCAATAGCCCCCCATTTTCCCTCCATTCGGAGCCAGTGAGATCTCGCTGGCTACGGTCACTGGAATACCTTTCTGGTCAACGCCACCACAACTCCTTGCACAATAAGCTCCATCGCTGGAATCAGGTCCGGATAAGCAGGATTCTCCGCCTTCAAGAACGGTCGACCATTATCCAATACAAAACGTTTTAACGTCGTTTCTCCATCGATCAGAGCTGCAACCACATCCCCGTCACGCGGTTCCCTATACTCCAACACGACCACATCTCCCTCTTGAATATGAGCCCCAATCATCGAATCTCCTCGAACGGTCAACGCGAACGTCCGCGCCCCATCCGACAGGCCAATCGAAGAAAGATCTACCGCCACGCCTCCCTCCGAGTGTTCCTCCTCAAAAGTTGGCAAACCTGCCGGAATCACTCCAAGAAGTGGAATCTGACTGAACCGGTCGGAATTCACCGGAAGCAGGTCACTTGGCAAACGACGCAAACACCCTTTTCGCTCTAGAGCTTTCAAGTGATTAACTGCGGCCGTTTGACTCGCGAACCCAAAATGCCGCTGGATCTCTCGAGTCGACGGCACTTTCCCCTTTCGAGAACGTTCTTTCCGTACGAAATCGAGAACCTCCTTCTGCCTTCGAGTAAGCGAATCCTTATTAGTGTTCATGAACACTATTAGAATCAAATCTTCGAACCTCTGTCAAAGATCAAAATTCAAAAACTCTCATTTTCTTGAATAAACACCCCCCAAAACGCCAAATCAGGCGCGTTATATCCATTGTGCATCAGATTGATCCCATTTCATTCCAGATTCTGAATCCGTATATGCACTTAGACCTAACTTATCCGAGTACGCAATTCGAACATTAGCACAGTACCAAACCCTAACTAAAGCAAACTAAACATCCGAATACCAGCCAAAGTGCAAATTCAGACGACAAGACTTTACAGAAGTGCTTGAAATCAAAGTGAAAGGCCCGTAAATCTCTCACCATACAACATTTTCCCTCCCAACACACCCACACCTGCCAGGCCGCTATTTATAGTGGCCTGGCCTTTTTAATGAGGTTGGCTTTCAGTGAGCCCGGCACCGTCTGAGCGGTCTTGGTCCCAAATGGCTTCAAGAACTGAAGCATTCTCCGATCGTTTTCAAACAGGTCCCCGAACCTCAGGTGTAATCGAAACTATTCTAAGGCGCCAATCACAAGCTCAACCCGTTCTTCCTCACGGAAGTACTTTGAAGCAAAATTTGCCAGATCCTGAATTGAGACCGCATCAATTCTTTCATCATAGGACCTCCAGTCATTCGCCGGAAGCCCATAGGCCACGTTCAAGGCCGCATGACTCGCGCAGGAAGAGTTTGTCTGCATACTCATGCGACGTGATGCCTTCAACCGTGTTTTACACCGATTAAGTTCCTGCAAAGCGATATCGCCATCGCTTACACGCTTCACCTCTTTAATTAACTCCTCTATGACTTTTGGATAACCTTCGGTTGAGGTTCCAGCATAAAAATAAAACATCGCCGTGTCCAAGCCAACGATACGGCTCGAACGCACGAAATAGGCCAAACTTAACTCCTCTCGAATCTTCTCGAACAAATTGCTCGCCATACCGCTAAATATTTCGTGCGCCAATTCCGAAACATAGAAATCCTTCTCGAGCAATCCAGGGCCTAGATAGGCGTGAAAGACAACCGCTTGCTGGCGATCCATTGGCTCTCGATGCTCTCCCGGGGACGAGGGCTTTTTGAATTCATGATTGGAGACCGGCTTTCCTCCCGAGGGCAGCTTTTCCAGCAAAGCTTCGAGACGCGGTTTCAAGTTCTCCTTCTCAAATTGCCCCGAAACCGCTATCGTTACATTTCCTGCGGTCACCAAACTCGATCGCAGTTCCTGGATATCGTCCGTTCCTAGACTTCCTACTGACTCCAATGAACCCGCCTCCCCGATGGAAAACGGATGATCGCCAAAGAATCGTTTTCGCAATATTTTTCGCCCAGCGGTAACGATCTCGTCCAGGTCCTCCTTGATCGCTGCCATATGGGCTGCTTTTTCCAGAGTAAACGTCTCGTCTTTGAAAATCGGATGCAGGAGGGCTTGCTCAATCAAGTCCAAGGCCAAGTCCACATTCGAAGGAAGAAGATCCAAGGCCAAGCCCAAGCTGTTATTGCCTGAAAACTCATAAAAGCTGCCTCCAACGCTCTCAATTGCTTCAGCGACTTCCACCGAGCTTCTCTTTTCTGTATCCTTGGTCAACAATGTTGCAAGGAGTGAAGTCGCCCCCTGCTTCCCGGGTTGCTCGTACAAGGAACCCGCATTCATCACGACTCGAAAATGGGTGTTGGGTAGGCGGTCGTTCTCGCGTAGTAGAAGATTGCTGCTGTTGCTTTGCTTAAACTCGATAAAATCGGTTTCGCCTTGCTTTTCCTCTCCTGACTTCAGATCCGAAACCTGGGCAGATTTCGGGTTTAAGGTGATTGTGGTCAAACGTTCTTCACGTAACCATTTCTTCAACACACTAATCAAGTCTTCAGGCGTTACTCGCGAAATCTTCCGCAAATAATTTTCCGCATATCCGATATCCCCAATCACAACTTCCGCCGCCCCCAGTTTCGACGCCTGACCGCTAACCGTTTTACGGGCATTTATTTCAGCCACGATTAACTGCCGCACCGCTTTATCTACGCGTTCGGTGGAAAAGTCTTCAACCGTTAAGCTCCCCAAGTAGGAATGAAGCTCATTAATCGCCTCATCCCGTTTGTCTGGATCGCATACCAATGCCAAATAGAAAACGCCCACTGCTCCGGGAGTCCAATTGGAAGCATCAATCGCATGTACCAATTTGAGCTCTTCTCTTAGATGGGTTGAAAGCATAGAGCTATTCCCATGTCCCAATATCATCGAGAGCGCATCGAGAGCTGGTGTATCCGGATGGGTCAGACTAGGAGTTTGAAATCCGATTCCAGCCCTTGTGATTTGAACATCCTCGTACAGATGACATTCCCTTTCCGCCAGCTGCATTGGCTCAGAAGGTATGAAAACGCTCGGAAGAGTCTTGCGCGTAACCGAACCGAAGTCCCGTTCAATCCGTTTCTTCATATCGCTAGTTTCAAAGTCTCCCGCAACAATCAGAACCGCGTTATTAGGGGAATAGCGACGGTCATAATAGGCAACAAGATCCTCACGGGTAACCTGCGAGAACAAATCTTTATACCCAATAATTGGGTACCTGTATGGGTGTTCTTTGAACGACGTTTCGAACAAAGCCCGCGATAGCTTGTGGTCCGGATCATCTTCGCCCATATCAATCTCTCGCAGTATGACTCCCCTCTCTTTTTCCACTTCGTCTTCCGGCAAAGTGGATCGAAACACGGAATCGCTCAATACATCCAGCGCCACATCCACATTCTCTGATGGAATTTCAATGTAGTACACGGTGCGATCGAAGGTGGTGTAGGCATTGATATAGCCTCCCGCTGACTGTACATTCTCAGAAATCTCCCGTCCTCCCCGTTTTTCAGTTCCCTTGAAGAGCATGTGCTCCAAATAGTGCGAGAGCCCTGCGCCTATCTTATCATCTTCATGAATACTTCCCGTCTTAACCCAAACTTGAACCGAGCAAATCGCGTTCGATCTGTCCGGCTTCAAGACTACGGTCAACCCGTTCTCCAAGCCGTAGCGCTCCACTGGCTCCTTCAGAATAGGTTCGATTAGGGACTGATCCGCTTCCAATGAGCGATGGGGATTTTGACATTCAGACATGGATTCAAATGAAATTGGAGTCTGTCTCCGCGAGAACTGCGGAAACGGGAAATTAAATAAGCAGGTAGCCGGCTCTCTAAAGCGATTTGATTACTTTGTATCGAGGCCGCTTAAGGCGGCGCTTTTCGGGCAGAAACGGTTTTAAAAACGCTTCCTCAAAATCGTAGATAGAGGCAAAGTCCTCTTTCGAGTCCTCGTCGTTTTTACTGAAAACGCCGTACTCAATGAGGTTGAAAACGATCTCTCCGAAATCTTCACACATCTTCAAGCCCCAGGAGGTCAAAACGGTATAAGCCATCGGCCCATATTGCTCGAGCGCATATTCTCTGACTCCCTCAAGAAGCTCTTGCCCAGTAACGTGCCGCTGATTCTTGCTGACCAGCTTCCCCTTACGCTTTTTTCCCTTACTCATGGTGAAGTCCAAGGCTTCCTTGAGAAACCCATAGGCTTCCTTCGTATAACGATCGTCCTCCTTGACTATCAGGTTCACCATTTCGTTGAAATTCTGCTTCTTCATTCGCTCTCGCTATTTCCCCGCCATAACCAAGGACACCGTGCAACGTTAAGTCACTGGTCTCAGCCTAAACTGTCAATCCCTCAAGTTGTCGACAAACAGGATACAAGGGGGTTACCAACCGAT
Organism: Candidatus Pelagisphaera phototrophica; assembly: GCF_014529625.1. GTDB lineage: Bacteria > Verrucomicrobiota > Verrucomicrobiia > Opitutales > Opitutaceae > Pelagisphaera > Pelagisphaera phototrophica. The sequence goes on from NZ_CP076039.1 coordinate 3,950,347, forward strand.
TGCCCCATCCAATATGACTCAAACATAAGCGTGCGCACTCCCCAAATCCACTCATTTTTCCCAATCATCACCGTGGTTTAATTTGGCCAATGTGACAGAAACGCTTTAATCCTCTTCAATTTCAATCAAGATCCCACAAAACCTTAATCTATAATCCGTTCGTACAGCCCAATCAGATCCATGTCAGCAACCGCAACTATAGGCGTCATAAACATATCAGATCGAGCATCGCAAGGTGTCTACGAGGATATCCCAGGGAAAGCATGCGTCGATCTTTTGAACGAATGGATTCTCACTTCATTCCAAGTCGAATACGCTGTTGTACCCGACGAAAAGGATCAAATAGAAGCGACCTTAATCGACTTCTGCGATAACCGGAATTGTAGCCTGGTCGTAACCACTGGGGGTACCGGTCCGGCAGTAAGGGACATCACGCCAGAGGCGACTGAAGCCGTTTGCGAAAAAATGCTCGCTGGTTTCGGCGAGGAAATGCGTCGTGCTTCCCTCCAATTCGTTCCAACTGCTATCCTGTCTCGCCAAACGGCCGGCATCCGAGGACACGCCCTCATTGTGAATCTCCCCGGAAAACCCAAAGCGATTCGGGAAAACCTGGAAGCCGTTTTCCCCGCGATTCCCTATTGCATTGATTTGATTGGAGGATCCTACCTTGAAACAAATCCATCCGTGATGAAGGTATTTCGCCCTAAGAATACCTGAATCTTTCGACCCCTGGCTTGCTGTAGGCTGACCAACGAGATTGGTCTACGAAAGTCCCGACTGGCACCGCGTCAGCAGCCCTTTAAGAACAAAAGGCACCGACTGCTTAACCAGTCTCTCGTCGAACAAGTCTTCAAGACAAGAACTTTGCACACCGCTCAATGATATAATTCGCATTTCAGATTGCACTGGCTGGCTACGGCAATAACTCGCCAGATCCGACCGGCTCATCGCGACTTATCGAGCTCGAAATCGACTTTGCAAACCGCATGACAAAGGCCAAATACATTTCTCCGTTAGGCCCATGCAACCTGACCATTTCTATGCCCAATTGAGAGCATAGTTCATCCATCATCCGGGATTCCGGTCCATCATCTTCCGCGTTTCTGAAAGATCGCTGCTGATAAAGATAATCGTCCTCACTCACCGCTGAACGGTTTTCACAAAAACTAAACTGCACCTTCAACCTCTCATCAGTTTCACTGAACCCTTGTACTGCGACATCGAGTCCGCCTCGCTCCAACCTATCCCAAGTATAGCCGATGACGATCGAAAGAAGCTCTCCCAATTTCTTTTCTCCTCTCAATAGGGACTTGGAAATCTTCTGATCGTATTCAAATTCCAAGACTCTCTCATCTCCTCCGGTCACTATTCGGCAAAGCCGGGACTCGACTAGCTCCTTCAAATCGAACCGCTTCAATAAACCCTTAGCGATGCGCAACCCTTGTTTGCCATTTGATTTTTGAATCTCTATATACCCTAACATTAACCCATAATATCAATATCGACACTTGGTTTCAAGAGAGCAACAGCCCCTTCCATTGTAGGGTTTTTCAGTCCGAAAACCTTCCTTTAAGCTACAGAAACCAATCCAAAATGGACTGAGCTACTCAGAAAATGCGGCTGATTGAGCTAATGACTGTCAACTTCGGTTTCTGAAATTATTCATCAGCCGAGCGAGGATTTCTGAACACTCTAGCGATGCTTCTTCAGCCGCCTTTTGCAGTGCTTTGCTATCGATAAACAACTCTTCCAAGCCGATAGCCATGGCCGTATTAGAAATGTAATGGGCCTTATCCTTAACGGAGTCAAAGTCGCTCCTCTCAATGGAATCCGCCATTTCTGCCCCCAGCGACAACACCTCCGCTAAAGCTGTATTAACCATTTCTTCAGAAAAGATTCCCATACCTCGAGACGCGAAAGCGGTGGAGCACTCCTCTTCCATTGTCTCTTCTGCGATTTCGGATTCGTCATTCTCCACTTCCGTCAACCGTTCCAGCCAGGGAATTGCCCGAATCCGCTTTTCTAAATCCTCTTCGAAAAACGGTTTTCCCATGAAGTCGTTAATACCCGACTGCATAGCCCGCTCAATCTCTGCTTCCGCCAATGTCGCTGAAACCCCGATAATCCAAGGTTGATCGTTCAGTCCTGATTTTCCCCTTACAATCGACGCGGCGGTGGGTCCATCCATACCAGGCATTCTCAAATCCGTAATAATTAGATCGTAGGCGGCTCCAACCTCAGACGCTGGCTTTCCATCTTCAACTTGGTCGGGTGAATAGCCTAAAGACTCGAGGTATTGAACAATCAGGCGTCGAACCATCGGATTGTCATCCGCCACAAGCGTCTTTAACGGGTAGCGCTTCCCTAAACGCGATGCTTCCAGAGAAACGGTGTCGTTGAGATCTAGGGAATCCTCAAACTCAATTCCCAGTTCGTCGATGACCCTAAAATTGAATGATGCGGTAAAAGAAGAACCTTCACCGAAATCACTCGTCACCGAAATCGTACCTCCCATCAGTTCCACAATCCTGAATACGATGGCGAGTCCCAGCCCAGCTCCTTCTCGAGGCGAAGAACCGACATGCTCGAGCTGCACGAACGGCTGAAATAGGCGCTCCATATCCTCCTTCCTGATTCCAACACCCGTATCCGAGATGATGAAATCCAAGGCACCTATGCTTTTACTTGGTTCTCGATTGCGAATTGTGAGGCGAACCGAGCCCTTTTCAGTATATTTGACTGAATTCCCGTACAGATTAAGCAGGACCTGCCGCAATCGAACGCTATCCGCCCTGATAACTGCAGGCAAATTTTCGTCTAGCGACAGCTCAGCAACCAAGCCCTTTTTTTCCGCCATCGGCCGAATCGTTCGGTAGGTTTCGTCGATAAGGCTTTTCAGGTTCACATCGTCTTCCTTCAAAGCGGAATTCGCCTTACGAAGGTTACTGAAGTCTAGAATATCCTGCACAATTCGCAATAGGATCCTCCCTTCTGACTGGATTGTATCCAAACACGCCAGTTGCTTTTCATCCAACCGAGTATTACGCAGAAGATTGCTGTATCCAAGAACGCTTTGAAGGGGGGTTCGTATCTCATGGCTGATGACCGCAAGAAATTCACTCTTCGCCCGGTCCGCCGCTTCCGCTCTCTCTTTGGCAAGAGCCAAGTCAGTCTCCGACTCGTTCTCAATTTGGTAGTAAAGGAAGAAAATCACCAAAGCTAGAACCAGGCCGGATATAATGACGGTTTGCAGTCGAGCCAAGGAAATGTTTTTCATCCATTCGCTCGCACTGAAATCAATTCCTAACCAACCGGCAATCGATCCATCCCCTGTATCCAAAATGGGTGAACTTGCATTTAGGACCAAATTCGGCCCAATTCTAACCGGCCGCACGAGAATCGGATTTCCCTCCTTGAAATCCCGCATTCCACCCACGACGTCAAAGTAATCCTTAATTACCGTTTCCGAGCTATCCTCCAAATCTCCTGCGACTCTAACTGCCTCGTCTCCAGCGTTCCAAATATAGACCTGGTCCACTTCCTCGCCAATCGCCCGGATCAAACTCAAGTTCTTTTTAAGATCGGAACTCAACTGCGCTCCCGAACCTAAGGCCGTTCTCACCAAATCCACTTCTACTGACAATGCCGCCGTCCTGGAACGGGAAAGGAAATCTTGCTCCATACGGTCGCTTTCACGATGTCCGTTCCAGGTAGTCACGAGGTAGCTAGCCAGAATAATCGTCACGACCGATCCTGGCAGCACTCGGTATCCCCACACCCTAAGCTTTTCTTCAGCAGGATCTCCCACATCCTCAATCCGAGCCTTCAAACGGTAGATCCAGAATCCACCCAGTGCTAGCCACGCGGCAATGATCCTCAGCGAAAGCAACAGGAAGCCGTAAAATGGAAATTCGCTGTAGGTTACGAGGGTTTCACTTCGAAGGAAAGCGATATGGTCAGGATGCAAAATCCATGCCGGTATGAGGAGCAATAGACCTACGAAGACGATACAGAGCTCATAACGTCCCTGCTCCAATGCGAGCTTTCGTACACTCAAGGCGAACCAAACGCAGGCCACCGTTGAGACCGCAAACGCTACCAGAAGCGAATAGAGCATCGAGCCGACTTCGATGGCAAATCCCAGTAAACCGCATGAGATTGCAATAACAGGGGGGAACGTCTTACCCTTAAATCCCTTTGAGCCTCTAATCGAAGCCTCGATCAGGCACCCAAGCCCCAGCATTTCCAAAGGGATCTCAATGGAAAACGTTCGGAAGAAAGGATCGGAAAACGAGAGCGTGCGAACAAAGTCGGCCATCGCTTCCGCAAATGCAAAATAGCCAAACCAAACCCAAAGATACTCACCCTTCTGCCGGTCGCACAACGGTTTTATCCAGGCAAGAAGACCCAAGAGAACCCAACCAAAAAAAGACAGGAACACCATGTAGTCCTGTTCGAACAACCATTCTGGGAATCGTAAATCTGAGGGATCTAAGTTAGGGGACATCCTTGACGCTACCTTTCATCGAAAGCCCGACCGCCGACAGTCACAAGGTCAAAACGCAGGAATATCTTCATCTCAATCTGCTCTATTCTTGGGGACTTGCTCGATAGAACAGGCGATTAGGAACGAGTAGACATATACATACTGGGTTCAGTTTTGAAACGACTTCAAAAAAGAATCAACAGCACGCAGTTAAATAATGGAATGGAGGAAAACAGGCAGAAACCGAAAGTCTTCCATTCTCGGCACGAGCTAATTTGCGTTAAACCAGTGTGTAGTCCTCTTGCAGATACCAACGAGCATGATCATGACAGGCACTTCAATCAAGACCCCCACCACGGTAGCCAAGGCAGCTCCTGAAGAAAGACCAAACAGCATAACCGCGGTGGCAATGGCGACTTCGAAGTGGTTAGAGGCCCCTATCAAGGCGGCAGGAGCGGCATCCTCATACTTGAACTTGAAGAGGACTGCGGCTCCATAGCCCAGGGCGAATATGAAAACTGTCTGCAGGAACAAGGGGATAGAGATCCACAGAATAGTCATCGGATTAGCCAGAATAACCTCTCCCTTAAAGCTGAAGAGCAGTACCAGGGTCAAAAGCAGGGCACTGATAGTAATGGGTGTCAGTATGTGCAGAAACTTTTCCTGGAACCAGGTTTCGCCCTTATGGCCGATGATCCATTTTCGCGAAAAGTAGCCAGCCACCAGGGGGAGCGCAACGTAGATGCCAACGGACAGCAGCAGGGCTTGCCAGGGAACGGGAAGCTTCCCCACACCAAGCAGGAAGCCGCCCAACACGCCGTATAATAAAAGCATAGCTAGCGAGTTGATCGCCACCATCACCAGTGTCAGCCCATCGTTGCCTCGAGAAAGGTATCCCCAGACCAGTACCATGGCGGTACAGGGAGCAATTCCCAGAAGGATACACCCCGCAAAGTAGCTGCGCCACAAAGGAACCTGAAGCATTTTGATTCCGTCCTGCATTACGACTGTGCCCGCCCCATGTTCGGATCCTACCGGCAGGTCGAGACCAAAAGGCATCTTTACTAGATCGACGGCTTCTTCACCGATAAATCCTTTTAGCAGAATGCCAAGAAATACAAACGCAATGGCATACATCGTGAAGGGCTTGATGCCCCAGTTGATGAAGAGAGTGAGAAAGACGGGCTTGCCGCTTTTACCGGCTTTGACTACCTTGGTGAAGTCGATCTTCACCATGATAGGGTACATCATAAAGAACAGGCAGATTGCGATCGGGATAGAAACAACCGGAGCCCCGTTGACGTTGATGGACATGCCGTCAAGGGCTTTGGCAAATCCCGGGGCAATTGTTCCGAGCAAGACTCCGGCAAGGATGCACAAGCCGACCCAAATCGTCAGGTAACGTTCAAACGGATTAGTCATTTTCCGCTCATCGGCGGGACAGATTTCACTACTCATCAGTATTTCCTTTCAAGGATTCGGGCAGGGTTGCCACAAAAGCTCTAATTTCATCCCGGACCCTCCGGTAGCAATCCAGTTGCTTCTCTTCCGAAGCCCCCTGAGCCGCAAGCGCGCGCGCCATTTTGGGAGGATCCTCAAACCCTACATGGACTACGCGAGCATCACCCGGGAATATCGGACAGGTTTCATGAGCATGGCTGCAGACCGTGACGACCACGTCCAGAGGAACTTCCGCAAACGCATCAATATGCTGGGAACGATGTTCCGTTATGTCCACGCCCACTTCCGTCATCACCTTGACCGCATTCGGATTAAGTCCGTGGGTTTCAATGCCGGCCGAGTAGGCGTTTAGGCGATCGCTTTTTAGCTTCCGGGCCCAGCCTTCGGCCATCTGGCTTCGACAGGAGTTCCCGGTGCAGAGGAATAAGAGATTCAGTTTTTGGCTCATAAAAATGTTACCTGTTTCCAATAGGAAGTTACGGACAACACCCAACTCCCCGCTGTCTGCGACAGAGCTCCCCCAGATCGCAGGATGTAATCTCGTCCAGAAGCTCGCGATCCTTCCGGATTTCCTCGTCGTTCTCAAACAAGTGCCACATAATTTGAAATACTAGTCCGAACGCATCAATTTGCAAACTGATTTTGTAGTGAACCCAGCCACCCTCCTTCTTGGACTCCATTAGCTCGCTCCCTGTTTTCCTTCAAAATAGAAGCGGAAAAGAGCATGGGTTCCATCCTCCGCTCCCCCATACGCCGCCACACGATCGTAGAGCTCTTTGGCCAGATTCAGGCCGGGTAGCGTCAACCCCATTTCAGTGGCGGACTCGATCGCGATCCCCATATCTTTAATGAAGTGCTTCACAAAAAATCCGGGGTCATAATTCCCATCTAAGGCTCGAGGAGCCAAATTACTCAAAGACCAGCTACCGGCCGCTCCGGTTTCAATACTCGCGAGCACCTTCTTGGGATCCAACCCAGCCGCTTTCGCATAGGCAAGCGACTCAGCAATCGCCACCATCCCCGCAGCAATCGCAATCTGATTACACATCTTGGTGTACTGCCCCGAACCTGCCGGGCCCTGCAGCTGAACGTTTTTGCCCATGATCTCAAACAAAGGCTTCGCTCTTCCAAAGGAAGTATCATCCCCGCCGATCATAATGGAAAGCCGGGCCTCCTTGGCGCCTAAGTCTCCTCCAGAAACGGGCGCATCCAAAGCGCCGATCCCTTTCTCCGACGCAACACTTGCAATTCGTTTTGCCAAAACAGGGCTGGAGGTCGTCATATCGATCACAAGGCCTCCTGGTTGCATCGTGTTAAAGACGCCTACGCTACCGAAATAAGTCTCTTCGACATCCGCTGGAAAGCCCACGATCGTAATAACAACGTCCGCATCGACCGACGCGACTGCGGGCGAATCCACCCAAGTAGCCCCCCTAGCCACCAAGTCGTCCGCTTTGGACTTCGTGCGATTGTAAACGGAAACCGGGTAACCCGCTTCAAGCAAATGGCCCGCCATGCTTTTCCCCATTACTCCAATACCAATAAACGCGACTTTCTCTTTAGACATGTAGCCAAGTTCTAGGACCCAAAGACCAAATGGCCATTATTTTTTAGTGCAGTTTTCAGATAAATTCTTCCTGCAGGAGACATTCCATCTCTCCCAGCACTTCGCTTGCTATTTCAACGTCAAGCCTCCACTCTTGATCAATTATGCCCACCGAAATTGTCACCAATCGGCAGATCTACGATCGTCTCATCCAAGACGCCGTCATCAAGGCAACCTCCTATCTCTGGATTGCGACCGCTGACATCAAGGACATGTATGTAAAAAAAGGAAAATCGATGGTTCCTTTTCTACAAACGCTTTCCGAACTCATTGAAGATGGAGTATTCATTCGGATTATACACTCCAAAGAACCCGGTCCTGCCTTTCGCAAAGACTTTGATCGATTCCCCAATCTAATCGATCGCCTTGAGATGATTCTCTGTCCGCGGGCCCACTTTAAAACAGTCATTATCGACGGCACATTCGCCTATACCGGAAGCGCCAACCTCACCGGTGCCGGCATGGGGGCGAAGTCGGAATTCCGTCGCAATTTCGAGTCAGGAATTCTGACCGACGAACCCAACCTCATCCGTCCACTCATGAACCAGTTCGATACGCTCTGGATTGGAGGCAACTGCAGCCCTTGCCAGAGAAAAGACTATTGCTCCACCTATCACGAGCTCATCGGATGAGCGAAATCTTGGGCAAAATTTTATTCCCATTTTCACTGTAGCGCTAGCACTTCTCCGCAAGACCTTGAGCTTGTCGAAAGGGGCTATGCCGCGTCAGTTACTATCGATCGTCTGAATGGTAGGACAAGGACCCCACTCCTTCGCTGAAGCTAAGGCTCCACAAGCCGGGCCTGCCGCTTAAGAAGATCTCAAAATTCCACGATTCGTCTTTCATCCCCATCGATACTCCTTTAAGTTGCTCTCTTAATCTATGAACCTGCAAGACCTCGGAGATCGAATCCGCCACCGCCGAAAAAAGTCCGGCTTAACCCAGACAGACATCGCTAACGCTGTCCAGGTAAGCCCGCAGGCAGTTTCGAAATGGGAGCGGGGGGAAAATGCGCCGGACATCAGCATCCTTCCTGATCTGGCTCAGTTGCTTGGAGTATCCATCGAATGGCTACTGGGTTGCCAAAGCATAGACAAGGATGTCATTGAAGCCACCATCGTCGATATTAGAGCTCGAGCCGCCCGGGAAAAGTCTGAACACCTAGAACCTCGGGATTTCGCCAACTGGACCAACAGTGTTTGCTACCAAGTCACCGAATCCGCCCTTCGCTTTGGGGGGATTCCTATCAAGACTCGTGGTGCAGGAATCCTCTGTCTTTTCTCAGGCAGTCATCATCAAGATCGTGCCATCGATGCCGCTTTGAATGCCATCCAGCTATTCAACGAGCCCTTGAAAGTGGGAATGAGTAGCGGGATGATCTACTTTGGGGCCATCGGCCATCCCGACTATGCGAGACCAGACATCATTGGCGAAGCCGTGAGCATCGCCCTTCTCAATTCAGAATGGGCGGATGACCATACGGACACTGCAACCGCTATCGACGCAAAAACAATCGAAGGATCCCAGTTGAGGGATAACATCAGCCTAACCCGACGCCAGGTCACCTTTCCCGGCATAAGCCACCAAGTGACCGCCGTCGAACTTCCCATTAAGTAGCTGGAGAGCAATTCTACATAGAAAGTATCCCCGTAGAATTTTAAGGTAGCGGGCGATCTCCGAGTGCCCACCCGATACGTGCGACAAGGGGCGCTCAGAGATCGCCCTCTACCAATGTCAGCCCCGAAGTAAATAAAAAGGACCGGCCCACTGGGGAACCGGTCCTAAAAAATTGCCGTGTTTCCGAAAACTATGCTTTCCCGAAAATCGTGTTACCTTCGGAAAGCAGATCCTTGGCCGCCTGGATGAGGCGATCGGCCATGTTCTTTTCGGCCGCTTTTAGATAGGACCGCGGATCGTAGGTCTTTTTGTTGCCCACTTCACCGTCAATCTTGAGCACCCCTTCGATATTCTGGCAGATGTGAGTTACAATTGGGCGCGTAAAGGCGTATTGAGTATCCGTATCGATGTTCATCTTTATGACACCGTAATCGAGCGTTTCCCGAATATCGGAAAGATCCGACCCCGATCCGCCATGGAACACGAGGTCCATTTCCGCCTCGGCGCCATGCTTGTCCATGACCGCCTTCTGCCCATCGCGAAGGATCGTTGGCTTTAGCTTAACAGAGCCGGGCTTGTACGCTCCATGTACATTTCCAAAAGTCGCCGCGAAGATGAAACGGCCGAGTGGCTGAAGCGCTTCGTATACTTCCAGCATGTCTTCTGGAGTCGTGTAGAGCTTTTCTGCAGGCAGACCGGAAGTATCGTGTCCATCTTCTTCACCGCCAACGCAACCGGCTTCCACTTCAAGGATGATGCCCAGCTCGGCACATTCCTTTAAAAGCTCTTTCGAAATCTTCAAATTCTCGTCTAGAGCGACAACCGATCCATCAAACATGTGGGACTGGAACAGTGGGCCTTTGCCTTCCGCGATCCGCTTACGAGATGCTTCTAGCAAAGGACGCAAAAAGCTATCCACTTTCTCTGGATGGCAGTGGTCTGTATGCAGCGCCACGAGTACATCGTACTTTTCCGCCAAGACATGGGTCGCTTCGGCGAGAACGATCGCTCCAAAAGCGGCATCGCCCACATTGAGACCGGAAGCGAACTGGCCGCCTCCCGTGGAAACTTGGATGATGCCATCTGACTTAGTGTCAGCGAACGCTTTCAAAGCGGCGTTGATGGTCACAATGGATGTGATGTTAACCGCAGGATAAGCGTAGCCCCCTTTTTGGGCGGCATCCAGCATGGCTTCGTATTGCTTAGGTGTTGCGACAGGCATGGTTCGTAACGTCTATTTCGGTTATAATTTTTACAGATGAGTCCGGCTTTTATCGGGCAGTAAACCCTAAAATCCAGAAGAACCCCATCTTGAAGCGCAAAGCTCTTTCCCTGTCCAGCGAATGATCGATGAAATGGAAAGGCTCTATTGGCAAAGACGATCAAAACGCACAATAAGGCAGCGGAATTGGATCAGTGCCTCACCCATTACCTGGCAGAAGTGAACGCCCAGATGCCCACGCTCAACCCCAACCACGATCCAATTGAAACCGCTAAACCCCACCCGTAGAAACACGCGGCAGGAGCAATCGGCGCGATCGCGGAAACCGCGGCGATCGTCAAAACCAAAGCCAATGAAACCATTCATTTCAGGACTTTCAAACCATAGGAGCGGGTTGACCCCGCGACCCCACCCTAGGAACGCCAAGCCCCCGCTTGGCATTTTTTAACATTAGATCGTGGGACAAACCCGCCTCCCACAACTATTCACTCAATTTCATAAAAAGGCTTATCACCCTTATGCTCTTATTCCTCCTTCAATCTCCCGCATTTCGAACCTAGCAGCTCCGGGCACCTTCTAAATTGCTAAAGTAAATCCCAGTCCTCAATCTAAGCCCTAAATCAAAAAGAAACATTTAAACGATCTCGTATTGTGATCCATAAACCCAATCTTTTCTGAATCCATGTATTTCCCACATTCGATGATCAAGGTCTGCCGCATTCCCTTGCGGGCCGCCGTTGTTCTAGCCGCTACAAGTGTGGCGTCGATTATGTTCAGTTCACCTGAGCTTCAATCAGCCGGGAATCCGACCAAGCTGGATGCCAATGATCAACCAGCACGGATACTTTCAGCCTTCTTCGGATTGGACAACGCCCTTCCAAGAGGAGCCAATAATCTCTGCCCTGGTGCAGCGGGGCAGGACGGCATGCCGGTCGTGCTGTCTCACACCGTTGACCCGGACACCCTCCAGCCTGAGGACTTCCGGGTTTTCACACGATCCGGGTCTGAACGCACCCCCACTGCTTAACGCTCCGACCGGCCAACGATAAAGGCGAGCTCAGAACCATCCTCCTCATCGGTGAATTCGGCGATGCCGACAAAGACCCGCCCGTGAAGGTGCTCGTCGTCGATGAACTACTCTCGGACGGCAGGACGGGCGCTACACTGAACTTTAGTGGTACCGAGACCGATGTCATTCCACTCGAATCTGGACCAACCCTTGCACTGGCGGAAGTTGTCACCCAAGACGAATGGTCCAAACCAGGCCGGGGGTCCGCCTGCCCTTTAGGCACCCAACAGGTGGTCCGGGTAACCTGGACCGGCGGCGTGCGACTGCCAAACCAGGCCGACCTCAGCGACACCGAACGTGCCCTTTATCGCGTAACCGTGGAGCGACCAGACGGTTCCCGTGAGGAGATCGCGCCAGCGGCGCTTGCGGAGCTCGAAGACAATGATAACAACCACTTTCTGTGCCTCGATACGACCGACCCAGCCGTCTCAATCACTTTTCCGGCCGGCCATTTAGTCGACCCCAACCTAGACCTAAATCCAGAAACCCTAATCATAGTCACAAACTCGTCAGCAGCAGGGACCAAATAAGTGAAGAGATCATCGCTAAGCGGGTAATGGCAACCTCAAGGGCAATCGCCGAAAGACCAAGAGCTGCCCCGGTGAATCTTCCAAATGCGGCGTTAGTCGGAGCTAATCGACATTCGACTGTAAGGAAACACCAAGAAACGCAGTCCAACGGCTCGTTTTGCCACTTGCTAGGGCCAAATGACGCCACCATCCTCCTGCTAGAATCAAACACCCCAAATTGAATTTCGTTTCAGTAACCCTGAGCCAGGCTTTACCTAGCGATACTGTTACTGTATTTTTCATTGAAATAGATAAATCACTAGCTCCGCTTGAAAAACCAGAAAGTGTAACCATTCTTAAACTATAATCTTTCAGGCTTTAAGCGACACACGCAAATACCCCCAAAATCTAACGATGCAACGAAGAGACTTTCTTAAGACCGCAGTCGCCGGTATCGCGGCGACCGCCACATCGTCAACGGTCCTGCGTGCTGATTATCATTCCAAACCGAATGTCATATTTCTTTTAGCCGACCAGATGCGGGCCCACGATATGGGTTGCATGGGCAATTCACAGGTCATTACCCCGAGTCTGGATAAATTGGCCAGCGAAGGATTGCTGGTTACCAATATGATTGCGGCTTCTCCGGTTTGCACGCCTTACCGAGGACAGCTAATGACAGGTCGGTACGGTCACGCGACCGGTGTCGTTCACAACGACATAAAGCTGCCCAATTCCGAAGTCACCATCGCTGACAAGATGGTGGAAGCAGGTTACCACACCGGCTACATCGGGAAATGGCATCTGGCAGGGCATCGGAATAACCCGGTCGCTAAGGAAGACCGGCGTAATTGGAAATTCTGGGCTGTTCGGAATTGTTCCCACGCTCACTTCGATCCTGAGTATTGGATTAACGATGACACGGAAGCGGTCACTGTGGATGGCTGGGAACCGGACGTGCAAACCGATGTAGCGATTGAATACATTCGCACTCACCGCGATGACCCTTTCTTTTTGGCGGTTTCCTACGGTCCCCCGCACAATCCCTACCGAGCGCCTGAGCGCTTTCTCGATTCGTACGAAGGCCGTACCCTAGCAGAAAGGCCAAATGTCCCCCCTCGGGCAAAGAAGGATGAAGATCAACTGCTGCAATACGATGCCATGGTCACCAGCTTGGACGATTGCGTGGGGAGGATCACCAAGGAACTAGACCGTCTTGGAGTCGCGGAAAAAACGATACTGGTTTTTACCTCGGATCACGGTGACATGCTCGGTTCGCAAGGGCACCGTCTGAAGCAACGCCCTTGGGAGGAATCGATTAACGTGCCTTTCATCATACGTTATCCAGAAAAAATCAAAGCCGGTCTAAAACGCGATTGGATTGTCTCGTCGGTCGATTTAATGCCAACCTTGCTCGGCCTATGCGGCGCCAATATTCCGGATAAAGTCCAAGGATTCGACCATTCAGAAGTATTTGTAGGGAAAAGCCCAGAAACTCGCGATAGCGCCTACCTTTTCAATACTCACAACGGAGGGGGTCCGGGCTGCGACTGGCGTGGCATTCGAACTAAAGATTGGGTCTACGCCTATCACATGGAAGGCGATTGGATTCTCTACGATTTAAAGAAAGATCCCTACCAACTGAACAACTTGGTAGGACAAGCTCAGTACCGCTCCAAACGTAACGAGCTTCGAGAAAAGCTGGAAGACTTGCGAAGCGAGCTGAGCGAAAATCTTCCCCTCAATGGAGTATTGCCCGATCCGATACGCCTACCTGAGCTAGCGTAACCAGTTTTCTAAACCTGAAAATGAAAATTTTCTCTGCCCATATTCTATTCTGTTGCGTTGCTCTCGCCGGATTCTCGGCTTCAGTAACCGCATTCCAGATACGTATTGCGAAATTCGATGTGGATGCAACCCCACCGGCTGGCTCGGAATTGGCCTACGATCCCGTTAGGAAACACGACGAGATCACCTTGCGCTGTCGAGGGCTCGCCATTCTTGGATCCGGAAAGCCGATCGTCATGTGCGCTATCGACTGGATAGGAGTGGCCAATGCCTCTCAGGATGTGGAAAGCTGAAGGCCACGTTCCGCGATATTTATTACGTTTCCACAGCTAAAGAAAAGAGCTGGCAACAAGCTCGCCGTATTGAAGAACGTAGGAAAGAGACGACGTTCACTAGGAATGTTGTTAGCCAAGAAGACTATGAAAAGGTCCTAGCTAAGGCTAGGGAGAGGATGGGGCAAGTCGCCTACCATAAAGACTTTTAGCTACTAAAAAGTCGCTATTGAATTCCTCAATGGATAAAATTTTACCATCCTTGAACTTAAAAAGCCATGAGTAATCATTATTGTACTGTCCGTATTTTCCCTTCGCTTCTCCTTTTTGCCGCACGGCAACTCCATTTTCATCCGCAATTATATCAGTCGTTTTAAGTTCTATCCCAAAGGGTAAAACCTTGGGGATATGAGCAAGCCATTCTGTAAAAAGCGATTCACTGTCATACGGCACTCCATAGGGGACTAAGGTGTCTGGAATTTTCCCCATGTAGGTGAATGTAAAGTCCTTATGGAATATCGGTTTTAATGCCTCTGGATCAGCAAGCAATTTCTCAAAGAACATTAGAGCCATTTGCTTATTTTCTTCTACCTTTTCAAACCTAAGCTGATTATCGGCATTCAATGTTAAAGAGGAAGCACTGATGATTAAAAAGAGACAGACTAATTGAATTAATTTCATAATACAATTATTGCAAAATCTGTGCCATAGACGATGATTTTCTGGGGCAGTTGCTGTGCTTATGGTGATGAAGGTGTTTGTTTTCATAATAGAAGCAAAATTAGGACTTGGCCTTCAACACAGCAATTTATTCTAGCCCTTACCGCATTTACAGCGTCGTTGTTGCATCGCTTTTGTTCTGAACCCATGTGATGAATTTTTCTCTCCAATCTGAACGACTGTAATTCGTTGAACTCTTGAAAGCATCCAAATCCGTTGCCCAATCTGAATTCCTCGTTCTAATATCCAAGCCTAGGAAGTCCCAGAGTGGTTGTCTGTTTACGGCCATTTCCATGCTGAACCGATAAGGTGCGAAGTTCATCAGGAAGATTTTGCGCCATTTTCTTGATTTGACTGCTACTCATAATGCATGAAAAAAGCGTTTAAGCGTCCGAGGGTTAATGTGTGGGCGTCTTCAATTCACAATCATGTCTATCAAAAGCAAATCCTTAATCACTATTAAGTAGATTGATTCCAGCTAAATTTCTTTCTCAATCCAATCCTCAAACTTATCCGACCAAGTGTCCCGAAGGAAGGTAGAAGATTCACGAAGATTGCTAACAAAATCGTTCATTTCTTTATCTCCCATTGGGATTTCTAACCACTCCCAGAGAGAAACTCTGTTGGCCGCGAAACTCATGCTTTCATCGAAGGCGATTTGATCGATCATCCCTCTGCCGTATTGAAAAAAAACATCTTCAAACCTTTGGTACCTTACTCGCTCAAACCAAAAAAGGCGCTCTTTTTCGAGTTCTGTGATCGACTCAAAATCCCCTTTTCGGAGCTTCAAATGCAGAGATAGAACATCGTTATCTCCATAAATATGACTGAACTCTTCCAGAATTGCGTTATCCCTAGCGAGTCGAACTTGAGATAAAGCTATTTCTGAGTTCTGTCTTAGTTCCAAAATTAAAAAAATGAGCCCTCCAAAGACGGCGACGTTACTAAGTACTGTAGTGAGAATTTGGACTGTGTTGGATTTCATAATGCCTTCGGCTTTAATGGAGGCACCTTCAAAACACAAATTTATTGGGAAGAAGCCGTGGCTTTATTTCAACACTACCGAAGACCTATATCTCGTACGGGCTTTTGTTATTCTTAGACCACTCAATAAATTTAGTTCGGATTGGGCTTCCTCTAAAGCCCTCTAATTTCGATGTCACCCGCTTTGTTCGTGCTTGCTCCGGTCTCCTTCAGCCGTTCCCATTAACCGTTCGCTTAGTCATCCCATCAACCGAAATGAATCTTTATCGCCGCTACGTCTTTTTATCACTGTATCTCTTCTTGTGGATGCCCGCTTCTTCCCAGCCGGCCGAAGAGCGCCGCCCCAATATCGTCTTCATGTTTGCGGACGATTTGGGTACGGGAGATTTGGGATGTTACGGGCATCCCTATGCGGTTACGCCCAACATCGATCGGCTCGCGGCTGAAGGCACACGATTCACCCGCCACTACGCCACGGGAGTAACCTGTTGCCCAAGCCGCACAGGGTTTATGACGAGCCACCATCCAGCCAGTTTCGATGCCAACATGGCGGATTTTGGCTTTGGCGACCGGATCACTATCACCGAACTACTCAACAACGAGGGGTATGCCACCGGGCATTTTGGTAAGTGGCACATTGGGGCGGACAGCGATGGCGTTCCCGAAGACCACTACGGTCTCGATGAGGTGAAGATCATCGGGAACTCGGATGGTTCTGACGGTCGCGACGATGGCCTTTTCGCAGCTGCCATTGATTTTATCAAACGGCATAAGGACGAGCCCTTCTATGTCAATATTTGGGGCCACATCACCCACTATCCGGTCCCACCATCGAAACGGATCCCTGAGGCGATCGCCAAACTCGAGATAGATGAATCGAAATTCGACTCTTACATGTCGGACAAATTCGAGAACACGCGTGAGTGGGGCTATTCCGTCGATGAGTGCTTCCGCAACTACCTGGCCGATGTTTATTCACTGGATTTCGCAGTGGGACGGGTGCTCCACTTACTCGATGAGCTCGAGCTCGCCGACAACACCATTGTGGTCTTTTCCAGTGATCAAGGAGCGGCTCCGAACGGCGACTACCAAAACGACCGCCAGCGAGCCATGGATAAGATTTTCAAGGCCAACATGCTTGGCTGGTCTGGCGGGTTAAGAGGGGGCAAACACGAAAAGTACGAAGGCGGTGTTCGGATACCGTTCATTATCCGTTGGCCAGGCCACGTTCCCCCCAGCCACGTCAATGGATCCAGCGTGCTTTCCGGTTTGGACTGGCTGCCCACCTTGTGCACCCTTACGGATACCTACTACGATCCCGCCCAATTCGAAGGACTCAATGTTGCCGACATCTGGCGGGGCGGCGACCGCAACCCGACTCGGGCGTTATTCTGGAGAGCGGGTGGAGACGCCGCTCTTCTCGAACCGTGGAAGCTCCACCTTACCCGAAAGGGACCCGAACTCTACAATTTGAGTAAAGACCCTCGAGAAAAGACCAATGTCGCTCGCTCGCATCCGGAGATTACCCAGCAACTCGCAACTGAGATCGAGAAGTGGCGCAAGACCCTTCCTGCCAAGGGCCAGCGTAAAGGCCGTTCTTGAGGGCGCCGCTTGCTCAGGTCACATATTAGAGGGGTAATCCTAAATTCAGGTTGAAACCCCATCTCGACCTCATACCTAACCGCTGATAAGATCGGAACAATTGCACCGAAAGGATAGACACATCCATTCCCTTTCAACAATCTATCATTAGTCACGTTCACCGCTATCCCCACCTACTGACTACTGCCCACTGTTATCGAGTCACCTATGGCCGCGTTACCCGACAGAGCGAAATGATCAAAATAGCCCAGCCCAATCCCAGACTTGCTTTTTAACCCTGTAAATACCCATCGCACCCAACCTGAAAAATTGAATTCCCGATCTAACATTCTATACTCTTTATTCCCTCCCAGCTCCCGACGAAGACCGAAATATTTCCGACCTCCGATCAGACGCAGTCCGCTACCCATGGGCACCCTCTCCTCGCTCTTGGCATTGATCTTCGCCAATGCCCTTCCGAATCTGAATGCTGAGGAAGGGGCGGCGACAGCCTATGTTGATCCAATCAATGGGGGGCCCGAGGGGGATGGTTCGTCCAAACGGCCCTGGCGCACACTTGAGGAAGTCATCAAAGCCGGTCTCCTGCCGCGACTCCCACCAGGCACGACTCTCAAGCTCAGGGATGGCTACCACGGTCGCGCGAAGTTCTCCGGCAACAATCCTCGGCCCTTAACCATCGAGGCCGATGAGGGGGCGCGACCCCGGCTTGCCCGATTCGAGATCGAAAAAGGGAGCGGCTGGATCATACGAGGTTTGGTGGTAAGCCCAACCTTTGCGAAAGAGGGGGAGCCTCCCTACAGAGGCACAATCCTGACGGTCGGGGAGCGTGGCCCAGCCCAGAACATCGTAGTCGAGGACTGTTTTGTTCACGATGGACTGGAGTCCAAGGACTGGGGGCCGAAGAAGTGGATGAGCCTCCACAACGGGATGTATCAGGGGAGACACGGGACGAAGCTGACGTTTCGTAATAACTTTGTCCTTAACACTCGCTTCGGAGTCCAACTGGCCTCCACTGAATCCCTCTTTCAAGGCAACGTGGTCAGCGACTTCTCGGGAGACGGCATACGCGTTATGCGCGATGGGATCACGTTGGAGAACAACGTCATCCGAAACGTCTATGTGGGCAGCGGTGACGGTGACCAGAACCACGATGATGCGATCCAGTGCTTCCTGTTCAATAAAGGAACCGGAACCGTCCGCAACATTACTTTACGAGGGAACCTCATAGTCAATTGGTCGGACGATCAACAACCGCTCAAAGGTACCTGCCAGGCCATCGGCTTTTTCGACGGGCCCCTCGTGAATTTCCTCGTGGAAGACAACGTCTGCCTTGTGAGCCACTACCACGGCGTATCTCTCTACGACGCCCAGAGTTCCAAGATTCTGAACAATGCCGTCATGACTCGGTGGGGAGGGAAGCTCCAACCCTGGGTCATGCTGGGGCAAAAGAAAAACCAAGCGATGAACAACCAAGTGCATGGTAATCTGGCCCATAGTTTCAATTTCAATGCCGACCCAAACGCCCGTGTATCGCAGAACAAGAGGGTCACGAAAAAAGCGTTCTATGCTCGCTATGATAAACTAGCCCAAAAGATCATCGAAAAATATGGCCAACACCACGCTGCCGCCAACCGGGACCGCCTTTAACCCAGCCCTTTCGGCATTTTGGGATACTGGCGTCGGGGCCTTGAGAGCAGAGGCTGATGTGATTACTCCAACTTTCGTCCTTGTTGATTTCCCAAACGGGGGTTTGCAGGCCGCAAAAAAAGCCCAAAAGCAGCAGCCTCGGGCATTTGGAAATAACGAACCCAACGAACTACTCAGCAACCACTAGCCGCGGCGAGAGCCCCTTTCTCAACTGGTCCGATCTTGTCCGCAGTAGTGGTACTCATGGGGCTGAGTTCCCATATAAAGCGGTCACTGAAGTCGTCGATGTCGCTGGTGCATGTGACAATCGAAGTGCAACTTAATGTGCTGATCTAATTCCTGATCACGTCACTGTCGGTCGCTGTGGTGTTTTTGTCAGCGACTTCCTTGTTGAAGTCTTGATAGTCGATTCCCTTACGCTCGAATTGTACCTCCGGCCGCTTCTTTCATCATCGTCCGGACGATACCCTGGCACGAATCAGCATTCCATTATGTACTTCACTCATCCAGGCGGGCTGCCTAAGTTTAGTCAAATTGGCTAACGCTGAGACAATGACCCTTCAAACCACTATCCCCAAAAGCTTACTAGTGGAAATCAAAATTATGTGGCAAAAAATCTTCGGCGGCTGGGAAGGGATTATTTAATGCAGTTGGAGTGCCATAAAGTGAGCTCAGGATAGTTGAGGTCTTCCAGCGACTACTGCTTCCACACCTCACTCTTTGCTGTAATTTTCACATTTCAAGATTGGTCGGGGTTCGGATCGAAAATGGGGTAGTTATTCCGTTCCGGGAATGCAGGGTGGTAATGGCAAATATTCTTGCCAATGCCGGTACTGCTTCCGGGGCTCTACTTTTGATCAGGTTTACGTTTTCAGAGGGATTAGCCAGGACGTCCACTAACTTCACCCTCTGTTTATTGGGGCAATGGATTTAGCCAATCGAATTGATATAGAGCTCGAACTCCGCTTGCACCTTGCGGTCCTCGTTCCAGTTACTGATCCGAACCGCAATGAGGATACCAACGATAATCTATCAACACAATTGAATTTCCTATCAACCTTGCAAAGCCTCTCGAAATATCAGATAACGAGTATAGCTTTCTACGCAATAACCTCAAACGATCCGCCCTATGCCAATGACTGGCAAACTTGTCGTAAACCTTCACAAGCTTTCCCGCTTCACCAATCTCGCGATTCCGATTTTGGCCGGACTGTTCTTCTTAGCTGGGCTCAGGATCTCGTTTTATTTTCACTTTCTCACCGTAGCCTTTATTTTCCTAAGCTCTCTCAACGCCTTCTATCTGTTTGCCCAAAAAGGGCACGCTATTCTACGCAATTTCGGAATTCTGGGCCAAGGTCGGTATGTCCTTGAGAGCATTGGACCTGAGCTGAGACAGTATCTATATTTGAGCGACACTGAAGAACGGCCTTTTAACCGAAACGAGCGATCTGAAGTCTACCGCAAAGCCCAAAATATCAATTCCGCATCTTCTTTCGGGTCACAAAAGGATTTCGACTCCACCGAAGTAAAGATAAGGCACGCGATGTTTCCTATCCGAAAAGCCGAGCTAAAATCTGCCGGTGTCACCTTTGGGGAAGAACGCGGCTGTACTAATCCCTATACGTTAAAGCGCCCTTTCATTATTAGTGCCATGAGTTTTGGATCTCTCGGACAGAGTGCAGTTCGGTCATTTGCTCGCGGGGCCAAGCTAGCAGGAACCTTGATGAATACCGGCGAAGGGGGCTACCCCAAGTACCACCTAGAGGAAGGCTGTGATCTGATTTTCCAAATGGGGACCGCGAAGTTCGGCGTGCGCACTGAAGATGGGCACCTCGAAGACCAGAAGCTTCGTGATCTCGCCAAAAAAGATTCAATCAAAATGATCGAAATCAAATTTTCTCAAGGAGCAAAACCGGGCAAGGGAGGTTTGCTGCCTAAAGAAAAGATTACCCCTGAAATCTCTGCCCTAAGAGGAGTCCCAATGGGAGAGAATGTCGTTTCACCCCCTAGCCATATTGAATGCGTGGATCTGGAAAGCAGCGTTAGGTTCATCCAACAGGTCCAAGAGACCTCTCAGCTCCCCGTCGGAATCAAGATGTGTATTGGAAACCCAGCCGAGTTTGAAGGACTCGTATCCGAAATGAAACGACAGGACGTATTTCCAGACTGGATTACCATTGATGGAGCAGAGGGAGGCACTGGAGCAGCTCCCAAGGCATTTATGGATCGAGTTGGGCTTCCCCTTTTCCCTGCCCTGAAAAAAGTGGATGACATCCTGACCGAGCATGATGTCCGCAATCGACTGAAGATCATAGCATCCGGCAAACTGGTGGGGGCCGGGCGCCAACTCATCGCTTTTTGTCTTGGAGCCGACGTGGTCGCCTCGGCCCGGGGATTCATGCTATCGATCGGCTGTATCCAAGCCATGCAATGCGGCAGCAATACCTGTCCGGTCGGCATCACGACTCATGATCCGGAATTGGAGAGGGGTCTCGATATCGATTTAAAATCAAAACGAGTTGCCCACTATGTAGACAATCTGGAGCACGATTTGCAGGAGTTGCTCTGCGCAACGGGATGCCGTTCGGTTCAGGAACTTTCCTTCGAGCATCTGTACGTGCCCAAAGGCTCTACCCTGAATACCTTCCTTAGCAGCTCGAACTAGCGATCAATGCCTAACCTCCAATGACTATCATGAACAATCGGTCTTCCTCTATCGTCTCATGGATCGCTCAAATTGTAGCGGTCATCATTATGGGCCAAACACTCTTCTTCAAATTCAGCGGCGCCTCTGAATCGGTGCAACTCTTCACAGAACTCGAAATGGAGCCCGAGGGGCGTGTTTTAATCGGCATTCTCGAACTCGTTGCCTGTATCCTGCTGCTAGTTCCTTCCAGCATTACGTTTGGAGCCATGCTGGGTTCTGGCCTGATGATGGGCGCGATCATCGGCCATTTCACCAAGCTTGGCTGGGAAGGCGAGCGCTTTCAGTTCGGCATGCTCGCAGTGGTCGTACTTGTCGCCTGTTCAATCATCTTGTTGATCCGAAGGCATACCATTCCCCTGCTCGGCTACGCACTCTATGAACGAGGATCATCTAACCAGACGGACGGGGATTAGTTCTTTTTGTCTGTTTTCTGAAGCATTTCAGGAGACAGTGCCCATTCCGGTGAGCATAGATTTCACTTCCCATTAGAAATTGAATATCAGGGCCTTACATTTCCATTAAAAGGGTCTCAGCCTCGATTAAAAATACCTTTTTCAGTAAATTATAAGAAAATGATGTTTTTTTGAATGCTTCGACCGGAAACGCATCTAATCCCCACGATGCGGAATTCTCGAGGCAACTATACCTTGGACCAGCTTCTAAAAGTGAAGCGCGCAGAAAATCCGTCTCCTGCTTTCTGGAACCGGTTTGAAAACAATCTCCGAATAAAACAGAGACGGCTTCTCCAACTGCAGCCGGTAGAGGATCTCGGAGCAGGAGTAAGCGGATGGCCGCGATTTCGGAACTTTGGTCTACTTTGTGGAGCGGCCACATCCTGCGGGGTAGTTGGTTTCTTGGTTATGCAAATGCTAAACCCAGCATACGTCGCTAATGCGGTTAAAGAACCTTTACCTTCTCAAGAAATCATGGTGGCTGAAATGGAAAGTCCGGCCAATCTCATCGAGCCTGAAACTCATGGGCCTGTGTTTTTTGAAGTGGCGCGTGCCGAAGTTGCCCTTTCCAACATTCCAGAGAACACCGACACCCCCATTCAAACCACTGCGTTGGCATACGCAAAATCGATTCCCGCATCACCCCTCCTGGACGCCTATGTTCTTGAAATCGAGACCCCTTACCAATCGATCAATATCGACGATACCATCGCCTTCAATGCTAATGAAAACATCACTTCTCGTCTAATGGAAAAGTATATACATCCCCTCAGTGACCGGGGCTGGAAATTTACTCAGTTCGCATCCCACCAGTCCGTTCCGCTCAATCGAGTGTCTGCCATGGCCTTCGATTCAAGGCTTTTTGACAGCGATTCCAGAAGCGATGTCAAATGGAACGCTTTGACCCTTAGGTTTTAGACGAGCTTCGACTGACAGATGGTGGTTTCAGAAATATTGAGACCACAATAAAAAGGGTTCATTGCTTATTCCGAGTCCGTGGCTCTTTCCCGGCTTGCGTTCTAGCTCTCGAAATGTCGATTTACTACGCATTCGCCATGAACTTCGCCGCCCGAATCCAAAACCTCAAATCAGAAGGCGCCTATCGAGTGATGGGACTGGCTCAAGCCCTCGAGAAGGGAGGCCGCGACATCGTTCATCTGGAAATCGGACAACCTGATTTCAGTACCTTCCCGCCAATCGCTGAGGAAGGAAAGAGAGCCATCGACGCGGGCTTCACCCGATACAACCCTTCCGAAGGATACGCAGACCTGCGAGAGGCGATCGCGAACTACTCGAAAACCAGAGGGATCCATGCAAGCCCTTCGCAGGTGGTAGTCGGGCCCGGAGCCAAACCCGTTCTCTTGTTCCCGTTACTTGCGCTTCTCGAAAAAGGGGACGAGGTTCTTTTCCCGGATCCCGGATTTCCTTCCTACCCTGCCGATATTGAAATAGCCGGTGGAGTACCGGTTTCAGTACCACTGGTAGAGGCCAACAGTTTCTCTTTCGACTTGGACGAACTCGAAAGTCGTATCACTGAAAAAACGAAAATTCTGATACTTAATTCTCCCGCCAATCCCACTGGTGGAGTCATCTCGAAGGCCGATTTAATGGCAATCGCCGCCCTCGCTAAGAAACACGACTTCTGGGTGCTGAGCGATGAAATCTACTCACGCCTTGTCTACAGTGATTCCCCTGCGGACAGTATCTATGCACTGGAAGGCATGAGCGAGCGTACCCTAATTGTAGACGGGTTTTCCAAATCCTATGCCATGACCGGATGGCGGCTCGGCTACGCGATCATGCCCGAAGCCCTCGCGGAAAAAGTGTCGCTTTTGCTTACGCATGCAGTCGGCTGCACGGCTGGATTCACGCAACGAGCGGGCATCGTTGCGATTCAACAGTGCGACGAAGCGGTATCCGATATCGTGAAGACCTATCAGCAAAGGCGCAATGAATTCGTGCGCGGACTCAATCAGATTGACGGATTTAACTGCCGCCTTCCTGAAGGCGCTTTCTACGCATTTCCCAACGTTTCCGAAGTTGGAATACCTTCGCCGGTTTTGGCGGAGAGACTGCTAAATGAGGGGGGGGTCGCCTGCGTCTCAGGAACGGATTTTGGGATCAATGGCGAAGGCTATCTCCGATTTAGCTACGCCGCGTCTAGAGAACAGCTGGCGAGAGCGGTCGACCGAATTGGGTCATTTGTTTCAAAACTGAATAAGTAACCGAATTGGAACTACGCCAAAACCCAAGGAACAGGGTATATCTCAAACAGGCCCACGCCTTTATGATCGGTCACTGTATCCAAAACACATGTATAGAGACCTGGTGGTAATACTGCAACCATCGCTGAATCATTCGACCCCAACTTGAGATCGAAAGCACCCACTTGGCTCGATAGATCAATAACCTCCCCGACCTGGCCACCCATGTCTCATTCGATGCGATCAGAGTTCCCTCAATATTATACAAAGTAATTCTAGGTTTTTCTAAAACCGCTTCCACACCCAGTTCTTTCAAGCCCGTAGCCGATGATGCTCTAATTTTTCCTCCAACGAGAATAGGGAACCTCATCGCTGTATGACGAACGATCCTTCTCAACTGATATCTATTTCCATCAGGGGACCCTTCCGTCCGCCTGCTCGACAAAACCAGTGCATCTTCCCAGCGGCCAACCGCCTTGATTTTGATGGGCATCGCTCGATTCTCGAGACAATCCATCGATCTCTGGATTTTGAGTGAGAACCTCGTCTACCGATTCTTGTATGAGACCAAACTTACCCGCCTTATTGTGATCCGTCGTGCTAGACTCTCGAGTTGATTCACACAGCCAAACGGCTACGATTGCCGCTAACAGAATTCCCGAAATTTTGACTGGCTGACTTGAATTCACTATCGCCCTAGACAATCGACGTTTTTCAAAAGATCGAATTGCCATCCTATCTATCGGGCTAACGCCGACTAATTTTAGCTAGACTCGCAACAACGACCCTAGGCTTAATGTAAACCCGAGTAAACGAACCATAAATCGGCCTCCAACTAAATAATGTGCAGCCGCTTGAGGCATAATCTAACGATCGAGGCCTTTACTGCGAAAGTTGAGCCTATTCTTCGTCTCTATCCATTTCATTTAGAATACGCTCCGACGCCTTGAAGGCTTCCGAATTATCCCGACGTTTCACTTTAGCAAATTCCACCCTCGCCTCTCCCCTTCGACCTAGATGCAGGATCGCATTCGCATACAGCATCTGCGCCCAGGCGCGTAGTTCCTTCTCCGACGGTTCAACGGTTTCCAACAATACGCTTCCCTTCTCAAGTGCGATCTCCGGCTTTTCCAGTTGAATGGCCACGTTGCCCGAGTGAAGCATCACCCAATCCCGCATTTCCCCTATGTAACTGATTTCGGGAATCGACAGGATGTACTGGTACCCTTCGAACGCTTCCTTAAATCGCTCCGTTTTGCGATCCAGATCGGCCCGCATTGCGAGGGCGTCTACGTTTCGAGGAAATCGCTCAATGAAGCGATCCAGAATTTCTCTAGCCGCCTCTTTATCCTCTAACAACACCCATTGAACGCTAATTTGATAATACAGACTTTCATATCGGGTCAGGAACCCTTTCGTCTCCGAGTCTTTCAGCTGCTGTAGACCGAGCTCCATGTCGCCGGAAAACCGCAAAAGGGCCGCGAGCGGCTTGAGGTATGAAGGTGTTTTGTCCAGAAAGCAATTCGCTACACCCAGAGGCATTTTCGCGTCATGGAAATCTGGATGCTCTTTCAGAATCGCTTTCAAATGTCCCAAACCTGAAGTCGCCTTGAAAAACCCACTGAACCAACGCCGATGGTCAATGTAGTAACGGGCCAAATTGAGCTCGCACATCCCCAGAACATAGCGAGCTTCATGATCCTGAGGGTTTCGATTATAGTAGTTCTTTGCTGCTTCGATTGCGAGGTCAGACGCCTCTTGAAACTGCTCGGAGATTTCCGTATCAGATCCTTCGGCATAATCGTCGAGCCGAAAGAGCCGGGCGGCCTTCAAACAGAGTCCCAATGGCGATTCAGGGAAGTCTACAATGATCTGCTCAATCAACTTCGGCGTTCTCAGGTCGAGATTATAGCCCAATTCCATTACCTCTTCGACCACCTCTCGGGGAACCCCCAAAAAATCCTCCGCACAAAGTGAACTGGTGAATGAAATGGCTTCCCAGAAAAGGATCACCATGAGGCATTGTCTTCCCCTGAACCTCATTTTTCTCAACCGAATCAAAAGGAGCCGCCCCCCTTTTGCGCCCTTTCATTCTCCTGGATGAGCCACTGTAAGGAAACTGCCTCCATTATGCTATATTCATCTTTCAAGGGCCCATACTTCTCGAAGAGATAAACGATCAGCGAAAGCATCTGAGGTCGATGCACGATTATCAACATCTGATTTCCACCTTGGATCGATTCGTCGACCCCATCGCCCATGAACAAATTCACCGCATCGAAGGCAGAACAAGCCGACTTCCCCGCATTATCGAAATGATCTTCGTAGCGACAGTGCGGTTCAACGTAGCAGCGAACCAACTCGTGAGGATCGTTGAATATGTCGCTCAGCATACTAATGGAGCCGGAATGCTTTCGCTCCGTCTTCAATAGCGCATCCTCCAATGGCCCAAGCCAATCCGATGAGATATACATGTAGGTTCTTCCTGATACTGAGTTTGTCGAGACAGCCTCTCGAAACCCTGTCTAGTTAAATCTTTCGGCTAATCAAAGAAGAAATGAAACGGTTATGAATTGCGGTTCGATTTCGAAATATTTCGTGATTTAAAGTGCAAGAATCACCGACCGCGTCCAACCCGCAGAGGTTAGTTCACCGAGCTCAGGTCCACACCCTGACAATTCTATACGGATTAGATTTCCAAAGACGCTTTCTCGCAAACGCTTTGCCAGATTCAGACTTGAGATAGCGTTCGAAATCCAAGGCAATCTCCTTCTTTTCGAACGCTGATTAGAAAATCAACTTCTAGGTTCGATAGGGTGCAGTGGAAACATTTCTGCCCTGATTGTGATCTGGAAAACGTTGCTTTGAACCTTCCCTAACCCCAGTGTACGATCGATCCGGATATTTGACAATCCGAATCCTATAGACGTAAAACATACTAAAACGTCATCGCCCTAATAGGCTTGTTCAAGCTTCGAAGGGCATCCTTCGCAGACCAATGCGAAACACCGCATCGCCCGAAACGTCATTCCCCAGAGGAGAAAAGGCGTGCCATCCGAAACTTCACGCGAAGGATGGCAGCCCGACAGGGGTTCGAACCCCGACCGCCTGGACCAAAACCAGGTGTGCTACCATTACACCATCAGGCTGTTAATGGCCGCATAAGTTGCGAAGACTTCCCTACCTCGTCAAGCGCTGAAATGGACGAAGTTTACAAAACCCAGCATTGACGACCTTAAGACCTTATGGCTTAACGAGTTTTTAATGTCCTCTGACTCAAACTCCTGCGAAAAACCCAAGTATAAACGTATCATTCTCAAGCTAAGCGGCGAAGTGCTGCGAAGCCCCGAAACGGGTGATCCGATCGATTGGGATATTCTGAAACGAATCTGCGAGCAGATTAAGGACATTCGCTCTCTGGGGACCGAGGTGTGCATCGTTATTGGAGGCGGGAATATTTTTCGTGGCCTGTCTGGCTCCAAGGACCGAGGAGTCGATCGGACCACTGGCGACTACATGGGTATGCTCTCAACTGTCATCAACGGCCTCGCGTTCATGGAGTGCCTCGAGAAGATGGGCGTGGTCACACGCGTTCAAACCTCGATACCCATGAATCAGGTAGCCGAGCCTTTCATCCTTCGTCGGGCCATAAGACACCTGGAAAAAGGGAGGGTCGTCATTTTCGTCGCCGGCACCGGCAATCCCTACTTTTCCACTGATACCACCGCGGCCTTGCGAGCGAGCGAGATCCAGGCGGAAGTCATCATGAAAGCGACTAAAGTCGATGGCATTTACGACAAGGATCCGATGAAACACGATGACGCCATCCGCTACGACAAGCTCAGCTACATCGACGCTCTCCAGCAGAGACTGAATATACTCGATTCCACCGCATTCTCTCTTTGCATGGACAACGAAGTGCCCATTCTCGTGTTCAGCCTCAACGAGGCAGGCAGCATCCGACGAGCGATTCTGGGAGAAAAGGTCGGTACGCTCGTCTGCTCCGATGATTAAATTTTTGATTTTAAAAGAAGTATAAAACCTCTAACTAAACCTGAAAACGAATACGCTATGGACGAAGATGAAATCTTTTTGAATTTCGAGGAAGGTGTCGAAAAAGCGACCGAACACGCCGCACATGAGTTCTCAGCCGTAAACACCGGCAAAGCCAATCCTCACATGGTCGAGGGAATCATGGTCGAAGCCTATGGCAGCACCATGCCGATTCGAGACATGGCCGCCATTTCAACCCCCGACACTCGAACGATCGCGATCACTCCCTGGGACAAGGGCACGTTGAAAGCCATCGAGAAGGCTATCCAAACTTCAAATATTGGCATCACCCCTGCAATTATGGGCGACATAATCCGGCTTCCCCTCCCAGAGCTTACCGGAGATCGGAGACAAGAGCTCGTTAAATTGGTGAGCAAACATGCCGAGGACGCCCGCGTGGGAGTCAGAAAGGCGCGTCACAACGCCATGGATGCCATTAAGAAGCTGCAAAAGGATGGAGAGATCTCCGAAGACGATCTCAAGCGTTGCGAAAAGGAAATCCAGACGGGAACGGATAACGGCATCAAAAAGATAAACGATCTCCTCGCGGCCAAGGAGAAGGACCTCTTGACGGTTTAAGCACCCCTTCGCCAAGGTCTAAGCTCATTCGCTTGAAGCCCATTAGTCGATAGCTCGCAAAAAGCTAAGGACTAACCCGCTACTTGCTACCAATCTAAAATGCAACGTATCGTCATAAAGCTTGGCACCGGTATTTTAACCAAAGGTATCGGTGAGATTGATACGGTACGCATCCAGTCCATCTGTAGCCAGATAGCGGAACTGAGAAATCGGAACATTGAAGTCCTAGTCGTCAGCTCCGGAGCCATCGGCATGGGAATGGGCAATCTTAAACTGAGAAGCCGACCCTCAACCCTCCCCAAGCAGCAGGCCTGCGCTTCCATTGGCCAAAGCCGGCTGATCCAGTGCTGGCAAAACGGTCTGGATCCCTACGATCTTTTGGTCGGCCAAATTCTGCTTACTCACGAAGGACTCCGCATTCGGAATCGCTATGTCAATGCCAAGGCTACGATCGACCAGCTTCTCAGCTACAACGTAGTACCCATTATCAACGAGAACGATTCCGTCAGCGCATTCGAAATTAGATTTGGCAACAACGACACACTGGGAGCAATGGTGGCTTCCTTAGCTGAAGCCAGTCAACTCATGGTCCTTTCGACCGCGCCTGGACTGATCGACATGGACGGAACCGGGGAGATTGTTCCTGTCGTCGAGAACATAGATTCGAAAATAGAGTCGATGGCCAAGGGTACCAACTCCCCAACCGCGGTAGGCGGGATGATCCCGAAAATCCAAGCCGCGAAGATCGCTACCGCTGCCGGGTGCGAGACCTTCATTGCGGATGGATCGGCGGAGAATATAATTTTAAGACTGATCGACGGAGAAAGTATCGGGACTCGCTTTGTGGCCAGCAAGGCCCCATTAGTATCCAAAAAACGGTGGCTCGCTTATTTCCAACGCCCCCTCGGCTCGATACAAATCGATACCGGAGCGTGCAATGCTCTCATACGTGAGGAACGCAGCTTACTGGCTGCTGGTATCACAAAATGCGACGGTAACTTTCATGCGGGTGACGTCATCGATGTCGTTAGTCAGGACGGGGTACCGATTGCCCGAGGGGAATGCTCCTATTCAAGTCACGAGATTCATCAAATCGCAGGAAAAGCACTTATAGAGATTGAAGCCCTTTTCTCTGACCGGACGCGGTTCGAAGTTATCCATCGCGACGCACTTGTGCTGCTGTAGCCGATTTCCTGTTCGAACGTCTATCTCACCATGGATGGGATTCCGACCAACGGGGAAAAGATAAATTCGGGCGTATAAGAGAAAAGTCTTCTTCGATCTTCCTTTTTCATTCTTACTTCCCCCAAATGGACTTCAATCTCCCAGCGACTCCCCCCTCGATCGACATTCCTTCGATAGACTTTCGGGGTGATCTCAATGATGAGCAGTACGCTGCCGTAACCGCAGAGCCCGGCCCCCTCCTCATTTTAGCAGGTGCCGGTAGTGGTAAGACCCGTACCCTAACCTATCGTGTCGCCTATCTGCTCTCACAGGGGGTCAGCCCCAATGACATTCTGCTTCTTACGTTCACTAACAAGGCCGCAAAGGAAATGCTCAAGCGGGTCGAGGATCTGACCGGGTTTGAGCCGCGCCGCTTCTGGGGGGGGACTTTCCACAGCATTGGCCATCGGTTGCTCCGCATACATAGCGAATCTGTT
Organism: Candidatus Pelagisphaera phototrophica; assembly: GCF_014529625.1. Taxonomy (GTDB): domain Bacteria; phylum Verrucomicrobiota; class Verrucomicrobiia; order Opitutales; family Opitutaceae; genus Pelagisphaera; species Pelagisphaera phototrophica. The sequence continues at coordinate 3,980,986 of NZ_CP076039.1, forward strand.
GGTCTAGCCAAGAATTTCACCATTCTCGATGCGGGTGAAGCGGAATCCGTTCTGAAAGGGGCGGTCGAAGCCATCGACAATAGTTTCTTCAAGGACAAGACTCGCCCGAAACCGGGCCCCCTCTCCTCCGTCATCAGCATGGCGCGCAATACGCGAGGCACCATCGAGGAAACCATTATCAACTACTTTCCCCAACACAATGAGTTGGTGGATCAGATACAGTCCTTTTCCGAAGTCTATGCCAAACGAAAGCAGGAGCAGCAAGTGGTCGACTATGACGACCTGCTGACCAATTGGCTCAAACTCATGGAGGTCGCTCCTGAGGTAAAAGAATACTACAATCAACGATTTCGTCACACTCTGGTCGATGAGTACCAGGACACTAATACGCTTCAGGCCAAAATCGTCGATACGATGGGTGCCAATCACCAAATCATGGCAGTGGGAGACGATGCTCAGTGCATCTATTCCTGGCGAGGCGCGAACTACGAAAACATCATGACTTTCCCGGATCGCCATCCGGAAACTCGTATTCTTCGAATCGAGACAAACTATCGCAGTACACCGGAGATATTGACCCTAGCGAATTCCGTTATCCAGAACAGGACCACGCAAGGGTTCGACAAAGAGCTGCGGGCCTTCAAGCCCTCGAGGCAGGTCCCTTACGTGGTTCAGGCAATGGATGGCAAGGAACAAGCCCAGTTTGTCATAACGCGTATTCAGGGACTTCTCGAAGAGGGGAAAGAGGCTAGCGAGATCGCCGTCCTCTATCGAGCCCACTATCAGTCTCTTGACTTGCAGATGGAGCTCTCCAGGGCGGGTCTCCCCTATCAAATCACCAGTGGCGTCCGGTTTTTTGAACAGGCTCACATCAAGGATATGGTCGCTCACTTGCGACTGGTCTACAATCCGAGAGACGTATCCGCTTTTATGCGACTCGCCGTATTGCTTCCCAAAGTTGGCGAGAAAAACGGTCAGAAGCTCTACGCTCTCACCGCAGAGGTGGCCAAGTCAAAAAGACTCGACTTCATCGACGCCATGAGCGATCCCTCAGTAACCAAAAAAGCTCCCGCCGCGGCGCGGCAAGACTGGGAATCACTCGCCATCAGTCTCCAGGATATGAAAAAGGCCAACGAGTCCGGTTCTCCCGAAGAAGTCGTGGAGATTGGTCTCGAAGGTTGGTACAGCCTCTACCTTCAGGGAGCGTACGCCAACTACGTCAACCGCTTGGATGACCTCAAATCGCTCATCGGATTCGCCGCCCGGTTTGAAGAGATGCAGGAGCTCATCGCTCAAATCACTCTGCTCAATTCCGAAGTCGCGGACCGCAATATGGAGGATAGCGACCAGTCGATCCGACTCACCACCGTTCATCAAGCCAAAGGTCTCGAATTTGATGTCGTCTTTGTCATCGGAGCGGCCGATGGGCTTTTCCCCATTCGGAGATCCATTGAGGCGGGAGATACCGAAGAGGAAAGGCGACTCTTCTACGTCGCAGTCACCCGGGCTCGCGATGAACTTTACCTACTTTTCCCTAAGATGAATACCAAAGGGGGACCGTCCATGTTCCTCACCCCGAGCCGGTTCCTCCAGGAGATTCCCCATGAGCTCTACGAGCCGGTTCGTATCCGCCGCAACTATGGCTGGTAATTTTTCGCCTTCTTTCCAATTGTGGAACCCTCAGCATCCCTTTCAGTCTCTTCACCTAAGAATATGAAACTCATTCTCTCACTTCTAGTTTTTGCAGCCATCGGAGCCTCGTCCCAGGCCGCTGAGATCATTTTTTCCGATCGGCGCGACGAAGACTCCTTCAAGCGAATCTCTGAGCACCTCACCGGGAAGGAAAATCCTGGAAGGTATGACATCGCCCGCACCGATCCGTCGCAACGCAACGGATACTATGTTGGCCTAAAACTGGATACGAAGGATCAAGCCAGGAATGCTGCATCAATTCGGATCCATTTCGTTCGACCGGGTTCCCAGGATATCGAGACCAAGACAATCGACATTGAGCCAATCAAGAAAAAGCGGGCACTCGTGGGACTCACCGACGGTATTTGGGGCACTAGCGAAACTACCCCCACGGCTTGGAAAATCGAGATTCTCGATACAAACGGAACCACTCTCTCAAGCTCCCAGAGCTTTTTGTGGTCGAGCGTTTCCGCTTAGTCGTAAGAACTCTCCCAAAAACCTTGGATCGAAATCTCGTATGCGTTGGACCCACTGGCAAACGCTCATACTCAAAACTCCGTTTTCAGATCTTTCATTTCAAGAGACCCTGATTGGCGGACAAGCGTTCCGGTGGTCTTACAATGAAATAGACCAATGCTGGCAAGGGATTTGGTCTCAGAGTTTCACCCAGTTAAGACTGAATACAGAAGAATCGATTGAGTGCCGTTTTCCAGAGGAATCAGAAGCGAACGCAACAGAATCTCTCCACCAATACTTGCTTGTTGATACCGATTGGTCGGACCTCACAGAGCAACTCCCTTGGCGAAGCGACCCAGCGCTAGCTGACGCTATCTACGCTTTTCGTGGCTTGCGTCTTTTGAACCAGCCTTTTGCTGAGACCTTGCTTTGCTTTCTTTGCTCGGCGACCAAACAGATTCCCCAAATTAAAATCATGTGCGAGAACATGGCACGTGAAATTGGGTCCGAGATTATTCCCGGAGGCCCGCACGCCCTTCCAACCTGGGAGCAACTATCCAAAACGAGCGAGTCAGTCCTTCGGTCACTCGGACTAGGTTTTCGGGCAAAGAATATAAAGCAAACCGCCGATCTCATTGCGGGATCGAACAAGATACTAGAAGAAATCGAAGGGCTTCCCTATAAAGAGGCGAAAGAGGAACTCATCAAATTTCCTGGTGTAGGTTCGAAGATCGCCGACTGCACCCTCCTTTTCGGAGCCCAGAAATACCAAGCCTTTCCTGTTGATACGTGGATTTTGAAGGTCCTAAAAAACCGCTACAAACTCGAGGGCTGGAGCAAGGACCAGCTTGAGCACTTTGGCAGAGTGCATCTCGGTCCGCTAGCAGGCTATGCCCAGCAATTCCTATTCGCCTACGAGAGAGCTCAGCGATAAGAACGTCAATTCGGGAGACGTGCTTATTGGCCTTGTCGCTGCCGAACAATAAGCTAAGTTCTTAACGACTCGCTTCTCTGTGGACAACCAAGACACAAATCCAAACTTTCTCGTTAAGTCTCTCGGCGAAACAATTCAAAAGCAGCGTTCCGGAACTCCTCGAAAGCCTGCCTTCCCGATCAGCGACACGCTTCGCTATTACCTGACAAATTTCAATCGGGAGAACCGCCTTCCGGTATCTTACAACGACCTCGAGCAGTTTTCGGCTGCTGCTGCCCTTTATGACGATGACGATCAAGATACTCTATGGAAAACGGTCATATACGATCATGTCCTGATCGCTAAGATTTCCGACGGGCTCAAGCGCGTTTACGCGATTATCAAAGCCGGTGGTGATCTTTCCGTCATTCAACATCTCTACGTCGACCGGATCGACTACTGCGAGTTCGGTAATTCCAAGCCCTTCCGAATTCGAATCGTCAATTCAAGGAACGACAACCAGGACTACTTCTACGTCAAGAAGGCGGATGCTTCTCGAATTTACGGCCTCGAACTCGAACACCTCCTTTCTCCGAATCGGATGCACTTCATCACGGACCGTGACACGCTCATCGAAGAGCACATCGTGGGCCTGCCAGGAGATATGTTTATCGATTCCTGGCTCGACAACAAACAGCTCAAAGCGATCCGAATTGCCAAGGAACTGATAAAGTTTAACGAGCGATGCTTTGTCCGCCTACTCGGAGACATGCGTCCCTATAACTTCATCGTCGATATCACTCCTGACTTCGAAGGCACGCAAATCCGTATCCGGGCCATGGACTTCGACCAGCAATCTTATGACGGAAGAAAGAATTTCTATTTGCCACAATTTTTCAAAGAAAACAACCCGCTCGTCGGGTTCTGCGTCAGTCACATCGACGCGGATACCGCCCATCAATACCAGAGTGAGGAGCAGCATTTGATCGCTCGTAGAATGAAGACAAGCAAGCTGCGCATAAAGGGTCTCCTCGAATCAATGTCAAAAGACACGCTCGCTCCTATTGAAAATGTCCATCAACTACGTCAAGAGCTAGCCCATCACTACAAGGACGACGACTTCCTCAAAGGGCAGACTATGGGCGGACTCGTACGCCAGAGCCTCCAGAGAATATATGAGTCGAAAGGCGTTTAGTAATTCGAGATATGACGATCGACGCGCATATTCACTTGTATCCAGCTAGCGCTTACGAGAATACGAGATCCTGGGCAGAGAAGTGGAAAGAGCCCTGTTGGCTCCAATGCGTTTCCCCTAGCTCCGGTCCAAAGCTGCAAGGATGGGCTTCGGTTGATCAACTACTCAGGGACATGGATGCCGCAGAGATCCAACAGGCGATCATACTTGGCTGGTATTGGGAAAATGCCAACACTTGCTACGAAAACATCTCCTGGCAAAGGGATTGGATCGCTAGCCATCCGGATCGCCTGATGGCGTTCGCACCTTTCAACGCTAAAGGGCGAGCCGCATCAATCGACGCTTTGAAACAGGCATTTGAATGCGGGTTTGGCGGGATCGGGGAACTCAATCCCCCCGCTCAAGGCTACACTTACGTAAACGAAACTTTGGATCTAGCAATTGCCCTAGCTGGCGAATACAACGTTCCCGTCAATTTTCACGTTACCGATCCAACAAGCCACGAGTATCCAGGCAAAATAGAAACGCCAATCGATTCCCTTTTAGCGCTGGCAAAGAGCCACCCGAAAACTACTTTCATCTTTGCCCATCTCGCTGGGATGATGGAGCTGCCCAAGTTGAGGAGCCTCAGCAATGTATATCTCGACACCGCTGCGGTTCCACTGCTGTACCCACGCGACATTTATCAAACCGCAATCGAATCGATAGGGTGCGATCGCATCCTGTTTGGGAGCGACTATCCCCTTCGGACATTCCCGAAGACGCAGCGCAAACCGGATTTTAAGACCCATATTGATTCCCTTAAGAGCTCCGGTGTTTCACCGGTTGATTTAGACAATATTTTCGAGAGAAACATTAGGGAGATTCTCCCGCAGGGCGAGCCTTTCCCCAACGAAGCAACCTCATGACTACCGAAGAACGACTAGAAAAGCACCTTTCCCAAGATCCTGTCATCCCGGATACCGCCTACGTTGCCAAGGAAGCTGCTGTGATGGGTGATGTTACCATCGGTGACCAGGCCAGCATATGGCCCGGTTGCGTACTCAGAGGAGACATTAACTCAATCAGAGTCGGGGATCGGTCAAATATACAAGACGGTACGATAGTGCACCTTGCGGATGACTATGGCGTGGAAATCGGCAACGACGTAACGATCGGACACGCGGCGATAATCCACGCGTGCAGGATTGAGGACGAATGCCTTGTCGGGATGGGTGCAACAGTGATGGATGGTTCCGTGATCGGAAAGAATAGCATCATCGGAGCCGGCGCTCTTGTAACGGGTTCAACAAAAGTTCCTCCTGGATCGCTCGTCCTTGGGTCTCCGGCAAAGGTTTTCCGAATACTGACCCCCGAGGAGCAGTCAGGCATCAAGAACTGGGCCTACAAGTACACCAAAGTAGCCGCGGCTCACAAAAGCAAATACCAGCAAACCAAATCACCCTAAGGCTAGTCTTGCAGAGCACCTTTATAACGAAGGGCGATCAGTCCAGCGATCAATAAAGCGCCCCAGCAAACCGCGACAAACCAATCTCCTTTCTGGGTATAAAAGGTCTCTCGCCCTTTCCACCGCTTGTCTCGATCGACTTTCCAGGTCGTACCACCAGAAAACCAAATTTTGCCCTCCTCGTCGAGGAGTTCATCCCGTACGTTACCGTATTCGTCGATCCACCCGGACCATCCGTCATTTCCTACACGAAACACAACTCTACGGTTTTCGACGGCTCTCAGAACCGAGTGGGCCATATGCTGGAAAGAAGCGGCGCTCTGACCATACCAGGCGCTGTTTGTGGCAACGAAGAGCATGCCCGCACCTTCAAGCGTGGACTTTCTGGCGAGACTGGGAAAGACGTCTTCATAGCAAATGAGCGTTCCAATATTAATGGTTCGGCTCGGCATGGACAAGGGCAACAAGGAGACTCCCTCTCCCTGATACAGATCGCCCTCGATCGGCACTATTTTTTCAATCCATGGCCAAACGCTCCGCAAAGGGATGTACTCGCCAAAAGGAACTAAGTGCCTTTTCGCGTAGTATTCTGGATACATTCCCCATTTCGGTCGAATCAAATACACTCCATTGTACCAAACTTCATCTGATTCTGCAACCAACGCTCCGGCAAAAATGGGGGTATCAATCTGCGTAGCTAATCGCTCGATCCAAGCCTGCATAATGGTGTCCCCTTTGATCGGATACGGCAAGGTCGCTTCCGGCCAGAAAACCAGATCCGGTTTCATCGGTGCCAGAAGCAGGGTGTTTTTTTCAATTTGATCCAGTATCTCTCTACTTAGAGAAGCGTCCCATTTTTCGTTTTGGGGAATCGCTGGCTGCATGGCAGCCGCTCTAAAGAGAGGCTCCCTATCCTGTCCCGAAATGTGACGTGTCTGCAAGAAGGTCATGCTAACGAAAACAATGAGGGCCAGATAGAACTCTGGGCAAAACGTCTTGGTATCGGTTCGCGAATAACGGACGATACGCAGCATGTAGGCAGCCACGCCCGCATTGAGCAACGCCAGTCCAAACGAAATCCCCCAAGCACCCCAAAATACGGCGCTCTGCAGCATGATGGGCCGACTCCATTGACTCGCTGACAACGGTAACCAAGGAAAACCGGTAAAAACCCATCCTCTAATATGTTCGAGAACAACCCACAAAGCGGAGGTTCCGATCGCGAAGGGAAGGCCCATCCAAGGACCCTTTCCGAGGAGGCGCTTACTCAACCAAAAAGTCCCCACGCACCAGAGCATAAAATGCAGCCCCACTACTCCCGAGAGAAGCGCCAAACCCATCCACGTCACATGACTTAGCCAAAAGATAAGGATAAACCACGCCACCCAACCGGCTAAGAGCCCCGTCCAGGCAACCTGCTTTAAAGTAGGCCCCATACGGAACCAGATCAGAAAGGGAATCAGCACGACAAATCCCGCTTCCGGAAAGTCGTACGGAGGGAACGCTCCGACATAGAAAACAATGGTCAATACGAAGGCCGCAACCTGGGCGATCTTACTCCGATTCGCCACCATCCACTTTGCCATTTCGCTGATCCACATCGGCGGACAAAGCAGCCCGAATTCCTTTTCTTAGCAAGAAATTACGCTTCCCGACATTGACGAACCCCTATCGCTACACAAGTTAGAGGCATGGCAACGTACCTCTATGAGACAATTCCCGATTCTGACTCCGAAGAACCTGTCCGGTTTGAGTACCAGCAAAGCATGAATGACGCGCCTTTGACAAACCACCCAACCACGGGGGTGCCCGTAAAACGTGTCATTACAGGCGGATACGGATTCAACGTGACTGGAAGCGTGCAGAGTGCTCTGGTGCCATCCGCTGGAGAGAGCTGTTGCCAGCAGGGTGGATGCGGCTGCTCCTACAACTAGAGTGTCACCACAAAACCAGACTCCTCCCAAGCCATTCAAGATCTGTCTTGTAGAGCCCTTCTTTACCGGATCACACCAACGCTGGGCCAACGAATTCGCTAGTCGTTCTAGACATCGGATAGACATTCTCTCCCTGCCTGGGTGCCACTGGAAGTGGCGTATGCATGGAGCCGCCGTAACAATGGCGGAAAAATACCGAGCCCATGGAATTCAATACGATGCCATTGTAGCCAGCGATATGCTCGACCTGACCGTGTTTCTCTCCTGTCTAAGGGATGAAACGGCTCGTACTCCGGTTGCGGTCTATTTCCATGAAAACCAGTTACTCTATCCCTGGTCCCCAAGGGACTCTGATACAAAGAAAGGACGAGACCTCCACTACGCGTTTATCAACTATTCCAGTGCCTTGGCAGCAGATGCGACCTACTTCAACTCCAACTATCATCGTACGTCGTTTCTAGACGCCTTACCCAATTTCCTAAAACGATACCCGGATTTCCAAAACTTGGATACGGTTTCAACTATTCGACACAACGCATCGACCCTTTGGCTAGGTATGGATCTGAAGGCACTCGACTCATTCCGCTGTCCAAATCGAGGGAAAATGGCAGACAAGCCACTGATCGTTTGGAACCATCGCTGGGAGTACGACAAAAACCCCATCGGCTTCTTTCGAATATTGTACGGTCTTGTCGAACAAGGGATCGATTTTGATTTGGCTTTGCTAGGAGAGGGCTTCGAAGAAGAACCTCCTTATTTCAAGGAAGCAAAAGAAAGGCTCGGCAACCAAATCGTGCAATATGGGAAAGTTCCTCTCTTCTCGGACTACGCTCGCCTGCTATGGGAGGCGGACATTTCCCTAGTCACGTCTCGACAGGACTTCTTCGGCCAAAGCGTGGTGGAGTCAATACACTGCGGGTGCCACCCCATCCTACCCAATCGGCTTGCCTACCCCAATCATCTGGAGCCCAGCCAATGGTCACAGAACTTCTATGAAACAGAAGACGAAGCGCGACGCTTGACGATAGAACTGATCCAAAGCGGGGCTTGGAAAAAGCCTTTTCAGGGAGCAAGCCTAGTATCGCACTATGATTGGAGCAATCAGACGCGTATCTACGATTCTTGCCTGGACCAGCTTGCTCAGCTGAGGAAGTCCTAGTTTTAAGGACCTGCCCGATTCCATTACGAAAGCTCCATATAGGTGCTTTAACATGTAGTTGTGTCGAACGTATCCATACCCGTCTGTACCCCAGTTGACCCCCATATGTTCTTGAATGTAAAGAGTTACATCTTACAGTCTTCGGTTGGTGCTTCTAAAGCCAACAAGTGTAACCGCATGGCCATAATTTCCCCGAGGGGTTTGACCATCCAGAAAGGCCGCCCTTCTAATCGACCAAGAAGAGGGCCAGCCCATTCCGACAACGACCGGCCACCGTGGATTCAACGTATGCACGATATTACCCAAAAAGATATTCTTGTCTCTTCCCGGCATGGCAAACGCCCGGATAACTGAGCGAACACGGGCTTTCTGGATGATCTCGCTCGAAACGATTTGCTAGAACGCTCGATCGTATTCCCTCATGCTATGTGCGGAGGAAAGCAGCAAGTTCCTTTGCTCAGGATTGAAACTGGTGTCAATAAGCTCATCAAATTCCCGATTGAGCTCCGCAAACATGCGATTATGGTTTTCCAACAGGGTATCATCCGAGTTCTCAGAAATTCTCCAACAATGGACCTCACGAGACCGTAGGTGATTCAGTCCTACCTTCGCGAATTGCCAAAGGCAAAATGCTCTAGTCTAGGTCGATGATCGAAGCGTATTCGGGATCGTAAAGACGCTTGTGAATTCTCAACGCCTGACCATCCGTCAAGCTGGCTAGGAAGTCCCGAGCGACCAACCGTTGCTTTTCGGGGTCTTCCGTTGCTTGCTTCATCCAAATCGCCTGCTGTTCCGGAAGAATCTTGGATCTCGGCTTTTCAGACTCCAAATACGAATCCGACAAGGCTCGAAACAAATCCTCCAAAACGCGATCTCCCTTATAGTCCATCTGCTGAAGCGGTGCTGACCTAAAAATAAGGTCTAGGGCCACTCGCTTGAAGAAGCGGGCCGTTCGTTTTGCCTCCGAATTCACTTCCAAGGAGAACGCATACCGGTTTGTAACTCCCGACAAAGGACTTTCACGAGGAACGAGACGGCAGGACCGAATAAAGTCGCCTATCTTGACCCCGAAAACCGCTTCGAGCCGGTCTTTTCGGATATCATTAACGAAAGCGTCAAACAAGGGTTGCGACTCGGCATCGAGACCTTCTCTTGCCGCCCAACGCTCAAGCCGTTCCAAACTAAGGAAACCGGCTCGGACGCCGTCGACGATATCGTTGATACAATAAGCAGTATCATCCGCCCAGTCCATTATCTGGCACTCCAGACTAGCCATCTTTCGAAACGCCCCATCCACTTGCGCTCCCTTACGATCAATGTCTTTCTCGTGTACAAATTCTCGATACACACGTTGAAAGTCGTATATGAAGTGGTTTCGAGGCCGATCCCTTTCTGAAAACGAAGACTTGTATTTCAGAATGCCGTCGAGAAATGCCCTCGTAGGAGAAATACCCCTTTGCTTGCCACTTGAATGGTACAGCGTATCCGTGATCAAACGCAAGGTTTGAGCATTCCCTTCAAATCCGCCAATGTCGTAAAACAAACGGTGGAGCGTTCGCTCACCGCCATGACCAAAAGGCGGATGGCCCAGATCGTGGCTCAAGCAGCAGGCCTCAACCAAATCCGAATCGATGTAGAAGTCGTCGTTTAAATACTTCGAGTCGCTTTGCAGGAAATGGCAGATCGATCGACCAATCTGGGCAACCTCAATGGAATGGGTCAGCCGCGTACGGTAAAAATCGTACTCTCCCGAAAGATAGACCTGGGTTTTGGATTGAAGCTTTCTGAAGGCTGATGAATGGATGATCCGGTCCCTATCAACCTGAAAAGGCGTTCGGTAGTCATCTGGTCGCTTCCCTCCAACGAGTGGCTCAAAATCGTAATCGGAATAGAAGGAGTTTTTCGACATTTCCCTCAAGTGAAGACTCCGTATTCGTAGGACCTAGCCACCAATCTCAGTGGCAAAAAGGAAGCTCGCTTCCGAAGCCGTTAATATTCTGCTTTGTCGTGCCCATACTTCTCAATTTCTATAGCGAAAAGTGGCTTATCAGGAATTCGACATCCAATTCTGGATACAATACGAATCGGTCTAGAAGGCTTTGCACACGAGCTCTTCCCTCCTCTACGACAGTTTCAGAGATATCGTATTTCACTTTGCTGGGCTGACCCGCATTTTTACCCTTAGTGAGTATTTTTGGCGTAGTACTTGAGAGTATGAGCTTAAAAATCGAAGCTATCTCTTTCATCTCCTCGGCTCCCATTCCCAATGATGTGATCGCGGGGGAACCAACTCGCAATCCACTCGTGTAGTGGGGGCCATTGGGATCGAAAGGTAACGAGTTTCGGTTCAACGTAACGCCACATTCACGAACGGCGGCTTCCGCCTGTCGTCCGTTGAGACCGAACGGAGTCACGTCGATCAGCAAGAGGTGGTTGTCGGTTCCACCCGTGCAGATCTTGAGACCTTCGTCGATCATGGCGTCCGCGATGGCTCGCGAATTATTCACCACGTTCTGCGCGTACTCTTTAAACTCAGTCTCGTTTGCTTCCTTAAAAGCAACTGCTTTGGCTGCCATAACGTGCGGCAGCGGTCCGCCAATCACGAGAGGACACCCTTTATCAATATACTCAGCAAACTCCTTTTTACAAAGGATCACTCCACCACGAGGGCCTCGGAGTGTCTTGTGTGTGGTCGTTGTCACTACATCAGCAAACGGCATCGGATTGTAGTCGCCCTCGAAAACACCCCCGGCAACCAGTCCTGAGAAGTGGGCCATATCAACCAACAGAACTGCTCCCACCTTATCAGCTATTTCCTTCATCCGACGGAAATCTACCTTTCTCGGATAGGCGCTATAACCCGCTAACAGGATCAATGGCTTGATCTCCAGTGCCTGAGCTTCCAGCTCATCGTAGTCGAGCAACCCGGTCTCCTTGCTGACTGAATAGTTGTAGGCATCAAAAAACTGGGCGGAAATGTTAAATCGATAACCGTGAGTCAAGTGGCCTCCGGAGTAGTAATCCAGTCCGAGCATTTTCTGATTACCCATCGCCGCGCGCACCTTGTTCCAATCCTCTCGGGACATTTTGGAAGGGTTGGCTTCACCCATTTCCTCGATGAGAGGTGTGCCGACTCTAGCCTGCAGGATGGCCCAAAAAGCGATCAGGTTCGCATCCGCCCCCGAGTGAGGCTGCACATAAGCGTGCTCCGCATCAAAAAGCCGGCAGGCTTGCTCACAGGCTTCGCTCTCGATCGCATCGATGTTGTCGCAACCCGCGTAGTAGCGAGCCCCAGCGAATCCTTCCGCGTACTTGTCCGTAAGCAAATTGCCCATGGCCGCTTGAGTGTTCAGCGTGGTAAAATTCTCGGACGCAATGAGCTTGAGATTGCTGCGTTGGTCCTGGAGCTCTTTCACAATCGATGCGGCGATCGGCGCGTTTACCGAGGCAACTTGTTGCAGGTTCGCAACATAGCTCAGCATGGCGGGATTCACTTCATCCGGCGAGCGGGACGAGAGATATTCAGAGACAGGTGACGTCGTAGTCAGATTAGACATGATGGAAGCATTTATAGTTTTAAAAAGTGGCTCTACCCAGGCGCTCGATAGAACCGCGAAGCTTCCTAGCGGTCAATCCCGCCTTACTCGCCAGTCGCAAAAAATAGGGGAACATCGAATGCAAAACCCGAAGAGGAAGTCAACCCATAGATAAACGCTGGCCGCGATACCTTTCCGCTCCAGACACACTTTGAGGCAAAAACGTTAGGTCAAACGGTAACAAAAGGACGTCGATTTCTCCTACTCAAGACCTACGACTTTCCGCTCGGTGACGGGCCACCACTGGGCGATCTTGTGGGCCAGCCGAACTACGAGTTTCGGATTCGATGTGGCGAGATTGTTTCTCTCGTGAGGGTCGATATTCAAGTCAAACAATAGAGGTGCTGTCTCATCGGGAGGATATTTCATGCGTCCCGGTTGGCCGTCATACCGAAGCAAGAGTTTCTAATCGTCCTCAATTACCCAACGATAGAGAAGAGAATCTTCGGGCTTGTGGACGTCTGCAATATCGTGAGCGAAGGCTTCGCCAAATATCGTGTCGCGACGGATTTTCTTTCCACTTTGGAGCGCGGGTAGCAAATTCATACCCGGCCAGTTATTTGGAACCTCAACGCCAGCGGCCGCGAGGATCGTAGGTGCAATGTCAATACTCGTACACAGTTCAGGACGATCGGTCGCGTCAATGCGATCCGGCCAGGAAAACAGGATCGGCGTACGCGTCCCCATCCCATAAGGGCTGCGTTTGGAATGAGCCGCGTATCCATTCATATCTGTACTCTGAATCCAACCATTGTCACATACGTAAACGACCAGTGTGTTTTCGCGAAGCCCCTAAGCTTCTAGCTTCTCGAGAAGCTGCCCACAAGCCTCATCGAACCACTCGCACATTGCATAATACTTGGCGACAAAATCGCCTAGACCCATCGCTTTGTACTTGTCTAACAAGCGCACCGGGGGCGTATGGGGGGTGTGCGGCAGAAACGGAGCGTACCATACGAAGAACGGCTTTTCCTTTTCAACTGCCTCATCGATGAAGTCGAAAACCGGTTCCATTCCTTCGCGGCCAATTGTCAGGCCCGCATCTCCGTGACGACCTCGTGGCTTGGGAAAGCCCGCGGTCATACCATGCGTGAAACCGCCCCGCTGGTAAGAACCCTCCCACCATTTGCCGCTCTGGTGACTCAGGTATCCCGCTTCGCCCAACAGTTCGGGAACGGTCGGCAGGTCATCGATGTGGGAAATAATTAGCTCTCGGGAATCCTTCCCCGTTTCCCTCGCTTGTCTGGCATTGGCTTCGGTTTCCGCCGGGTTATTTCCAGACGTTCGATGTTGGTGCGTATACAGCCCAGTTACTAGAGTCATCAAAGACGGCCGACAAAGCGCGGTGGGAACATAGCCTCGCCGGAACCCCGCACTCTCACTCGCCAACCGATCAATGTGGGGCGTGTCAATTTGTTCGTGCCCCATGAAGCTGTAGTCCGTCCATGCCTGGTCGTCAGAGAGGATCAGCACAATGTTTGGCTTTTCAGCGGCCGCGGCCTCGACGGACCAAGCAGAATCAACAATCACAAATGGGAGGGCTAGGATTAAGAATAAACGCATCATGTAAAATAACTATTCAAACTGACATCTCGAAGACCAATGATAAACTACCCACTGCTAATTTTGTACCAAGTTTAGCACCGATCGTACTAGCAAATTCGGGACTCTTCACGGATAATGCACCCTGAGGGCCTGAATCCGTAAACAGATTTGCGACCGCATCGACACCTTGCGGTAGAAGCATCAGCACCCATAATCACCTCGTTTTCAAAATTCTCTGCTGACGATATCCTGCCATTTCACTTTCAAGACCTAATAAACCATTATGACGACTCGACCATCGGCACCCGCGTTCCAACGATTCAAAATGGCAACGGCGACCAGCATCGCCCTGCTAGCTGTTTCCGCATTCGCCCAGGAAAGCTTCGAATCCCTTTTCGACGGCAAAGACCTTTCCGGATGGAAAGGACAGAGTGAGCTCTGGAAAGTCGAAGACGGAGCAATCGTCGGCTCCACACATGGAGTCACCTTGGAAGCCAACACATTCCTCATCTGGCAAGGTGAAGACGTCGGCAATTTTCACTTAAAGGCAAAGCTCAAACTCGTCGGGGAAAACAACTCCGGCATCATGTACCGAGCTCAAGCTATCGAAGGCGTGGCCCATGGGCTATCTGGAAATCAGCTCGATATTCACCCCAAGCCGGAGTATCTTGGCATGTACTACAGCGAGAAAACCGGCCGGGGTATCGTAGCTACTCGTGGGCAGAAAGTCCTCGTTACCAAGGCAGTTGATGAAAAAGGGAAATCCAAACCTCAGGTTACCGGCGATTTAGGCATGGAACCCAAATTCAAAGTCGACGAGTGGAATGAATACGAAGTGCTGGCAGTAGGTGCCCGTGTCATTCATAAAGTGAATGGAGTGGTAACTGTAGATGTGGTCGACCGTTTTCCGGATGTACCTCGCAAAGGTGCGATAGGAATTCAACTACACCGTGGCCCTCCAATGGTTGCCTATACAAAAGACATCCAACTAAAGCGTCTGAATGGGAAAGCGGGTCGTGAGGCCATTGAGGCGTTTGTGGCGAAACCCAAGGAATTTGAAGAAGGAGCGGCCATTAATGAAAACCGGGCGACGCCACGCGACCGCATAACGGTCAAAGAAGGTTTCGAGGTCGAGCTGCTCTATTCCGTTCCAAGCGAGACTCAAGGCTCTTGGGTCAATCTTTGCCTCGACAATAAGGGCCGTATCATTGCCAGCGACCAATACGGCGCTCTCTATCGTTTCCCAGTTCCCGCCCCCGGGCAAAAGCTCGACCCTGAAGACGTGGAAAAGGTCCCGGCCAAAATTGAAGCGGTTAATGGGATGCTATGGGCTTTCGACGCTCTCTACGTAGGGGTTAATGAATACCGCGATCCCACCAAGTCCGGTCTCTACCGCCTCACCGATTCTGATGGGGACGACATGCTAGACAAGGTCGAGCTGCTACGCCAAATTTCCGCGCGTGGAGACCACGGCGTGCATGCCATTCGGCTCTCCCCGGATGGTGAGTCGCTGTTTCTGATAACCGGCAACAACACCGAGCCGACCGAATGGAACTCTTCTCGGGTAAATACGAATTGGGGTGAAGACCACCTGCTTCCCCGTATGCCCGATGGCCGAGGACACAACCGCGACCGCCTCGCTCCTGCGGGAATCATCTACAAAGTCTCTCCCGATGGTGAGGACTTCGAAATCTACTCTCACGGCTACCGCAATATTTTCGATGCTGACTTTAACGCCGAGGGGGAGCTCTTTACCTACGACGCGGACATGGAGTACGACTTTAACACCCCATGGTATCGCCCTACTCGCGTTCTCCACACCGTGAGCGGCTCAGACTATGGCTGGCGTAATGGAACGGGCAAGTGGCCCGAATGGTACGTCGACAGCGTACCTGCTGCCGTTAATATTGGCCCCGGTTCACCCACGGGTGTGGCCTTTGGTTACGGAGCCAATTTTCCAGCCAAGTATCAAAATGCTCTATACATTCTCGATTGGAGCTGGGGAAAGATCTACAGCGTCCACCTACGTCCAGACGGTTCCAGCTATACGGGCGAGAAAGAGGACTTTATTTCCGGTGCACCGCTTCCCGTTACCGACATCGTTATCAATCCAAGCGACGGTGCCATGTATTTCACCATTGGGGGCCGCAAAGTTCAGTCGGGACTCTATCGCGTTACATACATCGGTGATGAAGACACTTCTCCTTCCATCGTAAAAAACAGCGGACAGAAAGCCAGAAACTTGCGCCATAGTCTCGAGGTGTTTCATGGCGTTGTGGATACAAGCGCCGTCAATAAGTCGTGGAGGTATTTGAATCACGAGGACCCATTCATTCGATCTGCCGCTCGAATTGCCATAGAAAGCCAGCCTTCCAATAGCTGGGCCAACCGAGCCTTTAAAGAGAGAATCCCCGAACGCCGTATACCGGCGTTGCTCGCTCTCGCTCGTGTGGCAGGAATTGATCGCTTTCACCGAAAGGACGGCGATCCACCCGTCAACAAGACTATAGGCAATGACATTATCAATGCTCTCCTAGACATCGACTTCGAAGATCTCGACGAAACAGGACGGTGCGCATTAGTTCGAACCTATCAAGTGGTGTTCAACCGATTTGGAGCTCCCAGCCCTGGACTGGCCCTGAGAGCAACCGTTCAACTGGATACTCAGTTCCCAGCGGAAACGATTGAAATGAACCAGCTCCTTTGCGAGACGCTCGTTTATCTACAGGCCCCCACCGTCGCGAGAAAAGCGATTGGGCTGCTCAAGCAGGCTCCGACTCAAGAAGAGCAGCTCGAGTATGCACGGTCGCTCCGCATGCTGAAGGCGGGATGGACCAATCAACTCCGCACGGACTACATCGAGTGGTTTCTCAACGCCGCGAACTACCGCGGTGGCGCGTCCTTCGAGATCTTCATCGAGAACATTCGCAAGGAAGCGATGGTGACTCTAACCGACAAAGAACGCAGTGATCTTGCGGCCGTTCTCTCGCGAAAGCCTGAAAAGAAGTCACCCATCGAAGCCCTCACAGCCAATTTCATGAAGGGTCGCAATTTCGTTAAAAACTGGACGATGGACGACCTCGCCGCAGAAGCGAACCTGAGTATGGCAAACCGCAATTTTGAAAGAGGCCGTACTATGTTCGCTGGAACCGCCTGCTACTCCTGTCACAGATTCCAGAATGCCGGTGGCTCCACGGGACCTGACCTTACTGGCTCCGGTGGACGGTACTCTCCAAGCGACTTTCTCGACCAGATCATCAATCCTGGCAAGGAGATCAATGAGCAATTCGTTCCGATCGCCGTGGAGATGCTCAATGGCGAGACTCACTACGGTGTGGTCGTCAATCTCAAGGCCGACAGAGTTACGATAAACACGGATCTCACCAATCCCAACCAGCGTACCAACATTGACCGAAAGCAAATCAAGAGCCTCGAACCTTCAACGGTATCGCCTATGCCCCCTGGGCTCATCAATATGCTGACCAAGGAAGAGATCTTCGACCTCACCGCCTACGTCCTCAGTGGAGGGAATCCGGACGACAAACGGTTCTCGAACTGAGCAACTCGGACAAACATTTTGTGGGTAGCGGGCACTCTCTGATCACCCGCTACCCATTTTGTTCCCTCTCGTTTCGATGACTTGCTAGTTGGGGGGGGAATTCGTCATGGATTGCTAAAATAACAACTCATTCTACCCCGATGAAACTTCACTACTCCTTTCTTTCGTTGGCCATTTGGGCTCGTTCCAGCTTTTGAGCTTAGGCAATCTCTATGTATCGTAAGGAGGAATACGATGTAACGGGTATAAAAAACGAGTCCGTCATTGTTCGAATCAATAATCGTCTGAGAACAATCAAGGCGGAGCGGATTACCATAGTTGATGATGCCGCCAACCAATACCCTGCTGTGGTTGCAGATATGGACGATCTCCTCGTCTCTCTAAAATCCAAAGGAACTCGCAGTCTCATAGATGAAGCGGATATCTAAGTATCCGCAGACTTAAGTGACTGTTTTCTCGTTATAGTTCCCGGGTCTAGCAATGATGTGAGCACTGTTGTTCGCTCTTTACCCGACCAACCCGCCAATCAGTCGTCGAAAGTCTCTTTCACCATCAAAACAGGCAAGCTCACCAAGATGGAGCACTATCGTCTTTGTCTTTTTTCCGAAGGAAAGTCGAACTGAATGATTCCCTGACCCTTTTAGATAAGCCGGCGTCAGAAAAAACCCACCAACGATTAGAGCGGCAATCTTGAGGGCAATTCTTGGATTCGTGATTTCACGTAGAATATTTTCAAAAGACTTTGGATTCAGAATGAAAAGCCGTCCCCACACGCTAAATAAGAGTAGCGGCCTCGAAATGGACAATGAGCCGCGGTTCCACTCTAGTTGCCAAGAAATAACCGCGATCCCCTTTCATGGACAACCAAAAAGTTGTTCATTTAAGGGTCTTTTGAGTTAGAACAGGATCATTAGCTGTCCTACTTATCTTTATGCCTATTTTTAACTCGAATGCGTCCATCTATTGTTGTTCAAGCATCTTATTTAGCCCGAATATTCAATATGAACTATTTTTGAATAATTTAAGAAGGTAGATTTAGCCCTGTTTCCCTTGCTAAGGCCGAATTAAACCAGTGTTGTTTAATTTCTGAACTACTTCACAATTTATCTAAGATCTAATTAATTCTTTCTAAACTGTTCAAGAAAATGAGTAAAACACTTAGCACAATCTCAATTGGTACAAGCATTGCTAGCTTTCAGTAAACATCGAGACCTTCCAAGCGTCCATTAATGCGTTGCAGTCTGTTACCGGCTTACATCCTGTGGTCGACAACGTCCTGTCACCCGTAAGTGGTTAACCGAATCCCCAGGCCGGTGCCGCAAACCTTTGGAAGGAGGCAAGCCGCCACATGTTTAGCACTAAAACTACCCTTCAGTTCGATAGTATAACGATCCTTGCCAATTTACTCCACCAGCATTTTTCATGATCGGGATTTAACTCATACCTCTCGACTAGACCCAACATGGGATATGAAACCTTTGCTACTCTCCAAAAACATTCTGTAGACAAAACCACTAAAACCTAACGATATTATTTATAGCTAATTGAAATGAATATTCAAACTGAAAATCCTTACTTCGAAATAGGTGCCGTATCCAAAATCACTGGACTATCTCCCAATACCCTAAGGACTTGGGAACGTCGAAAATTTATTGAAGCTGGGTTTCGCTCCCCCACAGGACGCCGGCGGTATTCCCAAGAGCAAGTAGAACAACTCGCCCTGATGAAACGCCTGACGAACATGGGCGACTCGATCAGTTCCATTGCGAAACTCAATCTGTCCGAGCTCAGAAGCCGAGTATTAGAGTACGAAACTCGTCACACCGAGGCTCGGACCAAACGATCCTCATCTGACAAAACCAAAGTTCTCCCCATCGGGAATATCGCTAAAACTTGGTCCGGCAACCTACCGAGCCAATTCCTCATAGCAGAAAAAGACGAAGAGCACCCAGACATTCTTATGGTGGATCTCGACGTCTCCGCAATCGAGTGCCGACGACGAGTCAGCGTTGCCGCTATCGAATATCCAGACGTTCCGATGGCCTTAGTATATGACTACGCGCCAAGCGAACTGTTAAGACAGTTTTCCAAGGAAGGCCGGTTTCTCATTCGAATACCCTGCTCTCCTGAACTGCTGACGCACTACCTCAACGCTGCCCTCGCCAATGCGACGCACCAGGCAGATCCCACCGCTCAATCAGAAATTTCTTTAAACTCAGCGCCTCGTCTTTTCACAGACAAGCAACTGGCTACCATCGCCGCTTCAAATCCCAACATCAAATGCGAGTGCCCACACCATACCTCTGCCCTCGTCGCCAGTCTTGCCTCATTTGAAAACTACTGCCGACGTTGCGAGATCGAGTCTCCCACCGACAAGGAGGTCCACGAATACCTGGGAACAGAAATAGGAAAAGCGAGGGCAATCGTTGAAGATGCTCTCTTATACCTTTGCCAGAAAGACGATCTCATCATTCCTCCCGACACGCCGTGAAACAAAGAGTCGCAATCATTGGCACCGGTATCGCCGGGATGGCTGCCGCCTACTACTTGCGGCGCGAATGCGACGTCACACTCGTGGAAAAGAACAATTATGCGGGGGGTCACACCAATACCGTTTCCGTTTCGCTCGACGGCGACTCTATTCCCGTCGACACGGGTTTTATGGTATACAACGATACGACCTACCCAAACCTCGTCCAACTACTTAAGGAACTTGGGGTCAGTTCCTATAACACTTCCATGTCTTTTGGAGTGTGCAATGCGAACCGAGATCTTGAGTACGCGTGCTCCGGATTCTCCACATTTTTCGCTCAGAAGAAAAATCTCCTGAATCCCGTTCATTGGAAATTGTATCGGGACATCTTGAAGTTTTTCAGGGCGGCCGATGCACTGATCGTAGACGAGCCCTCTCCCGAATTCTCACTAGGCGATTTCGCGGAGCAATACTCGCTCAGCCATCAGGTAATGAATGATTTCGTGCTGCCAATGGCGGGTGCCATTTGGTCCACGCCTGGAGGGGAAATTTGTAATTTCCCCGCACTTCCGCTTCTGCGATTCATGAAGAATCACCAGATGCTCGGAGTGGGAATTCAGCTCCAATGGAAAACAGTAAAAGGCGGAAGCAGTCAGTACAAAGAAAAGCTGCTCGCCTCACTCCCTAACAAAACGCTCCTAAGCCAGAATATCAAAGCCATCGGGCAGGACACCGCATGTGCCTATTTCTTCGACGAAGCAGGAAACAAGCAAAGCTACGATTTCATCATCGTCGCCACCCACGCGGACCAGGCCCTACGTCTACTAGAGTGTCCGAGCGAACTGCAGAACCAATTGCTGTCCGCATTTCGGTATAACAAGAACCATGTGAAGCTGCACTCTGACGCTTCAGTAATGCCGCAATCAAAACAAGCGTGGGCTTCTTGGAACGTTCTTAATCGAACAAGCCCCCTCGGAGAGACCCTTTCCTCTACGCACTACTGGATGAATAGCCTCCAGAATCTCAATACGAAAGAAAATCTTTTCGTCAGTGTAGACTACCCCGGCTCAATCAATCCTGAAAAGACTTACTGGCAGACACGGTACGAACATCCTCGATTCGATGCCGCTGCCATCTCAGCTCAGCCACGACTACCCGAGCTCAACGCTTCCGGCCGAATCCGTTTCTGTGGCAGCTACTTTCGAAACGGGTTTCACGAGGACGCCCTTTGGTCAGCTCTCAATGTAGTCGACGATCTCAGCAACCGCAAAAAACTTCCTCATGAACTCGTGCCTGTATAAGTCCGAGGTCATGCATCGACGGACCGCTCCAAAGCGGCATTCCTTCAAGTATAGGCTATTTATGTTCTACTTGGACCTCGATGAGATCGAATCGCTAGATCGAAGCTACAATTTTATAGGGCACAACCGTTTCGCCCCGTACGAATTTAGAGATGATGATCACTACAATCCCTCGAAGACGGATCTCAAAACGAGCATTCGGAATTATCTTAGAGAGCAAGGTATCGAAGATCCTGTAGGCAAAATCCACTTGCTAACTCACTTGAGAACCTGGGGGCACCTATTCAACCCCGTTTCTTTTTACTTTGTCACCGCCCAAAATGGTTCGCCAATCTGCTCAATCGCTGAAGTGGGAAATACGTTCAACGAGCAAAAGCTCTTCATTGTGAAGTCGCAAACCGATGGCCGCAGCCATACCGACACGATTAAGAACTTCTACGTTTCCCCATTCAGCGAACTGGACACACAATTTCATTTCAAGATCGCAACTCCTCGCGAGCATATGCGGATCGCCATTAGCCAATCAAAGAATGGCGAGACCTACTTTAACAGTGTTCTCACAGGCGGGAAAAGCCCCTTGACGGGCAAAAGCTTGCTTATGAGCGCACTGCAATTTCCACTGCTAACCCTTAAAATTGTAGGAGCGATCCACTGGCAAGCCCTCCGACTTTACCTGAAGGGAGTCCCGTACTTCCGGAAATCCGAAAATCCGCATCTCCAGACCAGCACTCACCCCTACCTCACAAAGGAAACCTACGAAGAACACTAGATCATGAAGTCCTTGTACAAAAAAGTCATCATTAAGAGCCTGAAAAAAGCTCGTCTCGGACAACTCAACCTTTCACTGACCGACGGCGACAGCATCGTTTGCGGACAGCCCGACGGAAAAAAGATCCAAAATCTCTATGTTCATAGCGACGCATTTTTTAACGAATTGGCCCACAAGGGAGGAATAGGTTTGGGAGAGGCTTACCAAGAGAGGTATTGGAGTTCCGATGATCTTACAGGCACCTTGGAGTGGCTTCTCATCAACAGCAAGTACATTGCTCCGAGCACCAGCCCCTACTTCGCCTCCTTAATTCGAAAGGTGAATTCCATCGCGACCGGATTGCTTCACCACAGAAATCGTAACAACGTCGAGGGCAGTCGCAATAATATCCACGCCCACTACGACCTTGGCAACCGCTTCTACCAGACTTTTCTCGACCCGAGTCTCACCTATTCTTCAGGTTACTTCGAGAGTTCCGAGACCCAATTGGAGGAAGCCCAAGCAGAGAAGTACGATCGACTATGCCGCAAGCTAGGGATCGATTCCACGAGCCATATCCTTGAAATTGGCTGCGGCTGGGGTGGCTTCGCCATTTACGCGGCTAAACACTACGACTGCTGTATCACGGGTACCACCATCTCCAAAGAGCAGTTCGACCGAGCTACTCAAAGGGTGAAAGACGAAGGACTGGAGCATCGTATCGACATAACGATGACAGACTACCGAAAGCTCCAGGGAACCTACGATCGTATTGTTTCTATCGAGATGCTGGAAGCGGTTGGTCAGGAATTTCTGGGCGAATATTTCAAACAGATCGAGGCCCTGCTAGAACCCAATGGTCTCGCCGGAATTCAAGTTATCACCTGTCCCAACCCTCTTTACGAGGCATACAAGGACCGAGTAGACTGGATTCAAAAGCATATTTTCCCGGGTTCCCATCTCCCTTCAACTCATGCGCTGTTAGAAAATGCCGAAAAAAGCGGGCAACTAGATTTGTACCACATGGAAAGCTTTGGGCTCCATTACGCTCGCACATTGAGAGAGTGGCGTAACCGTTTTCTCGATCAATGGGATGAAATCGAGAAAATGGGATTTGATGATTTTTTCAAACGGAAATGGGAATACTACCTTGCCTACTGCGAAGCGGGCTTTCTCCAACGGCATGTCAATGTATGCCAGCTGGTCTTTGGACGGGCAGATGAAACCGCCTATCAGTTCGAGCAGAAGCAAAATACCTCCCGCTTAGAGCGCCCTGAATTAACCCAAGCCATTTAGTACATTATGAACGCAATAACATTCGCTGAAAATGGACACCTTCCCTACTGGCTCCTTCGATTTGGCATCCGCCAGCGCGTAGGCAAAAAGCTGTCCATCGAAACTTCCAAAACAACTGAAGAGCGCCACGCCTTCCTGGAGCGGCTAAGAGAGAGCCCCATTGCCCAGGATACCGAGAAGGCGAACGAGCAGCACTACGAAGTGCCGGCCGCTTTCTACAAACTTGTTCTCGGTCCCAATTTGAAATACAGCTGCTCGTACTGGCCCCGCGACTGCGAATCCTTGGCAGCGGCTGAGGAGGCCGCTTTGAAGCAGATCGAAGACCGCGCCCAACTGACGGACCACCAGAAAGTCCTCGACCTCGGTTGCGGCTGGGGATCGTTTTCCCTTTGGGCCGCGCCTCGATACCCGAACTCCAACTTTCTCGCCGTCTCAAATTCACACAGCCAAGCGACGCACATTCGGGAACAAGCAACATCGAGAGGGATCGACAACCTCAAAGTGTTTACCTGCGATGTGAACGAGTTCAGCCCCGACATGGTTTTTGATCGAATCGTCTCCGTCGAGATGCTGGAACACGCTCGCAACTACGAAAAGCTTTTCCAACGGATCAGCTCCTGGATGCAAGACGATGCCAAAATGTTTATACATGTGTTCTCGCATCGGCGATACGCGTACGACTACGACTCCAACAACCCTAAAGAGTGGATGGCACGCCAGTTCTTTACCGGTGGCATTATGCCTTCGCACGACTTGCTCCCTAGTTTCGATCAGCACTTGAAGCAGGATGCTTCATGGCTGTTAGATGGGACCAACTATCAGAAGACAGCGGAAGCCTGGCTTGACAACATGAACCAGAATGAGGCCGAGGTAAAAAGCGTCTTCGACGCCGTTTACGGTCCGAAGGAGAGCAAACAATGGATGTGGCGATGGCGTTTATTTTTCTTGGCTTGCTCTGAGCTCTTCGGCTACAAGGATGGTTCCGAATGGGGCGTGTCTCACTACGTCTTGAGTAAGCGAATTTAGGTTAACGGATATTTTGCGAACAAAGGAACTGGCATGCTGATCATTATCGGTTTTTTCGTGGCTCACTGGTACGCGAGCGTTTTCGCTCAGAGTTTCTTCCTGCATCGCTACATGGCGCACAGGATGTTTCTGATGAATCCGTTTTGGGAACGGTTTTTTTACCTGTTCACTTTCATCACACAGGGATCCTCATTTCTCCATCCGAAATCCTATGCTCAACTCCATCTAGAACACCACAAGCACAGCGACACCGAGCACGACCCTCATTCGCCTCACTTTTTGAAGGATGTGATTTCGATGATGATCAACACCGCTCGCATCTACCTTGAGTTCAAAAACGGTAAACGAGCATCCAGCTCTCCCTATATTCAAGGGCTACCCACTTGGGATCGGATCGACCGGATCGGCAACAGCCACTGGGTTCGGCTAGTCTTTTGTGGAGCATACATCGCTCTCTACCTGTGGGTTAGCCCTCCGCTTTGGATGTACGCCTTGCTACCCGTCCATTTCCTTATGGGCCCCATACATGGAGCTTTTGTGAACTGGTGTGGACACAAGTATGGATACCGGAACTACGACACGAGTGACCAATCTCGTAACACGTTTATTTGGGATGTCTTTTTTGTGGGCGAGACCTTTCAAAACAACCACCATAAGTATCCCAACCGACTCAACTTTGCCACTCGCTGGTATGAGCTCGACTTGGGCTATCCCGTCATTTGGTTGCTCAGCAAATTGGGAATCGTAGTCCCACGTTGAAGAACTGAACGCCGCTTACCGCGATGTCCGGCGCGGTGGCCGATACACACTTCGCTACGATCCCGGCAAGGGTACATCCCTTCTATTAAACGGCGACGTCCTCCAAGAAGTTCCAAGTGAAGATTTTCACCGCATCTACTCTTCGATCTTGCTTGGTCCAGAATCACCTTTTCGACTTGAGACCTCAGTCCTAGTCGTAGGTTTTCTGGACACCTCTATCGCTAGAATCTGGAAGGGTGAAGTCTAGCCCAATTGGCCGAGCGGTCGCATCTGCAATCCGGCCCTTCAGCGCTTTGAGCAAGTACTCAAGCTCCTGCTTGTACTCCAGATTTCGGGCGACGTTTCGCATTTCCTCGGGGTCCCTCCTTCGGTCATACAACTCCAGATTGTCCGGATCATCGATTTTCCATTGCGTAATCCGGAAATTATCGGTCCGTAGCGTGTATCCGTTTATCAACTGTGTGAAGGCATTGGAGCGGACCGTGTTTGAAACATCCCTGAGGACAGGCTGCAGGCTGATTCCCTTCACGTAGTCCGGCGGTGGCGGCAGACCTACTAAATCACTTAAGGTACGGTAGAAGTCAATCATCTCAGCAAACCCTTGGGCCCGCCCACCCGATTGCGTGACCCCCGGAGCAGAAATTATCAAGGGCACTCTATCCGCATTCTCAAAAAGCGTGTTCTTTTGGTAGTGCCCATGTTCACCCATGTGGTAGCCATGGTCTGAGCTAAAGAGCACAATGGCATCCTCTTTTAAGCCTAGATCTTCGAGGGCGTCCATGACTCGTCCGATCTGAGCATCTACAAAGGAGATCGTCGCGTAGTAGGCATGAATCGCCTTACGAGCCATTTCCTCTGGCAGGTCGATTTGGGGTTTAAACGCAGTAACCGATTTCCGGGCGGGTTCTGGAAGGGTATCCAAATAACCCTCTGGAATCCGTGGGACGGTGATTTCAGACAAGTCATACAAATCGAAATACTTCTTTGGAGCGACGTAAGGAGTATGCGGTTTATAGAATCCAACCGCGAGAAAAAAGGGTTCTTCCGCAACCGCATACTGGCGTAATAACCGGATGGATTCTGTCGCCACGATTCCATCTGTCTGTTCTTCATCCTCCCCTTCCGCTGCAAGCCAACTCAATGTGGCCCCAAAACTTCCGGGTCGTAGCGAAAAGATCTTTTCCTCCTCTTCCTTGTCGCGTCCACGTGGGTTTATCTTCGTATCCCACGAAGCCGGATCGTCGTGCCCATCCGTGCCAATGCCTCTCGGATTATCGTAGTGATAGATCTTCCCAACCCGAGCCGCCGTGTATCCATTCGCCATGAAATGCTGCGAAAGCGTCACCGCATCTGGAACATAGTCCCGAAACATCCTTCGCAACACGGTCACGCCATTTTGCTCTGGATATAAGCCCGTCATAAAGCTGGCTCTGGAGGGGCCACAAACGGGATAGTTACAGTAGGCATTCTCGAAAAGAACTCCCTCCTCAGCTAGCCGATCAATATTGGGAGACTGAACCAACGGGTGACCATAGCTGCCCAGATCACAGTTTAGATCATCCGTCATGATGAATACCACGTTGGGTTTAGCGACAGAACTTGCCATGCTAGCAACGAAAAAACCAAGCGTGATGCCAACTCTAAAAACAAATCTAGGCTTCATACGAAGAAGTACTACGGCACATCTCGAGGCTTTACAAGCAGCCATACAATCGGCGACAGAAATTACTACCGACAGATTGTAGTCATCTATGATTTGGGTATCAGTTTCTTAAAGGACCGCAAAGATCCCGAAGGATGGGACGGGCTGGATACCCGCCCACAATCAATCCCCCAGCTGCTTAATCTTGAAGCGTTCTAAAACCGCGGGTTCGCGTTCGCTCTCCATGATCGCTTCTATCTTAGCAACAACTTCAGGATAGGCGGCGGAAACATCGAACTGCTCCCTTGGGTCAGTCTTTAGATTGTACAGCTCCAGATCCATGTTTCCTTTGAAAATCCCTTTTCGCAGGGCTTTCCAATCTCCCATGCGAACCGCTTGCTGTCCCTCGTAGGCGGGAAATTCCCAATACAGGAATTCATGAGGTTCTTGCGGTTCTCCCAGAAGATTCGGGACAAAACTGAGTCCATCTACATCCGAAGGAACTAGGGCACCGGAAAGCTCGCACAGTGTAGGGAGCACGTCCCAAAAGGCGGAGACATGCTGAGAAGTTCGCCCCCCCTTGATCATGCCCTCCCAACTGGCAATCATCGGTACTCGAATACCCCCTTCCGTTGAAAAACCTTTAGCCCAACCATATTCACTTTTGAAAGGCGAAGCACTTTCAAAATAATTGGAATCGCTACCGCCATTATAGGTGGGGCCATTGTCGCTGGAAAACAGAATCAATGTGTTTTCGTAAAGTCCGAGCTTTTTCAGTTCGCTGACAATGTCGCCTACTTGCTCATCCAAATAGGATACCATTGCCGCATAGGTCGCTCGGGGGGTCCTATTGGGGAAATATCCCTTGTTCCCAAGGTAGGGATCTTCAGGTCCCAGTTTTTTCTGGTAATATTCAACCCAACTCTCTGGAGCCTGCAGCGGAACATGGGGAATGGGCGAAGCGAAATATAAAAAGAAGGGGCTTTCCTTGTTCTCCCTCACAAATTCCAAGGCCTCCCCGAGCATGAGCTCTGGCGCATATTCGCTTAACCGGTATTTCGAATAGCTCGCAGGATCGTTTGGATCTGCTCCTTCTGCCAGCTTCGTCCCCGGAACGACTAGCTCGTTATCGAGCCAATCCTTTTCTTCGTTTTTCCAAAGGTGTTTGGGATAGAAAGTGTGTGCCTGACGCTGGCAGTTGTATCCGTAGAAAAAGTCAAACCCCATCTTGGTCGGGATACTGTTTGTAAGGGGGGCACCCAGTCCCCATTTACCGACAATGGCCGTTTTGTATCCAACTCCCTGTAGCAACGTACCAATCGTTTTAGTCCCTACTGGAAGCGGGCGCTGACCCTCCAGATTTGGATCTTCGACCGCCTTTGCGAAATTCCAAGTGTCTCCACGTTCCCTCCACTCGTCATTACCACGAATGTAGGCATGGCCTGTGTGTTTCCCTGTCATGAGAACACAGCGTGATGGAGCGCAAACCGGGGAACCTGAGTAATGTTGAGTAAACCGAATACCACTCGCCGCCAAGGCGTCTATGTTTGGCGTTTCAATTGTGTCCTGTCCATAGCAGCCAAGTTCATTGTAGCCTAAATCGTCCGCGAGAATATAGACGATATTTGGCTTCTCTGAATAGACTGAGTGTAATTGCAGGATCGTTACGACCGAAATTAAGAGAATCGATTTCATAATTAGTCTGTTTTTTATCCGTAGCTCTGTGCTTCAGCCTGAGCCATTTTTCTTTCTCAATCTTTCCTGCTCAGGCTGAAGCACTGAGCTACTTTATTACGCGACAATATCTAAAGGCTTCGTATGCTTCCACTCTCCTCGCGTAAAATCGGGAAACACCTGAGGGGCCCCATCTTCCGCAACCGATTTTTCGCTGAGCGGTGATACTGCACTCCAAAACGCGCCTTCATAAACATTCTGATCAAGAGGCTGCCCGAGGCGCAGACACTCAATCATACGGTAGCGCATGATAAAGTCCATTCCCCCATGGCCTCCCATCTTTTTAGCAAGTTCTCCGAGGCGCTTGTATAGAGGATGTTCATACTTTGCAAAAATCGCTTCCAATTGCTCTCCTTCCGCCCACTTGTGGTGGTTGTCGGTCGCCCCGTCTACTCCTCCTTCTAAAGCCACTCGAGTGGGAAACCCCGCTAGCGTCCCCTTCGTCCCTTGTACCAAATTGTGACGAGAGTAGGGTCGAGGACTGGTTTCGTCCCATTGAACCATTACGGTTCGTCCCAAATTCGTTTTGATGATCGACGTATTGAGGTCACCCCCTTTGAAATCGATCTTATTCCACTTGTGATCGGCCGGAAAGTTCTCTTTCGCGTACAGACTGCGTCCTCGCCCAAGGGTTGAATACGAAACCAGTCTCCCAAAATTGTCATCTCCACGAGCCAGATTCATGTATTGCGCCACTGGGCCAAGGCCATGGGTGGGATACAAGTTCCCATCACGATTTGCGTAATGGTAGGTTCTCCAAGAGCCGGTACTGCGCTCACTGTTCATTTGGCCACGCAGCTCGTGAATGTATGAGGCTTCGGCATGCAGCAATTCGCCAATCACCCCTTGGCGGCACATATTAAGATAGATCAACTCTTCGCGCCCATAGTTGACATTCTCCATCATCATACAGTGCCTGCCGGTTGATTCCGATGTATCCACGATATCCCACATTTCCTTATTGGTCAGCGCCAAGGGAACTTCGACAAACGCGTGCACTCCTGCCTTCATGGCCTCGATTGCCATCGGAGCGTGCAACTTCCATGGAGTAGCGATGACTACCATGTCAGGCTTTCGCTCGCGAAGCATTTGCTTCCAGCTATCACCATTTTCGTAGTACAGTTTAATGTTTTGATGCCGCTCTCCCTTGCCCGCCGCAACGCTCTTGCTTTGGGCCTTTTTTGCTAGATCTTCGTGCAGGTCGCTGATTCCAACCACTTCAGTGCCTTCGATTTCCGCTATCTGACTATTGTGCCCACTCCCTCGTGCTCCCACACCGATAAAGGCGCAACGCACAGTATCGAGTTTAGGAGCGATAAAGTCGCCCATATACTTGGCGCTAGCTCTCCGCGAAGGCGTTTCACTCTTCTTTGCGATCGTGCAACCGGCCACGATTCCAGTCGCCGAAGCCCCTATAATTTTTACGAATTTGCGGCGCGAACTATCTTCACTTTTCATATTAGCTGAAAGCTTTCTGTTTTATTCTGTATCCAAATGTTATGTGTCAAACATGCTTCTTGATCCGCCGCCCACATTTTTTGAGGTGATTAGTTTCACCGCCAAACCGATCGCGATCACTAGGAGAATTAGACCTATTCCATATTCCCCATAAATCAGTTTTCCGATTCCAAAAAGAAAACCGTATACGGAAACGATGCCCATAAGGGCTTGGGCAATCTGCGGCCACAGGGCCTCGGGTCTGGGGAGGAAAGTCTTGGATTGTTCACGCACGGGATTCCACCCGTTACCTCCAGGGCTGACCCGCTTGTAGAACATGAGCAAATTCTTCATGTCGCTCGGAGGCGTAAGAAGAGTGACCGTTACCCAAATGACTGTTGTCATTCCAATACCACTGATGAGCTCTACCCACCAAGCCCATCCGGGATCCACCACCTTGAATGTAACCGCGATAATGAAGGAAGCAATCATCGCCGCCAACTCGCTGAAGGCATTGATTCGCCACCAGAACCAGCGAAGGATGAAAAGAAGTCCCGTACCCGCACCGACCTGAAGCAAAATTTGAAACGTATCAAGAGCACTCTTCAAATTAAGCGCCAGCCAGCCAGCAAACACCATTAGCACCGCGGTTGATATCCGGCCAACCAATACCAGTTCCTTGCCACTGGCTTTCGGCTTAACGAAACGCTTATAAAAATCGTGCGCTACGTACGAGGAGCCCCAATTTAGATGCGTCGATATCGTCGACATGTAAGCGGCTACCAACGACGCGAGTACGAGACCCATCCAACCACTTGGTAGAAAGGTCAGCATCGCCGGATAGGCAAGATCGTGACCTAAAACGCTTGGATCTACATCGGGAAACGCCACCTGGATGCTTTCTAGAGTCGGGAAGACGACCAGCGACGCAAGCGCAACTAGAATCCAAGGCCAAGGACGGAGCCCATAGTGGGCGAAATTGAAAAACAGAACCGCACCCGTTGCCTGTCGCTCATTTTTCGCCGCCAGCATACGCTGAGCAATGTAACCGCCACCGCCTGGCTCCGCGCCCGGATACCAGACACTCCACCACTGGACGACTAACGGGATCACCAACAATGTCATCCAGAGGTTTAGGTTCTCATCCGTCAACGTCCCCGAAGCGTCACGCTCCACCGTCGGAAAAAATCCAATCTTGTCCGCGACGTTTGGGTGCTCCAGCAAGGCTCCCAACGACCCAATATCCGCATGCCCAATAGCGAAAAAAGCAGCCCCCACAGAGCCGATCATGGCCACAATAAACAACAGGAAGTCCGTGAAAACAACTCCCCTAAATCCTCCCAAGGACGAGAATACCACCGTAACCGCCGAGGCCCACAAGATACATTGCAGAGGACTGAATCCTAGCATGACGCCCCCAATCTTGATCGCAGCGAGAGAGACCGACGCCATAATCATGATATTGAAAAAGACCCCGAGATAGAGAGCTCTGAAGCCACGCAAAAACGCGGCACTCTTTCCGGTATATCGAACTTCATAGAACTCGATGTCCGTCAATACGTCCATACGCCTCCACAGCTTGGCGTAGAGAAATACCGTCACCATACCGGTGACCAGAAAAGCCCACCAAACCCAGTTCCCCGCCACTCCGTTTTGCCGCACAATATCCGTGACGAGATTCGGAGTATCCGTTGAGAACGTTGTCGCTACCATCGATACTCCCAGTAGCCACCAGGGCATCTCTCTTCCCCCAAGGAAAAAGTTCCAGGCATTTTTACCAGCTATCTTTGCGACTACGACGCCGATCAATACCACTGCGAGAAAGTAGACGCCAATTATGATCCAATCGAGATTTGTGAGTTGCATAGTGGGGAGGGGCTTAATCGGAGGGCCAAGCGAGACCGAATATACTGTCCATGGCCCGAGAGGTATTGTCGATCAAAGTCTCAGGAGCATACTTATAAAAGGGAACAGGAGGAATCATTTCCGCCGCCACCCAACCGGAATAACCGATCGATTTAAGTGACTGGACCACCTCTGGCCAATTGACGTCCCCTGAGAGCAGATCGACAAATCCGTCCACCGAACCCACTGCCCTTCGATAGTCTTTCACGTGAACCCGACGAATCCGATCCTTCAGAATCCGAATCCAGTGCTCGGGATAGCCCGTGGCGAGTACGTTCCCCACATCGAAATAGCTCCCGACGTGCGCATCATCAAACTGATCAATGAATCGAGCCATTTCCAGAGGGCTCAGCAGGAATTTATTCCACACGTTTTCAATACCGATATCTACTCCCAACTCTTTCGCTAAAGGAAGTGCGTTCGATATGAATTCAGTCGCCCGATCCCAAACTTTATCATAGGATAGCTCCTCACAGCCCGGAATAAAGTCGGCTCCAACGGAGCCAGGGACAACGAGGACCGCACCGATCCCCAATTGGGATGCCACGCGAATTTGCTTTTCCAATACTACTTTAGCTTGAGCCCGCGATTCGGCATTCTCGCTGGCAGGATTGAATTCCCAGTACATCCCCGTAGCTAAGCCGCTTAAGGTAAGCCCAGAATCCGCTGCCAGTGATCCGATCGCGGCGATCGCGTCCTCATCACTATCCAAAGTAATGGGCCCATCCCCACTGACATCGAGCTCGATACCTTCAAATCCCGCATCCTTGGCGAGCTTCATTTTATCCTTTAAAGACCAGTCCCCATAAAAGGACCAGATGCTGATAGATTTTTTCATGAGATTTTTTGTATTTTGATGTAAGGCTGGCACTGGCACCATGCCCTACGAATTCAGATGATTACTCTTTTCCTTCCCCCAATTCAATCTCCTTGAGCGTTAAGGCCAACGATTCACGAGCATCCTCCAAAGTCGCAATAGCCGGAGGATTTCCTTCACTGAGGCAATTCACAAAATACTTCAACTCGTTCAGGTAGCCACCCAAGTCCGAGACATTGCCCTCGCCACTTTGGGATTCGCCCGCATCCGTTTGAACGACATCCAAAGGGGTGGGAGCTTCCTCGCCTTGGCATATCGTCAGACCTTTCCCGTTAGCTGAATCGAAATCGAGAACGGCATTCTCGTAGATCGCATGAAACGCCATCTGGAACCCCCAGTTCTTCGGATAGTTCCAACCGCCTTCCGAACACACAGTCAACGAATCATACTCCATCAAACTGAACACGTGAACCGGACCACTAAAGTCACGCGTCACGCTGCTCTTGACAGAATGCGGCTGTCCCAACAAAGCCAGTACGAAATCCGTATCGTGAATGTGCAGATCCAATGCCGCACCTCCGGATTTCGATTCGTCGTTCAGCCAGTTCTCTATTCCGTAATCTGGGCGACCCGCCCGCCTGGCTAGACTCAGGCTCAACAACTTCCCTCCGTCACCGCTTTTATGATACTCCATAAAGCGCATGTACTCTGGCCAGAAGCGAAGGCAATGTCCGACTTGGGCAAACGTCCCATTCGCCTTCGCCGCACTTATAATCGCATCTGCTTCTTTCACCGACAAAGCGAGCGGCTTTTCACAAAAAAGAGCCTTTCCCGCTTCGGCTGCCTCGATCGCGTATTTCTTGTGCAAAAACGTTGGCATGCACACATCGACGAAATCGCTATCGGCCGCCGCCAAGGCCTCGCTCAATTCTGCGAATACCGGAGCGGGACAACCCAGTTTATCCAGTTTCTCCTTTGACGCCTCAACCCGGTCGTCAACCGCTGCCACGAGCTCTACGTTCGGCAAGCTCTTGTAAATTTGAGCGTGCATACCGCCCATAAAACCGCATCCGACGAGGATGCCCTTTAAATTGTCTCTTTCGCTACTCATTAGGAATATTTCTGAACCCGATCTTTTACATCTTGGGACAACCGCCCGATTTCTTCTAGGATAAAGGCTTCAATGGAAAGGTCCGGATTCACTACGAGCGGTTTCAAATCGATTCCCCAGGCTACCGATTGATAGATGTCCGATCCATGCGAGTCAAACATGGTAGCATTGGCTCGCCTTCGACCTTCAACCGCCAAATCATACCGTTTTCCACCCGCAATCTGGGATTCGAAAACCGCATACAGTTTAGCTGACAAATTTGGATACGCATCGCAAACCATCGCAACCTTCTCCGAATCATCCAGCCAATCCAGGCTCCTCCAGACTTCGCAGCCGATCACTCGTTCAGGAACGTGAGTTACAGCCGTCTGGCGCAAGGCTTCAATGCTGCATCCTAAAACTGCAATGTGACTATCATGCTTGTCAGCCGGCTGATGTAGATAAACCACATTCGGTCGGGATTTCTTCAATACAGCAAGGATGTCCGCGGTCACATTAGACCGTCCTTCACCTTTGAGTTCCGAACTCGGATAGTCCAACTGGAACTGGGCCGTATACTCGCCAATCTCGGCCGCGTCGCGCTGCTCTTTGCGGCGGACGTTTCGAATCTCTTCATCACTGTAACTCGCAAACGGACCCGTTCGAGAGCTCCCTCTGCCATCGGTTACCGTAATGCCCGCGAACCACTGGTCCTGCTTTTCGTAGCAAGACGCGATCCCTTCGTAGGCCATAAACTCCAAATCGTCCTGATGGGCCCCGATCCCCAAATGCGTCGCTCGGGCGAGCGCAGAGTCTACCGTCAGGCTGTCCCGCAGCCAAATATCCGCACCTTCATTGTGGAAAATTGACACTAGATTATCCTTTCTCGCTTTTAGGAATCTAGCAATGCCGCAAGTTCGATTCCCTTGAAAGACTCTATCGCTTCGTATTCCGCCATGCCTACCGCATCGTAGGCCTCGGCCGTCGAACGGTTGATCTCGTCGGTCTCCTGCCAAATTTCGCGATGGCTTGCCGCCCGAAACGGGTACTGACTCCGCTGGGATCGGTACTGAAAGCTGGCTTCGATCTTCGAGGCCAATTCACCGGGGCTCAAAGGAACCGCCATATCGATTTCGAATAGCGGCCATTCCTGGCCGACCCCCCGATAGCTCCAAACCCGGCAGTCTTTCACCCAGCCCAATCGCTTGACGCGCCGTATGGCTTCGCAGAACAGGCGATAACAAACCCCAGCTACTGAACCCGGATCAGCTAGGCCGCCGCTGATGTAGATCTGGTGCGGCTTTTCTTTTTCAAGTAACTTAGCCAAAGCGTCCACATCTTCATCACTGGCAACGAAGTTCCGGTAACGCCCTTTTTCGTAAAAGGGGAGATCGAGAAAGGCTTGGGAATCCGTATCGATATTCAGAATCCTCGCGGCATCCCGGGCTTCGTTTCTTCTCACAAACCCTTTGATCCTCCGAGTAGACTCAGAATCTGCCTCCGAATCCTTTTTCTCCTCAATACTCTTGAGTATAACCTCGGCAAATTGACCTAAGCTGGGTCCATCCCCCTTGGTAAACGCCATCTCGTCTTCCAACTCCGTCATCAGAGCCAGCGTTTGCTTAGCCAAATTGTCCGGAACGGCTAAATTGCCCGAAGTCATGTAAGCCAGAGTGACCTCGGAACCCTGGTCCTTCAGCCGATGGGCCGTCCCCCCCATACAAAGAATATCTTCGTGCGGCTCAGCGCTCAAAACGAGCACGCGCTTTGGGAAGGGTTTCGCCCGCTCAGGACGGTGGCTATCGTCCGCATCGGGTTTCCCGCCGGGCCAGCCTGTAATTGTATGCTGCGTCTGATTGAAAACGATGATGTTGAGATCATAAGCTGGCCCAGAGTGTATGAGAAGATCCCCTAGGCCGTTTTCATTGTAGTCGGACTCTTGGAGTTTCAAGATTGGCTTTTTGACGGTATTCGAAAGCCAAAGCACCGCCTTGCGTATCGTCCGGGGATCCCATTCTACCGTTCCGACCAGCCATGGCAATTTCACTCGAATGAGCTCCTCCGCTGCCGTGCCATCCACAAAAAACCTGACATCCGGGTGTCCTTGCAAAAGACTCGCTGGCAAATTTTCGTTGGGTTTTCCCTCAACCGCAGCCTGTACCACCGACGCCTTTGACTGTCCCCAAGCCATCAATACCAGCTTCCTCGCTTTTAGGATTGTCCCCACTCCCATGGTGATCGCGTACAGCGGAACATTCGCCTCTCCGAGAAAGTCTCTCGCCGCGTCCAATCGAGTCAGCGAGTCCAACGTAACCAATCGCGTTATTGAATCGCGGGTTGAACCTGGTTCATTAAATCCAATATGTCCTGTCCGCCCGATTCCCAAAATCTGGTAGTCGAGTCCTCCCGCGTCTTCGATCGCCTTCTCATAGGATTCGCAAAACGCGTATACTTCTGAACGGGACAAGGTACCAGAGGGCACATGCACGTTGTCCTTGGGAATGTCGACATGCTTGAACAACCGCTCCCACATGAACTGATGGTAGCTTTCGGGATGATCGTCGGACAGACCGAAATACTCATCGAGGTTGAATGTGATGACATTGCGAAAACTCAGCCCCATATCCTTGTGGAGTCTCACCAGTTCACGGTAAACGGGCAGCGGAGTGGATCCCGTCGCTAAACCCAGTACCACATTGCGTCCAGCTTTCGCCCTCTCATGGATCAACGCCGCTATCTCACCCGCCACTGTAGAGGCGGCTTCTTCCGAATTTCGACAAATATGCGTGGGGATCCGCTCAAATTGTTCTTCTTCTCGAGCCATATTTCAAGTTAGCCATTTACAATATCATTGTTCAGATAGCAAAAACTTTCCATTATTTGCTCATTACTTTGCAGTTTTGTCAGAATGCGTCTCCCTTTGATACAGAATTCCCTCGAACTGGGGCCCCCGGACGACTATTTTAATGGCCGATCCTCGGCGGACATTTGCATCCCGAGTAATATCATCCTATTTTCTCGACGCTCGTCGCAAGAACTGCAACGCCGGAGCTTCGATGCCTATCCCCATCATCGATTTGTCCTCATCTTTAACCTGATGACTGAGGGAAGCGTTACGGTTGACGGGATTCAATGGCGGATCCGCCCCGACCAAGGATTTCTGATTTTCCCCTACCAGTTCCACTACTATTCCGATATCTCCGAGTCGAATATCGTATGGCTTATCCTCACGTTTGAATTGCAGAACCCTGTGGTGATGGAGTCGTTTCGTAACCAGCTCATCAACCTGGATTCAGACGCGATCGAACAGTTGAATCTGATCCTTCAAGATTACCGCGAACCGGACACCCCACAGACCAATCGCCGTCTGATCATCAAATCGGCTGCCCTCATCAACCACCTCCGAGAGCGCCTCCAAGGCGGGCCCAAAGTCGCGATTGCCCAGCAATCAACCGCAAGACGCGCATCGACCGAATTGATAAACTCAATACAGGAGTTCCTCACTAAAAACTCCGACACGTTGCAGAGCGTTTCGGACATTGCTCGGGCCTTGCATATGTCCGAAAGCAACCTCCGAGCACACTTTCGACAGCACTTCAATGTTAGCCTGGGCGCCTACTTGAAAAACTACCGGGCCCATCAAGCCATCCTCTACCTGCAAAACCCGAATCTCAGCCTTACAGAGATCGCCTTCGAACTCGGCTTCACTACCTTATCCGCGTTCTCCCGTTTTTTCAGCAATTCCATCGGCGAATCCCCTCGGATATACCGCAAGCGATTTACACGACCAAACAAATGACAATGAAGTATCTCTGCAAGCCGCGGAGCGACGCCAAATTCGCAAAAGATTAAGGAATCTGGGCAGAGGATTTTGATCACGGATTTCACAGAGGACAGGGATTATCTTGAAACAGGTCATTCGCATGGGCCTCTAATCATCCATATGTGCCAGACGATACCAACCAATTGCAGCACAGACAGAATGCCTGTACTAAAATACAAAAAAGACCCTCGCGGTTAAACGAGGGTCTCGAAAGTTAGACTTAATTTTATCCGACTAGAAGCGGAAGGTATTCGTCAGGAACCACTGCTGCTCCACTGGGATCCGCACGTAGGTAACAGCTCCATCCGGGTTGAACTCGATTGGAATATCCTCGGATCCGTTTTTGCGGTAGAGGTTACGAGCGTTCAACTGGATGCTCCAGTCTACTTTGCCGTCCATGATCGGACGGCTGTAGCGGAAGAAGATGTCACCGTTAATGTCGTCTGGACCGAACCAAGGATTAGCCACATCGGGAATGACGTCGCCATCTGCGTTGAGCAAGTTCGGGTAACCGCCGGCCACTACGTCTTGGTAACGAAGGCTACCTCCAAATTGAACACCCTTGAGTGCTCCGTCTAGGATGTCGTAACGGCCTGTGACGTTAATGCGCCATTCGCGCTGCTCTGGTAGTTGCGTGCCATCGAGCGCCTTCGCCAAGGTAATTGGGCGGAGCACTTGATTATTGAAGCGCTCACCGATCTGGTCAGACTCACGTTGGAAGGGTGAACCACGCAGATCCCAAAGGCTGTATCCAAACGGGCCAATTGGTCGCTGCAGGCGTGCCGCTTGCTCGAGTGCGAGTGCTCCTGCAATCGGACCAGTATTCGAAGTAACGGACGTCTGCTGGGCCACATTGGCCGACAGTGTCAGGTTCTTCGTAACTTGCCCAACAATGTCTATTTCCTTGCCCTTAGAAACGAAGTCGCGGGTGGAGTTCAAACCCGGTTGCGGGTCGACTAGGTCCACACGCTCGCCGCTTTCGAGCGTTTCAACTCGATGATTACGCAGGGCTTGCAGCTCTGGAAGCACCGCATCAACGATCGCATCATAATATTCTTCGAAAGAGGTTGCTCCAATAAGGTCTGCCCCCGTGCCACTGAGTCGCTGACGATTGTCCGGAGACGTGTCAGGCTTTTTGGCCGCATCGTTATCCAAGATACTACCGGGAGTTGAGTAATTACCCGGGTTAGCGAAGAAATCCGCGTAATCTCCAGTCACGTTTGGATCGGGAGAGTATCCGTCGGGGAACAGGAGCGTAGACGGATCGTTCTCAGCCGATGTAATACGGTCTAGGTAGAACCCAATACGACCTCCTATCTGGGAGAGACCACCATTCAGGTTTGTCCGGTCGTTTTGGAGAGCCGTTTCGAACTCGTTGTAGCGGACCGAGAGGCGACCTTCTAGGAACGTCATCTGAATTCCCTTCTCTTCCGTGACGCCCAATGGAGGAGGCAACGGCTGGTTAAGGATGTTCACCGATACACCTGCAGGCTGAAAGCTGTCTGCCTCGTAATAGTGAGCCTGCAAGTCCATTCCGAAAGGAAGCTCGAAGAGGTATTCCTCGGGGAACTTTACGACCAAGCTCTTCGTGCTCGTGTCTCCCGAATTAATGCTATCAGGCACCATCGGGAAGTAGAGCAGGTCCGTGTTGTAGCTCCCGTCAACTTCGTTGACGCCTGGCAAGTCGAGTCGGGTCGCTCCATCAGGACCCGCAGCACCGTAACCGCCAGGGTTCGGAGCAAGGTAAGCATCCTGTGTATCCGAGCGCTCTGCGTAGAGAGCGACAATGTTACCGCCAAGGAAGGAGCTCTGTAAGCTCCACGCTTCCGACTCCAACTGGCTCTTGTTGTAGGTGGCATTGCCTTCATTCTCAATGATGCGCCAGATCGCCTGCGTGTCCGCCTTATCACGGTTGTTAAAGTACCAAATACCGTACTCGTCCCCAACCTTTGGGAAGGGGGTTTGAAGATAACCCGATATACGAACGTCGTCCGCACTAGTGAAGTTGCGAGCATCCGGTCCTAGGTAAACCTGTGTCTTGACGATACGACGGAAATTGTCGCTAAGACCGTTGGAGATAAAAGCTTCACCAGGCCAATCACTGTTGTCAGCCCACCAAGATCCACGGACTTGCCGCGTCAGGTTGATGTTTTCGCGATCCTCGTAGAGCCCCGTGAAGGTATGCTTGCCCAAGATCTTCGCCAAACCATCGTTCTGCATGAAGTTCTGAAAGTCAACTGACGCAAAAGCGGTCGCACGGAAGGTATCCTGCTCGTTGACCCGAGTGCGCGAGAAGTTGTCGTTCCAGCGGATAACCGGACGGCCCAAGTTCTCGTTGAACAAGCGGTCTGCTACTCCGTCGAAATCGGAATCCCCGGGAGAGAGATTCTGGGAGAGATCCAATTGGATCGCCTTCCGGTCTCCTTGGTCGAACGGAGTGAACTCGAACTGGTCGCGTGACTGCGAATCGAACGCCACTTCGATACCGGCGGCGCCATTGAAGAACTCCTGCACTAGGAACACCTGGTTCATGTCG
Organism: Candidatus Pelagisphaera phototrophica; assembly: GCF_014529625.1. Taxonomy (GTDB): domain Bacteria; phylum Verrucomicrobiota; class Verrucomicrobiia; order Opitutales; family Opitutaceae; genus Pelagisphaera; species Pelagisphaera phototrophica. The sequence continues at coordinate 4,021,069 of NZ_CP076039.1, forward strand.
AACTCCGTCACGATGCTATTTGTCGTTCCCATGAACAAATTATTGTGATAGTCAAAAACATCCCGATTCCGGAGCGACTTGGACGAGAAACCGGTTCCTCCCGTTGCCGATCTAGACCAACGCACGTCCTGCGTCGCAAAGCCTCTCGGACGCCAACGGCCCATGATTCCCTGGATACCAAATCCTCCCAGTGCTTCGCTCAATAGTGGATCATTATCCCAACCGGGAACTTGGTCAGCTGGCGAATTGAAGTTGATCGCAGGGAAAAGGAAGTACGGAGTTCCGTTGCTACTACTCAACCGTCCGCCTTGCGTAGGGTCGTTTTGGAACGGGTCGCCTCGCTTGAACCGATCAACCGTCGTGCGAGGCACAAACATACCTTCCTGAGCGATAAACTCTTCCCGAGTCCCTGTAAAATTGTCCGGAATTGTTTCTATCCCAGAGTCCAGCAGAGCCGCCACATTGGCTTGCGTCAGAGTACCGTTGTCGACGTCAGCGAGGTCGGTTCCGGGTACTGAGAAAATACTATTGATTTCTTCCTGAGTGCCGAGACCGTTCCACCAAGATGAAAAAGAGTCCGTTGGAGGAATGACGTCAGGCGGGTTCGCGTCTATCTTGCCACTCTCGTAACTGCCGCGAACCGATGTGCGGCCCAGCCAGTTCGAATTCTCATTCTTAAAAATCGTCGCTTCCCAAGCCATATACACGCGAGTATCGTCTGTGAAAGCCGGGTCCTGCTTGTACTTCTGCGCTTCGGTCAATCCGGCGATGCGGATTGCTAAGCGATCATCGACCAGCGTACGAGCCAAGTCGAAAGTGCCACGCATTGAGCCGCGATGATCAAACCGGAACGCCACCTCTGAGGTATCCTGCCCGATGTAGGCACGCTTCAAGTTGTTGTTGATTACTCCACCAGGGGAGCCCAGTCCGAACAGAATAGAGTTCGGTCCGCGGTTCACCACCACACGCGATGTGTTGTAGGAGTCAAACGGGATGTCCGTCTGAAAGTAGTCACGAGTCAAGTTCGCACTAACCAAACCGCGGACACGCTGTCCACGCTGGGGATTAACGCGGGACTCGACTGTGCCGTTGCTACCATCGGAGTTGGAGTAGTTACCCAGAACCCCGCCAACTTCCATGTTGCCCACAAACTGGAGCAACGACTCGCCGTCGGTCGCTCCGGTGTCCTGCATGAACTCTTCGGTGATGACCGCGATGGACGCACCCAGGTCGCCAATGTTAGAACGAACTCGCGAACCCGCAAGGGTTGTTGTGGCACGATAGCCGACGTCCTCAGCGGCGTCGACCGCGAAGGGGGACAACTCGATGACATCGTCGTCGTCCTGGGCTTGCACAAGCAGACCCGTAGTTAAAAAGCCAGCTAATGCTAGCCTAGTCATATTCATTTTCATCATACTGTGTTGATTTCTAGGTTGGTTTGAAATGAAACTCAGCCCCTCCTAAGTGGGGTCGAGTACGAAGCCAGCCTGCGCCAGCTACTTCACTCTTATAATTGCGAAAGAGCTCTAGAGGTGTGGGCTCTAGATGTGTGGGCTCTTATCAGGGGTGTGGGTACTAGGTTAGTTAAAAAAATACATCGACCTCCCCTAGAAAACGCAAATCAACAATGATCATTCAGATCAGGGGTCGTTAAAATTTACGAAGGGAAAGGCGGATAAAAGGAAATAGATTAAATAGGGGTTGTTAGTGTAGTTTAAAAACCTTTGAACGTGAGCTTTTCACATATTGGTTTTCTTAGCTTTTTCGACTGAGAATTGGTTAGTTTGTATCGGATACTGCCTCCAGCTTCTTTAACTGAAAACGAAGTTTGAACTTTAATCCGTCAGAATCTGTCAGCGGATCTAGAACGGTCAAGTTTTAAAGTGCTAACCAAACGAATTCGATCACGCATGAACGGACACATCAGCGTCCTAACCCCCGCACTTTCAGCTAATAGTCTAAGATTAAAGAAAAGCGATAGATCCTAGCCTTAACGCTGAAGAGCACGGTCTATTCCGTACTTCCATCGGGGTTTTGTATTGTAATGATAACAACCATCCATATCGAACTGTCATTCTGTCAGCTGACATCTAACCTAATGGGCATCAATCCAGAAGATCTTCCGCTCCTGGGAGCACCTTCTCAGCGAGAACAAGCGAAGGAGCGAATGAAAAGCCTCATTCAAAGAGGTAAGCTTTCAAGTCAAGGATACCTTCCCTCTATTAGGGAAGCTGCTAATTTAATTGGCTTTAACCGCGACGCTGTTTGGAGAGCCTACATCGCTCTCGAGAAAGAAGGCTACATAGAAACTACCCCCAACAAACGATACATAATCCATCCGGCTGTCAGAAACTCTCGCCTCCGCACCCTCGATGTTCGGCTCATAACCGTCGGCGAAGACTAGATACGATTTTCAGGTTTGCAGCGATTTCACAAAACCCTCGTCGAAAACGAATCCCTTTACGGCATTTGCACTCATTTGAAGTGCATTGTTGACGCCAATCAGATCAAGGCCGAATGGCTCGAAGGAATGGATGGCCTCATTTTAGGAGGCTACTTCGAGCATTCAAAAGCATTGGAAACGCTAACCAAAGGTATCCCGCGAATCGGAGTAATCACGTCTCAAGATTGGACTCCCGATTTCGCAATCGATACTGACAACCGACTGGCTGGCGAGTTAGCAGCCATCCGTCTAATTGAAGCGGGAGCCAAATCGCCTTGTTTAGTCGCCTACGCAGAACACGACTCCCGGCACACTCTACGCAAACTTGGCTTTCAAGCTAAATGGGTCGAAAGCGGTCGATCGCTTGAAAAAATAAAGGAGTATTGGATAAACCCTTCCAATGCCTACCAGCGAGTCGTGGAGCTCGAGCGCGAAGCACGAACCATGCAAGGTTGCGACTCAGTATTCTGCCTGGAAAAGGAAAGTGCCATCGACCTTCTCGATATTCTGGAGCATCAAAGCGTAAAAGTCCCGGATTCCATGAAAGTGATAAGCGTAGATGGCACCTTCAAGGGTCTCAAAACAAAGCCGAATCTCACCTACGTTAAGCAAATGTTCAAAGACATGGCATCCATCGTAGCCGAAAAGATGCGTCTACTTTGCACTTCTGACGAAAAGGACCCGAAATCGAAAACAAAAAAAGTCCTCGTCGCTCCTCATCTGATCGTGCGACAATCCGCATAAGACCCGACCACTCGAAACGCCCTCCAGCATATTTTCGCATCCCAAGCTGTCCAAACCCCTTTTATGAATCAGGAATGACATAAATAATTTCAGCCATGGTTCCATATCCAACGGCCTCTAAAATCCAATGAAAACGACTACCTTTCTCAAATCCCTCCTACTTCTCCTAATCGGCTCCAGCGCCCTTTTCGCCGCAGATCGCCCCAATATCCTTTGGATAACGAGCGAAGACAATAGCCCGGATTACCTGGGATGCTACGGCGACCCACATGGGAAGACACCGACCATCGACGGTCTCGCGGCTAAGGGGATTCTGTACAAGCACGCCTACGCTAACGGAGCCGTTTGCGGCCCCGCTCGTACGGTACTCATCACAGGAATGTATCCACCCACGTTCGGCGGGGAGCACATGCGTAGCCAAGCAGCGCTTCCCTCGCATGTGAAGATCTATCCGCAATATCTGAAAGACGCGGGGTACTATGTCACCAACAACAGCAAGCAGGACTATAACATAGACCAAAATACGCCGGGGTGGGACGAGAGCAGCCGCAATGCCCACTGGAAAAACCGGCCAAAAGGGAAGCCCTTTTTTGCCATTTTCAATACCAACCTGACTCACGAGAGCTCGCTCCACCCATCTCGCAATACGTTGAAACCCGGAATCCCACTGGACCAAGTTCGCGTCCCCGCCTACCTTCCGGATACGGAAACGGTGCGCGATCGAATCGCTTCGTATTACACGCGGATTCAGGAGATGGATAGTTTCGTCGCCAAGCAGCTCAAGGATCTGGAGAACGCCGGTCTTGCGGAAGATACCATCGTGTTCTACTATTCAGATCATGGCGGTATCATGCCTCGTAGCAAACGCTTCGTCTACGACAGTGGCACGCATGTGCCCCTCATCGTACGGTTCCCCAAAAAATGGGCTCACCTTTCGCCTCATAAACCCGGCACCCAAACCGATGAACGGGTAGGGTTTGTCGACTTCGCGCCTACCCTGCTCAGCCTGATAGGAGCAGACATTCCCGTCCACATGCAGGGCCGGGCGTTTCTCGGAGAAAAAACGTCCCCAGCACCTAAATACGCCCACACATTTCGAGCCCGAGCCGACGAGAGAATCGATTTCAAACGCGGTGTGACCGATGGTCGCTACAACTACATCCGCAACTACCTCGCCTACCTTCCAACAGGACAGCACGTCAACTACCTCTGGGACAACCCTGCCACCGGAGAATGGGAAGCATTGTTCAAACAGGGTAAAACCACAGCCGCCCAAAGCGCGTTCTTTCTGCCGGCTCCAATCGAGGAGCTATTCGACCTCGAAGCCGACCCCGACGAGGTCAACAACCTCGCCAATGACCCCAAGCATCGCGAAGTCCTGCTACGCATGCGAAAGGCCAACCGCGACCATCTTCTCAAGACTCGCGACACGGGATTTATCCCTGAAGCGCTACTCGTTGAATGGAGTCGAGGCTCTGGAAAGACACCCTATGACATCGCCCGGGACGACGTGCAATACCCTCTCGCGGAAGTAATGGACGCCGCCGAAGCCCTGCTCGATCGAGGAGAAAAAGCCCTTCCCAAACTAACCCGCTTGCTCGGGGATAAGAATCCAGTTGTCCAATACTGGGCCTTAATCAACTGCATGGTTTTGAAAACGGAAGACGAGAGAGCAACAAGGCGCATACAGGCGTTGACTCGGAGCCCGATCGCCTCCACCCGAATCGCCGCGGCCGAGCACTTGGCTCGACTCGGGAAAAAAGATCCTCGTCCGGTTCTGAACGAAGTCTTGCTTAACAATTCCAACGTCATGGCTCGCCTCCAGGCCATCAACGCCCTGGACCACGTAAGCGAAGCCTATCCCTACGATCAAAGTGTATTCAAAAAGTCAGCTGCTATCTGGCCTTCGGACGCCAAGAGCTTGACTTCAGCGGGCTGGATGGGCCGCTACAAAGCCTACGACGTCCGGGTGATGGAGTTCCTGGAATCGAAGTAGGGGTTTGGGCAGCGGGCGATCCCCGAGCGCCCGCAACCAGATTCGACATCGAACCAAGCTCCAACGGATCTACCCAAAGAAAATAATGGTTCGAAAGTAGGGCTCGACGGCCCGGTAAGCCGCGTTGTCCTGATCTTCTTACACAACGAACTGGGATAGTGTTTATGGTATTAGACTTTGGGGCGGACTCGGGAAAGTCTCGCCCTACCATTTAAGCGGAATTCAAGGCACCCTATGTCAGAATATCGCCCACAACCCGAGCCTCTTCCACGCCTGTTAGGCGCTGGTTGAGACCTCTGAACTTGTAGGTGAAACGCTCGTGATCGATTCCCATACATTTCAAAATGGTCGCATTAAGGTCGCGAATGTGCACTCCATCCTCCACGACGTTGTAGGCCCAGTCATCGGTCAATCCGTATTCAAAGCCTCTTTTCACACCGCCGCCCGCCATCCAAATGGAAAAACAGCGCCCATGGTGGTCTCGGCCTGCTCTCGCATCGCCCAGCTTCCCTTGACTGTAGGCCGTACGGCCAAACTCGCCTCCCCATATGACTAAGGTTTCGTCTAGGAGCCCGCGCTGCTTGAGGTCCTTAATCAAAGCCGCCGATGGCTGGTCCACGTCGCGGCACTGCTTGGGTAATTGTGTCGCGAGTTTCTTGTGCTGATCCCAGCCCCGGTGAAACAGCTGCACAAACCGAACTCCTTTTTCCGCCATACGACGCGCCAGAAGACAGTTAGCCGCAAAGCTTCCAGGCCTGCGCGATTCCTCTCCAAAAAGTTCGAACGTAGACTCGGGTTCATCGCTCAAATCCATCAAATCCGGAACCGACGTCTGCATGCGATAAGCCATTTCATAGGCGTCGATGCGGGCGTGAATTTCCGGATCTCCCACCTGCCTAGAGTGGGCTCGGTTAAGGGTTTCTAAACGATCCAACGCCTTTCGCCGCTGCCCGCGATCCACTCCGGGAGGATTTTGCAGAAAGTAAACGGGGTCCGTACCGGACCCCAGCTTGACGCCTTGGAAACTAGATGGCAGATAGCCATTCCCCCATAAACGGGAAAAAAGCGGCTGACCGGGGTTCTTACCCGACCCCTGCGACAACAATACCATATACGCCGGAAGATCCTGATTATCACTACCCAATCCGTAACTGAGCCAGGACCCCAAACTCGCATGACCCATTTGTTGCGATCCCGTATTGATGTAGGTTACCGCAGGATCATGGTTGATCGCTTCCGTATTCATTCCGCGGATAATGGTGATATCGTCCGCCACCTTTTGAGTGTAAGGAAGAAGATCGCTGATCCAGGCTCCATTTTTGCCGCACCGTTTGAAATCCCAATGGGGCGCCACAAACGGATAACTCGACTGATTCTGAGTCATGCCTGTTACCCGCTGGTTTCCACGCACTGAGTCGGGAAGCTCAACCCCATGCAGATCCCGCATGCTTGGCTTGTAGTCGAATAGATCGATGTGAGAAGGTCCACCCGACTGAAACAGGTAAATCACTCGCTTCGCCTTCGGGGCAAAGTGTGGCAAATTTCTCAGCAATGACGAATCACCCCCCTCCGACTGATCCAGTTCCCTGCCTCTCAGAAGCCGTGGTAGAAGTAAAGACCCCAACGCCATGCCACCCAGACCTCTTCCCATTTGGCCAAAGAGCGAACGTCGCGTTAGCTTACGATGAAAGTCGATGAATGGGTCCATGTTATTCGTGGGCTAATGCTTGCGGTTGCCAAATATCGATCGATTCGAGAGTAAAGTCCATCATGGTCATCCCTTTGTCACGGCCTCGCTTAGATTGAAAATCAGATTGGCGATCACGGAAAAGGCCGCGTGATCGGCTACATCTATGCGGCCGTTACGCATCGCTTCTCCCACTCCAAGAACGGCCAGGGCCGCTTCCTCGTTTCGCTCGAAATAGACCCGCTGCTCTTCTAGCGCTTTGACCAATTCCTCCAGTTCATCATTGCGTGGCAACCGACTGGTTACGGTTTCGAAGGCCAAGGAAACGCGATCCCTATCCGCAGCGTCAACCAGCTCTTGCAATATCCGCTCTGCGAATACGCGCCCCGCTTCCACAAATTGCGGGTCGTTTAACAGAGTCAGCGCTTGCAGAGGGGTATTTGTCGTCTCACGTTGCATGACGCAAAGCTCCCGATTCGGGGCATCAAACGCCATCATTGATGGCGAAGGACTGGTTCGTTTCCACAAGGTGTAGAGACTTCTTCGGTACAAATTACGACCCTGATCTTGGACAAATACCTGAGTTAAATCTTTGACAGAACCGTAGTGGCTGATTTCGCGCCATATCCCTCTAGGTTGGTACGGTTTAACGCTAGACCCTCCAATCCAATCATTGAGAAGCCCGCTAGCCTTTAGGGCGGTGTCGCGAATAAATTCACCATGCAGTCGAAAACGGGGCCCTCTCGACAACAAGCGATTCTCAGGATCAATGGATCTTTGCTCCTCGGTAACTTCTGATCGCTGTCGATACGTTTGCGACATAACAATCTGCTTAACGAGGGCCTTTACACTCCAGCCGTTTTCAATGAAGTCAACTGCAAGGTAATCGAGCAACTCTGGATGGCTCGGCCATTCTCCCTGGGCCCCAAAGTCAGCAGAGGTGGACACGAACCCATTGCCGAAAAAGAGTTGCCAAATCCGATTTGCTGCTACTCGACTCGTCAGGGGATGACTGGGGTCGGTGAACCAATCGGCGAGCGCGCGACGATCGCCGGGGGCGGCTTCAGGTAAAGGAGGAAGAAAAGCAGGTACGCCCGGCTCGACTTCTCGACCCGGCTGATCATAACTACCACGATTTAAAATATACGTCTTTCTGGGATTCTTAGCCGTATCCATTACTTGGACAGGATACGCCTCGGTCATCTCACCGAGACGTCTACGATAGGTGGCAATATCGGTATTCAAACTCTCTAGCTCAGGATCATGTAGTTCGTGATAATTTGCGATCTCCACGATCTCACTTTGGGTTCGCTCCTTGGTAGGTTTGTTCAATATACGCTGAATCGGGGAAGGGATATTCGTTCCATCGTCCTTGCCCGTCATCGCCATCATTTTAAAATACCCCGCATTGGCGATCTGCTGAAAGTTTACCATAATGGAGAAATAGGGAGCCTCTCTTGGGTCTACCGGCTTTTCAAACGTGAGGGTTAAATGCTGCGACTTTCTGACCTGTCCTAGGGGCGACCACGCCGTGGGCCATCGGGGGTCCAGTATTGCCCGGGCCGGATAGTCTTCATGGGAGTAGCTCGCGGTCGCATCCTTGAGAGCAACCTCGCTATTCAGGTCGAAGTCCGCAACGGGCACCTTCCCTGCCGAGACGGAAACGGCAGAAACTCCAAACGCTCCCAATTCGTCTTCCTTGCCATAACCCAAGGATCCTTCGTTTACCTCGGGATGCGGCAAGAATTCGATGCGAAGACCCGTTATCAGAGAATCCGGATCTTCTTTTAGCGAACAGGCAAATGAATAAAAAGTGCCTCCCGGCGCGATCGATTGCTGCTTCAGAAACACGGCCACTTCTTCTTGAAACTCCACCATAGAAGGGGGGATATTCGGATTATTGACCATTAAAGGCTTAAATTCATGGAATGCCAGATCCTGACCGAGTTGCTCCAAGCTCTCTCGCTCCCTAGATTCCCAGTCGCTCCGCAATCTCGACGCTCGCTTCTGCCTTTCCAATTTCAGGAACTCAATCGTATCCCGTACCGTATCCACATTTTTATGATGTAACGGAGACTTCGCATGGATAATCGGTTCCGCATTCTTGCCACCCGCGCCATCAATCCCCTTATCGCTGAGAGTATTGAAGTAAGCGAACATACGGTAAAAGTCTTCCTGCGAGATCGGATCGTACTTGTGATCGTGGCACTGCGCGCAGGCCATCGTCAGCCCAAGGAACGCTTCCGAAGTCGTCTTCACTCGGTCCACCGCATAGTTGGTCAAATTCTCCAGCTTTATAGTGCCACCCTCCGCGGTGATCATATGATTGCGATTGAACCCAGTAGCCACGATCTGTCCTTGAGTCGCATCCGGAAGCAAGTCTCCCGCTAGCTGTTCCCGCAAAAAGACGTCATAGGGCTTATCCTCATTATAGGCCTGAATCACCCAGTCCCGCCAAACCCACATTGTGCGTGCGCCATCCCGGGAATAGCCATTCGTATCCGCATATCGGGCCTGATCCAGCCAGGCGAGTGCCATCCGCTCGCCATAGTGAGGCGAATCGAGAAGCCGATCTACCAGAAGCTCATACGCATCTGGACGGTCATCATCCAGAAACTGATACAACTCTTCCAGGCTTGGCGGCAAGCCCGTCAAATCATAGGACAAACGGCGAATCAGCGTCCGCTTGTCCGCTGGCTCGCTCGGAGAGAGCCCTTCCGATTTCAGTCGAGCCAGGACAAATCGGTCGATCGCGAATCGATCCCAACCAGCTCTATCTGCGACCGGAGGCGCCGCCTTTCGAGGGGTCTCAAACGCCCAATGGTCCTGGTACTTAGCGCCAGACTCAATCCATCTTTTGATCGTTCCTTTTTGGGTTTCGCTCAGATTGAAATGGGAATCCGGGGGCGGCATGATAAGATCGGGGTCGTCGCTCACAATCCGCTTCCACGCTTCGCTTTTCTCAGGAGAACCCGCAACTAAGGCAAACACTCCCCCATCGCGCTCAGAGAAAGCGCTTTCAGGCAAATCAAACCGCAGCTCCGCTTCGCGAGAGTGCTCATCGGGCCCATGGCAATTGAAACAAGTCTCCGAAAACAGGGGGCGGATATCGCGATTGAATTGAACCTCTCCCTGAGCAAATTCCACCGTCCCGGGACTATCCTCACGTTGAAGCAAGACGATCGCGCCTGAAACCAGGACGAGCATTAGAATCAATCCAGCTAGCTTACTTTTCATCGGGTATCGAAAAAGAAACCGCTTACCCGCTTTACAGGCAAGTCAATTGGACCGCACCGAGCGGATTGCCCGCCATTCAATATTGACCCTCGACCAAGCTATTCTAACGTAACCCCTCTTTCAATCTCATCGATAATCTAGCTTAACCCCGAATATGAACCGCCAACTCATTTGCTGCGTACTTTGCCTCACTTCGATACTTGGAGTCGTTTCTTTGAGTGCCAAGGTCTCAACCCCGTCAATTTTCGGCGATCATATGGTTCTCCAGCGCAACCACGACAATCCGGTTTGGGGCTGGGCAGACGCGGGCGAGAAGGTAACCATCTCGATCGGCGGCCAAGCACACACGACTAAAGCGGATCGAGATGGCAACTGGAAAGTGACCCTAAAGCCAATTCCTGCCGGCGGGCCGCACCGCTTGACGATCAAGGGCAAAAACACGATCACTTTCGATGATGTACTGGTAGGGGAGGTCTGGATATGCTCAGGGCAGTCCAATATGGCTTGGCAGGTGCAGAATTCATATGACGGAGACTTAGTAGCCCTGACCGCAAACCACCCCGAGATTCGACTGATTTCCGTTCCGCAAGTGGGAACTCAAGAACCGCAGAAGGACTTCGATGGCGAGTGGGCCCACGCTGCTCCCGATACCGTGAAGGACTTTTCCGCTGTCGGCTATCGCTTCGGCCTACAACTGCATCAGGCATTGGGGGTCCCAGTTGGACTTATCGACAATGCTTGGGGAGGCTCCGCCGCCGAAGCCTGGATACGACGCGATGTCCTTAGCAAAGACAAACGCTACTCTGAATTGCTTGACAGGTGGAAGGAAACGGAAGCGACTTACGATCACGCAAAGGCGGTCGCGGACTACGAAGCGAAAATCACCAAGTGGGAGAAAGGGGGAAGCCAAGGCACTCGCCCCCGAGTCCCACGCAATCCCCTCGAAGGTCAGCATCGTCCCGCCAATATCTACAACGGCGTTTTGAAACCGACCATTGGATACGGAATCAAAGGGGCAATATGGTATCAGGGCGAAGCCAATGCGGGCCGGGCCTACCAGTATCGGCACCTTTTCCCGCTTATGATTCAACATTGGCGGGACGAATGGGGCCAAGGCGATTTCCCGTTCTACTACGTTCAACTCGCCGATTTTAGAGACAGGGTTTCGGAGCCTCAAGAGGCGGACTGGCCGGAACTGCGCGAAGCCCAAACCATGACGATGGACAAGCTCCGCAACACGGGCCAGGCCGTCATTATCGACGTCGGCGAAGGCCGCGACATTCACCCGCGCGACAAACACACCGTCGCCAATCGACTGGCCAGGTGGGCACTGGCCCGAGACTATGGAACAGACGTCGCCCACCAAAGCCCACGGTACAGATCGATGAAAGTTAACGGCTCGAAAATCTCAGTTGATCTTGACCATGTCGGTGCCCGCGGCCTTTACACTTTCGACACCCGTGAGCCGGTTGGCTTTTCCATCGCCGGAAAAGACCAGAAGTTTTTTTGGGCCTCCGCCCGTATTGTGGACAAGGATACGATAGAAGTTTGGAGCGATTCGGTGGAAAATCCAGTTGCGGTACGATATGCCTGGGCCAACAACCCCGATTGTAACGTGTTTAGTCGGGAAGGTCTCCCAGCAACCCCGTTCCGCACCGATGACTGGCCCGGTGTAACGGCTAACGTCCAGAAATAGAAAACCCAGATCGTCCGCTACCTTTGAAATCCTAGCCGATTCGGTCTACCCGATTCACTTGGTAGAATCGAACGGAAAGAACGCTTACCAGTTTGCCAACAGGTGTTTGTTTCCCTACCAATTTTCCAACGCTGCGCGAGGATCGATACCATTCCAATACGTCCAACAAAGCCATTATTCGCAGTAATGAGCCCATTGCTCGCCCTCTCTCCTTACAGCCACAGCTTAAGGCCAATCTGGTGACAGAAAACACTAAGAAGGAGACGTGCACGCGGAGATCTGGAAGCAAGTCAACTTTCCGTCGGCACCGATCCTTTCTTCACAAGAGAGTGTCGAAAGCATCCAGCTAGCCCCCGGATTCCGACTGGAGCTCGTCGCTTAGGAACCACTCGAGAATGACCCAGTAACGATCGCCTGGGATAAGGACGGTCGGCTCTACGTCGTGGAGATGCGAGTCTACATGCTGGATGTCGGCAGGAATGGGGAGGAGGAGCCCATTGGACGTATGGTGGTTCTTAAATATACGGATGATGATGGCGTAGTGGACAAATCCACCGTTGTTATGGATGGTCTCGTTTTGCCTCGAGCCATCACTATTGTCAAAGGCGGCTTGCTTGTCGCCAAGCCCCCAACTATCAGGTTCGTTTGGCAGGGAGCGATGACAACCAATTCGACATTTCTCAGAGCCGCTCTGAAAAGAATATGAGAAGCGATGCCGAAGAGAACGCGAAATTCTTGTCATTGCCTATTTATGACGAAACATCTGGCTCAACGCGTATCCGGGGAGTGGATCTACTGGATGGGAGCATAAAGGACAAATTCAAAAAAGGTCTGGAAACCAACGAGATTCCGAATCCCCCTGCTGTACTAAAATCGCGCATCAACTACGATGGATCCAGCTTGCAGATTGAAATTCCTCCTCCTGGCTTCAAAATGGGCTTTCTGGTGGTCGCCGTGTTCATCTGGGTATTCGAACTGATTTTCCTCACCGCCTTTGCTATTCCATTTTTGACCCAAACCGATGTGCCCGGCTTTTTCCCGATTTTCGCCGCCATCTTTGGTTTAATTTTTCTGGGACTCCCCAAGTGGTTTTTAATTCGGCTAATTGGGATCACATTTGTCGCACCCAATCGGTATCCATCAGCAATGACACGCTCAAAGTAAGCAAGGGATGGCCCCTTCGGAAAACGAGAAGCATCTCTGCTAATGAGATTGAGGAGTTTATCATGCGGGTGCAGAAACCTGGAACTCGAGGCAATAAGGCTGTCGTGATAATCGGAGTATCGCTGGAGATCCAGGCAATATCCGATGCCGATCAGCTGTCGTTTGGAGCGGGATTGCCCCAGATGAGCTCGAATACATCTACGCCCTCGCAAAAGGAATTCTGGTTTCCTAGATCGCGAGGCATCCATTCTTCCCGATTCCAAAGCGACTAAAATCTTGCGCTCAATTGGCGAGACGCCAATAAACCACCTCCTTGAGCAAACAATCAGAACAACCCAAAAACGGTCAGAAATCGCTATCGCTGGGCGTCATATTCTTAACCATTTTCTTAGACCTCGTTGGGTTTAGTATCATCTTTCCCCTTTTTCCGTCTATTCTCGAGTACTATGGGCAAAGCGGACTGCTCAACAGCCTCACACTATTTCTGGACGAATTTTCTGCCGCCACCGGAGCCGGAGACCGCTTTACCCCGGTTTTATTCGGAGGAATACTGGGTTCGCTCTATGCCTTTCTACAATTTTTCTTTGCCCCGATTTGGGGCAGCCTTTCTGACAAGAAAGGCCGCCGCGCTATACTCCTCATTACCACTCTGGGGGTTTTCGCCAGCTATATTCTATGGGGGTTTGCGGGTAGCTTTCTAACATTGGTTATAGCCCGTTTTGTCGGGGGCTGCATGAGCGGCAACATCTCGGTCGCCACAGCGGCGGTCGCTGACATCACCACCAAAGAAAACCGATCCAAAGGAATGGGGATCGTAGGAGCCGCTTTCGGACTCGGGTTCATTCTGGGACCCGCTTTGGGAGGCTTCTTAAGCCAGTTCAATTTGCTCGAGTCCCATCCGGAATGGGCAAGATACGGAATCAACCCTTTCTCCGTCGTCGCTTTTGTGGCAGCGGGGCTTGCGTTGCTAAATTTCCTTTGGGTGAAGGCTCGATTTAAGGAATCCCTTTCAGACGAAAATCGAGAGAGTTCGGAATCCCGCAACCCGATCGCCCGCCTCACCGATAAGCTGCCTCCCGCTATCGGGAAAACCAATCTGGCCTACTTCGTCTTCATGTTCGCTTTCGCCGGAATGGAATTCACCCTGACCTTCCTCGGGGCGGATCGTTTTGGATTTAGTGCCACGCAAAACGCCTGGATGATGGTTTTCGTAGGCTTCGTTCTAGTTCTGGTCCAAGGTGGCATCGTGCGACGACTTGCTCCCAAACTGGGGGAAAAACGCGTCGCGACCACTGGCCTTCTACTGGTTGCGATCGGGCTCGTCTTTCTAGGGATCGCTTCGAGCGTTTCTGTTTTATATGTCGGACTTGCGTTTCTCGCGTTCGGTGTCGGCCTCGCCAGCCCAACGCTCACATCGCTCGTGTCTCTTTTCGCCGGCGAATCCGAGCAAGGGCGCGCCTTGGGGACCTTTCGGGCAATAGGATCCCTCGCTCGGGCGATTGGACCGCTACTCGCCAGCTTCGTTTTCTGGTGGTTCGGCTCACTCCAGCTCTACCTGGTGGGGGCCATAATCACCGTCGGCGCAGCTTTGCTTTGCAGTCGCCTGCCCAAGCCTGTTAAGGACTAGCCCTGCCGGCGCAGAAGCGCGGCACCCGCTCCATCGTGCCCCGCAATCCAGGGTTGGCTCGCGACCCGCTCGACCAAACTGAATCTCCGACCCATTTCCGACTCGAGGAAACTATTAACGACCCCTTCGTTCTCTTCGACATCAACACTGCAGGTACTATAGACCAGCAGTCCATTCTCACCCACCAGTTCGGAAGCCTTGGTCAACATTCTAAACTGCAAGGCTATCAGATCGGAAATCCTCTCGGTCGAAAGGCGCCATTTCGCATCCGGCTTCTTTTGCAGAACACCAGAATTACTGCATGGGGCATCCAGTAAAACGGCCTCGAACCGCCCCTGCTCTTTCTCGTCCAATTCAAAGAGGTCGGCCGCCAAACTCCTAAGCCTTCCAGATCCAAACCGTTTTACGTTGGTAAGGAGTCGCTCGAAACGGGGTCCGGGAAGATCAACGCAAACGATTTCCCGAATCGACTCCTCTAATATCTTCTCAAGGTAGAAGCTCTTGCCGCCAGGAGCCGCGCACAGATCAAGAATGCGGCCATCGTGAAAGTGCTTCACGATCAAGTTGGGCGCCAGTCTAGCTCCGGGGTTCTGAATATAGATAGATCCTGCCTGGAGGGCTTCTGCCAACTCGCTCCAATTCGTATCAGAGCCCTTTCGATAGGGATCCCAATCGGTTGACTGACCAATCGCAGCAGCCTTGGCACCCTCTAAAGGAAGAAAGTATATATCGGGCTCTTCTTGATTCCAACGCGCTAGACCGGACGCATTCTCGAAGCCGAATTGCTTGATCCAGCGGTCGATTAGCCAAGCCGGGTGGCTATACTGAATCGCCATCGAGAAGCAATCGGATGGAACCGTTTCTTTCGATTCTGCAATCCCTTGGGCCACTTTTCTCAGGACCGCGTTAGCGAGCGCCTTTTCGGATTTGCTGAATTTCTTGCCGATCCTGCCCACCGCATGGTCGACGATCTGGGCTGACTTTCCCGAGTTGGCCATAAGTTCATAGCTGGCAACCAAAAGCGCGGCCCACATTCCTATTCGAGGGCGTTTCCTCAGGAAAGCATCTAGATTTGACTCCAGAAAGGACCAATTTCGGACTACGCCGAACAAAAGGAACTGACAACGCCGTCGACTGCCCGAGTCCATCTTGGCTGGCAATCGCTCAAGCAAATGAGACAACCGTGCGGGTTTATTGAGAAATCTGCTGGTCAATTCGACCGCACAGCTCCAAGATGAGTCGTTCATTTGCAAGGGAGATGTTGTTGAGGGAATAGTCGCTCGTTGACAACTGCATAAAAAGCCGCCTCTCTTAAACCTTTAGTCTCATAACTTCAAATGAACGAAGAAGCCGTATTAGAACTCATTACGCGGAAACCCGAGCTTAAGCCTGCTAAGGCAAAGCTCGAGTCAATGCAGCCCGGACGCTACTGTATCCATCAAAGCTGGGGGTTTGGCCAGATAAAGGAATACGATGCTGCCAGCTCAAAGCTGATCATCGATTTCGAGGGTAAGGAAGGTCACCGGATGGATCCTGGCTTCTGCGTCGTCACGATGCAGGTCCTTCCTCCGGAGCATTTGCTCGCCCGCAAGGAGACCGAGCCAGATTTAATCACGGAGATGATTGCAAAACAACAGGCAGACCTCGTTGTGGAAGTCCTCAAGCAATATCCGAACGGAGCCACAAGCGCCACCGAGGTTGAGAGCATCCTTTCTCAAGTGATCGGTGATCCAGTCAAATTTAAGAAATGGTGGACCGCAACTAAGAAAATCCTGGCCAAAGATCCTCGAATCGCGGTCCCGCCGCGCAAAACCGGCATGTACGTCCTGCGGGACGAACCTGTCAGCATTGAGGACGAACTTTTGGAGGAGTACAATGCGACCCAATCCGCCAAACGGCGGGTAATCATCGCGGACAAGTTACTCGATGCGGTGACCGAAAATCCGGATATCAAAGAGCATCTTCCCGCCGTTCTTCATGGTTTAGCGACTGCCGTTAAAGAAAGTAACCAGCTTACCCCCGCGGAAAAGCTCAAGGGGGCTTGGATTCGCAATGATCTGGCTAAAATTCTCGAGGTAGACATTGCCGAGTTCGAACCGGCATTGGCAGATCTCGTAGGTGACATCGAAGGGCTCAATGAAATCCTAGATGACTTAGCGACCAATCTCCATACCCGAGCCTTAGAGCTCATCAAGGAGGCTCATCCAGCGGACTGGAAAGAAATTTCCTTCAGTCTGTTGAAGTCCAGCAGTGGGAAACTCACAACTGACTGCGTCAACTTCCTTTTGCTGAACGGTTTCGATCAGGATCTTCTCGAAACGTTCGAGCGCTGGCAGACCGAGCAGAACCTGAAAGAGCCCGTTCTGCTCTGGATCGTGAAAAATCGGAATTCCCGCAAGTTCGGAAATCTGGTTCGACCAATGATCAAGCCTCGCCTGCTCAATGCTATTTTCTATGCGATCGACTATGAGGCACTTCAAATTGTGACTTCCCGACGCATTCCTCTGGCTGATATCCTCAGCGAAGATACGGAGCTCATTCCAGACCTGCTCGCTGAAGCGGATTCGGAAACCGCACGGGACCTCGCCAACAATCTCTTGCTCAACCAAGGTTTTGAGGAATTAACGAAAAAGTCTCTGCTCGCTCGATTCATTAAGATATTCCCTGCCGTTCAGTCATTGCTGGAAACGGGTGCGGAAACCAGAGCGACCGGGCTCATAGTTTCCCGCGAAAGCTACGACAAGGCTGTGGCCGAGTACGACGATCTTGTCACCAAGCAGATTCCTGAAAACAGTAAAGCCATCGGCGTCGCACGCGAACATGGTGACTTGAAAGAAAATTCTGAATACAAGATGGCCAAGCAAGATCAGTCACTGTTGCTTGCACGACGCAACAAGCTTGAGATGGATCTGCAACGAGCAAAAATCACCGACTTTAGCGAGATCGGAACCGAAACGGTAGGCATCGGTAGCATTGTCAATCTCCTCGATGAAACGACCAATAAAGAGATTACTTATACCATTCTGGGGGCTTGGGACAGCGATCCGGAAAAGGAAGTCATTTCCTACAAAACGCCTCTCGGTGCTGCT
Organism: Candidatus Pelagisphaera phototrophica; assembly: GCF_014529625.1. Lineage (GTDB taxonomy): Bacteria > Verrucomicrobiota > Verrucomicrobiia > Opitutales > Opitutaceae > Pelagisphaera > Pelagisphaera phototrophica. Next base: position 4,038,752 of record NZ_CP076039.1, read on the forward strand.
CTGCTCGGCAAATCTCCTAGGGACGAAGTCGAACTTCATATCGAGGGAGTCGATAGCTTGCTAAAGATCATCTCAATCCAGCGTTTCGTTGACCAAGTCGCCAAGTAGAAAATCCACTGCCAAATCATTTTTCCCAAGCCGCGGTCCTCCAAAGGGATCGCGGTTTTTCTTGCTTGAATTGTTCGGGTCGAGTCCGTCTGAAGCGTTTTTTCCTTCTTATAATTACATTCTTAATTTTTACTTTCCCCATGAAACTGGCTTGGGATACTCTCAAAATCTTGGCAGAGCCCACACGGCTGCGTATTTTGGGGCTGTTGAGCCAGGAAGAGTTATCGGTCGCTGAACTACAAGAGGCTCTCAACATGTCGCAATCGCGGATTTCATCACAACTGGCCATTTTGAGACAATCTGAACTCGTCGTAGATCGGCGAGACGGGAAAAAGAATTTCTACTCAATCAAGACGTCACTTGAACAATGGGAGGCAGAACTGATTGAGGCTGCCATTAACTCTGTTTCAGGTTCCCCCGAACTCATCGAAGATAATGAGAATCTGGAACGAGTAATCCAGAAGCGCCGCAAAATCGCAGAAGAGTACTTTAACTTGATCGCTGGCAGGCTCGGCAAGAACTACTGCCCTGGACGTTCATGGGAAGGCATTGGCCATATGCTGTTGCATCTGGTTCCGAAAGTAGTCGTGGCTGATCTCGGAGCAGGTGAAGGAATGATTTCCCAGCTAATCGCGAGACAGGCCGAACAGGTCTATTGCATCGACAACTCCCCCAGGATGGTCGAGGTCGGGAAGGAACTCGCGGAAAAAAACCAACTGGAGAATCTCCAGTATTTGCTGGGTGACATCGAAGCCGTCCCGCTCGACGACGCGTCAGTGGATATCGCCTTGCTAAGCCAAGCCCTCCATCACGCCAATCGCCCAGAGAAAGCAATCGAGGAAGCCTATCGAATTACTAAACTGGGCGGCAGAGTTGTGATTCTCGACTTGAAGGAACACACATTCGAGAAGGCTCGAGAACTATACGCAGACAACTGGTTGGGATTCTCCGAAAAAAAGCTGCATTCTTGGCTAAAAGGAGCCAGCTTTGAGAATGTTGCCGTATCGGTCGTGTCCAAAGAATCGGGCGAGCCTGGTTTCGAGACCCTTCTAGCTACCGGTATCAAAAGATAGCTGTGCTGTTTTTTAGATAGTGGTCGCAATCTTGTCCTTAATAGAGGGACGCCATTCGCTCTTCATAAAACACCAGCAGATTTCCATAAATAGTTGTGCTGTCCGAATCGGACAATGCCATTTCCGCCAGATCTTTCGCCTCCTTGAGCGTCATGCTTTGCACAACAAACTTCACGTTCGGCAGCAATCCAGGTGCGATGCTTAACGACTCGATTCCCAATCCAATCAGCATGGGAACCAAAACGGGATCTCCCGCCATTTCGCCACAAATAGAAACTTCCCTGTCTCCCTCTCGACCTGCTTTGACGACCTGAGCCAAGGTCCGAATTACAGCCGGATGAGTAGGCTCGTACAGGTGAGCGACACGATCGTTTAACCGATCGACCGCTATGAGGTACTGTATCAGATCATTTGATCCTATACTAAAAAATGAGGATCCGGCTACCAGGGTATCGCAAGCGGTAGCGGCACTCGGAATTTCGATCATCGAACCCGCCGACAGGTTTTCATTAAAAGGAATACCTTCGCCGCGGAGCTGATCTTTGGCAATTTCAAGATATTCATTAGCCTGTTCCAGTTCAGCTGCGCCACTGATCATCGGATACATAATACGTATATCCCCGTGCGCGCTTGCCCTCAAGATCGCCCGCAATTGTGTCGTGAAAAATTCGGCATTGTCTAGGCAGTATCGAATCGCTCTGTAACCAAGAAACGGGTTCGACTCCCCTATCATTCCGAGTTCAGGAATGTTGGATATCTTGTCGCCACCTAAATCAAAGGTGCGTATGACGACCGGGAGCCCGTTCATTGTTTCCACCGTATTTTTGTAGGCCTCATACTGCTGGTCTTCGGTGGGGAGCACTTTGGAATTCAAAAACAGGTATTCCGTGCGGAAGAGCCCAATTCCATCTGCGCCAATATCGATCGCCCGCTTTGCTTCGTGTTCAGACTCTATATTGGCCATCAATTGTATCGGATGCCCATCCTTTGTCTGAGAGACGTTTTGGGATAACGCAATCAGCCGCTTCGTTATCGACGCGTGCTCGTCCTTGATTTTGCCATAACGATAGAGGGTAGCATCACTTGGGTTGACCACGACTCTGCCTTCAAAGCCATCCACCAAAACAATGTCATCGGGCTTGATCTGTTCGGACACGTTTCCCAGACCGACAACGGCTGGAATATTCATAGACCGAGCAACAATCACCGTGTGGCTCGTTTTGCCCCCCGCATCCGTTGCCAGGCCCAGCAGATGATTCTTGTCAATCATCGCTGAATCCGATGGCGCGATATCGTGAGCGACCACGACGTGCTTGTCGCTCAGCCGATCCGCGTTTTCGAGTGATTGCCCCGTTAAGTTGCTGATGAGCCGCCTTAGCACGTCTCGAAGGTCACTAGCACGTTCACGCAGGTACTCATCGTCAATCTGACCAAAAGCTTCGATGTACCGATTCCCAACTCTCCAAACACAGGACTCCACATTTTCCACGGAGGACTCCATCTCTCGAATCGTCTCGCCGATTAGCGCCTGATCTTCGAGCACCAGCAAATGAGCATCAAAAATTCTCGCCTCATCTTCACCTAGGCTCGCTTGAACTTCATCTCTTATCGCCTGGATCTGCATTCGAGTAGCGAGAAGGGCACTCTCAAAGCGCTCGGTCTCCGATTCTAAACGATCGGATGACACTTTGTATTTGGGAACGGATATCTTTTTCTCCCGCAGAAGCGACACCGGTCCATGAGCGATGCCCGGCGATGCGGCAATCCCCGTAAACTCCACTTCTTCTGCTTTATTGCTATCCATCGACTCTCAACGCGTCAAAAGCGACGGAAACTGTGCTCCACAAAGTAATTTCGCCTATTCGCTGCGCTCTAAAATGAAAACCCTTCTGTCCCCGTCAACCCTATATCTGAAATGCGAGTCGAGCGGAAAAACGCCCTTTCACCCCAACATTCGGCTACCAGCTCTCTAATAGGGTTCTCCGTGTCTGGATCACAAAGCGCAAAACAGCAGCTTCCACTACCCGACATCAAGCAGGGCGACCCTGTCTTTTCCCGAATGAGTTTCAGCATGAGCGGCATGCTAGGATATTTGTTTCCTACAACTGGATCAAAGCTATTCATCAGAAGATTACCCAATGGGAGATTCCCATTTTTCCATGCTTCCAGTCGGTTTTCGGTTTCCACTGGGTCAGCATAAGCTCCCAAACCCGCAAGCGACCGGTAGGCCCAGGCGGTTGAGATTCCAAATGACGGTTTAAATAATACGATGGATTGACCAAGTAATGAACCCCTTGACGTCTCGCCCAATCTCTCAATCGCCTCTCCGCGGCCTCTCATAATGAGTGGTTCCGATTTCAAAAAGAGCGGACAATCCGAGCCTAATTCCCCTGCGAGCCCTTCTAAAGCAGAGTCATCTTGAATGTCTAGAAGTGCCGCCAGACCCTTTAAAACGGATGCCGCATCGCTGCTGCCCCCTCCCAGTCCCGCTCCAATAGGGATATTTTTCTCGATTCTTATATCGACTCTCGCCTCAAAGCCAAAGTTGCGCAGGAAACGGTCCGCTGCCCGCCAAGCTATGTTTTGGTCGTCAATGGGCAGGTGCGGATCCGTCGATTTGAGGAAAATCCCCTCTTTGCCCGCCTCAACCGTTAACGAAACTCGGTCGCCAAAAGCTAAAGGGGCCACTAGACTCGTTAGCCCGTGAAACCCGTCCGCACGCAACCCAGTCACGGCAAGCGACAGGTTAATTTTCGCAGGACTGGATATCTCGATTTCCATGGCACCCTCGTAGCAAGTACTAAACCGTGCTTTTTCGAACCAATAGGGCAAGCTCTCAAACCGATCTCGATCGTTTGCCTTTGCATGAAACGATAAAAGGACTTCATTGTCGTTTTTCGATGACCAAAAATTTTGATCAAACAGGTAACTGCGAACTGATCCTCGCCTTGGATATCGACGATCGGTCCAAGGCGATCGAGCTCGTCAAGCGATCCGGCGAAAGTCTGAATTGGATAAAGATCGGGCTCCAGATGTTCACAAAGTATGGCCCGGAGTACGTTCGCGAGATTTCAGATCTCGGCAAAAAGGTATTCCTCGACCTCAAGCTTCACGATATTCCCAACACCGTTGCCAAAGCCATCGCCTCCGCTTCCGAGCTCCCGATCGATATGCTGACCATTCACACCTGTGGCGGGAGGGAGATGATGGAATGGGCTGTGAGGTCGCAGCAAGATCACAAACCCGACCTACAGCTTCTCGGGGTTACCGTCCTGACTTCCATGGACGATGAAGCCCTCGCAGGAATCGGGGTCAACCGCTCCGCGGCAGAGCAAGTATTCGCCCTAACCGCCCTTGCAAGTGATGTCGGTTTGAGTGGACTCGTTTGTTCCCCTCATGAAGCCGCCAAGGTCAAATCCATACATGGCAATCAATTCAAGCTTGTAGCTCCCGGCATACGGCCGGTGGGTGCCGACGCAGGCGATCAAAAACGCATCATGACCCCTCGACTTGCCGCGGAACAAGGAGCGGATTTCATCGTCGTAGGACGACCCATCTACCAAGCGGAAGATCCCGAGTCTGTAGTGAAATCGGTTCTCGAAGACTTACGGTAGTCCCGCGACTCCTGTACGATTAAAATGTCTCGAGCTCGCCTATGAATCCACCGTCACCATCCGCTACTGCGATTCTTTTGGCCGGCGGTTCAGGCACTCGTATGGGGGAAGCGATTCCTGACAAGATGCTTCTCCCTATTTGCGGCAAACCGGTTCTCCGTTATTCAATCGAGGCCTTTGCCAGCTGTGAAACGGTAGATTCAATAATCGTAGTCTATCGGGACGACGCGCAAAAAACGTCTGTCGAACCTTTGATTCCAGTCGATGCGTTTCGCCGTGTCGAATGGGTCCAGGGAGGTGAAAGGCGCCAGGACTCCGTCTGGTCCGGGCTATCGAAATTGAGTTCGGATTGCGACGTGGTCCTCATTCATGATGGTGCCCGTCCTTTCATAGATCCTGAAACGATTGATACCGTGGCAAAAGCCTCTAGAGGCTCGGGCGCTGCCTGCGTCGCTCGAAAAGTCACCGACACGATCAAACAGGCTAAATCTTCGGAGAGTGGATACACTCTTAAGACAATTAGCCGTTCGAACCTGTGGGCGATGGAAACGCCTCAGGGCTTCCAGATGCCTGTCATCGTCGAGGGGTATCGAAGTACAATCGAGAGCGGCCTGCTCGTTACGGATGACCTGTCTGCAATCGAAGCCACAAATCTCCCGGTCTCGCTGATCGAAATCGACGCTCCCAATCCCAAACTGACAACCCCTCGGGATGTCCTCTTGTTCGAATTCCTGTTCAATCGGCGGAGCGAAGGATGAAAAGTCAGGATGCAGCAAAGAGGTGGTGTCGTGGAATAGGGACCGAAATAGGGGCCTTTAAATACCCTATACCCGGAATAAAGCCCATTTACGTAGACAAGTTTGAAAAATACGCCAATGAACCCACCCATGCCGCGTACTTTGGAGAGGCTACCGACCTGCCCTTTGCAGACGAGTCACTTGACTATGTAGCATCTTCACACGTTTTGGAGCATACTGCCAACCCCGTGAAGGCTCTATGCGAATGGCATCGCGTTCTGAAGCGAAAGGGCATCGTCTACATGGTCGTCCCGGACAAGCAGTTCACTTTTGACTGCCCTCGAAAGACCACGGTCGTCGACCACATGATAGACGACTATCTGAACAATGTGGACGATTCCGACCCCACGCATATCGAGGATTTCGTATATGGGGTCGAATGGTCCGAGTTCGCCCCGAGCGACACCTCTGATGAATCCAAGGAAAATCGGGCCGAACTCGCTCAATCCTACAGGCTCGCCACCGAGCGAAAAGACATTATCAACATTCACTTTCATGTCTTTACGAAGGACTCGCTCCTAGACCTAATTAAATCCGTTAACCAAGATGATCGCGTACCTTGCCGATGGACCATCGAGGCAACCGTTACTCGATTTCCCGATGAAATACCGAACGGCATTCTCGTCGTGTTGAGAAAAAAAGCCCACAAATTCAGATTATCTCTATTCAAACAGACAAGGAACAAGCGACTGCATCCCAATTTCCCACTACTTAAATCCGCTCGCGCTTTTACCCAAAGAAGTACGAATTCAGTTTAGCTCCATTTCCTATCCATTTAATAAGTTCCGTGTCAGAGAAAGAACAGACAGCTCCTATCCGAATTGGCCAAGGCTATGATATCCATCCATTCAAAGAAGGCAGACCTATGGTTCTGGGCGGCATCTCCTTCGATACTCCTTACGGATTGGACGGTCATTCCGACGCTGATGTCCTTACTCACGCTATTTGTGACGCGTTGCTCGGCGCTGCTGGCCTGCCCGATATTGGTCACTATTTTCCAAATACAGACCCCAAATACCGCAATATCGATTCGCAAGAGCTCCTGAAGGAAGTTGCCTGCTCCATCAGCAACGAAGGATACGTTATCGGAAACATCGACGCAACGTTGATCGCGGAAAAACCGAAGATCGCTGCGAAAACGGATGCGATGAAGCATCGTCTCGCCCAAAGCGCCGGGATCAGCCCCAGTCAAATCGGAATTAAAGCGACCACCAATGAAGGCCTCGGATCAATCGGTCGCGGAGAGGGAGCGGCCGCTCTAGCGACCTCGTTGATCTATATTAAATGACCCGTCCTCCCTTCAGAAATAATCTCATCGAATGGGTGTACACCATTCTTTCTTTCATCCTATTGGGCGTATCCAGTTTTATGCTTTTCGGCTGCTCTAATTCAGCATCCAAAAACGCCGAAATCGCCAACACTCTAAGGATTGGCCATCCGGCCGAACCCAAAGCGATAGATCCACATCAAGCGATCTCCGTCGCAGAGGGTAATATCGCGAGCGCCCTATTCGAAGGACTGGTAACTCAGCCAGCACAAGGTGACACCGAAATACTGCCTGGTGTCGCGAGTAGTTGGACCGTTAACGCAAAGAATTCGAAATTCGTGTTTTCCCTCAACCCCAATGCGGTGTGGTCAGACGGTACCCCAATCGACGCCAACACATTTGTCGAATCGTACGAACGGATACTGACGCCTCGTTTTGCCGCTCAAAACGCCGTTCTCTTCTACGATATTCTCAATGCAGAAGAATTCCACAAAGGAGAAATCAACGATTTCTCGAAAGTCGGTGTCTCCGCGATTTCCAAATACGAACTCGAGATTGAATTAAATAGGTCCGTTCCATACTTCCTCCAAAAGCTCAAACACTTCGCTTGGTTTCCCGTACCCATCCATGAGATACAAGCTAATGGCGACCTTTACTCGATTTCAAATAGTTGGGCAAGTAGTCAGAACTTGGTTTCGAATGGCCCCTATACGCTAGCTTCCTGGCAACGAAATTTGAGAATCTCTATCGTCAAGAACAAGAGGTACTGGGATGCGGAGAGGGTATCCGTTGTTTCGATAGAGTTTCACACCATCGAAAATACCCAATCGCAATACAGGGCATTCCAATCCGGTCAAATAGACGTGACCGAAGAGATCCCATCGGAACTCAAAAGCGCGAACCTTCCAAACGCTCGCTATGACCCTGTTCTTTCAACTGCCTATTTGGTCCTGAATACAGAATCTTCCTCTCTTAGAAGTTCCCGCGCTCGCATTGCACTCAGCCAGGCTATCGATCGGAAGCTCCTGATCAAAGCCGTTCTGAAATCCGGAACCCCAGCAAATCGGTTCACCCCGGAATCAATGCCCGGTTATCCACTTCGATCAAATTTAGCGAATCCTGCCCTCGTTACTCTCGCCGAGAGTGAGCTTGATGCGCTAAGTGGAAACAGGCCTTTAACAATGATTGTCTCCAATCGCGACGTTTCAATCGCCGTCGCTGAGGCACTCCAAAACATGTGGAAAGCGAAACTGGGAATCGATGTCCGAATTCAGAACATGGAATTCCGGACTTTTTTAACGCGACTAGACGAGGGAGACTACGACATCGGCTATATCGCGTGGACAGGCGACTACGTTCACGCCTACACGTTTCTAGACGTGTTGAGAAGCGACGGACTGCACAACCGATCTCGATGGAAGCATTCGGAATACGACAACCTTTTGGACAAATCCCTGACTCAACACGATTCAAATTCCCTCCTCGAAACTCTTTATCAAGCTGAGAGCCTACTAATGGAAGAAATGCCAATCATTCCAATTTCCTGGAAAACCAAAGACTACTTAGTGAGCTCTCGAGTTCAAAACTGGCCAGCATCTCTAGTTCTTCTTCGCACTTATAAATACGTTCATCTTCAAAACTAAAGAACCAATGACAAACCGACTTTTCTGCAGCACCTTAATTGTTATCCATTGCTTCAACCCGTTCTCCGTCGCCACACCTGCGGACGACGCAATCGACGAAGGAATTCTCTTGCTCGGTAACGGCAGCGAGCCGCACAGCCTCGACCCGCACATCAACTCGTCTATGAACGGGCACCATGTGATTGTCAGCCTGATTGAAGGACTGATCGCGCCGCATCCCACAGACGATAGCCTGCCCCACCCTGGAATGGCCTACAAATGGGAACATGAAAACAATACGGTATGGACCTTCCATCTTAGAGACGCCAAATGGACTAACGGTGAGCCCGTAACCGCTCATGATTTCGTTTATGGCTTCAAGCGCATTCTCTCGCCGCGCTTAGGCTCTCAGTATTCAGAGATGCTCTACTCAATGAAAAACGCCAAAGAGTACAACGAAGGCGAGATTACCGATTTCTCGCAAGTCGGAGCGGAGGCTCTAGACAAGCTTACGCTGCGCGTGACCCTCAAGGAACCAGTCCCCTATTTCTACAATATCATTAAGCACAATTCCTGGTTCCCCGTCCACCCTGAAACGGTCGAAAAGTACGGTGCAATCGATGACCCCGCCAATAATTGGATACGCGAGGAATACGTAAGCAATGGTCCATTCGAGCTCAAGAATTGGCAAATGAACCAGATAATCGAGGTCGAAAAGAATCCGAGCTACTGGAACGCCGACCAAGTGAAGCTTAACGGAATCAAGTTCTACCCTATCGTCAGCGAGAACACGGAGGATCAAATGTTCAACAGCGGGGCGCTGCACTACAGCTATACGATTCCAACCGACATGATCCCCGTGTATCAAGAGCGCAATGACCCCACCGTTAAGATCGAACCCTTCCTTGGGGTCTATTATTATTCGCTGAATACGAAAGTGCCTCCTCTGGACAACCCGAAAGTTAGACACGCATTAAGCTACGCGGTAAACAGAAACACCATTGTACGCAGAATCACCAAAGGGGGACAGCTCCCTGCAGGCAATTTCACCCCCCCTGGGATAAGCGGGTACGAGCCAGAATCCATTGCCTCCTTCAACCCTAAGAAAGCGCGTGAGCTCATAACGGAGGCCGGTTTCCCAAATGGAGAGGGATTCCCCAAACTTACCTTGCTCTTCAACACATTGGAGAGCCACAAGGCGATTGCTGAGGCAATCCAGCAAATGTGGAAGAGCATCCTGGGAATAGACGTAGAAATCCGGAACCAGGAATGGAAAGTCTTCGTTAACACGAGACATGAAGGAAACTTCGAAATCGCCCGGAATGGCTGGATCGGCGACTACATGTATCCCGATACTTTCTTGAGGATCCTTCAATCGGATAGCGGGCAGAATGACGCTCAATATTCGAACCCCGAATACGATCGACTTATTGCCGAATCTTTTTCCGAAACCGACGCTCAGAAGCGTCTTGATCTCTTAGCTGAGGCCGAAGCGATCATGCTAAACGACATGCCTATTATTCCAATATACCACTATGTGAGAACCTACCGGATCGACCCTAGGGTCAAGGGCTGGAGTCCCACGCCGCTCGACGTGCGCAATTTCACGAACGTCTATTTTGAATAAGCGTCATCTCGACTGCTACCTGCCACGTTTTTCTCGCTTCACATATGCTCAGATTCATCCTCATTCGCCTCGGACAAGCCATCCCCATTCTCCTGGCGATCTACACGATCACCTTTTTTATGGTTCGTGCGGCTCCGGGTGGACCCTTCAGTCAAGAACGCAAAGTCGCTCCTCACATACTGGAGCAACAGATGGAGTACTACGGATTCAATGACCCCTTGCCTGTTCAATTCTTCAGGACTCTCTGGCAGCACGTCACATTCGAATTCCCCCCCTTAACTAGCTATCCAGGGCTTACCTCAAGGGATATTATAGTGGATACGTTCCCGGTTTCTCTAGAACTAGGTCTACTCGCCATGATCGTCGCGTTAGCAATCGGACTGCCTATTGGGATTCTTGCGGCTGCCAAGAAAAACAGCATCCTCGACTACGCTCCGATGAGCTTGGCCATGGTTGGCATTTGCCTGCCGACTTTCGTGATCGGACCGTTACTGGCCCTCGTTTTTGGGGTCTGGCTGGGATGGCTCAACATTTCCGGTTGGTTTTCGTTCTCAGACCGTATTCTCCCCGCATGCACCCTTGGATTATTCTACGCCGCCTATATCGCTCGCCTCACGCGTGGCGGCATGCTGGAGACATTGAATATGGAATACATCAGATCCGCGCGGGCTAAAGGGGCCCCAGAATTCAAGGTCGTTATCGTCCATGCATTGCGTGGAGGCATAATGCCCGTTATCTCGTTTTTCGGCCCGGCGCTAGCTGGCCTGATCAGCGGCTCCTTTGTCGTCGAGACGATCTTCCAAGTCCCTGGACTAGGCCGACATTTCATACAAGCGGCACTGAGTAGGGATCACTCTCTCATTCTTTCGACAGTCCTGTTCTATGCCGCCCTGATAATAGTCGCCAATATGATCGTCGATATCGTTCAAATTTTGCTCAACCCCAAACTCCGCTACCAATGAGCAGCCGTAAAGACATCGAAGTGATTCAGGCCCGCTCACCTTGGCGAGATGCCTGGCTAAAGCTCGGAAAGAACAGACTTGCCATGTTTGGCCTCGGCTTCTTCGCCACCATGGTTATTCTTTGCTACGCTAGCCCTCTCTTCTATCCTCACTCTCCTACCAGTCAAACGCTTTCCCTCGGAGCCACTCCTCCGTTATCGATGGGAATCGAACTCCGCTATGACGCAGAGTCCGAGGAGGCTGACGAAGTCATTACAGTCAAGGAATTCGCCGATGTCTACGCATCCAATCCTGAGGAAGAAGCACGTCGCATCCGCAATGGCGAAGTCATCGACGTCGATGGCTTGATATTCACGAAATCTTCCCGAATCCATATTTTGGGCACAGATGGTCACGGGCGAGATCTGCTTGCGCGGATTTTCCAAGGTGGCCGAATCTCTCTGGGTGTTGGATTCATCGCGACCTTCGTCTCTTTGCTTATAGGCGTTTTCTATGGAGCCATATCCGGCTATTTGGGAGGAAAGACCGACGCCATTATGATGCGGCTCGTGGACGTCCTCTACGCTTTGCCTTTCCTTATATTCGTGATCCTGTTAATGGTCATTTTCGAAGGTTCGGATCACCAGCTTCTACTCATATTTCTGGCAATCGGAGCCGTCGAATGGCTGACCATGGCTCGTATAGTAAGGGGCCAAGTGGTTAACCTAAAAAATCAAGATTTTGTAGAAGCGGCCCGAGCTACTGGCGTCCGGACATTTACCATTATCCTTCGCCATCTTGCCCCCAACATCCTAGGACCCGTGATTGTCTACTCGACCCTTCTGGTCCCCGCCGTCATGCTTTTAGAATCCACATTGAGTTTCTTAGGTCTTGGCGTGCAACCTCCCAATGCATCTTGGGGTACCCTCATCAAGGAAGGAGCCGAAAAGATGATGGTCTACCCATGGCTTCTCTTTGTTCCCGCGACATTCTTTTCCCTAACCCTTTTCGCTATGAATTTCCTTGGAGATGGTCTGAGAGACGCGCTCGATGTGAAATCATCTAAAGGTTGAACTCCACCATTTTACTCGCAGTCTAAATCTCCTGTATGTTCAAGGACCTTAAGCTATTCCTGGCCCTCCTGCGGCCCTACAAGATGCGCGTAAGGTTCGCTCTTCTGGTTGGTGGATTAGCCGGTCTTTGCACCGGGGCCGGAATCACGCTCGGAGCGGAAAAGCTGTTTTCCATCGTATTGAATGGGGAGCAATCGATGGAATTGAAACGCCTTATTCTCGTCGCAAGCATCTTTCCTCTCTTGTTTCTCACCATTGGCGTCAGTACGTTCTTAAGCACCTACCATCTCAACTACGCGGGACTAGGTGTCATTCGAGATCTAAGAGCAGAGCTTTTTTCCCATATCCAGCGGCTCCCATTGGCCTTTTTTCAAACCAAGAAGACGGGGGACCTTATCGCACGCCTAACCGCGGATACGCAGGCGATGCAGTACGCCCTCACAATCACCGGCCGTGACCTCGCCATTGCCCCTCTCACATTTTTGGGAGCCATTTCCATGCTGGCGTACAAGGGTTGGCAACACGATGGAGTCGTCTATATTTACTGCAGCATCGCATTACTCCCATTGGTCATTTTCCCCGTGCGAAAACTGACTCAGAAACTAGGCCAGAAAGCAAAAACCCAGCAGGAAGAGCTTTCCAGCGTCACGAACGATCTTTCTCAAAATCTTGGCGCAGTCAAAGAAGTGCGGGCTTTCAATCTTCAAGACCGAGAAACGCGGCGGTTTTCAAAGGGCTTAAGCGAACTCTTCCACTCGCAGATGAAAGTGGTCAAATACACCTTCTCCCTATCGCCCGTGGTCGAAATCATTTCCTCAGTCGGTCTGGCCTCGGCCTTTGTGGTCGGTTACTACAAAGGGGTTACCGGCGAAGTGTTTATCGCCATTTTTGCTGCGCTGTACTTCAGTTACTCGCCGATTAAACGGATCAGCTACCTAGCAGGGGAACTTAAGAAAGGGGCCGAATCACTGCGGCGCATCCGTGAAATCATCAATGAACCGGTCTCTATCGAAGAACCCAGTTCGCCCGTAACTATTAATTCCATACAAGGTCGAATCGAGTTTCATGAGGTGTCTTTTTCCTATGAAGACTCACCTGCTCTGAAGGACGCGAGCGCGGTAATCGAACCCGGGTGTGTTTGTGCCCTCGTTGGACCTAGCGGCACGGGCAAGAGCACTTTCGCCAATCTCGTCCCCAGATTTTACGACGTACTTAAAGGGAGTATATCCATAGATGGAATTGATATACGTGAGTTCAATACGAACGACTTGAGACAGCGCATCGCAATCGTTTCCCAAGAACCCGTGCTCTTCGACGACTCAATCGCAGAAAATATCCGTCTCGGCCGACAAGACGCGACCGATGAAGAGGTTTTCGAGGCAGCTCAGCAGGCCTTCGCAGACGACTTCATCAAGGAACAACCAAAAGGATACCAAACGATTGTGGGTGAGCGAGGGACCCGTCTATCCGGTGGACAGAAACAGAGAATCGCCATCGCGCGAGCCTTTCTCAGAAACGCTCCAATCCTAATACTAGATGAAGCTACCTCCGCTCTCGATTCAGAAAGCGAGCGGATGATCCAGAAAGCCTTAGACAAACTAGTCGTCGGCAAAACGGTCCTAATTAT